>CAZEAP010000021.1:0-73338 GCA_964510315.1 uncultured candidatus Brocadiaceae bacterium
CCGAAGAAGAGGCGGAGGAACAAGCCGAGGAAGCCCTCGAGCCCGAGCTGACCGCGGAGGAGCCGGCGGAGGAGGCCGAAATCGCCGCCGAAGAAGAGGTGGAGGAACAAGCCGAGGAAGCCCTCGAGGCCGAGCTGACCGCAGAAGAGCCGGCGGAGGAGGCCGAAATCACCGCCGAAGAAGAGGCGGAGGAACAAGCCGAGGAAGCCCTCGAGCCCGAGCTGACCGCAGAAGAGCCGGCGGAGGAGGCCGAAATCGCCGCCGAAGAAGAGGTGGAGGAACAAGCCGAGGGAGCCCTCGAGCCCGAGCTGACCGCAGAAGAGCCGGCGGAGGAGGCCGAAATCACCGCCGAAGAAGAGGCGGAGGAACAAGCCGAGGAAGCCCTCGAGCCCGAGCTGACCGCAGAAGAGCCGGCGGAGGAGGCCGAAATCGCCGCCGAAGAAGAGGTGGAGGAAGAAATTCCGGAGGCCGAGCCGGCTGTCGAGGGTCTGGCAGAGGACGTCGAAGACGAGGAAGATGAAGAGCTGAAGACCGAAACGCAAGAAGCCGCCCCGGCCGAAGAAGAGCTGGTCGTAGTGGAAGAAGACGCCGAACAGGGCACACCGGAGGAGGCGACCGAGGGCTGAACGCCTCCTCCGCTGCGCTTGTTGCAGCCCACCAACACAGGTGATCGACGTGTCGAAGAACGTAAAGATCTACGAGATAGCCCGATCGATCGGCATCAGCAGCACCGAGTTGCTGGAAATCTGCCAGCGGGCGGGCATGGACCACATCACCCACCACTCCAACGCTGTGCCTCCAGAGGAAGCCGAAGAAATCCGCAAAACGGCGATCCGGCTGTATCGTCCCAAGGAGCGGCCCGTTCTGAAGAACAAAGACAAGAAACGGGGCAAGGCCAAGCCGAAGGAAAAGCCCTCCGGCGAAGCCGAGGAAGAGGCAGTGCCCTCCACCAAAGAGGTCAAACCCGTCCCTCCCCCGGCCCCCAAGGGCTCACGCACCAAGAAAGCCACAGAAGCCGAGAAAAAGGGCCCGCCGAAGCCGCTCGGGGAGAGGAAAGCGCAAGAGGCAAAGAAGGAAAAGGCCGAGAAGGGAAAGAAGGAGAAAAAGCAGAAGGTCCGGAAGCGCACGATCGTCTTCAAACAACCGCGGCGGCCCCGCCCGGAGAAGAAGCGCGAGACCGAAATAGAGATGACCAGCCCGGTCACGGTGCGGGAACTCTCGGAGCGGTTGGGCATCCCCGCCAGTCAGATCATCAAAGAACTGATGTTCGACCACGGCACGCGGGCCAGCATCACCCAGACGCTCAATGACGACCTGGTCGAGCTGATCGGGCTTGACCATGACGTCGAAATCACTCTGAAAGAGCCGAAGTCGGCCGAAGACCTCCTGCTGGAGTCCCAGCCGGAGGACGCCCCCGAAGACCTCGAACCCCGGCCCCCCGTCGTCGCTCTGCTGGGGCACGTGGACCACGGAAAGACGACCATCCTGGACCGCATCCGTCACACGCACGTGGCCGAGAGCGAGGCCGGCGGCATCACCCAGGACATCGCCGCCTGGCAGGTGACCGCCGACGGGCAGCCCATCACCTTCATCGACACCCCCGGCCATGAGGCATTCACCGCCATGCGCGCCCGCGGGGCGAGGATCACCGACCTGGTCGTGCTCGTGGTGGCCGCCGACGACGGCGTCATGCCCCAGACGGTCGAAGCTATCGATCACGCCCGGGCTGCAGATGTTACCCTCCTGGTCGCCGTCAACAAGATCGACAAACCGGACGCCAACCCCATGCAGGTCCGGCAGCAGCTTTCCGGACACGATCTTACGCCCGAGGAGTGGGGCGGGGAGGACGGTTTCGTGGACCTGAGCGCCCTCACCGGCGACGGCGTTGAGGAACTGCTGGAACGCATCGTGCTGGAGGCGGAGCTGCTGGAGGTGAAGGCCAACCCCGACCGCCGGGCATCCGGCGCGGTGCTGGAGGCGCGGATGGAGCCGGGTCTTGGCGTGGTCACCGACTTGATCGTCCAAAACGGCACACTGCGGACCGGTGACATGCTGGTCTGCGGGAACGCATTCGGCTCGGTCCGCGCACTGCGGAATGACCGCGGCGAGGAAGTAGAAGAGGCCGGACCCGGCCAGCCGATCGCCGTGAGCGGGCTGGACAAGGTGCCCGAGGCCGGTGACGCCTTCCTCGTTGTGGAGGACCAGGAAACCGCTCGCAGAGTAGCGGAGGAAAGGGAAGAGAAACTCCGCCGCCGCCGGCTCCAGCAGGGCCGGCCCAGCGTGACTCTGGAAAACCTCTACGACCGCATCCAGAGCGGCGAAACCAAGCAGCTCAACATTGTCCTCAAAGCAGACGTCCAGGGCTCACTGGCCCCCCTGGTGACGAGCCTCGGCGAACTGGGCAATCAGGAAGTGTCGGTCAAGATCATCCACAGCGGAGTCGGCGACATCACCAGCAGTGACGTCCTTCTGGCAGAGGCCTCCGACGCCCTCATCGTCGGGTTCCGCGCCCACGAGGACGAAAAGGTGCGCGACATGGCCGCCGGCAAAGGGGTCGAGATACTGCACTATGACGTCATCTACCGCGTTATCGAAGACGTCAGAGCCGCCCTGGAAGGCCTTTTGGAGCCGGAGAAACGAGAGGAACGGCTCGGTGTGCTGGAAGTGCGACAGACATTCGATATCAGCAGGTACGGCACCATCGCCGGCTGCTACGTGGCCGAAGGGTCCATACGCCGCAACGCACGCGTCCGGGTGATACGTGACGGCGAAACGGTACACGACGGGACCATGGCCTCTCTGCGGCAAGGCAAGCAGGATGTGCGGGAGGTGGAGGCCGGGCGCGAGTGCGGAGTCAACGTCGAGGGATTCAACCGCGTGCAGCCCGGAGACGTCATCGAGTGCTACGACATCGTTACCGTTAAGCGAACTCTCTCAGAAGCCGGAGCCGGACCGGGCTCCTCAACGGAGTCCTGAACGGTCCCTGCCGAGTCGCGATGATACTGGGAACCGCCGAAATCCGCCTGACCCTCGGGGACGCCCGTACCCTGAAGGACAAACGACGAATCCTCTCCAGCCTGAAAGACCGCATCCGCGACCGTTACAACGTGAGCATCGCCGAAATAGACGGGCTCGATTTCATCCAGAGCGCCACTCTGGGTATCGCCCATGTTTCCAACGACAGCCGCTACAGCGACGGAACCCTGAACAAGCTGGTCGATATGGTCCGGCACTTCCCGGGGGCCTCCCTGGTGGATTACAGCATCCGGATAATGTGAGCCTGCCCAAGTCGGCGGCATCCGAATGAATCCCCGAAAAAAAAGAAAAATCGAAGAGCTGCTCCGCCGCGAACTCAGCGCCATCATCCTTTACGAGCTGAAAGACCCCCGCACCGGGTTCGTCACGCTCACCCGCGTGAAACTCAGCAAAGACCAGCGCTCGGCCGAAGCACTGCTGACCGTCCGCGGAGGCGAAGAAGAGACCGAACAGACCCTCCGGGCCCTGCGCCACGCCAGGGGCTACATACAGCAGTTGATCGGCAAGCGCCTTCCTCTACGCTATACACCGGTCCTGAGCTTCGAGGAGGACACCGAGGTCCGGGAGGCATTGCGGCTGGACAACCTGATAGAGCAGGCCCGCCGGGAGGACCGGGAATACAGGAAAGACGTATGAAGGGTGAAGGCTGAAGAAACGGCAACGACAGAAAAGGAAAGACGAACGCTCAAAGCCTGTGAGGCGGGCGACGGCCCGGGGCTATCGCGACAACGTGCTTTTGACTTTGGAGCCAAAAGATTACGTGCATAGGCGAATGCAGCACTGTCGCTCCTCTCGTTCCCCGGCTTTGTCCACCTCATTGCCACAGGGGGGCAAGTTCTGCAACCCGCGGTTTTGCCGTTGAGCAACCGCACGTAGTCGTTATTCCTTCAGACTTTGAAATTCAGACTGCAGACTTCCTTTGAGGGTGGCTATGCTGTCCGCCACGGCACGTAAGAAGCAGGTTGAACGAGTCACCCGCCATGCCGTGGAGAAGTTCGGTGAGTTGAAGGGGCGGAAGGTGCGCCCCCCACTGAACCAATTGATCCTCAGCACGTTCTACCATCTGACCAGTGTGCGCCGGGCTACGCGCGGCCTCCGGCAGTTGAAGCGTTCCTTCGTTGACTGGAACGAGGTGCGCATCAGCCACCCCGCGGAAGTCAGCGGCGCCCTCTCCAGCGCGAAGTGGGCGCGGGTGGGCGCCGAGCGTGTCCTCTGCATAATGCGGGAACTGTGCAACGCATACGCCAGAACCGACCTGGACTTCCTGCGGGAGCTGACGCCCGCCCAGGCGCGGACATGCCTGAAAGCCCTGCCTCCGGTCTGCCGGCACCTCGCCGACGAGGTGCTGCTGATGAGCCTGGAACTGCCCGTGCTCCCCTGCTCTCCCGGAACGGCCCGGATGTGTCATCGCCTCGGTCTGATCGAGGACGACCGCCCTGATCTGAAGAACCAGAGAGCCCTTCAGGAAGCTTTCGAACCTGAATACTATGTTCCGGTGCACCTTTTTTTCTGCGACCAAGGTGAGAAGCTCTGCCTTCCGGAGGAGCCTCGCTGTGACGAATGTCCCCTGGCCGACTCGTGCCCGAACGGAGAGCCCCCTTCCTGAAGGGTCGGCTTCGAGTGAGGAGACACAGATGAGCAAACTGGTGTTCGGAATTCCCAAAGGCAGTCTGCAGCAATCTACCCTGGAACTTCTTCACAAAGCCGGCTACCGGGTGGAGGTCTCGGCCCGCTCCTACTACCCGGCCATCGACGACGAAGAGATCGACGCCCGCCTGATCCGGCCGCAGGACATGTCCCGTTTCGTCGAGGGTGAGTCCGTCGATGCCGGGCTGACGGGTGCCGACTGGGTCGCCGAGAATGAAAGCGACGTGGTCGCCGTCTGCGACCTGGTTTACTCGAAGCAGGAACTGGTGCCCGTCCGCTGGGTGGTGGCCGTCGCCGAGGACGCCCCGATAGAGTCCGTCGAAGACCTCCAGGGCAAAACCATCAGCACCGAGCTGGTCAACGTGACGCGCAAGTTCCTGGCCGAACGCGGCGTCCAGGCGGAGGTGGAGTTCAGCCACGGGGCCACCGAAACGAAGGTTCCCGACCTGGTGGACGCCATCGTCGAACTGACCGAAACGGGCAGGAGCCTCCGGGCCAACCGTCTGCGCGTGGTCGACACGGTCATGGAGAGCACCACTCAACTGATCGCCTCTCATGCGGCCTGGGAGGACGACTGGAAGAGGACGAAGATACAGAACCTCGCCACGCTGCTGAAGGGCGCGGTGGTCGGACAGACCAAAGTGGGCCTGAAGATGAACGTGCCGGCCGAGGCGCTGGAGGAGGTCGTGGACCTCCTGCCGGCCCTCCGAAAGCCCACGGTCAACGACCTGGCCGACGAGTCCGGCTACGCGGTGGAGACGGTGCTGGACGAACAGGTGGCCCGCAGCCTGATCCCCGAACTGAAGCGTGCCGGAGCCGAGGGGATTATCGAATACCCTCTGAACAAGGTGGTTCTGTAAGCCGCTCCGGCTCCTCCAGAAGCTCCCTCAGAGTCCGGAAGAACTCCGCCGCCTCCGCGCCGTCGATCACACGGTGGTCCGCGCTGAGGGACAGCTTCATCACCGTGGCCACGGCCGGCTCCCCGTCTTCCGCCACCACCTGCGGTTTCGCTCGTCCCACGCCGATTATGCAGCTCTCCGGCGGGTTGATGATGGCCTGGAAGTAGTCCACCCCATACATGCCCAGGTTGCTGATGGTGATGGAACCTCCCTCGTAGTCCCGTGGGAGGAGTTGCCCGGCACGAGCCGACTCCGCCAGGGACGTCAGCTCGCCGGCGATCGTGGGCAGGTTCTTTCGGTCGGCATCCCGAACGACCGGCACGAACAGGCCATCCTCGACGGCGACGGCGACCCCCACGCTGCAGCGCTCGTTCAGAACTACAGCGTCCCCGTCGAAGCGGGCGTTCACCCGGGGATGCTCCCGCAGGGCGAGACCGGTGGCTTTGACCAGCAGTGCCGTCAGGGTCACTTTCCGTCCCTCCTTCGCGCCGAGGCGTTCCCGCAGTTCCATCGCCCTATCCGCCCGAAGCTCGCCCATCAGATAGAAGTGCGGCACGGTCTGCTTCGACTCGGCCATGCGCTCGGCTATGGTGCTGCGCATCGGCGAGAGGGCCACCCTCCGGCCCGGTTCCTCCCCGGCCGGCGCAGCTTCCGGCGCCTCCGGCACGTCCGCTTTTCTCACCCGATGATCCCCGACTTCGCGGGCGACCGACACCAGGTCCACGGCCCGCTGATACGCCAGCCTCCTGGCGGTTGGGGTTGCGCGGACGCCGCTGAGCCGTTCATCGTATTCGAGAACGTCCCGCTCGATGATCCGTCCCCCGGGACCGGAGCCCCTCAGGACTTCGAGGGGTATCTCGCGCTCGCGGGCAAGCTTCCGGGCGCGGGGGGAGGAACGGATCTCTCCGGCCGGCGGGGGTGCTTGCTCCTCTGGCTCTTCTTTCCCCTCCTCGGCCGCCGCCGGGGTGGGGGCGGCCTCGCCGGTCTCCTCGGGTTCCGCGGTGGCCTCCAGCATTTCGGGGGGGATCTCCTCCCCCTCCTCTCCGATGACGGCGACGAGATGGTTCACCTCCACGGTGGCGCCTTCGGGCGCGAGTATCTTGCGCAACACGCCCTCCGCGTAGGCCTCCACCTCCAGCGTGGCCTTGTCGGTCGTCAACTCGTAGAGAACTTCCCCCCTCTCGACCCGCTCGCCCTCCTGCTTGTGCCATCGCTCGATGGTGCCTTCCTCCATCGTCTGGCCGAGCTGAGGCAGAAACACACGGTGCAGCATTTTCTTCCTCTCTCGTTGGTTAGTGACTGAACCCGCCGGCGCCCCGGCGAACCGTATTCTATCTTCTCGCCCCTCATTGCCGCAACCGGCTCAACCCGTTCCCTCGGCCCCGAACATGGCGCTCCGGTGCATCCGAACCCCGGCCACCAGGCCGAGGGCGGCGTAGTTGGTGATCAGGGAAGACCCCCCGTAGCTGACCAGTGGAAGCGTCAGGCCGGTAATGGGCGCCAGACGGAGTGAGATGGCCATGTGAAGCAGGGACTGAACGCCGAAGATGCACAGCACCCCCCCGATCAGCAGGCGGCCCAACGGCTCTTCGGTGCGCACGGCCAGCAGCGCGAGGTAACCGATCACCAACAGGTAGAGCACCATCAGCGGTGCGGTGCGCACGAAACCCCATTCCTCGGCGACGACGGGAAAGATGAAGTCCGTGTGGCGCTCCGGAACGCGCCCCAGCCGGTTCAGCACGCCCCTGCCCCATCCCTGCCCCGCGGCCCCACCGGCGCAGATGGCCAGCATGGCCTGCTCTGCGTTGTAGGCAGCGTTGGATTCGGGGTTGGCGCCGGGACGCACGAAGCTGATCAACCGCTCCCGCTGGTAGTCCTTCAGAACCCCCGGAGTAAACCAAAGGGCACCCACCAGGGCGCATCCCGCCGCTGCCAGCAACAGAAGGTTGCGCACCCGCACGCCGCCCAGAAATGCCATGACCACGAAGGCGGGAACCAGCATCAGCGCCGTCCCGAGGTCGGGCTGCAGCGCAATCAGTACCATGGGGACGAGGGTCAGCAGGAGCGGCGGAAGCAGACCCCGCAGCCTGTCCCAGCGCTGCCGGTCATGGAAGTAGTCGGCCAGGGCAACCACCAGCAGCAGCTTCATCGGCTCGGAGGGCTGCACGTGGAAAAGCCCCAAATCATACCACCGTCGGGCGTTGTTGACGGTGACGCCCAGGGGTGTCCACAAGCCCAGCAGGCCGAGTATGGCCAGCAAGTAGAGCGGGAGGGTCACTCCGGCGAGCCGGCGGTAGTCGAAGAGGGCCAGTCCAAAGAAGACGACTACTCCCAGCCCTCCGAACGCGAGGTGCTTCAGCGCCAGCGATCTGGAGGCGGAGCTGTAGATAAACGCGACTCCGACCAGCGTCAGCAGCACTGCCGCCGGCAGCAGGGGCCAGGGCATTTTGCGCCAGAAAACGCGTCCGGCGTAGGCTTTTATCAGCTTTCTCAACGTCTTCCTTCAGTCCAGAACCGTCGCCCCGTCCGCGGGCCGGCAAAAGTAGATCTTCGCTTTCCCCTTCATGTCGGGGTGTCGCTCCAGGTATCGCTCCAGGGCGTCATCGACGACCGGGCCCTCCAGCGCGTCCCGCGTCAGCCCGATGCAGCAGCCCCGGAATCCGGCGCCGCTGAAGCGAGCCCCGCACACGCCGGGACAATCCCTGAGCACTTCCCACGCGCTCCGGAGATACTCGTTGCCGCACTCGTAGTTCCGCACCGAACTCCTGCCCGACTGGTTCATCAGTTCCCCGAACTGTTCAAGATTCCCCTCCGCCCAAAGCCGCAGCCCGTCGTGCACCCTCTGCTGTTCCCCGAAGAAATGGGCGGCCCGCCGTCGGAGCGGCTCCGGCAGGCGCGCTCCGTACTGCCGGAAAACCTCCGGGGGCACCTCCCGGAGCACCGGTGGGTCGGGGACGGGGCGGTCCGCCTCCTCCAACAGGCGCCGTGCCGCCTGCCGGCACTCCGCCACCCTCCGATTGTAGTCGCTCTCGGCAAGGGGCATGCGAAGTCCGCTGAACAGAACGACGATGCAGATGTCCCCGCCCCCGCCGAACTCGACCAGGCGGGCCTCGCCGCTCCGGCAGTCCAGGTGCATCAGGGAGCCCCTCCGGCCCCGCAGAATGCTCGACTGATCAAGTATGCCGTTGTTGAGCCCGATGAAATCGTTCTCGATCATCCGATCCAGCTCTATGTTCTCCTCCACGGAGAGTTCCAGGCCGTTGGCCGCCTCGAGGCCCAGCAGGTAGGCCACGCCGACCGCGGCGGAGGAACTCAGCCCGCCCACGTCGTCGTGACCGTCGACGACGGCGCTGATGCCCCGGCGCAGTTGGTGGCGTTCCAGGAGCGCACGCACGGCGCCCCGGAGATAGTCGGCCCAGTCGCCGGCGGGCTCTTCGGGCACCCTTCGGAGGTCAAGGCGGACTTCCGGTTTGAACTGGCGGCTGCGCACCACAACCCGACGGTCCTCCCGAGGAGCAAACGCCAGCAGCAGAGCGCGGTCCAGCGCCATGCCGGTCACCTCACCCAACTGGTGGTCCACGTGGGCGCCCAGGGGACAAACCCGGTAGGGGCTACGCACGACGCGGACACGTTCCGGAGGGACCTCAGCCCACCGGAGAAGTTCGTTTTTCAGTGCCGCCGCGCGCTCCGGTTCCGGTCGGTCATCGGGGCTGTCCTGCATGAAGGCTCCTTCTGTTGAAAGGCGAAGTCCGGAAGCCGGAGGCGCCGCTCCGGGGGGCCAGCATCGCAGTTCAGCTTAGCGGATGGCCGGGCGCCGCGGCAAGCCGCCGGGTTACCCCCGGTTTGGGGGTCTCCCACACACGCAAAGAGCCCTGGGCGCCGTGGCCGGGCCGGGCTTGAGCCTGCGGGCGGTTCATCTGTCAAAAACTCGGCATTTCCCAAAGGGGGCCGTCCTTGTCGAGGTCGGGGGGTTCTGTGTAGAATAACGGTAGATTGGACTATGGCTCAGGAAGGATTGCCATGCAGCAGCCAGAGTTGAGGTGCCCGAGCTGCGGTCATGTGGTGGAGAGGGGCGACGTCGAGTGCGCGCACTGCGGGGTGAACCTGAAGAGCGGCGAAACCTACAACACCCGCGTTAAGAGGGCTAAAGGCAAAGAGAAGCATCCGGAGGGGCTGGGCGGACGCCTCTACATGGGGCTGGCCATCGCGTTCGGGCTCTGCGTGCTGAGCGGCTACATCTATCAGAAGCGGATGGAGCAAGTCATTCAACAGAAGCCCGAGCTGTTTGTGGAACACATCAGAACGTTCCAGGAGATAGAGGACCTGATGGCGTCCGGCCAGTTCGAGCAGGCCCGCACAACCGGGGAGCAGTTGCTGGATTCCCTTGACCAGGAGATCAAGAAGATCAACCCGCCCCTGCCGTATACGCCCGAGGAGAAGACATATCCCTGGGCGAAAACCGATCCGTCAAAGAAATACGACAAGCGCGGAGCGAAGCGCCTGCTGAACAACCTGCGGGAGAAAACTCATCACGTTCTGGAAAGACTAAACGAGACGGAGGTCGCCGGTGAGTGAGAAAGTAATCGAGGTGACGGACCGAAACTGGGACGCCGAAGTCGTACAGTCCGACGTGCCGGTCCTCGTGGATCTCTGGGCGCCCTGGTGCGCCCCCTGCAAGATGGTGACTCCCATAATGGAGTCCCTGGCCGAGGAGAACGAGGGTCGGCTGAAGGTCTGCAAGCTGAACGTCGACGAGAATCCTTCGGTCGCCTCGAAGTTCGGGATAAACGCCATCCCCACCGTTTTGGTAATAGAGAACGGCGAGGAGGTGGACCGCCACATCGGCGTGCAGCCGAAGGCGACCTACAGGAGTGCGGTCGAGAAGGTAGCGGGAAGCTGAGACGCGACCGCGGCCCGGCAGCCGGTCTTACTCCTCGTCCTCCTGGTCCTCGGAGGATTCTCCTTCCTCGCCCCCGATAGTGACGGCGGGAGCTTCTTCCTCGGCAGCTTCACCCGGCATCCGGCTCTCTACCAGCTCGAAGAGCACCCTCGGCGCGTTGTCGCCCAGGCGGTTGCCGGTCATCTTCAGCCTGCGCTCCTCGCCGTCGATCTCGTAGATGAACTCCTGGGGCTCGCCGACGGCGGCGCCCATCGGCACGCCGAGGCGGCTGCCGCCAAGCCGGACGATGCGGGTGTATCCGCCGGGTCGCTCGGCGTAGCGTTCGGCGAGGGACTGCCCTTCTTCACGCCAGTCCCCCTCACCGAAGAGCTTCTGCACCATTTCCTTGTCCTGCAACCGGCCCAGAGCCTGACGGTAGTAATGCAGATAGCGGCCCCGGTCCTGTTCATCGCCGTCCTTGTGGGGAAGGGCGCGACGGGCCAGGGTGATGAGCCTTTCGACAAAGGGCCGGACGGCCTTCGCTTTGGCTGGCGTAGTGATGATCCGTTCGCGGCGCAGCAGGGCACTGGCCATGTTGCGGCGGAGCGCCGTGCGATGCGATGCGGACCTGTTGAGCTTTCTTCCTTTTTTCCTATGTTTCATCCGGCATCACCCTGGTTGTCGGTTTATGTACGGGCGGGTCCAGGCTGTTGGCTATTCTTCCTGCTCAATTTCAGCGGCCTCGGCCACTGCTTCGCCAAAGGCCAGTTGACCGATCTCGAGCCCGTGCTCCGCGAGCTTCTCGGCGATCTCCTGGAGGGTGACGTCGCCCAGGTTCCGCACCTCCAGCAGTTCATCTTCAGACTTCTGAAGCAGTTCTCTGACGGCCTCGATGCCCTCCCCCACCAGGCAATGATGCGCCCGGGTGCTCAGCTCGAGGGCGGAGATGGGCATGGAGAGCTTGGACTCGGGGACTTCCGGCTCTTCCAGGTGCTTCACTTCCGGTATGGGTTCGGGAGCTTCCCGGGGGAGCCGCCGGGAGAGTTCGAAGTATTCCACGAACGGATTCAGGTGCTTCCGGAGTATCTTGGCCGCCTCCACGAGGGCCATCTCCGGGGAGACGGCGCCGTTGGTCCCGATCCGCAGCAGCAGCCGGTCGTAGTTGGTGCGGCGGCCCACGCGTGTGTCCTCCACGCGGTAGCTGACCCTGCGGACCGGCGAGAAGAGGCCGTCCACCGGGAGGAGGCCGATTTGTTTGGGCAGGTTCAGTTCTTCCGCAGGCGCGTAACCGCGGCCTTTCTCCGCCATTATGGTGCAGGCGAAGTCGACCTCGTCGTCGGTGAGCGTGGCGATGAGGTGATCGGGGTTCACAATCTCGACGTCCGGGTCGGGCTCGATGTCGCCGGCGGTGACCGGACCTTTCTCGTGCTTCTCCACCCGGAGTTCCTTGCGTTCATCGGGGTGGAGGCGGAGGACGAGTTCTTTCAGGTTCAGCAGGATCTCCGGCACATCCTCCAGCACGCCGTCCAGTGCGGTCAACTCCTGCTGGACGCCGTCGATACGTGCCCCGATGACGGCGGCACCTTCGATGGCGGACAGCAGGACACGCCTCAGGCTGTTGCCGATAGTGTGCCCGAAACCGCGCTCAAACGGTTCCGCGGCGAACTCGCCGTGGGTCTCGGTGAGCGTCTCCGGATCGTAAGTCACCTGGAAAGGCAGTTCCAGGCCGCGCCATCTGACTCTGACAGCCATGTGTGTTGCCTCCGGTTATTCCTGGCGAAAGAAGCTGTTTGCCCCAACTGCCCCTCAGCGCGAGCAGAACTCCACCACTAATCCCTCCTGGACGTCCGCCGTCACATCGTCCCGCACCGGCTCCCGAATCATCCGGATGGTAAGGTCCGCGTCGTTGACCTCCAGCCATCCGACATCCGGATGGTCCATTGCCTCACGGTTGGCGCGCACCATGTCCAGTATGGCGTCTTTGGGCTGGGGGCGCACCACGTCGCCTTCCTCCAGCAGGTAGTTCGGTGCCCTGACGGTTCGGCCGTTGACCTGGACGTGTCCGTGAGTGGTCAACTGCCGGCCCTGCGCTCTGGAGACGGAGAACCCGCAGACGGTCAGCACATTGTCGAGACGCCGCTCCAGTGTGGAGAGCAGGTTATCGCCGGTGTTGCCCCTGGTCTTTTTGGCATCCTGGAAGTAGCGGCGGAACTGCTTCTCCAGGACACCGTAATAGCGCTTGCACTTCTGCTTCTCCCGCAGCCGGATGGCGTAAGGGCTGGGCCGCCCGCGCCGCCAACCGTGCATTCCGGGAGGTTTGCTCCGGCCCTCTATGGGGCACTTGGCCGTGTGGCATCGCTGCCCCTTCAAGAAGAGCTTGACGCCCTCCCTTCGGCAGAGCTTACACTTGGGTCCGGTGTATCTGGCCATGCTAATGTTACCTTCTCAGTGATATCTGCAGGCCCGCGGCCGGGCCGTAGCCTTCAGACGCGCCGACGCTTCGCCGCCCGGCACCCGTCGTGGGGCAGGGGCGTGACGTCCTCGATGGACTTCACCGCGAGCCCGGCCCCTTCCATGCCGGAGATGGCGGCTTCCCGACCGCTCCCCGGGCCCTTTACTTTGACCTCGACTTCTTCAACGCCGAGGCGCCGGGCCTCTTCCGCCACCCGCTCGGCGGTGCGCTGGGCCGCGAAGGGCGTCCCCTTACGGGTGTTTTTGAACCCGCAGGAGCCGGCCGTCTCAAAGCACAGAACATCGCCCTTCATGTCGGTAAGGGTGATGCGCGTATTGTTGAACGTGGCCTGCACGTGCGCGATCGCCCTGGTGCCGACGCGCCGGGAAATGCCTTTTCCTTTAGCCATCCTCTCTACCTCTCTGCTCCTGTGTCTGGACCGTCTCCGGGGCTTTCTCGCCTATGGCGTCCGGGCAGTAACTCTCCAGTTTCGGCTGCACTCCGAAGAAAGACTTCAGAGTTCGGTAGCCCCGGTCGCAACCGGGGAACCTGCCCCGCCGGGTCTTGCGCGCGCACAGACAGAGGTTCTTCGGCGTAAGACGCGGCGAGGCGATCTCCACCATCTCCACGAAGTAGCCGGCGCCGCGCAAAAACCGCGCACGGAGCGTGTCGGTCAGCAAGTTCGCCAGCCGGTACCGGGCCACTCCGTACTCTGTCATCGCTGCCAGCGGATGCCCGTTTTTTATCTGACCGCGTATCTGGTTCTGGCAGCACGGCACGACCAATATGAGCCGTGCGTCCAACTGAATGCCCTTCGCTATGGCCTCGTCGGTGGCCGTGTCGCAGGCGTGCAATGCAACGACGAGGTCAAACTCCTGTTCGCTCTCAAACTCCAGCGTCCGGCCGGCCACGAACTCAGCCCTGTCCAGACCGACCTGCCGGGCCAATCGGGCGCACTTTTGAATGAGCCGTTCGTTGAGGTCGACACCGACCAGGTCGACCTCTTTGCCCTCCTCCTCCAGCAAGACGCTGAGCACTATGCCCAGATAGCTCTTACCGCAGGAGAACTCGGCAATCTGCAGCCGGTCCTTCTCGGCCAGCCAGTCCCGCACGTAGCGCAGGATGACTTCGCAGAAGCCGGCCACCTCGCGCAGTTTCTTGTCCTTCCTGGCGTCCACCTGGCCGTGCGGCCCGAGCAACTCAACGGCCTTCAGCAGCTCTTCGTCGCCCAGAAGGCGCTCCAGTGTTTCGGCCCTGGCCACGGCGTAAGCACACCCCTCAACCTGGCAGGGGAATTGAGCGCGGATCAGTGGCCGAGTTCCTTGACGCCCTTCTTGCCGGCCACTGTGCGGCGCTTACCTTTGCGGGTGCGCGCATTGGTGCGCGTCCGCTGACCTCGCACGGGCAGTCCCTTACGATGGCGCACGCCCCGGTAGCAATTGATCTTGCGAAGCCGGGCGATGTTGGACGCCTCCAGCCGCTTCAGCTCACCTTCGATGATGAAGTTTTTGTCAACGTAGGCGCCGATGCGGCTCAGTTCGTCCTCGGTCAGATCATAGGCCCGCTTGTCGGGGTCGATGTCGAGGACATCGCAGACGGCCTCCGCTGAGGTATCTCCGATGCCATAGATGTAGGTCAGCGCAGTTTCCACCCTTTTGTCAGCCGGTATGTCTACTCCGACAACTCGCGGCATACTCTTTGAGCACCTCCCTTCGGGGAACGGTTCCCGCCCTCAGCCCTGACGCTGTTTGTGGCGGGGGTTCCGGCAAATAACTCGCACCACGCCTTTACGGCGCACGATTTTGCAGTTCTCACAAAGCCTTTTCACAGAAGATTTTACCTTCATTCTCCTCACCTCCAGTCCGACCGAACGCCGTCTCCGGCCAGCGCGCGCCGACCTCAATCCCGCCAGACAATGCGTCCCTTGGTCAGATCGTAGGGGGACATCTCGATCGTGACGGTGTCGCCGGGCATAATGGTGATGAACCTCATCCGCATTCTGCCGGCCACGTGGGCCAGCACTTCGTGGCCGTCTTCCAGCTCCACCCTGAACCTGGCGTTGGGCAGAGCCTCTTTGACCTCTGCCTGCACTCTGATCGGTTCTTCTTTTACCATGGCCCGCCCAACAAGTTATTGTATCAGCTTAAGTGCTGTACCGCAAGCCCTTTACGGCAAAGTCAGTATGCTCGGACCGTGTTCTCCCACCGCCACCGTGTGCTCGAAATGGGCCGACAGTTCACCATCCCCGGTGACCACCGTCCAGCCGTTGTCCAGAACCCGGGTGCGATAGGTTCCCACATTGACCATCGGCTCGATGGCGATGGTGGCGCCTTCCTCCAGCACGGGGCTGTTGTGCAGGAACCCGCGGGGCGCGAAATTCGGCACCGTCGGTTCCTCGTGCAGGGCTCGTCCTATGCCGTGGCCGGTGTAATCCCGCACCACGCTGAACCCGTCCTCGCGTGCCGTCTTCTCCACCGCCTTGGAAACCTCGCTCACCCGGGCTCCCGGGGCGATGGCCTCGATACCGGCGTTCAGGGCCGCCCGGGTCGTCTGCATGAGTCTCCTCGCGTCGGCGCTGACTTCACCGACGGCCACCGTGGTGGCCGCGTCGCCGTAATAGTCTTCCCAGACCACGCCGACGTCAATCTTCAGCAGATCACCTTCCTTCAGTTGCCGGCCGTTCGGTATACCGTGAACGATCTCCTCGTTGATGCTGGTGCAGACATTGGCCGGATAGCCGCGATAGCCTTTGAAGGCTGCGCGACAGTCTCTCTTTTCAATGTGCTCCAGGGCGGCTTTGTCCAACTGCTCGGTGGTGACTCCGGGTTCGGCCATATCCGCCATCAGCCGCAGGACTTCCGCGACAACCCGGCCGGCCTGCCGCATCCTGGCCAGCTCAGCCGGGCTTTTCAGGTGGATCTGTCCCATCGGGTCCTTCTTTCCGCGGTCCGCCGGACCGGGGCCGCACCGTCGGTTCCCGCCCTCAGCGACGTCGGCTCCGCCGCCGACCTCCGGCGCCGGCACCAAAGCCGCTGTAGCGACGCATCTCGAGGTGCTCGTTGATACGCCGCACCAGGTCCAGGGTGACCCCGACGACGATCAGGATACTGGTGCCTCCCAGGAACCCGGCGACGCCCCACTCTACCCCGAGAGAGGCCATCACGAACGTGGGCATCAGCGCAATGACGACCAAAAACGAAGCGCCCGCCAGGGTGACGCGGTTCATGATGCCTTCCAGGTAGTCGGCCGTCCGGCGACCGGGGCGGATGCCGGGCACAAAGCTGCCGTAGCTCTGCAGGTTCTCGCTCATCTCCCGGGGGTTGAACACCACCGCCGTCCAGAAGTAACAGAAAAAGAAGATCAGCATTCCGTAGACGATCACATAGGTCATGGGCACCTGGCTGCCGGTGGGGCCGAAGGCTTCTTCCATCTTGACAAAGAAGTTGTACCAGAACCCTCCCTGGGCGCTCTGCATCCTTGCCCAGTGGGCGATGGTCTGGGGGAACTGCAGCAGCACCGAGGCGAATATGATCGGCAGCACGCCGGCCGCGTTCACCCGGAGGGGCAGATAGTGCTTCTGCCCTCCGTAGATCTTGGGGCCCCGCACGTGCTTCTGCTGCTGCACGGGAATACGCCGCTCTCCTCGGGTGATAAAAATGACCGCCACGACCACGCCGATGAACAGGGCCAGCAGCAGCACCACCTTCAGGATGGCGTTCTGCTGGCTTTCCTCGGTTCGTATCTGGTGGCTCATCTGGTAGACCGCCGTGGGCAAGCGGGCCAGGATGTTGATCATGATGATCATCGATATGCCGTTGCCGATGCCGTGTTCGTCGATCTGCTCGCCGATCCACATCAAAAACAGCGTGCCGGTGGTCAGGAAAAAGGCTCCGATTGCCAGGAACTGCACCATGCCCAGCCAGCTCTCCGGGAAACCACCCGCCACGATGCTGACCCCGCCCACCCGCATGCCCAGCAGCGCCCGCAGCAGGATAGTGCCCTGCAAGAGGCAGACGAAGACGGTGGTCAGCCGGGTATACTGGTTCAACTTCCTCTGCCCGGCCCTGCCCTGCCGGCGCAGCTCCTCCAGCCGGGGAATAACGTTGGACAGAAGAGTGAAGATAATCGAGGTTGTGATGTAGGGCATGATACCGAGGCCGAAGATGGCCCCTTTGCCCATGGCTCCGCCGCTGAACAGGTTCAGCAGACCCAGCACGCCGCCCCCTACCCTGCGGAAGTGCTCCTGAAGGGCGGCCACGTTGATGCTGGGCAGGGGCACGTAGGCACCCACGCGGCACAGTGCCAGAAGACCCAGCGTGATGAGAATCTTGCGCCGCAGTTGGGGTATGCGCCAGGCGTTGCCCAGTTGTTCGGCAAGTGCCATTTAGCGCTCCGTCGGCAGTTCCGAGGCTTTCATCTTGTTTCGGACCGGTCGGCTGGGACCGGGAATCTCCTCCGTCGAGCCGCCGGCGGCTTCGATCTTTTCCACCGCACTCCCGCTGAATGCGTTGGCCCGCACCGTGAGGGCCTTCTGCAGTTCCCCGTCGCCCAGCACTTTGACCCCGCTGCGGCCCATCTGTTTGACCAATCCCTCCTCCCGCAGCTCCTCCGGACCCACCAGGGTGCCGTCGGGGAAGCGGTTCAACTGGCCGACGTTGACGACTGAGAACTCGTTGCGGAACGGTGCATTGGAGAAGCCCCGCTTGGGCAGCCGTCGCCAGAGGGGCACCACGCCGCCGGTCATACCGCGGCTGGACCAGCCGCTGCGGCTGCGTGCGCCGTTGTGGCCGCGTCCACAGGTCTTGCCGCGATTGCTCCCCCGGCCCCGGCCGACGCGCTTCCGTTTCTCCCGGGGGTCACGTCGCTTTTTGGCATCCGCAAGGTCCATCTCTAATCTCCTTCGCCGGGCTCGGGGGCGGTTTCGTCCTGTTGTTCCTGCTCTTCTGCGCTCTCCTCGGCCTGCTGCGGTGTTGGCTCTTCGGCGCCTGTGCTCCCCTCCGTCTCTTCGGTTTCAGGGGCCTCGGCGTGCGTTTCGGCTTCGGGCTTCTTCTTCTCGGTCTGGGGGTGACGGAGGTTGATCTCTACTCCGCGCAGCCGACTGACTTCCTCGGCGGAGCGCAGGCTGCGCAGGGCGTTCATGGTGGCTTTTGCGACGTTGACGGCGTTGGTGCTGCCGTAGACTTTCGTGAGGATGTTGCGCACGCCAAGCACCTCCAGCACGGCCCGGACGGTGGCCCCGGCTTTCACGCCCGTTCCGGGGCGGGCCGGCTTCAGCATAACGCGGGCGGCGTTCTGCTCTCCTTCCACCTCGTGAGCGATGGTGTCGCCCACCATCTGCACGTCCAGCATGTCGGCACTGGCCTTCTTATTGGCCTTTTCGATGGCCTGAGGAACGCCTCGGGCTTTCCCGTAGCCCAGGCCGACCCGGCCCTTTCCGTCTCCCACCACCACCAGTGCTGCCACGCTCAGGCTGGTTCCGCCCTTTGTGACCTTGGTGGGGAAACGGATGTCGATGACTTCTTCCAACAGTCCAGCATCTGTTTCTCTTATCGCCATGTGGTCTCCTGTCGAAACGACGGCGAGGACTCAGAAGCCCTCCGCGCCGGCCTCCTCGAACTTTTTCCTTGCCGCTTCGGCCAGCGCTTTGACGCGACCATGATATTTGTATCCTCCGCGATCGAACACCACCGCCCCGATGTCTTCCTCCAGACATCTCTGGGCCACCAGTTCTCCCACCCTGGCGGCCCCGTCCACGGTGTTGCTCTTTTCGACTGTTTCGCGGACCTCCGGACTCAGGGTTGAGCAGGCCACAAGGGTGTGCTGGTTCCAGTCGTCGACAACCTGGGCGTAGATGTGCTGGTCGCTGCGGGAGACGCACAGCCGTGGCTTCTCGGGTGTGCCCTCGACCATCTTGCGCACGCGGCGGTGCCTTTTTTCGCGCAGGGCCCTTTTTTCTTTGCCTTTTTTCATCGTCTCGCGCCGGCGTTACTGCAGTCCAGTGAACGCCTTGCCCTCCTTGCGTCGAACGTATTCTCCAGCGTAGCGGACGCCCTTCCCCTTGTAGGGTTCCGGGGGACGGGCCTCCCGCACTCGGGCGGCGAACTGCCCGACCTTCTCCTTGTCGGGGCCTTTCACGGTGAACCGCGCCGGGTTGTCCTGCTGGGCGTTGGTCTGCTCGATGTCGACCGACATGTCGTCCGGCAACTCAAATGTGATCGGATGGCAGTAGCCGAGCTGGAGGACCAGATTGCTGCCGCGGACCTCCACGCTGTAACCCATGCCGTAGATCTCCAGTTCCTTGGAGAAACCTTCGTGCACGCCCTGCACCATGTTGGCCAGCAGGCTGCGGTGCAGGCCGTGGAGGCTGCGAGCGCGGCGGTCGTCGCGCCTCCGGCGCACCTCCAGAGCCGGTCCCTCCTCCCGGAAGACCACCTCCAGCACATCGGGCACCTCGTGCTGAAGCTCGCCCAGTTTACCTTTGACGCCGACGTGGTCGTCTTCCACGGTGACCTCAACGCCGTCCGGCACGGCTATGGGTTGCTGTCCTATGCGCGACATCTGGTCAACCTCGCTGGGAGGAACTCAATAGACGGAGCACACCACTTCGCCGCCGACGTTCGCCCGGCGGCATTCCCGATCGCTCAGCACGCCCTGTCCGGTGGAGACGACCCAGATGCCCAGGCCGTTGCGCACGTAGCCCAGTTCGTCGACGCCCCGGTAGACACGGCGTCCGGGCTTGGAGACCCGCTGGATGGACCGGATGACATCCTCATCCAGCGGTCCGTATTTCAGCCAGATTTTCAGCAGGCTGTCAGGTGGCTCACCCGCGACCCGATAGTCCTCGATGAAGCCTTCATCCCGCAGCACGCGGGCGATATTCTCCTTCAGCTTCGAGGCGGGCATCTCGACGGTGTCGTGGCGCGCAGCCAAGGCGTTGCGGATTCGGGTGAGCATATCGGCGACGGGGTCTGTCATCATTTGGGACGGTTCCTTCGATTCCGCTCGAGAGTTTCGATGCTCTTTCGGCCCGGCCCTACCAGCTTGCCTTGGTAACTCCGGGGATCTTCCCCTCGCTGGCCAGCCTCCGGAAGCAGATGCGGCAGACGCGAAACTTACGCATGTAGCCGCGGACGCGGCCGCAGAGACGGCACCGATTATTCTTGCGCGTGCTGTACTTCGGCTCGCGCATTGATTTTTCTACCTGCGCTTTGCGAGCCATCCGTTGGCTCTACCTCCTTCTCTGAACGACTTCTGTTCCTGTCGGGTTATCTTCGGAACGGCATGCCCAGCATGCTCAAAAGCTCGTAAGCCTCCTGGTCGTTTCGGGCGGTGGTCACTATGGTCACGTCCATTCCGAATATGTAATTCAGCGAGTCCAGGTCCAGCTCCGGGAAAACGCCGGCTTCGTCGATTCCCAGGCTGTAGTTGCCGGTCCCGTCGAAGGAGTCCGGCGGGAGTCCCCGGAAGTCGCGCACACGCGGGAGGGCGACGCTGATCAGCCGGTCCAGGAACTCGTACATCCGCTCCCGCCGCAGGGTGACCTTCACCCCGATGGGGCGCCCTTCGCGCAGGTGGAAGCCGGCCACGCTCTGACGGGCCCTGGTGATGACCGGCTGCTGGCCGGTGACCACGCGCAACGTCTCGGCCGCGTCCTCCAGGGCGGCCGAGTCCTCCACGGCCTCGCCGACTCCGATGTTGAGGACGATTTTGCTCAGCCGGGGAGCGGCCAGGTCGTTCTCCAGGCCGAAACGCTCCCTCAGCCGGGGGACAACTTCCTCCCGGTACTGGACCTTCAGCCTCGGCTGGTAGTGCTCCTGCCGGCCGGGAGCTTCTTGCTCGGTCGCCTGTTCGGTCTGTTCGCTCATTCGGTCGATACCAGGGGGTGCCAGGGGCTTACTCAGGTTTGGGGATTTCAGCGCCGCATTTGGCGCAGACGCGCAGCTTCCGGCCGTCCTCGGTGATCGAGGTGCGCGTGCGCACCGGGCGGTCGTGTCGTTCGCATTCTCGATTGGGGCAGATCAACATGACGTTGGACGCGTGGATGGGGGCCTCGATCTGTACGCGCCCGCCCTGGGGATTTTCCCGGGTGGGACGCATGTGCTTCCAGACCATATTGATCCCTTCCACCACCACGCGGCCCTCCCGGGGCAGCGCCCGGAGGATTCTGCCCCGGGCCCCGCGGTAGTTCCCGGCGGTCACTTCCACGGTGTCGCCGCGTCGCACGTGGAGCTTTTGTTGGGTTTTACGTGCCATCTCGCTCAGACTACCTCGGGGGCAAGACTGATGATTCTCATGAAATTCTTCCGGCGCAGCTCCCGGGCGACGGCCCCGAAGATGCGTGTGCCGCGGGGATTCCCGTCGGGCTGGAGCAGGACGACGGCGTTGCGGTCGAAGCGCACGTAGCTGCCGTCATCGCGCCGAAGCGGCGACCTGGTCCTGACCACCACTCCCCGCACGAGTTCGCCTCTCTTGACGTCGCTTCCGGGAATCACCCTGATGATGCTGCCGACCACCAGATCGCCGATGCGCGCGTAGGCGTGGCGGCTTCCGCCCAGCACCTTCACGCATCGCACGGCGCGGGCGCCGGTATTGTCCGCAACGTCCAAAACTGTCTGTTCCTGAATCACGCTAAGCCTCCACTGCGTGCTACACCTGCGCCTCAGGTGCCGGGGCCGCCTTCGGCGCTGCCGGGTAGTTCGACGGATGCGGCGGACGGGCGGCGAATGATCCGCAGCAGGCGCCACCGTTTCCTCCGGGACAGGGGGCGGGTGCTCTCGATCTCCACCACGTCCCCTTCCCTGGCCTCATTGTGCGGGTCATGAGCCATGAAGGTTGACTTACGCCGCAGGTACTTTCCATAGAGGGGGTGGCGCTTCAGGCGTTCAACCGTCACGGTGATGGTCTTGTCCATCTTGTCGCTTTTGACCACTCCCTGGAAGCGCTTCTTTCCGGGTTTGTCTGTCTGCTTCATCACGCCTGCTCATTCTCCGTTTGGGGCGCCGACCGGAACTGCAGCTAAGTTGTTTTCGGGCCGGTCTGGTCTGCCGTTTCCATCTCCCGGAGCACCGTTTTGTATCGGGCGATGTCCCTGCGTAGGCGTCCGCGGCGGCTGGTGTCGGGATTCTCTTCGGCCTGCCACTGGAAGTTCAGGTCGAAAAGCTCCCTCTGCAGCTCCCGCAGATCACGCCGCAGGTCTTCCGGTGCCCTTCCTCTGAGTTCGCTGGCTCTCATGCCCGCACCCTCCGATGGGCCAGCCGGGTCTTTACCGGCAGTTTGTGGGCAACGCGGGCGAAGGCCCTGAGGGCCAGAGGCTCGGGCACGCCGCTCAGCTCGTATATGATGGTGCCGGGCTTCACCTCGGTCACCCAGTGGGATATCTCCCCCTTGCCCTTCCCCATTCTCGTCTCGGTCGGGGTTGCGGTCATGCTCTTATGGGGGAAGACGCGGGTGACAAGTTTGCCTTCCCGGCGCAGGAAATGCATCACGGCCAGCCGGCCGGCCTCCAACTGCTGGGCGGTGATGACGCCGCGCTCCAGTGCCTGCAGGCCGTATTCGCCGAAGACCACGCGGTTTCCCCGCGATGCCTTCCCCTTCGTTTTGCCCCGCTGGAATTTGCGGTGCTTAACGCGCTTGGGCATCAGAGGCATCTTCGTCCTCCTCCCGTTTGAACTTCTCGCCCGGCGGCAACAGGCCACGGTTGACCCAGACCTTCACGCCGATGTGGCCGTACTTGGTCCGCGCCTCGGTAAAGCCGTAATCGATCTGCGCCCTCAGGGTCTGCAGCGGGAACTTACCCTCGATCACTTTCTCCCGCCTCGACATGTCCGAGCCGCCCAGCCGGCCGGCCAGCTCGATCTTGACCCCTTCGGCGCCGTGGTTCATGGTCATCTCCACGGATCGTCGCATGGCACGGCGGAAGGAGGTGCGCCGCTCGATCTGCTGGGCCAGGTCTTCAGCCACCAGTTGCGCGTCGAGCTGGGGTTCCCGCACTTCCTCCACGCTGATCTCCACGTTCCGTCCGGTCAGCTCCTCCAGGTCGTTCTTCAGTCGTTCCACCTCTACCCCGCGTCGGCCGATGACCAGGCCCGGGCGGGCGCAGTGGACGGTTACCTGCACCTGATCGCGTGTGCGTTCGATCAGGATGCGCGATATGCCGGCGTAGTAGTACTGGTGCTTGGTATAGGTGCGGATATGCTCGTCCTCGACCAGGTACTCGCCGAAGGTTTTCTTATCGGCGACCCAGTGGGACCGCCAGTCTTCCGTGATACCCACTCTGAGGCTTGTCGGGCGTACTTTCTGTCCCATTTGTTCTCCTTACTGTCCGTCGTCCAGCACAACGTGAATATGGGAGGTGCGCCCCTTGATCGTCACGCCACGCCGCGACCACCACTCGCCTTTCTTGCGCGTGGGGCCCTCGTTCACATACGCCTCCTCCACCGTCAGGTTCTCCATGTCGGCTTCCAGGCTCTCGTCGGCGTTGGCCATGGCGGAGCGCAGCACCTTGTCCACCATGTGGGCGGCCCTCCGGGGCGTAGCCCGCAGTATCTGCAGCGCATCATTGACGTGCTTCCCCCGGATCAGGTCCACCACGTCCCGGGCCTTCCGGGCGGAGATGGGCGCGTATTTGTGACTTGCTCGAAATTCCATTGCTCGTCTCTCGTCTGCTGACCGGTACGGTGCGGAGGGGGGCCTTCCCTCAGGCGCTCGAGGGGGGCCTTCGTCCGCCATGACCCCGGAAGATGCGGGTCAGGGCAAACTCGCCCAGCTTGTGGCCCACCATGTCTTCGGTGATGAAGACCTTCTCGAACGATTTCCCGTTGTGCACCAGGAACGTATGGCCGACGAAGTCGGGGATTATGGTGCAGGCCCGGGCCCAGGTTCGGATCGGCTCCCGTCCGCCGCTGTCCTTCTGCTGCATTACCTTGCGCAGAAGCTTCTCGTCAACATAAGGTCCTTTTTTCAGGGATCTGCCCATTCAGTCTTACTTCCTCCTTCTTCGCACGATGAGTCTGTCGCTGTATTTCTTTCGTTTCCGCGTTTTCCCGCCCTTGGCCAGGACGCCGGTCGGCGAGCAGGGATGCCGTCCGCCGGCGCGGCGGCCCTCGCCTCCGCCCATCGGGTGGCTGACGGGGTTCTGCGCCGTGCCGCGTGTGTGGGGGCGGCGGCCCAGCCAGCGGGCCCGGCCCGCCTTGCCCAGCTTCACGTTCTGATGGTCCGCGTTGCTGACCCGACCGATGGTGCAGCGGCACTTGCCGGGCACACGACGTATCTCCCCGCTGGGCAGCAGCAGGTGGACGTATTTGCCCTCCCGCGCGCTGACCTGAGCGGCAGAGCCGGCGCTGCGCACGATCTGGCCGCCCTTGCCCGGCTGCAATTCCACGTTATGGACGAACAGGCCCAGCGGCACCCGCTCCAGCCGCATGGAGTGGCCCGCTCGCGGCTCGGCACCCGGCCCGTTCACAACCCGCTGGCCCACCTCCAGACCCTCGGGGGCCAGGATGTATCGCTTCTCGCCGTCCTCGTACTCCAGCAGGGCGATCCGTGCCGAGCGGTTAGGGTCGTACTCGATGCTGACCACGTGGGCTGGAACGCTCTCTTTGTCCCTTTTGAAGTCGATGACCCGGTAGCGTCTCTTGTGGCCGCCGCCCCGGGATGCGGCAGTGATGCGTCCCTGATTGTTCCGCCCGCCCGTCCGCTTCAGCGGCCGAAGCAAGGACTTCTCCGGCTCCGAGCGGGTGATCTCCTCGAAGTCGCTGCCGGACATGTTCCGCCGCCCGGGTGTTGTCGGTTTGTATGTTTTGATTCCCATGTGGTCAGCTCCTCGCGGATGCTGGAAGTTCCTGTCAGTACCCGATGTCGATGGTGTCGCCCGGCCTCAGTCGAACCATGGCCTTCTTCCAGTCGGTGGTCTTCCCGGTGGTCCAACCGGTGCGTCGCCTTTTGCCTTTGACCGTGAGGGTCCTTACGTCGGTAACCTCGCAGTCCGGGAACATCTCCTCCACGGCGTGGCGTATCTGGGTCTTCGTGGCGTCCGGCTGCACCTCGAAGTGGTAGGTGTTGCTGCTGCGGATGTCCTCCACGCTCTTCTCGGTGTGCAGCGGTCTGACGATCACCTGGTGGCTATCCATCGGCCCGCACCTCCTGGTTCTGCCGGGTGTCCTGCCGGTCGGGAGCGGCCTCCAGGAACTGCTGAAGGGCATCCAAAGTAAAAATAACCCGCCCGGGCCGAATCATCTCATAGGCGTTCAACTCTCGCCAGGTCGTCATGGCGGACCCGGGGATGTTCCGGGTGCAGCGCCAAAGCCGGGCGTCGTGCTCCGGAAGTACCACCAGGAAGGTGCGGTCCGCATCCAGGTTGTGCATGATTTCGGCCATGTGGCGCGTCTTCGGTTCGGGGAGGCGCAGTTCCTCGACCGCGACAACTTCCCCGTCCCGCGCTTTGGCCACGAAAGCGGCATAGGCGGCGCGGCGCCGGCTCTTGCGGTTCATCTTCTTTGAATAATCGCGGGGGCGCGGCCCGTGGGCCACTCCGCCGCCCACCCACAAGGGGCTGCCGCGGTCGCCGTGCCGTGCCCGGCCGGTGTGCTTCTGCGGCCAGGGCTTGCGCCTGGAACGCACCACTTCCCGCCGCCGCTTGGCGCTGGCGGTGCCCACCCGCTGGTTGGCCTCGTAGGCGAGGACGGCCTGCCGGATGAGGGTCAGGTTGGGTTCGCCCCCCAGAAGGGACTCGTCCACCTGCACGCTCTCCAGCGCTTCGCCTTCGGTGTTGTAGAGGGGTATTTCCATGGCGCTTTACTCCGTGGGTTATTCGGCCTCCTCAGCGGGTCCGGGCGGAAGCACGGCTTTCCGCACCGTCACGTAACTGCCTTTGCTGCCGGCCACCGATCCCTTAACCAGCAGGAGGTCGTGTTCGGTGTCCACCTTCACGACCTCCAGGTTGCGTATCGTGACTTGCTCGTCGCCCATGTGGCCGGCCATCTTCTTGCCTTTGAGCACGCGGGCGGGCGTGGCGCTGGTGCCGATGGAGCCTCCGCGGCGGCCGAACCGGCCTCCGTGGGTGGCCGGGGCTCCGCTGAAGCCGTGCCGCCGCACCACTCCGGCGAAACCGCGGCCTTTGCTGACCCCGGTGACGTCCACGTAATCGGTCTCCTCGAAGATGTCCACTTTCACTTCCTGGCCGAGTTCCGGCATCTCTTCGCCCTCGGGGGGCACGTCCCGCAGGATGCGCTTGGGGGTGACGCCGGCTCTGGCGAAATGGCCGGCAAGCGGCTTCGGGACGTTCTTTTGCTTGCAGTCCTCGAAGCCGATCTGCACGGCACGGGCCTGGTCGCTCTGCTCGGTCTTCAATTGAGTGACCGCGCAGGGGCCGACGCGCAGGACGGTCACCGGCACCCTCCGGCCGGACTCATCGAAGACCTGCGTCATACCGATCTTTTTGCCGATCAGAGCTTTCAGCATCTGCCGGAACCATCGCGTAAAGTTCACACTCAGTGACGCCGTTCACGGCCAACCCACTTCCCGGCGGGGACATCGGGGTCGCCGCACGGCGTACATAAACACCCTCGTCCCGAGGGAGAGGGAAAAGGCGCATTAGAGCATGCGCCCCGCGGGTTGTGAGAGGAGACAACCTGCCGTTCGGCGGTCCGGTCGGACCCCTCCGCCGTTGACCCGTCGGGGCAAACGCGGCGAATCTGCCGCCCCGTGCAGTCTGCGGCTACCACGGCCCTTTCGGCGACGGCCGAAAGCCGACCCGCCTTTACAGCCGGCGACGACTACACCTTGATCTTGATTTCCACACCGGCGGGCACCTTCAGATCGTTCAGTGCATCCACGGTGTGGACAGTCGGAGACAGAATGTCAATCAGCCTTTTATGCGTCCGTATCTCAAACTGCTCGCGCGACCGCTTGTCCACGTGCGGCGAGCGCAGAACAGTGTAGCGTTCAATGTGCGTGGGCAGCAAAACCGGGCCGCTCACCCGGGCTCCCGTGCGCAGAGCGGTGTCCACGATCTTCTCGGCCGAACGGTCCAGTACCCGATGGTCGTAGGCCTCCATCCGGATGCGGATGCGGTCTTCCGCCACGGTTCTGCTCCCTTAACCTCAGAACACACACTTCGTTCCCTCTACTCAATTGGGGGAAAACAGGGAACGAACAGCATAAGTTTAACATATTTCTGCCTCGCGTCAAGCGACGACGCCGGTTTTTTGGTCCTCTTCTCACGCGGTCTCCCGGCCCGACCTCCATGCCCGCCGCTCTGCGCCCCCGCCGCACCTTGCCCCCGCCTCAGTCCCCCTTACAATTACTGTCCTGAGAAAGGACGAGACACTCCACGAGTCCAGCGTGAGGCCACGTCATGAAGCTGGCCCTTGCCCAGTTGAACGCCACCGTCGGAGACGTGGAGGGCAACGCCCGGCGGGCCGCCGAGGCCGTCAGGCGGGCCGCATCGGAAGGGGCGGACCTCGTGCTCCTGCCGGAGCTGTTTCTCTCCGGCTATCCCCCCCAGGACCTGGCCGAGAGGCCGGCCTTCATCGAAGCCAACCTGGCGGCCCTCCGACAGGTGGCCCAGGCGGCAACCGGCCTCTGGGCCGTTGTCGGACACCTGGCCCACTCTCCGCAGCACACGCGGAACCCGGCCACCAACTCCGCCTCCCTCCTGCGGGACGGCGTTGTGCTCGAACAACGGGACAAAATGCTGCTTCCCACCTACGACGTGTTCGACGAGGCGCGCTACTTTCAGCCCGCAGCGGGGAACGAGCCGATTACCCTCGGCGAGACGAGGGTGGGCCTGACGGTTTGCGAGGATGCCTGGAGCGACCCCTCTTTCCGGCCCCGCCGCCGCTACAGCCGTGATCCCGTGGCCGACCTGGCCGGGGCGGGCGCCGAGTTGCTGCTCAACGTGTCGGCCTCCCCTTTCGCGGCGGGCAAACAGGAGTTCCGCCGGTCGCTGCTCGGAGGACTGGCCCGCCGCCACGGGCTGCCGCTTTTCTACGTCAACCTGGTCGGCGGAAACGACCAGCTCATCTTCGACGGGCGGAGCGCGGCGTTCGATGCGAAGGGGCGGCTGATCGCCCAGGCGGCCGCCTTCGAGGAAGACCTCCTGCTGGTCGACACCACAGGGGTGGGCCCGACCGCCCCGGCCGAGCCGGAAGGCCCCGAGGAGATCCGGCAGGCGCTCCTGCTGGGCCTGCGGGACTACGCCCGCAAGTGCGGCTTCCGGAGTGCCGTCCTGGGACTGAGCGGAGGCGTGGACTCGGCGTTGACGGCCGCCCTGGCCGCCCGCGCACTGGGGAGTGGGAACGTGACCGCCCTGTTCATGCCCTCGGAGTTCAGCAGCGACCGCAGCCGGGCCGACGCCGAACGCCTGGCCGAGAACCTGGGCATCGAGTTGCTGTCGCTCTCCATCGAAGACCTGCGAAACTCGGCCGAGGGGCTGCTGGAGCCGCACTTCCGGGGGACCCGGCGCGGCACGGCCGAGGAGAACATCCAGGCCCGCCTGAGGGGCATGCTGGTGATGGCGTTCAGCAACAAGTTCGGCCATCTCCCGCTGGCCACCGGGAACAAGAGCGAACTGGCGGTCGGCTACTGCACCCTTTACGGCGACATGGTGGGGGGACTGGCCGTCATCGGCGACCTGCCGAAGACCACCGTCTACGAGGTCGCGCGGCACCTCAACCGGGACGGCGAGGTCATTCCCCCTTCAATACTCCGGAAGCCCCCGAGCGCCGAGCTGAAACCCGACCAGACGGACCAGGACGTCCTTCCCCCCTACGAGGTGCTGGACCCCATCCTTAACCTGTACGTCGAGCAGAACCTGGAGTTCGACGACATGGTGGCCGCAGGGCACGACCCGGAGACCGTCCGCGAGGTGCTGGCGCTGGTGGACGCCGCCGAGTTCAAACGCCGCCAGGCCCCCATCACCCTGCGCGTAACCCGGAAGGCCTTCGGCCGGGGCCGCCGGCTGCCCGTCGCCCAGAGCTGGCGCCGGCCCGACCATTGACACCGTCGAACGGCCGGCCTACCATACTTCAGCGGATGTCCCCGCACGTTGCGCCCCGCCGCACTCCATCGCCCCCGGAACAAGATGGCTGCGAAACTGCCCGACAGGAGCGGATATTTCGGCGGATACGGGGGCCGCTTTGTGCCCGAAACGCTTGTGCCGGCCCTCCAGCAGTTGGAGGATGCCTACCTGGAGGCACGCGACGACGAGTCCTTCCAGGACGAACTCCGCCTCTACCTGCGGGACTATGCCGGCCGCCCCAACCCCCTCTACCTCGCCCGGAGTTTCACCCGCCGCGTGGGCGGCGGCCCGATTTACCTGAAGCGCGAAGACCTGAACCACACCGGCGCCCACAAGATCAACAACGCCCTGGGGCAGGCCCTGCTGGCGGTCCGCATGGGGAAGAGCCGGCTGATCGCCGAGACCGGGGCCGGCCAGCACGGCCTGGCAACGGCGACCGCCGCGGCCATGCTGGGCCTGGAGTGCGAGGTCTACATGGGCACCGAGGACATGCGTCGGCAGCGGCCCAACGTGCTGAAGATGCGTCTGCTGGGCACCAACGTCGTCCCGGTCACCGCCGGCGCCAGAACCCTCAAGGACGCCTGCAACGAGGCGCTGCGGGACTGGATGGCCTCCTTCGAACACACCCACTACCTGCTGGGCAGCGTCACCGGTCCCCATCCCTATCCCATGATGGTGCGGGACTTCCAGGCCGTCATCGGTAGAGAGGTCCGCCGCCAAATCCTGGAGAAGGAGGGACGCCTGCCCGACCTGCTGGTCGCCTGCGTGGGCGGAGGGAGCAACGCGATAGGCCTGTTCTACGAATTCCTCGATGAGGATTCGGTTCGCATGGTGGGTGTCGAGGCGGGCGGCCACGGAATGCAAAAAGGCCAGCACGCCGCCACTCTGGTGCGGGGCCGGCCCGGCGTGCTCCACGGGGCAAAAAGCTACGTGCTGCAGGACGAAGACGGACAGACCAGCTCGGTGCACTCCGTCTCGGCCGGCCTGGACTACCCCGGCGTCGGCCCGGAGCACAGCTACCTGAAGGAAACCGGGCGGGCCAGCTACGACAGCGTCACCGACGGGGAAGCCCTGGAGGCGTTCCGGGTTCTCGCCCTCAGCGAAGGCATAATACCTGCGCTGGAGAGCGCGCACGCGCTGGCCTGGCTGCTGAAGGCGGAGAACCGTCCCCCTGAAGACGAGCTGACCGTGGTGTGCCTGTCCGGGCGCGGCGAGAAGGACCTGTCCGAAGCCATCGACCTGCTGGGAATCGAGCTGAAGACCGACGAGGAACCGCAATGAACCGGATCAACGCCCGCTTCCAGCAACTTCGCGAAGCCGGGGCCTCCGCCTTCATTCCGTTTTTCACCGCCGGCGACCCCGACCTGGACACCTCCCTCCGGCTGCTGAGAAGGGCTGAGGAAGCCGGGGCCGACCTGATAGAACTCGGATTCCCCTACTCCGACCCCATCGCCGACGGCCCCACTATCCAGGACTCCTATCACAGGGCGCTGGAGCGCGGGCTGCGCCTGGGGCAGGTGTTTGAACTCGTCCGGGAAGCCAGAACCGACTGCGAGCTGCCGATCGTAGCGATGATCTCCTACAGCCTGGTCATGCCCATGGGGATGGCCACGTTCATGGACCGCGCCCTGGCCGCCGGGATCGACGGTGCCACCATACCGGACCTGCCGGTGGAGGAAGCCGAATCCCACTTCCGGGCGGCAAAGGAGCGGGACTTCCGGCTGATCTGCTTCGTCACGCCGGCCACCAGCACGGCCCGGCGGGAGACCGTCATCCGCCACGCCGCCGGCTTTATTTACTACATCTCGGTGCGCGGCATCACCGGCGAGAGGTCGGCGCTTCCCGCCGACCTGGCGGAGAACCTCGCCGATCTGAAATCCCACACCGACGTTCCGGTCGCCGTTGGGTTCGGCATTTCCGGTCCCCAACAGGCCCGCGCGGTGTCCCGGCACGCCGACGGGGTGATCGTGGGCAGCGCCATCGTCCGGCGCATCCACCGCGCCGCCGAAGAAGGCGAAGACCCGGTGGAGGCCGCCCTCCGGTTCATCACCCCCCTCGCCGAAGCCACAGATTAGCCCACTGGCCGCGGCCGTCCTTCTCCGTTTATAATGCGGCGGACAAGCCGGGAGCTGATTTCTGGCGTGGAGCCGCTCGATGGAAGTGATCTGCCCACACTGCGGGAAGGAGTGCGACGTCCCCCCGCGCGCCAAAGCCGTCGTCTGCCCCTCCTGCTCGGAAACTTTCGACGTTGTGGAGGGGGCGCAGACGGTGGCCCGCGAGAGGGGTGGGGAGATGGAGGTCTCCGAAGCCCCCACCCTCGCCACCCGCCGGCTGCGCATCTACTGTCCGTCCTGCCACAAGGAACTCACCGTCGCGGCCGACCATCCGCCCGACCTCTGCCCCCGGTGCGATGCTCCGCTGGACGTGGAGGAGGGGGCGGAGTCGGCACCCCCCTCGGGGGGCCCTCCCGAGGTCAAGACCGCTAAGACCGTGGTGAGCGAGCGTCCCTCGTCCGAGGAGAAAAAAGCGGACGAAGAGGCCCTGGAGTGGATGCGCGCCCACTTCAAGGACCGATACGAGATTCTGGCATTTGTCGCCGCCGGTGGGATGGGAGCCATCTACAAAGCGCGGCAGAAACAACCGACCCGGACGGTTGCCCTGAAGGTGATGAGGGGCGGGGGGTTCCCCTCCCGCCAGCACCGCCGGAGATTCGAGCGCGAAGCCCAGGCTGTCGCACGCCTCAATCACCCCGCGGTGGTCCCCGTCTACGACTACGGGGAGGTGGCCGGCCAGCCCTACTTCACCATGGAGTACGTCGAGGGGACCGACCTGCTGAGCTACGCCCGCCGGCGGGCGTTGGGCACGGACGCGATCTGCCGGATGATGGTTCGCGTCTGCGACGCCGTCCAATACGCCCACGACTACGGTGTAATCCACCGTGACCTGAAGCCGGGCAACATCATGGTGGACGAGCTGAACCGCCCCCGGCTCCTGGACTTCGGGCTCTCGCGGGTCAGCAGGGAAGCCGAGGGGGAGCAATCGCTTCTGACCATGACCGGCGACTTCGTCGGAACCCCCCGCTACATGAGCCCCGAACAGGCCACGGGCCGGCCGCAGGACGTGGACGAGCGCACGGACGTCTTCGCCCTGGGGGTGATCCTCTACGAGCTGATCGTCGGCATACTCCCCTACCCGGTGGAGCAGGCGCGTGGCCTGCGCATCTTCGAGGTTTTCCGCGACTCCGAGCCGGTCAAGCCCAGTGCCCTGCACCCGACCATCCCGCCGGACCTGGAGATCATCCTCCTGAAGGCCGTCCACAAGGACAAGCAACAGCGCTACGCCAGCGCCGAGGCCCTGGCGCAGGACCTGGAGAACTTCCTGGAGGACCGCCCCATCCGCGCGCGGCGTGCCACGTTGTGGTACCGGCTTCGCAAGTGGGCCTGGCGCAACCGACGCGTGCTTACACCGGTCTCCATCTCCTCCCTTGTGATCGTCGGCCTGGTGGCGCTGCTGGTTTTCCAGATAAACGCGAAGCTTCGGCAGATGTCCAAGAGGCAGGAACTCTACAACAAGCTGGTCACGATGATGGGCGGAATGGAGCGGTTCGTTGATACGCTCGTGCCGCGGGACCGGTGGCAGGAGGCGCGGTGGGTCGCCGATTATGCGGCCATCATCGGTCCCACCGAAACCGACCAGGCCGGGCTCCGCTGGCAGGTTGAGCGCGCCGCTGAGCGCAGAGCGAGCGAAGCCCTGTCCAGGTTCAACCGCCTGCTGCGGCTCCAGCGCTACGACGAGGCGCACGAGATGACCTCCGAGCTGGCCGCCCTGAGCCGAAGCATGTTCTTCTTCCCGAATCTCCACGAGGCGCTCGCCGAGGCTGAGGCGGAGTTCCCTCAGGTGCCCTGGCATCGACTGCGGGACGGGCTGGCCGCCGCCCTGACCGAGCGGCAGGCCCGAAGGCGCGTTGAGCAGTTCGCCGAGACGCTTCCCCCGGATTCTGACGCGCGGGGCAGGCTCGAGCGGCTTGCCGAACTGGAGCCGGCGGTGCTGCCCAACCCCGCCTTGCACTCGAAGATGGCGGCCGTCGCAACCGACTTTCCCGAGCAATGCCTCCGGAGCCTCCGGGAAGCGCTCCGGAAGGACTACAGCCGGGGTGACGCTCTGGGCCGCCTTGACCGGTTCCGCCGGCTCCTGCCGGAAAATCCGCACGTTGAGGAAGCCCGTCTGCGCCGTGAAGAACTGGCCGGCAAGCCTCCCGCATACTGGTTCGACCGCCACGTGTCCGCTTTCGGGCGGGCCATGGGGAATTACGACTGGCAACGCGCCGAGGAGGTGATCGACTCGGCAGCCGCCATGGTCGAGGACAACCCGGGGGCTCCCGACCGGGAAGAACGCCTCGTCGAACTCCGAGACCGACTCCGCTCGGTCATCCGTCCGGACACCGTCGCCGACCTGGGTCGGTCGAAAATCCTCGCCGATTCCGGCAACCCGGTCAAAGAGTTGGCTTTCAGCCCGGATGGCAAGCACCTTGCGGTGGGCAGGGCCAACGGCACCGTCGCCGTGTGGAGTAGCTCGAATTGGGAGAAGCTCTGGGATAAGAAGGGGGAAGACGGCGTCCGCGCCTTGTGCATCAGCCCCGACGGCAAGCTGGTGGCCGCCGGCCTCCAGGACGGCGGCATCTGCCTGTGGTCCGCTGACGACGGAAAGCGGAAGCAACGCTGGACCGCGCACTCCGGCTGGGTCAGTTCCCTGGAATTTGGCCCCGGCGCAGCGCTCCTATCAGCCGACCCCCGGAGCGCTGCGCTCTGGGACCCCGCCAGTCAGGAGGTCCTGTGGGGGCCGAACGACGCTGCCGGTCCCGCGACCATCGCCCCCGACGGCCGGCTCATCGCCGCCCGGCTCGTGGGCAGCGCCGAAGCCCAGCGGTTGGGCGTCTGGCGCGCCGAAGACGGCGCGCGCGTCCAGGAACTGGGAGCCCGGGGACCCCTGGAACTCGCCTTCCATCCGGACAGCCGACGACTGGCCGCAGGCGTTCGGATGGAAGGGGAGGAAGATTCGCCGGTGATACACCTCTGGCACGTGGTGAGTGGAAGGCGGCTCGTGGAGATTGCCGTCGGCGGCCCGCCTTTGCGGGCGCTCCGCATCTCCCCGGACGGCAGCCTCCTGGTTGCCACGCAGGGGGGACTGACACAGCGGTCCATCGGGATGTGGGATGCCGCGGACGGGCGGGAGCTGGCGACCATCGAGCTGGAGAGCGTGCCCAACGGTGCCGCTTTCAGTCCGGACCACCGGCTTCTGGTCACCGGGCACAACAACGGCAGCGTCAGCGTGTGGAGCGTTGCCGGGAAGGGCTCAACGCAACCGCAGGGCGAAGAGAGGGGGGAGCGATTCGATTGACAGCCCTCCGGTGCAGCGTTTAGAATCTGGTCAGTAGACGTTCCAGGTCCCGCATTTCTTGATCGCTCCGGTTCCCGGAGACCATTCCGTTCGCGGCCGGCGACGCGTTACGCACGCTGCCGCCAGTAAGGCAGGCGAGGGCTCCGCGCCGGACCTATGGAGGGAAAAACCGTGGCAGTACCGAAGAGAAAAACCAGCAAATCCCGCAAACGCAAACGACGAACGCATAAGGGGCTGGACGCACCGAACGTGCCGAAGAGCCAGAAGGTTCGGGCCGAAGGCAGCCGCTCCAAGAAGTTCTTCTGCAGCAACTGCAGCCAGGCCAAGCCCCCGCACACCGTCTGCCCAAACTGCGGGTACTATCGGGGTAAGCCGCTCATCGAGATCGAAAGGTAAACCCGGTTCCCTCTCGGATGAAGCCTCCGGAGCAACACGGGACTCCTTCCGCCGCGGCCACGGTCCAGGCACGCATTGCCGTGGACGCGACCGGGGGTGACGCGCCGCTTCGGCAGCGAGTCAGCGGCGCCCGGCGCGGCGCCCGGCGCTACCCGGATGTCCATGTCCTGCTTTGTGGCCCCGCCCCGCAACTGGAGCAAACCCTCGAGGGCCTCGGCGGACGGCCCGATAATCTGTCCGTGGTGGACGCCCCGGACGCCATTGAGATGCACGAGGCGCCCGTCCAGGCACTCCGCAGCAAGCCCAACTCCTCCATCGCCGTCGGCGTGGGACTGGTGGCCGACGGGGAGGCCGACGCCTTCGTCAGCGCGGGCAACACGGGAGCCGTGGCAGCCGCCGGCACACTTGAACTCGGGCGCCCGGAAGGGATTCTTCGGCCCGGGATTGCCGCACCCATGAAGGTCATCGAATATCCAGTGGTGACCATAGACGTGGGAGCCAACGTTGACTGCAAGCCCGAGCACCTGTGCCAGTACGGAATCATGGCCAGCGTCTTCGCGCGGGAGGTGTTGGGCATCGAGGACCCCAGGGTGGGCCTGCTGAACATCGGAGAGGAAAGCACCAAGGGCAATGAACTCACCAAGAAGGCATACCAACTGCTCGGCTCCGCGCAGTTGAACTTCGTGGGCAACATCGAGCCGGAGCAGTTTTTCCACCACGAGTGTGACGTGCTGGTCTGCGACGGTTTTGCCGGCAACATTCTCCTGAAGTTCGGCGAAGGCCTGGTGATGCGACTCATCGAGTGGTTCCGAGAGCAGGTCGCCGGCAGCCTCCGCTATAAGCTGGGGCTGGGAATGTGTAAGGATCTGTTCGGCCACCTGCGCCACTGTGCCGACTACACCGAATACGGCGGGGCTCCCCTGCTGGGTCTCAACGGTGTGATCATCATCACCCACGGTTCCTCGGACGCCCGGGCCATAGAGAACACCGTGCGCGAGGCCCGCAGCTTCGTCGAGCATCACGTCGGCGAGCACATACGGCGGGCCGTGTTGGCGGATACCGCCGCACGATCGGCGCCCGCCTGAGCGCCGCCGCAAATCATGAAATTTCGAGCCAACATCATGCACAGCCAGTCAAACCTGCCCGTTGAGGTCATTGCCCTGGGCAGCCACCTGCCGGACCGGGTGCTGTCCAACTTCGACCTGGAACGGATGGTGGACACCTCCGACGAGTGGATCTTCCCCCGGACCGGGATCCGGCAACGCCGCCTGGTCGCCGAGGACGAGGCCACCAGCGACCTGGCAATCGAAGCGGCCCGACAGGCCCTGGAGAGGTCGGAGTTGGCGCCGACCGATCTGGACGTCATTCTGGTGGCCACCTGCACCCCGGACCACCTGTTTCCCGCCACCGCATGCATGGTGCAGGCGGCGTTGGGAGCGACCAACGCCATGGCCTTCGACCTGGAGGCCGCCTGCAGCGGCTTCGCCTACGGCTTTTCAGTGACTGCGGGCATGATCGCGGCCGGTCTGGCGGAACACGTGATGGTCATCGGCGCCGAGGCGCTCTCCCGGTTCACCGACTACCAGGACCGGGGTTCCTGCATTTTGTTCGGAGACGGCGCCGGCGCCGCCATCCTCGGCCCCTCCGCCGAAGGGGGAGAACTGCTCTATACCGAGATGGGAGCCGATGGGTCGGATCCGGAGGTCCTCATCATCCCCGCCGGCGGGTCCCGCCGGCCGCCCTCCCCGGAGGCCCTGAATCAACGAAAGCACTACATGCAACTGCAGGGCCGGGAGGTCTTCAAAAGAGCCGTCAACAAAATGATCGAACTGCTGCGCCGCATACCCGAGCAGACCGGCGTTGAGCTGAGCGAGATCAGCATGGTCATCCCTCACCAGAGCAACGTGCGAATCATCAACAGCGCCCTGGAGCGGGCGGGCATGGAACTGGATAAGGCGTACCTGAACATCGAGCGCGTCGGCAACACCTCCGCCGCCTCCATCCCCCTCGCCATGGACGAAGCCGTCCAGCGAGGGGAGCTGGAGCGGGGCGACCTGGTGCTGCTTCTGGCCTTCGGGGGAGGCCTGACCTGGGCTTCCACCTTACTGCGTTACTAACGGGCACCACACACCGATGGCACCCATAGCACTGCTGCTGCCCGGACAGGGCGCCCAGACGGTCGGAATGGGCGAGGACATCGTGGCGGAGTTTCCCCCGGCAAGGGAACTCTTCCGTACCGCCGGCGACGTGCTGGGCTTCGATCTGCGAGCGCTCTGCATGGAGGGACCGCTGGAGGAACTCTCGGCCAGCCACAATGCCCAGCCGGCCATCCTTACCCTCAGCATCGCCACGTTGCGGGCGCTCCAGCAGGCCGCCGGCACCACCCCCGAGGTGGCCGGAGCGGCGGGGCTGAGCCTGGGGGAATGGAGCGCGCTGGTGGCCGCCGAGGCACTGCCCTTCCGCGAGGCCCTCCAGTTGGTGCGCCGGAGGGGCCGCTACATGCAGGAAGCCTGCGAGGCCAACCCGGGCACCATGTACTCGGTACTCGGCATGCCCGACCAACAGGTGGAGAATGCCTGCAAACGGGTCCGGAAAGAGGAGGGTGGCCGCGTCTGGCCCGCCAACTACAACTGCCCCGGGCAACTCGTCATCAGCGGCGAAACGGAAGCGGCGGCCGCCGTCGTCCGAATCTGCGAGGAGGAAGGCGCCCGCCGCGTGATCCAGCTCAACGTCGCCGGACCGTTCCATACGCCCCTTATGAAACCCGCGGCGGACAGACTGGCCACCGACCTGGAGAGCGCCCCCATCACCACGCCCCAATGCCCCATCATGGCCAACGCAGCGGGAGCCCCGGTTCGGGAACCCGAGGAGATACGCCGCCTTCTGCTCCTCCAGATCACCAGCCCGGTCCGGTGGGCTGAAGACATGCGCCGGCTGATCGAAGGAGGAGCGAGGACCTTCTTCGAGGTGGGACCCGGCAAAGTGCTGCGCGGGCTGCTCCGCCGCATCGACCGCAAATTGAGCTGTCACTCGGTCAACACTGCGCAGGACGTCCGTCGTTGTGCACGAATCTGGCAGGAAGGAGCATAGATATGGGAACGCTCAGTGGTGCCACCGCCCTGGTGACCGGCGCGTCACGGGGCATCGGGAGAGCTATCGCCGTCAAACTCGCGGAGGAGGGAGCCAGCGTGGCCGGCCTCGACGTGGCGGAAGACGCCCTGCGGGAGACCGGCCGAATCGTGGAAGACCTGGGCGTCGAGTTCCTCCACCTGGAGGGCGACGTGTCGCACTTCGATGAGTTCAGCGCAGCGATCGAAGACACCACCGACCACTTCGACTGCCTCGACATCCTGGTCAACAACGCCGGTATCACCCGGGACAACCTGATGATCCGGATGAGCGAAGAGGACTGGGAGCAGGTGCTGGCGGTCAACCTGACGGGAGTCTTCAACGGTATCAAGGCCGTCAGCCGAACGATGATGAAACAGCGCCGCGGGCGGATCATCAACATCGCCAGCGTGGTGGGCATCCTCGGGAACGCCGGACAGGCCAACTACGCCGCCAGCAAAGGCGGGGTCATCGCGCTGACCAAGTCGGCCGCCCGCGAACTGGCCTCCCGGCATGTCACCGTCAACGCCGTGGCCCCCGGCTTCATCACCACCGCCATGACCGAGAAACTCAGCCAGCAAGCCCGGCAGGCCGCCCTGGAGGACATCCCGCTGGACCGTCTGGGTGAACCCGAAGAGGTCGCCGGCGCGGTGGCCTTCCTGGCGGGACCGGCCGCGCAGTATATCACGGGACAGGTCCTTTGCGTCGACGGAGGCATGGCCATGTAGGGCCGGCCGCTTGCAAAGGCGGCTTATCGGTCAGTAAAATGGGGCAACTTCGAAGTTCCGCCGAAGTCGCGGATAACTCCGCGAGTTCAACCCTCTGTTCGATTCTTCTTGTCAGGAGGTGAAGAAGTGGCCGAGGACGTCAGGGAAAGAGTAATTGATCTGATCGCCGAGAGGATGGACGTCGATCCGGAACAGATCACCGACGACACCCATTTCGTCAACGACCTGCAGTCCGACTCGCTCGACATGGCCGAACTGGTAATCGACCTGGAGGACGAGTTTGACCTCACCATCAGTGAGGAGGAAGCCCAGGAGATACAGACCGTGGGCCAGGCGATTCAGCACATCGAAGAAAACCTGCAATGAACCTCAGACGAGTCGTAGTAACCGGAATCGGCGTCATCTCGCCGGTAGGCCGGGACAACCGGACCACCTGGGACGCCGTCAAGGAGGGCCGGAGCGGCATAAGCACCATCTCCGCCTTCGACACCTCCGACTATCGCGTCCACATCGCCGGTGAACTCAAGGACTACGACCCGCTGGATTACTTCGGCAAGCGCGAACTGAACCGGCTCGACCGCTTCGTTCAGTTCGCCATCATCGCGGCCGACCAGGCCGTCCGCAACTCGGGGCTGGACCTGGAGGAGGAGGACCACCGGCGGATCGGGGTCTTCATCGGCACCGGCATCGGCGGCCTCCACGAGATCGAAACCCAGCACACCCGCCTGCTGCGACGGGGACCTACCCGGACCAGTCCCCTTATGATCCCCAAGCTGATGACCAACGCCGCCGCCGGCCAGGTGGCCATGCGCAACAACCTGTTCGGCCCCAGCATGTCGGTCTCCAGCGCCTGTGCTTCCGCCTCCCACGCCATAGGAGAGGCATTCCACTGCATCCGCAGCGGCATGGCCGAGGTGCAGGTCTGCGGCGGCTCAGAGGCCGCAATCACCCCCATGGGACTGAGCGGCTTCCAGCAGATGAAGGCACTCTCCACACGCAACGACGACCCGCCCCATGCGTCCCGTCCCTTCGACGCCAACCGTGACGGGTTCGTCATGGCCGAAGGTGCCGCCATCCTCATCCTGGAAAGCCTGGAGCACGCCAGGGAGCGGGATGCGGAGATACTCGCCGAATTGATCGGCTACGGCGCCAGCAGCGACGCCTATCACATCACCCTTCCGGAGCCCGAAGGCAAGGGCGCAGCCCTCGCCATGATCCACGCCCTGGAAGACGCCGGCATCCAGCCGGAGGAAGTTGATTACGTCAACGCCCACGGAACCGGTACTCCCGCCGGCGACGACGTCGAGGCAAAAGCCTGCGTGCAGGTCTTCGGCGATTACGCCCACGAGCTGCGGGTCAGCTCCTCGAAGAGCATCTTCGGGCACCTGCTCGGCGCCTCCGGCGCCCTGGAGAGCGCCGTCTCTATCTGGGCCATGCGGGACAACGTCTGTCCGCCCACCATAAACCTGGAGGACCCCGACCCCGAGTGCTGCGGCCTGGACTTCGTGCCCAATGAAGCCCGCGAATGCACCATCGATGTGGTCGTCAACAACTCCTTCGGCTTCGGCGGGCACAACGTATCCCTTGTTTACCGCCGGTTCACCGGCTGAGCCGCAGACGACCCTTCGGGGCGACCGGCGGCCCTCCGAAAGCCGTTCGTAGGCGGGAACAACCATGGCGGATGCCCCCGTCCGCGTCGTCCACATCATAACCCGCATGATCCTCGGCGGAGCGCAGCAAAGCGCCCTCTACACCTGCGACGCGCTGCGGAAGTCCGGCTCCTGGGACGCGCGCATCATCACGGGGCCGCCCATTGGGCAGGGCGAACTGCTCACCGAGGCCAGGCGCCGCGGCGTGCCCTGCACCGTGATCCCCGAGATGCGCCGGGAGATACACCCCTGGCGCGACCTGGTCGCCTTCCTCAGGCTCATCCGGCTTCTGCGGGACCTTCGCCCCGCCGTCGTCCACACCCACAGCTCCAAGGCCGGCATCCTGGGACGTCTGGCCGCGGCCGTGGCGCGGGTCCCCGTCATCGTGCACTCCGTAAGGGGGCTGCCCTTCCACCCGTACGCCCCTTTCTACCAGAACGTCGTGTTCCTGGCCGCGGAAAGGGTCACCGCCCTGGTGACCGATCATTTCGTCTGCGTCGCCCGGGCCATGGCGGACAGGGCGCAGGCCGCCGGCATGGGGCCGCCCGACGAGTTCTCCGTCATCCCCAGCGGAATCCAGGTGGAGCCCTATAGAAACGCCGAAGCCCAACGGGAGCGGATGCGGCGGCGCTACGGGTTCTCCCCCGAAGACGTGGTGATCGGCAAGATCGCCCGGCTGGTGGAGCTGAAGGGGCAGCGCTTCCTGGTCCGTGCCGCCCCCGCCATAGCGAAGGCCCGCCCGGAGGCCCGCTTCCTCCTCGTCGGGGACGGGCCCCTGAGGCCGGAACTCGAGGCGCTGGCCGAGCGCCTGGGGGTGAGGAGCCGGTTCGTGTTCGCCGGTATGGTCCCGCCGGAGGAGATCCCGCCCATCATAAGCGCCATGGACGTGGTGGTCCACACGTCCCTGCGGGAGGGGTTGGCCCGCGTTCTGCTCCAGGGCCTCCTCTGCGAGAAGCCCGTGGTCACCTTCGCTCTGGACGGCGCGCCGGAGGTCATCCTCGACGGTGAGACCGGCCGCCTTGTGGAGCCCGAATCGGTGGAGGGCCTCGCCCGCGCGGTCATACAGGCCGTCGAACAGCCGGAGAGGTCCCGTCGAATGGCCCGCGAGGGAAAACGGCGCTTCGAGGAAGCTTACAGCGTGCGAAGTGCCGTCCGCCAGACCGAGCGCCTGTACCGGCGCCTCCTGGCCCACAAGAACCGCCCCGTGCCCGCGCCGTAACGCCGGCCGTCCTGACCCCCCTCACCAGCCCTCCTCACCGACCAGCCGCACGAAGACGCAGCCGCACAGCTCCTCCTCCTTCAGCTTGCCGTTGCGCTCCCTGCGGTAATGGGTGAGCACCTGGTGGTGCCGGCCGCCCACCGGCGCGACGCCCTCCCCCGGCGTGGCCAGTTGCTCCAGCAGCGTCTCCGGAGTGTCCGGCGCAGCGGCCGTGACAATGAACCGGTCGAAGGGCGCCTCTTCCGGCCACCCCAGCGTGCCGTCACCCACGCGGAAGGAAATGTTGGAATAGCCCAGCTCCTCGCACAGTGTCTCGCGGGCCCTCCGGCTCAGCTCCTCCAGCCGCTCAACGGTGTAAACATGTTCGGCCAGCTCGGCCAGAACGGCCGCCTGGTAGCCGCAGCCCGTTCCCACTTCCAGCACCCGTTCCTCACCGGTCAGGTGCAGTGCCTCGGTCATGAGGGCCACGATGTAGGGCTGGGAGATGGTCTGCCCCGACCCGATCGCCATCGCACCGTCGCGGTAAGCCCGCGCCCGGTCGGCGGGCCGGACGAACTTCTCCCTGGGCACCTTCCCCATGGCGTCCAGGACGCGCTTGTGGCGGATGCCCCGGCGCTTCAGTTGGCGTTCGACCATGCGGCGGCGTGCGGCTTCGAAGTTCATGTCGGTGGAGATGGGCGGCAGCGGGAAAAGAAATTTTTCGTTTCATCAAAACGCCTCGTAGGGTATCATACACGAGCCGTTGCCGGTTCGAAACCGTCTCTGTTGCACGGAAAAAACCATGCTCGAAACACGAACCTTCGTATTCAGCACAGAAGCCGAGATGGATGTGGTCGACATCACCAAGGATGTGGCCGACATCCTGAACGAGTGCCAGGCTTCCGACGGAGTGGTGACCGTCTTCGTCGCCGGCTCCACCGGCGCGCTGACCACGATGGAATACGAACCGGGCCTGGTGAAGGACATGAAAGAGCTGTTCGAGAAGCTGGTGCCCCGCGACCACTACTACCACCACGAGGAACGGTGGCACGACAAGAACGGCCACAGCCACGTGCGCGCCAGCCTGATCGGCCCGTCGGTGACCGTGCCCTTCCGCGACAAGAGACTCATGCTGGGCACGTGGCAGCAGCTGGTGTTCTTTGACTTCGACGTTCGGGCGCGGGAGCGAGAGCTGATCGTGCAGATCAACGGCGAATGACCGTCCGGCGGCTTGACGCGGCGGCGTCGGCGGCTATAATCTGCAGACAGGTCGGGGCGTGGCCCAGTCTGGCTCAGGGCGCTGCACTGGGGGTGCAGAGGTCCCCGGTTCAAATCCGGGCGCCCCGACCAACTCATTTCGCCGAAATGAGTTGGTAGAGCAGGCGAGCAGTTGAGCAGTGGAACAGGTGAGAACGAGCGAACGGTGCTCGCTCGACGCGGCCGCTGAGAAACTTCGAAGGTTCGCTCGCCTGCGGTCTCCTGATCACCTGATCAACTGCTCCAGTCATTCGGGATTCCACAGGGCCTTCGCCTTCAATTAAACTCAACGTCTACCAGAAGGCCCTGGATTTCGCCGACGAGGTAGCTACCCTCACCGAATCCTTCCCCCGCGGCTACGGTTTCCTTACGGACCAGCTCAACCGCGCGGCCTTGTCCATTGCGACGAATCTGGCCGAGGGAAACGGTCGCTTCACGAAAGCCGACCGGAAGAACTTCTTCACCATCGCCAGGGGCTCCGTCCAGGAGTGTGTCCCGCTGCTCGAGCTTTCTCGCCGGCGTGGGCTTCTCGACAAAGGCGGTCAGGAGCGCATGCGGGGCGAACTCGAAACGATGGCGAAGATGGTGAGCGGCCTGATCAACTGCCTGGACAAACGATTAACCTGAGCCCCTCGACTCGGGTGAGGGGTCTGCAGCCCGCTACGCGACAAGCAGCAGCGTTTCGGAGACTGCCCGCCGCAAGTCCGTAACCTCCAAAGCGAAGAGTTCTAACGCTGTCCGGCGCGGCCAGGCGAGTAGTTGAGCATGTGTAGATTCGGGAACGGCACGGCGCGGCCTGACTCCGATAGATCATGATCATATCCTGCCGCGCCGCTTGCTCGTGGTCATCCTCTGGTCCAATCAGATGGAAATCACACCGCAACTCCACCTGATCATGCCATCAGGCGCGCCGGGTGCTGCACCGAGGACCAACATCCATTACGGGTTGACACCAAAAGGGCTTACCAGTATTATCCGCAGTGCAGGCGGCAACCAGAATCCATGGCACAATGTGCCCTCAGCTTCGGGGGTAACTCATGAATTTCGCCGATGCGGTCGGCTCGATTCCGACAATCCATGCGCTGAAGCGGACAGCCTCTGCCCATGTGGTCGATTACGGGCATCTTGACTCGAATGAGTTGCGAGCGAACATAAGGCGCGTCAAGAATCAGTTTACGCACCCGGAAGCAGTGGAGGGGGCACTAAGCAAGGCCTTCTGGAGACACGAGGATCTCTGTCACCGGGTTCTCGCTCCTCTCATCCTTCGGGACATCCTGCTCAGCGAATATGAGCACATGTTGCCCATGGACCAGTTGCAGGAGTCCGTCATAGAGCTTGAGCAAGAGATCGTCAACGAGTCCAATGAGGAAGATCTGAAGGGGCTCTGCGGAGGACGCGAAGACTCCGAGCAATACAGGAACCTGACCCTGTACCACTTTGTGCTCGAGACAGCCTGGAAGCACCGCGACACGAAGTCTATAGACGAAGCCAACCTGCTGCGCAGGTTGAGGGAACGGCTACGGATTACGCGTCGGGAGCACAGATTGCTCGAAGCTATGCTGGGGAAATTCCCGAAGCCCCACAACGATCTTCACACCCGCGAAGAGATCATCGAGTGCGTTCGGTCTTTGGAGTCGCTTGGCCTGCTCTTCGAGGTGCGCGACGAGTCTGGGCAAGACTACGCCGTCATCCCCCAAGAGGTCGCGGAGGTGATCCGCCACGTGTTGGGAGTAGAGATCCGTCGCCCAGGCTACATGGAATTGCTGCAGGACAAACGGGTGCGGCTCAAGTCTTACCTGAAGGGCGCTTTGGAAGATGCCGGCATTCCGTTCTCTCCCTCTGCGACCCGGTCTGAACTGCAGGAACGTGTGGCCGACACAGTTCGGCCTTCCGTTCTCATCGGTGGTTCGTCACTATATGGCGGGCTGAACAGCGATGTGCTCTCCCAGTGGTGTGCGGACCTCGGCCTGCCCGTTGGAGGGCGCAAGGCTGAGAAGGTGGAACGCATCCTTCAGCACTACGACCGGCTGCAGACACGGGTTGTTGAGGAAGGAGATGAACGCGAGAGACTGTACCGCTTCTACGAGCAACTGGCCGCGAGAGACATACACGGTCTGAGAGCCCAACACGTTGTGGAGAAAGACAACGAGATCGAGCGGTGCTTTGAAGCGGCAACGGATTACCTGTTCGAAACGAAGCTGAATCACACACCCCTGCGTCAAGCGGGGACAGAGCACGCTGACGGTCGGCTTTCCTTCCGAGATGGCTATGTTCTCTGGGACAACAAGAGTTCTGAGCAACCGGTGAGTTTGAGGAACCACATTCGTCAGTTTGATCAGTACATCCGGAGTGCGGACAAGCTGGTGCCCGTCTTTCTCGTCATAGCTTATGAGTTCACCCATGATTCCGACGCCGTAGCGCTTCAGTACACTGCTGAGAACATCGGCCGGAGCATATGCCTAGCCACCGCATCAGAGATCAAGAAGCTGGCCGAGCTATGGGCGAGGGACGCGAATAAGAGAAGATCGGAGCCCTTTCCCCTCGGTCTGTTGGCTCGGTCTGGCAGACTCGACCTCGAGGCAGTGCGTGGATTGCTGGATCTGTGATCTCTTCTGGTCGGGCCTTGGCGGTCCAGGGGTAAAATACCGTCCACCGCGGCGTGAGGCGCCATCTTGCGGATGATACAGAAGAAGGGCGAGGAGTCCCGCGTCTGCAAAGTGGAGCGCGGCCTGTTGTGTGCGCCTTGGGCGTCACATCCCTGCGGGACTCGGCCCCGCGAAGGCGGGGCCTCGCGACCCGTTTGTCAGCTCCGCTCGCAAGCCGGGTTCGCGCTGGCCGATTAGCATCAATCACCCTCCCGAGCCCCGGCCGCCTCCCCGCCACACGGACGGCCGGCAAGGGTCGGGGCTTCCTCTTCGGCTCCCGCCAAACGAAAAGCCCGACGCACGGAGGCTTCATGTCTCCGCGCCCTCGGGCTTGACTCGACAATGCCAGCCCAGCATCTGACAGCTAGGGTGCAGGGGCAAATGCCCGCGCGTCGATCTAGCCGCCGGTCACACTGATGAGCTGAGGCGCGCTGCTAATCCGAAGTAAGCTCCTCGTCCTAGGCTGAAGGGCCTCGAGATCATCAAGGATCCATTCCACAAGGTCCTCACCCGAAATGAGAGTCACGTCCCGGTCGGCACAGAGGGTCTCCAATTCCTCTGAGGGCTGACCGGTCGTGACAAGCACCAGCCGGTACTCTGAGAACAGGTCCGACTCCGTATCCAAGATGTGGAGCAACTGCTCAGCGCCCCATGTGCCGGATTGACCCCTGTGATGTTTTACTTGTACAAGGAGCTTTGTAGGCGACACATGGTCATCCCTCGTTGCTTCAATGTCGGCATCGGCGAATTCTGCGAACCTTGCCTTAGATTGACTATGAGCGACATATCCATCGGCCTTCAACAGTTCTTCCACAAGCCGCTCAAGTCCTAAGCCCCCTGCTGGCAAAGCGGATGACCCATGCTGGAGTACGTCGAGCAAATCGCTCTTGAACTTAAGCATCTGTTCCTCTTGAGCTCGCGCAATCGTCGATACGTACGATTCTCCGCCAAAGAGATCCTCTATCTCGGGGGCAAAGTCGCTGAGATCAGACACTGCGCTGCCAGGGACACGGAGACGACGTTGCAGACCCTCCGAAAGTTGATCGCGAGGGACGGTACGCAATTCGCCATCCTTGTCCTCCACGTACGATACCAAATGCTGATTGCCGAGGTCTCTCTCGCCTGCAGCTTCCGGGCTAAATGTTTTCTGCGCTTCGGCAACTGCCAGGAGAACGTTGCTCCAGTACGGAATGATGATCCGGTCTCCTCGTTTGATACGCATGAACCGCCTGACTTCGTTCTTCCTCTTGCCAATGACCTGAGCTGCCGTATCCCGGCTCGTGTAGTACTCCTTTTCGACGGCCTCAACGAGGTCATCCACCGATTCAAAGTCCGCAAAATGTATCCGGCTCCAGCCAACGGCAACTACTTGGTTCTCCAGAAAGATCGAGAAATCCTCTTTCTCTTGGTCCTTCGCCCGAACCATATAATACCCAGGTGCATCGTTTGCCATGCCAACCTCCCTTCTCTTGAATCTCTCCACGCTTTGCTATCCGCTGTCCGAGCTGCTTCATGAGCCAGTGCATCATACTTACGCTGGCACGGCATCTCTATCTCCACACGCGCCACCTAAGCGGATTGGCATCGTAACCGGTTGTCTTTTCTGCCGCAACGGCGCGCTCGGCCTCCTGACTTGTGAACTCCTCCCACCGCTGCACGATGACGTCGCAGTACAGCTCATTGATCTCCATTATGTAGCAATGGCGCCTCGCAAGTAGCCCGCGTCGTCCGCAGCCTTGCCCACCAGGAAGTCGCTCTGATTCTCCAGCGAGGCGTCGGCGGGGATCCTCGCTCGGGCTTTGACCGATACTTCGCCGTCCAGGTAGATGGTCATGCGGCCAGTGTCCCGGTCCACCTCGGCCAGCACGTGGTGCCACTCGCCGTCGTTGATCTCGGTCTCCGTGGCCACCGTGCTGTGGACGCCGCCGGAGCTGACGCGGAACTCGGCCTGCCCCCTGTCGTTGACGCCCAGGCTGTAGCCGCTTTGCCCGTCGTGCTTGCCGAGAACCGCGCTGCCGGCGTGTCCCGGCTCGGTCCTCAGGATCGTCTCCACGAGGAGGTTCGTCGTCCCGATGTCGAGCGTCTTGCGCTCCTCGCCGGGGAACGTAAGCTTGCCCTGCGACTCGGTCCACGGGGCCGGCGGCGTTTTCTTCCTGTCCACCCGGAGGTCCTCCCAGTCGAAGACGATGTCGGAGGCCATCTTCTCGTGGCGGACGCGGGCGAGCCGCTGGCCGTCGAACTCGAGGGCGCCAGGCGCCCAGTCCTCCGAAGGCGACTCGACGTAATCGTCGAGCGAGGCCGCGTTGACCCTCAGCTCGGAGACCGGCACGCGATAGTACATGCTCCGGTTGAAGTAGGCCAGCGTCGGGTAGTAGTGGTAGTCGAGGACCATCGACGGGTCGGCATGGTTGGCGTTGAAGAACCACTCGCCGACGGTGCCGTACAGCGACCACGGCACGAAGTAGTCGACTCCGCCGTCGATGGCAACCGAGCCGGGAGTGGGCCGGAAGTCAGCGTCCGAGGCGCTGGGCTTCTCCTTGTCCGCGGGGATAGGTTTGGTGATCGGCATCCGATCGGTCTTCTCCCCCAACTGAGCGAAGCGCAGGGGATAGTTCCGCATCTGCTCGCCGAGTTCTTCCAGGTCCTCGGCCATCAGGTCGGCCTTTGCGCCTCGCTTAACGGTGGCGACCACGCCGGCTTCGGCCGAGCCGTGGAAGACGTTGAAGCCGTAGGCCAGCGTGGCGGCGCCGTCGATGCCCGAGATGCCCGTGTCGTCTCCGCCTATCAGCGACGGATTGCCGCCGTGGTTCACGCTGATGAACTTGCGCCGCACGTCCGCAAAGACGTTGCCCAGGTAGTCGTTCCGGTTGCCCGAGGTGCCGCCGAAACCGACGCCGGAACCGTATACGGTGTTGTTGACGAACGGATTGAGGTAGCCGAAGACGTTGAAGTAAGCCGACCGGTCGCTCGAGTACGGATCGTCCTGGTCGTACGGGCGGGCCCAGGAGATGTTATTGAAATTGAAGATCTTGAACCCGCCGTCCAGGTAGATCGGGTAGGACAGGTTGGCGTCGCCACTGTTGTGGAAACCGCCCGGCCAGTGCCCGACGGAGTCGCCCACGATGTTGCTGTAGGAATACATGGACCCGTGCTGCCACAGCGATATGCCGCCGTAGTCGTTGACGCCCAGCGCCTGGTTCTCCATCTTGTTGTGATGGACGAGGATGCGGGAGAGCGGAAGGTCGTAACCCTGCCGCCCCTTGCCGGCGGCCCCGCCCTGCACGACGATGCCGGATCCCCATGAGGAGTCGACGATGTTGCCGGCTACCTCGCCGAGGCGCGGGTACTCGCACGTCAGCGCGGGCACGTTGGACCAGCGGTGGTCGTCGTGACGGTAAAGGCCGCTGTTGCGGACGCGGTTGCGCATCACCTTCGCATGGTTCAGCAGGCCCAGCCGCTGGCCGGCCCGGACCTTGCCCGCCGAACCGCGCAGGTGGGCGGCGGTCCCGCCGTTGATCCAGTGGAAATCGCAGTCGTGCACGGTGATGTAGTCCATCACCTCGTTGGCCTCGACCTGGGCCCAGATGGCGTCATTGGCGACGTGCTCGAAGAGGCAGTTCTCGATGGTGATGTTCCGGCAGTTGCCGTCCAGCTCAATCACGTTGCTGCTGGACGGGAACGGGCGCCGCCCGTTGAAGCGGAAGGTCAGCCCGGAGACCTCGATGTAGTTCTGGTTGGTGATCTCGAGGGTGTCGTAGGCGGTCGCCAGCTCGATGCGGACAGAGTTCGGGTCCCTGTCTTCCCGCAACCGGACGAACAGGCGGCCGCGCTGCCGGTCGTAGTAAAACTCGCCGGCCTCGTCGAGGAACTGCGGCAGGTTCTCGAGCAGGTAGCGCGTGCCGGGATTGACCGGATCGGTGCCGTTCTTGTAGACCAGCGTCCCCTTCTCGGGGTCGTAGTCGTCCTTCCCGATGGGCTCGCGGTCCGGGGTGGGATTGGCGATCACCCAGGCGTACTGGCTCCAGATCGTGCCGCCTTCGAAGTAGTCCTTGGGGTAACCCTTCAGGGCTTCATCCCGGTAGCCGCCTCCAGCCTTGCCCTGCTGACGGTACTCGTCCCAGGTGTTCCAGTGGTGCATGGCGAAATTGGGATTCGTCATCCCCCACCCGACGTCGCTGGCGAGGTACAGATCGTAAATCTCGCCGGCCTCGTCGACGACGTAGAGGACCATCTCCTGCATCCTGCCCGGGCGGCCGTCCGGCTGAAGGGGACGTTTCACGTCGAGATACCAGACCGTCTGGTTCGCGGTATCCAGCCGGGCCGGAGCCTCGGCGGCCGATGCCTTCTTCCATTCCCCGGTGATGGGCCGTGAGCCGGCGATGACGGCCTCTGCGCTGCCCCACTCGGGGTCGCTGGTCAGCCGGATGGGGTTGTCCGGCTCGCCCGATTCGTCGGCCCGCCAGAGTGCCTCCTCGCCGCCGTAGGAGTGAATCCGATAGTTTACGCCGCGCTTGAAGACGTAGGTAATCGGGCCGGAGGCCGCAGCGGCTTTGCCCTCGGCGCGGGTATCCCACGGATGGTGCTTCCAGGGGGTCTGCTTCGTCGCGCCGTCGTTGGCGTCGTTACCGTTCTCGTAGTCGATGTAGCGGACCTGCTCGCCCGCCACGAACTCGAACGGCTCCGGCGCCCATTTCAGGTCACCCGTCTCGATGACCCGTGCGTGCGGCTTCTGCCACGAGTACTCCTCGCCGGTCACGCCGACTGTACTGATCAGACACGTGGCCGCGACTACGCATAGAACCGCCAAACTCAACCTGCCTGCTTTCATGTTACGACTCCCGGTGGAGAAAGGCCTCGGCGGAGGCCCGTCGTTATGTTCGATCGCATAAGCTCGTGCACTACGTCCCGTTTCCCTCGAGCACCATCCCCGCGTGGCGGGCGAAGAGCGCCCGCAGATCCTTCCGGTACCGCTCAAGGGTCTCGCGTCCGAGACCTTCCCAATCCCCGCAGCGGAGCAGTGCCCTGGCGAGCACGATCTCCCGCAGCGCGCCCTCGCGGCGCCGCTTCCCGCGGTCGCGGTGCAGCGGCTCAAGTTCGGGCATGGCGTACCCGGACATTCCCGGCTTGCGCAGAAGCCGGGCCAGCGGCTCGGCAGCTGACGCATCGCTCAGGGCTTCGAGCGCGAGGGCCACCGCCCGGTGGTGGGAGAGGGTCGAAGCGGCGTCCAGTTCGGACATCTTCTCGATGATTACAGGGACACCCCGCTCATCCCCGGTCCGGGCCAACGCCAGCACCACCGCATCGACCGGCGTAGGCAGGTGCGCGTATTCGGCCATCCCGCCCTGCAGGATCTTCTCGTCCCACTCCACCTCCCGCAACGCATCGACGAGTTCCGGCACGACGTCTCCATCGCCGATGAACGGCAGGATCCTGGCGTAAAAGAGCCGTTCCCCGCCGCTTGCCGCTTCGTGCGCCGCCCTGACCTCGGGCAATGCCGCGTCCGGATGGGTCCGCACCACGGCGAGCGCCCGGCAGGCCGCCGGTCGGTCCTGGGCCGTCAGGGTGCGCGCGGCCCGCGCGACCTCCTCTTCCGACAGCGGGAACGTGTCCTCGTGCCCCAGCACGTCGGGCGGCAGGTTCCCGATCTCCACGAGGTGCTTCTGGAGGCGCCTGACGTCGACCTCGCCCGGAGGGACGCCGTCCCGGGAGGCCATGGCCGCCGCCCTTCCCGCGGCATAACCCTGGTTGGCCAGGTCGTGCTGCATGCGCACCAGAGCCGCCGCATCGCGCTCCATGCTGATGCCGAGGCCGACCACCAGCAGCCCTTCCAGCCCCTTCGGCAGCAGACACCGGTACGGCGTGTAGCAGGAGCCGCCCGGGGCGGGGTGGTTGGCGCGGCGGGACTCCGGGGTGTGCGGGATAAGGGCGAAGTAGGAGAGGTTTGGATATCCGTGCGAATCGTAATCGCTGCTGGACAACACGATGGTGTCGGGGTAGGTCCGCCCGGCGATCTGGTCGAGGTAGCGCAGCACGTGCTCGCCGACGAGGCGGCGACGCTCGCGGGTCTGCAGCAAGGGCCCTACGTCGAAGGTCGCGCCCTCCATAGCCGCCGTCGCGCCGACGAAGGCGCGCCAGACGTCGGCCACGTCCGACTCGTCGACCAGCAGGTAATCGGTGTTGACGTAGTTAGCACCCAGCGGCCGCTCCGGCAGGCCTGCGCCCTGCATGGCGATCTTGCCGTCCTCCGTGGCGCCGTACATCGTCTCCGCCCCGGCGTGGGCGGCCAGGTCGGCGTTGCCGGTGGCATCGATGACAACGTCCGCCATGACCGCTCCGCGGCCTTCCGGGGTGGCGACCACTGCGCCGCTGACCGATCCGCCGCGCACCACAACTCCGCAACCGATCGCGCCGAACCAGACCTCACCGCCGGCCTCTCTGACACGGCGGCGGTACCACTCCATCTTGTCCTCCAGCGTGTGCTCCTCGTCCGGGAAAGGCACCTCCCTGCTGAAGCCGACTCGCTCGCCGTGGTAGGGCCTGCCGATCATGCCGAGGGTCGCCGTGCCGCCGAGTGCGGGCTGGTATTCGACGAGCAGCACGCTGGCGCCGCCCTGCGCGGCGGCGATTGCCGCCGGGGCGCCCGCCGTTCCGCCTCCGACCACGACCACGTCGTAGGTGCCAAGGACGGGAGCGGTATCCTCATCGGGAGCCACGGCCACTTCCGCCCGACCGATCGGACGCAGCCCTTTGCGGCAGGCAACGACGGGGACCGTCTCTTCCGACTCGTCGGTGGGTCGGTGGATGTGGGCGGCGCCGGCGCGCGGGGAGCGAGAGGCAATACGGGCGGCGTCTTTGCCGACCGCTGTCCCCACGGCCGTCAGGTCGGTCGGCCTCAACAGCCCACGCGCAACCTCGCGGGGCAGGTCGGCGCAGCCGTTCAGAACGAATATCCCGTCTTCGCCGACGGGACGGAAATGGTCGAGCGCGGGCTCCTCCTCTCCGTTCCATCGCTCGGCGGTGCGTCCGCAGGCGATCGGGTCCGGCGGGACCTGGAACAACTGCTCCGATGCCCTTAGCTGACCTTCGGCATAGGTCAGATCGCGCGCGGCCTGTTCCGCCGCCGCAAAGTCGAGGAAGCTCCGGCCGGGCATCTCCACCGAGACCCGCCGGGTGACGAAACGCGGCTCACCGCCCTCGCCGGGCAGCACCAGCGTCCGCTCGAAATCCAGCTCTCCGCCCGGCCATTCGGCGCTCGCGGCGCCCGCCCGGCGGGCGAACCACGCCCGGTCGGTGGCGTCAATGACGACGCGGGCCAGAACCGCCTGGAGCCCGGCGCGATCGGCCATGGTAAAGCCGGCGAGCCGCTCCTCCTCATCGCGGAGCGGCTCGGCCGGATAGCATCCGTGCAGGAAGCGCACGCCCGCCTCGACGAGGGCTCCATCCAGCATCTTCTTAACCCGCAGCGGGGTCGTCCGCCGGCGATCCCCGAAGATTCGGCGGGCCAGCTCGGTCCCGGGCTGCTGTCCATCCGCCAGAGCCAGCCGGAGGGTGGCGCAGAGGTCCTCCCCGAGGTAGGTCCGTGGCGCGCAGAGGAAGACGTTTGCGCCGTTCTCGGCCGCGCTGACCGCCGCGGCGACGGCGTGCGTTCCCCCGCCTATCACCGCGACGTCGACGTCGAACACGACGTGGATGCACACGCGGTCCCGGCCCGTCTCTGGATCATTTTGGGCGGACGCCATCTCTCGCTGTCTTTCCGCGATTACAGTATCAGCAACATCACCCGCCCAGCATGCCGCGGGCGGCGGCGAGCAGGCCGTCGTCGGTCTCTTCCATCCATTCCAGCAGGCGCCGGCGTCCCTGTTCGATCACATTTTCGTGCCCCGAGGCCGCGGCCAGGTTCTCCAGCTCGTCCGGGTCCACCTCCAGGTCGTAGAGCTCGTCGACGTCGCCGGGATTGAACACGTATTTGTAACGCCCCCAGCGTACCATCCTCTGCGTGTAAAGGAAACGGTGTCCGTGCCACTCGGCCACAACGTAGTCCGGCCAGTCGGCCTCGGGATCCCTGAGGAGCGGAGCCAGACTGCGCCCGTGGTGCGGGTTGCGCGGCGAGACGCCGGCGAGGTCGAGCGCCGTGGTCGCCAGGTCCATCTGGCTGACGGGTCGCTTGCAGATCGTGCCGTTGGCGCCCGCTCCGGGCACCGGCAGATCATGGGAATATGGTAGGTCTCCTCGCAGGTGAACGGGCCCTTGTCGTAGAAGCCGCCATGGCTGCCGATCATGTTGCCGTGATCGGTGCTGAAGAGGACCGCCGTGTCGTCGGCCGGGTCGTACATCGAAGCCCAGGGCTCTGGCACGTCGTAGGGCATGTGGGGCCCCCAAAAGGAAAGGAACACCAGGAACGACTCGCCGTCGGCATCGGCGCGGCGGCTGTAATCACGAAGCATGCCGGCCGCCTGATCCGCGAGGACAAACGGTTCGGATGCCTCGGCGGGAGCGATACGCTCGGCCTTCTGGCCGGTGAACTGCTCCCACCGCCGGACGATGACCCTGCTTTCCGGCGGGCCTTTGCGTCCGCTCCTGCGTTGCCATATGCTTGTGTGCGGTAGCCGGAGTGGTCCGTGCCCGGAGGAGACGAGCGCAGGAAGTGAGCCCTGAAATAAAACTCACCCGCTATCTGCACGATCTGGCCGACGTCTACAGCCGGGGAGACGCACGCGAAGAGTCGTTCTACCGCGCCTTGCGCGAACTGCTGGAAGAGTACGCCCGCACGACCGGTCGCGAGGACGCCCACGTGACCGTCCAGCCAACCGCCACCGAGGGCGGGAACCCCGACTTCCGCGTCTGGAACGGCCGGAACGAAATCACCGGCTACATCGAGGCCAAGCCCCCCGCAACTCGTCACCTCGGTTCCGTTGCCGAATCCGAGCAGCTATCCCGCTACCGGGACACCTTCCCCAACGTAATCCTGACCAACTTCTTCGAGTTTCGCCTTTACCGGGACGGCGAGATGGTAGAGCGGGCGGTTGCCGCGGACTCAGGGACCCTGACGGAGGTCGGCGCCGTCCCTCCGGCAAAGGACACCGAGGGTCTGCTGGGGCTGCTCGAGGAGTTCTTCTCCTTCTCGCTTCCCCGCCCCTTCACGGCCGAATCGCTGGCGGTGGAGCTGGCCAGGCGCACCCGCTTTTTCCGCGATGTCGTTCGGCAGGATTTGGAGATGGAGGAGCGTGGCAGCGCCGCCCTGCGGGGGTTCTACGAGGCCTTTCAGACTTACCTGATCGGCAGCCTGTCCGCCGAGGACTTCGCCGACCTCTACGCGCAAACCGTCACCTACGGCCTGTTCGCGGCCCGGATGCGCACGGACGGGGAGTTCAGCCGAACCGGCGCCTACGATGCCATACCCCACACCATCGGCATTCTCCGCGACGTCTTCCGCTACATTTCGTTGGAGGAGCCGCCCGAGCAGGTCCAATGGGTGGTCGACGACATCGCGCACTGCCTGGCCGCCGCCGATCCCGCCGGCATCCTGGAGCGCTATTATCGGAACGGCCGCGGCAGCGACCCCGTCGTGCACTTCTACGAGACCTTCCTGACCGAGTACGATCCTGAGGAGCGAGAGCGCCGGGGAGTTTTCTACACTCCCGAACCCGTGGTGGACTACATCGTCCGTTCCCTTCACCGCCTGCTCAAAGAGAAGTTTGGCATCACCCGGGGACTTGCCTCCCGGGAAGTCACATTGCTGGACCCCGCCGCCGGCACCATGACCTTCGTGGCCCGCGCCGCGCAGGAAGCAATCGATGAGTTCCAGCACAACTACGGCGCGGGCGGCACGAAGCAGTTCATCCGCGAGCACATCCTGGAGAACTTCTACGCCTTCGAGCTGATGATGGCCCCCTACGCGGTGGGGCACCTGAAGATGTCCTTCTTCCTGGAGGAGATGGGTCACCGGCTGGAGGCGGACGAGCGGTTCAAGTTCTACCTGACCAACACCCTCGAGATGGAGGAACTGGAGCAGACGGCGCTGCCCGGCATGTCCTCCCTGGCGGCCGAATCCCGAGAGGCCGGCAGAGTAAAGAAAGAGCAGCCGATCCTGGTCATCCTCGGCAACCCGCCCTACAACGTTCATTCGCGCAATCGGGGTGACTGGATACTGGCAAAAATCGATGACTACAAGCGGGTGGACGGGGAACCGCTGGGGGAGCGCAACCCGAAGTGTCTGCAGGACGATTACGTGAAGTTCCTCCGGTTCGCCCAGTGGAAGATGGAACAGGTCGAGCACGGCGTGGTGGGCATGATTACCAACCACTCCTGGCTGGACAATCCCACCTTCCGCGGCATGCGGCAGAGCCTCATGGACACCTTCGACGAGATACACGTGCTCGACCTGCACGGCAACTCCCTGAAGCGGGAGACCTGCCCGGACGGCAGCCCGGACGAGAACGTCTTCGACATCCGCCAGGGCGTCGCCATATCCTTTTTCCTGAAACTATCGGAGTAACGCAGCCGGACCGAATCACCGAACGCGGAGGCAATGATGACGGAGCCCCGAACAGCACCGCAGCGCTGTCCGATCTGCGGGGGCGGCATGGAGCCGGGCGCGACCGTTTTCACCGTCGAACTGGGTTTCGGAGTGGTCGTGGTGCGGCACGTGCCGGCACGCGTCTGCGGGTCCTGTGGTGAGAGCTGGATCGAGGATGAAACCGCCGCCAACCTCGAGCGCATCGTCGAGGCCGCCCGGGAGGATAAAGGCCCGCTCGAAGTGCTACCCAACTCCGCCTGAAGGGGGAATGACGTGGCGCGCGTCTTCCATCACGATCTGTGGGGCCAGCGACAGGAGAAGTACGCCTGGCTCCGGGACAACGACGTCGCCTCGACGGAGTGGGAGGAGATCGCCCCGAAATCCGAGTTCTACCTGTTCGTTCCCCGTGACGAGAGGGCGCTGGATCGGTACAGGGATTTTCCCTTCGTCACGGAAATCTTCCCCCAGCATTCGGCAGGCGTAAAAACGCACAGGGACCATTTTGTCATCGCGTTCGACAGCGCAACTCTTAAGAGACGGATCCGCCAGTTCCGCAACCCGGACATGCCGGACGAGGTGGTGCGGCAGACGTTCGGCCTGAGCGACAACCGTGACTGGAAGATGGCCGAGAAGCGGAAGAAGATCCAGGAGGACGAGGATTGGCAGGAGAAGATCGTCCAGTGCCTCTACCGGCCGTTTGACGTGCGGTGGATTTTCTATCACTACCACGCAATTGAGCGCGGCCGCGAGGAAGTGATGCGGCACATGCTGGCGCACGAAAACGTGGCGCTCTGCATCGGCCGCGCGGGACAAGTTATCGGCCCCGGCCGCTGGGATATTGTTTTCTGTTCGACCCAGATGGAGGACACTAACCTCTTCCGACGCGGCGGCAACGTCAATTTTCCTTTGGACCTTTACCCCGACACCTCGAAGAACCACATTTTCAACGACCTTCCGGAGAACGGCGAACGACGGCCGAATCTCCATCCTCGCCTCTTGCCCGCCCTGACGGAGGCCTACGGTTTCGAGCCCTCCCCGGAGGACGTCTTCAACTACGTCTACGCCGTCCTTTACGGGCCGTCCTACCGGGAGAAGTACGCCGAGTTCCTCAAGATTGATTTCCCCCGCGTGCCCTTTACCGCCGACGCGGAGCTGTTCCGGGCGCTTGCGGAACTGGGGGAGCGGCTGGTGGCCCTCCACCTGCTGGACTCGCCCGAACTCGACCCGCCCATCGCACGGTTCGAGGGAGAAGGCGACAGCCGGGTGGCCCGGCTCAAAAGCGAGGGATTCCGCTACGACGCCGACACCGAGCGGAAGTACATCAACGAAGGCCAGTATTTCGCCCCCGTGCCGGTCGAGTTGTGGGAATACCAGGTCGGCGGCTACCAGGTGCTCCACAAGTGGCTGAAGGACCGGAAGGAACGGCGGCTGAGCGTCGAGGAGATCCGCACCTACTGCCGAATCGTCACGGCGCTGCGGCGCACCATCGAGGCCCAGGAAGAGATCGACGCCCTCTATCCCCGCATCGAGGAAGACATCGTTCAGATGCACCTCGGCCCCTGAGCCGCACGGTGCATCGTTTGGGCAGGTCGCCGTATGGCGAACCGCCTCCCATAACGCGGAGCTTCGGAGCATCGACAGAGAGTGGCGGAGGTGGTAGAACCCTCGGGCGGTTTGGTGCTCGATTCGAAGACCTCTCATCCCCCGGCTGTGGCAAAGCGAAAAATGGCTGCGAAGCGCAGACTGGAAAGCGGCGAAACGGTTACGCTCCGGCTGACGGCGTTCGAGCGGGAGACCCTGGCCCGCCCGGAAATCTTCTTCTGTGGTTCGGACCTGCGCGAGGAGGTCGAGCGGGAAAGGGAGATGGAAGACGGCCTGAATTTTACGCTGGACCAGTATGACCGGTTCGCAGGCTGCATTGCCGCTCATGCGAACCACACAGAGGAGCGCGGATTGCGGAAAACGCTGGAGGACATCTACGACAAAGTCTGCGCGATCGAGCGGAAATACGAACAGGATTGGCGGAGCTGACGGGGCATGCCGCGTTACCTTGAGTTTGAGGTCGATCTGCCGGGCGTGGAGCCGAGGGTGTGGCGGCGATTCCTGCTGCCATACAACGGGACTTTTGCCGACCTGCACTGGGCCATACAGTACGCGTGCAGGTGGGAAGGCTACCACATGTGGGTCTTCCGAGATGAACCGCGGGGCACCGGATTTGCGCGTCCGGACGTGGAAGACTGGTATCCCGACCCGCGGGTACCGATCGCCGAGCGAGTCAAACTGGTCAATTTCTTCCGCAGACCCGGGGACTGGTGCGAGTACGAGTACGACTTCGGCGACGGCTGGCACCACCGGGTGGAAACAAAGGGCATCGTGGAGAAGCCGGAGAAGTTTGACCGAAGGCTGCTCGACGGCGCCAGGGCCTTCCCCCCGGAGGACTGCGGGGGTCTCTACGGCTACGAACAGAGCTGCTGGATTGTATCGGCCGGCGAAGAAGAACTCTCCGAACTGAGCGCCGAGGACCGCCGCTTCGTCGAGGAAAGGCGCGAGTGGCTCGGCGAGTGGGACCCGGAGGACTTCGATCTGGAGAAGCGCAGGCGGGAGTTCGACATGTAGGGCGCGGCGGTTCCGGCGGCGGCCGCCCCAGGGGGCGACGGGGCCTCAGCCGGGATCGCGCTACACTCCGGCGGCGTGGCGCGGGCATCCCTGCCCGCAGCCCATCACCGGGGCTAAAGCCCCGGCCTGCACGAGCCGGCCGCTCCGCGGCGTCGACGCTAAAGATGTACTCTTGCCCCCGCCCTCTTCCAGCAGGAGACCGGCCAGCGCCGGGCGGCCCTTTTGGCGCGTGCCCTCCAGCGGCCGACCCGGTACGGGGCGGCGGCGGCGAGCAATTCCCGCGCGTCCGCGCGCCCGCCCCGGGGCGGGCGCGACCCCGCGTTTTCGGAACCTTTTTCTTCCCGGCGAGGGTGGGTACCATGTCGTGGCAAACTAACCAATCCGCGTTGCTACGCGATGTGTTTATGCTACAATGGGCCGCCCGCTGGTGTAGTGGTGCGCGCCCTGGTCTCACCGCGGGACGAGGGCTTCCCGCCTGAACCAGCTGCTGCGGCGCAGGAATCAACGGCGAACGGACGCCGGTTCTGTTGTGCCCCCAAATACAGGCTCAGACTTCACGGCCAGGGGATGTTGAACGACTTGCCGGCCTACTGCCGTTTCGTCCGTGGATTTCCGGCCTTCCTGAACCGGCGGATCAGCCTCTCCCAGGCTGAGGAAGCGCTGCAACGGAGAATGGGCAGTCGCCGGGCCCGTTTCCTCCGGTTGGTCAAAAGCACGGTCTTCGGTAATCCGACCAGCCCCTACCGCACCCTCTTTGAGATGGCGGATTGCACGTTCGGCGACCTGGAGCAGTCTGTCCGCCGAAGGGGTTTGGAGGGGGCGCTGCATGAACTCTACGAAGCCGGCGTTTACGTGAGCTTCGAGGAGTTCAAAGGTCGCCGGCCCATAGTGCGGCAGGGCCGTGAGATTCAGGTCGGCCGGGGGGATTTCGATAACCCTTTCCTCAGCGCATACTGCTGGGGCGGCAGCAGCGGCACCACCGGCGCAGCTACCCGGACCGCCATCGACCTGGAGAACATACTGGAGGGCGCACCTTTGGTGGTCGTGGCGTACGCCGCTCACGACGTTCTGGGCCTGCCCACGGCCTACTGGCGCGGGATACTACCGGGGTTGGCGGGGCTGCGAGGCGTACTCCGCTCCTTCATCCTGGGCAATCCGCCCCGCCGGTGGTTCAGCCCGATCAGGAACGGAGACGTCAACCAACCGCTGAAGCACCGGCTGGGAACAGCGGCTATCGTCCTGCTTGGCAGGGCCTTCGGGCAACCGGTGCCTGCGCCGGAGCCGCTGCCCCTGGACCAGCCCGGTGCCCTGGTCAACTGGATCCGCCGAACCCTTGAGGCGGAGGGCCGCTGCATGGTCTACGCGACCGTCAGTGCGGCCGCCCGCCTGGCCCTGGCCGCTCGGCGGCGTGGCGTCAGTCTGGAGGGCTGCACCGTTAAGGCCGGCGGAGAGCCCATTACCGCCGCAAAGGTGCGGTGCGTCAAAGCGACCGGCGCCTCCTGGTTCCCCATCTACGGCATGTCGGAAGCCGGATTCGTCGGCATGGGCTGTCCCGACTCAGACCCCGACGACCTGCACTTCGCAATGGACGGACTTGCCCTCATCCAGAGGCCCCTGGAGGTGGAGGGATGGCCCTACTCACCGAACGCGTTTTTCCTCACTTCGCTGCTGGCCACAGCGCCGAAAATACTGCTCAATCTGGAGACCGACGATTGCGGAGTCCTGGAAGAACGCTCCTGTGACTGCCCGATGGGCAAGTGCGGCCTGACACAGCACCTGCGGGGTGTGCGAAGCTATCGCAAGGTTACCGGCGAGGGCGTCACGCTGCTGGATGCCGAGATGGTGAGGATACTGGAGGAGGTCCTGCCGGAGCGTTTCGGCGGCGGACCGCTGGATTACCAGTTCGTGGAGGAGGAAGACGGACGAGGCCTGACGCGGCTGAATCTGTTCGTGAGCCCCGACGTCGAGCTGTCCTCCGAGGCCGAAGTGATCGAGACAACGCTTTCAGCGGTCAGGGAGGCGGGCCTCGCCGGAGCGTTTTCGGCCGCCTTCTGGGAGCAGGGCGGATCGATGCGCCTCCGCCGTCGGGAGCCGCTCTGGAACGCGGGGGGTAAATTCCTGCCCCTCAAAGCGACAGAATCCGGCGTTTCGTAGACCGGGAGCCGGCCGGCAACAGTCCAAGGTACAGGAGAGACAAGAATGCCCGGAAGGCTTATCCTTTGCCTGACGCTTCTGTTCGTCCTGATGCTGCCGGCCTGTGATCGGCGGGAAGAAGCCCCCGCCCGGGCCGGAGCAGAATCTCCTGCTCGACTGAAGGTCAGCACGCTGGCATTCCTGTCTTTCGGGCCCCTCTTCATCGCGGAGGAGGAGGGGTACTTTGCCGAGCAGGGCCTGCAGGTCGAGTTCGTCGACCTGCGCCGCACGCAGTACGGTACGGCGGCACTGGCAGCCGGTCAGTTGGATGTGCTTGCCGGAGGCATGACTGCGGGGGTGCTCAACAGCATTGCACGGGGCGCCGACGTGCGATTTGTGGCCGATCGGTGCCACGTCGGTCGCCCGGGGCAGCAGTGCACGTGGTTCGGCGTGCTGGCACGTCCGGAGATCCTTGAAGGCAACGTTCTCCGACCCAACACGGGTGAGCTGCAGGTGGCCACCCCGATCAACGTAATACAGGGGCTTATGCTCGATCGGCTCGTGGCAGACGCCGGGTTGCCCCGGGAGAGCGTCACTGTGCGGTTCGTTCAGTATCCTGCGCTGCCGGAGGCCGTGGCCTCGGGGGCCACCGACGTGGCCATTGTCGGGGAACCGTGGCTGACACGGATTCTGGACACCGGACGCGCGAAGCTGTGGGCGGCCGGGGAGGACCTCATCCCGGAAGCTCAGATTGGCGCTATCGCGTTCGGGCCCAGGTTGCTGAACCGGGACCGCGACCTCGGACGCCGCTTTATGGTCGCCAACCTGAAGGGGGTGCGGCAGTACAACCGGGGCAAAACCGAACGCAACCTGAACATACTGGGCCGGCGGACGGGCCTGGAACGCGACCTGCTCGAGCGGCTGTGCTGGCCCAACCTGCGCGACGACGGGATGCTGAACCTGGAGAGCGTGATGCAGTTCCAGACCTGGGCCAACAAGCGCGGTCTCCTGGAGCGGCGCCTGGAGCCGGAGGAGTTCTGGGACCCCGCCTTTGTCGAATACGCGGGCCGAAGGCTCCCCGCCCCCGGCCCCACCGCACCGCAGACCACGCAGGGGGGAGCGGGCAGGTGAGTCTGCTGGGTGACGCCAGGATGTACGCGCGGTTCGCACTGGGCCTGCCACGTTTTCTGGGCCGCAGGATGTCGCCCGCCGAGGCCCGTGCTATCATCGCCAGGCGGCTTGCTTCCCGCCCCGAGCGATTCCTTCGTATCGTCGCGAAGGGCATATTTCAAAACCCGCGCAGCCCTTACCGGCCGCTGATGGAGCTTGCCGACTGCAGCTTGAGCGGTATAGAGAGCATGGTGCGGCGTCATGGGGTCGAGCACACGCTGAGGGAACTCTTTGAAGCAGGCGTCTACGTCACCTTCGAGGAGCTGAAGGGACGCCGCCCCATTGTCCGTGACGGCCACGAGTTCCCCGTCAGTGCAGCCGATTTCGACAACCCTTATCTTCGCCACTACTACGTGGGACGGAGCAGCGGCTCGACCGGAGCGGGCACCCGCGCGCCGCTCGACCTGGGGCAGGTTTTCGGCGCCCTGCCTGGGCGGCTTCTGGCGCGGCGGGCATACGGCGTGCTCAACGCCCCGACGGCCCTGTGGCGAGGCATTCTGCCGGGAGTTACGGGGCTTCTGGGCGTTTTGCGTGGGCCGGTTATGGGGAATCCGCCGCGCCGATGGTTCACGCCCATCGACAGTGAGGACATCGGTTCGCCCCTCAAGCACAGGATGGCCACGCAGTACATCCTGACGGTGGGGCGGTTGTGTGGCGTGCACATGCCGAGTCCGGAAATGCTTACTCTGGACCGCCCCGACGCGCTGCTGCAGTGGTCGCAGGAGATGGTCGGCCGACACGGCAAATGCCTGATCCGTACTTACCCGAGCCTCGCCCTGCGAGTTTGTGTGGCGGCGGAACGCACCGGCACGGAGATGAGCGGCGTCACCTTCATGGGCGGCGGTGAACCGCCAACGAAGGCCAAAGTAGGCCGCATCCGCCGAACCGGCGCCCGATGGTTCCCCACCTTTGCCTCCACTGAGACGGGCACGATGGGAATGGGCTGCGCCGCCCCGCTCAGCGGCAACGACATCCACCTGGCAACAGACTGTGTTGCGCTCATCCAGAGGTCCGTCATCCCCCCGGGCTGGAGCAGGGCCGTGCCGGCTTTCTTCCTCACGACGCTGCTGCCCGACGCCCCGAAGCTCCTGCTCAACGCCGGACTGGACGACTACGGGTTGATGGAACAACGCTCCTGCGGGTGCCCGCTTGGGGAGATCGGCTATGGGACCCATCTGCGGAAAATCCGCAGCTACAGCAAGCTCACCGGCGAGGGAGTGACCCTGATGAAGACGGACCTGGTTCGCATCATCGAGGAAGAACTGCCGGGCCGCTTCGGAGGGAGCGCACTGGACTACCAGCTTCTGGAGGACGAAGCTGGCGACGGGCTGACCCGGTTGAGCCTGCTGGTCCACCCCGCCGTCGACGTTCCCGATCAGAACGCGCTGGTGGATTTCGTTCTGCGAAGACTCCGGGAAGAAGGGCTGACAGCGGCATTCGCAGCTGCATTCTGGGAGCAGGGCCGTTCGCTCCGGGTTGTCCGGCGTCGACCCGTCACCGGACCGACCGGAAAGCTGCTGCCACTGCATGTTCCCCGGAAGAATGACGAAGCTCTCACGTAGGGAGGAACCCTTGGCAAAGCATCCCCAAGCCGCATCTCGCGGAATTCTGGCAGCGGCCCTCCTGTTGTCCGCCTTGCTCCCGGGGTGCGGACGGGCGGAACAGCCGCTGCGCGTCACCTATCAGCCTCATCTGTCCTTTGCGCCCCTCATGATTGCCCGCCGGGAAGGCTACTTCCGGGAGGCCGGGCTCCAGGTCGAGTACGTGTCGCTCAAACGCTCGGCCCATGGGATCGCTGCGCTGGTGAAGGGGGATCTGGACGTGGTGTCGGGGTTCTTGAGCGTCGGCCTGCTGAACGCTATCGGCGAGAACGGCGGCATTAAGATCGTCGCCTGCAAGGGCTACGCCGCACCCGGACGTCGCTCCTACAATTCCATGGTTGGCCGCAGGGGCATCGGCCCCCTCTCGGAACTGACGGCCGAGAAACTGCGGGGGTGCCGCGTTCTGACGGGAAGGGACACTTTCCAGGCGCTCCTGACGGAACGCTTTCTGGGCCGATGGGGCCTGAGGATGGATGACGTCAGGGCGTTCCGGGTCCCACCCCCTGCCCAGCTCTCCGCCCTGGCGGAGGGCAACGCCGACCTGGCGGCCACGACCGAGCCCTGGGCCACCCGCATCCTGGACTCGGGCCATGGCGAATTGCTCGCGCAGGCGAGTGACGTCATGCCCGGTTTCCAGTATGGTTATGTGGCCTTTGGGCCATCGCTGCTGGAGCGGGACCGCCAGGCGGGCAGGCGCTTCATGGTGGCCTACGTCCGTGCGCTGCGCCGGCTTGAGGAGGGCAAGACGGCCGACAACCTGGAAGCCCTTGCCGCCGAGACGGGGCTTGATCGGGACTTGCTCCAAAGGGTCGGATGGTCCTGTTGCCATCTGAACGGCCACATTAACGTTGAAAGTGTGGTGGAGTTCCAGGACTGGGCCGTCCAACGGAACCTCCTGGAGCGACGGCTGCGGCCGCGGGAGTTCTGGGAGCCCGCTTTCGCCCGGTACGCGGACGACCGGTTACGCAATCGTGGAAGTTTCGCCGGAGGCCGCTGATGAAGCTGGAGTGCCTTAATCTGCGCAAGTCCTTCCCGTCTCGCAATGGCCCCATACTGGCGCTGAAGGACGTCAGCTTCACTGCCGAGAGCGAAGAGTTCCTCTGCATAGTCGGCCCCAGCGGCTGCGGCAAAACAACCTTGCTGAAGGTCATCGCCGGTCTGCTGGCACCCTCGGGCGGCTCGGTTACCTGCGCCGGAGCCTTCGACGGCGGCCTGCGCACGGCCCTGGTGTTTCAGGAGCACGGGCTTTTCCCCTGGATGACCCTGCTGGGAAACGTAGCCTTCGGTCTGGAGATGCAGGGAATCGCCCGATCCGAGCGTCGCTCGCGCGCCCACGAGTTCCTCGCAAAAGTGGGGCTGGCACCGTTCGCCCAGAATTACCCACGTGAACTGTCCGTGGGCATGCGCCAGCGCGCCAACATCGCCCGCGCCTTCCTGGCCGACCCCCAGATACTGCTGATGGACGAGCCACTTGGCTCCCTGGATGCTCAGACGAAGGTGGTCCTCCAGGAGGAGCTGCTCAGGATCTGGAAGCAGAATCGGAAGCTGGTGGTGTACGTCACGCACGACATACGGGAAGCCGTGCTGTTGGGAGACCGCGTGCTGGTGATGAGCGGCCATCCGGGACGCATCCGCGAGCAGATCGACGTGCCCCTGGGACGGCCGCGAAACCTGCAGGAACCCTCCGAACCGGCTGTCAACACGATCGTGCGGCACATCTGGGAGATGCTGCGCGAGGAGGTGCACAGCGCACTGTGGATGAGAAGATGAAACGGACAGACAACGGGCACGGGCGGCGCCGGTGGTTGCCGGCGGCGGCCATCGCGATCGGACTGCTGCTGGTCTGGGAAGGGCTGGTGGCGGCCGGACTCGTGCAGCCCCTGTTTTTTCCCGCCCCCTCCGCCGTCGCGGCGACCATTGTGAGGCTCATCGGCAACGGCGAACTGGCCGGCCACGTCGGGATCACGCTCGGCAGGCTGTTTGGCGGGCTGTTTCTCGGCGCCACCCCGGCCCTTCTGCTGGGGCTGCTGATGGGCTGGTCTCCTCGGCTGCGCGGGGTCGTTGATCCGTTCGTCGCCGCCTTTCATCCGGTGCCGAAAACGGCGCTGCTCCCCTTGTTCATGGTAATACTGGGATTGGGGGAAGCGCCGAAGATAGTGGTGGTCGCTCTGGCTGCTTTCTTTCCCATGCTGATCAACGCCATGGCGGGTGTGCGCCAGATAAGCCCTATCCACTTCGAGGTGGCCGAGAATTACGAGGCCGGGCCGCTCAAAGTGCTTATCCGGGTTGTGCTGCCCGGCAGCCTGCCCCTTGTGCTCGCCGGCCTCCGCCTGGCGTTCAACACCGCGCTGGTAGTGGTGATCGCGGTCGAGTTGCTGGCGGCGCAACGCGGCCTGGGCGCGATGATCTGGTCGGCATGGGAGACCATGCGAACCGAGGAGCTTTACGCGGCCGTCGCCGTCACCGCAGTCATCGGGATTGCCGCCGGCGCGCTGCTCAGACGTTCCACCACGCGGCTGGTGCCCTGGCAGACGGAGCGGCAGATTTGAGGGCGCCTCGACGCGCTCCGGACAGGGGCCGAAGGCTGATGCCCCCGGCGGCCGCATCGTCCAGCGGAGGCGAAAGATGCGCGTGCTGATCGATCTGCTGCACCCGGCCCACGTTCACTTCTTCCGGAACGTGGTGCGGCGCCTCCGCTCCGATGGCCACCGTGTGCTGCTGACCGGCCGAAGGAAAGACGTTCTGGTGGAGCTGGCGGCCCGATACGGGCTGCGTCCGGTGGTCTTCGGCACTTCCCGACCCGGCCTCCTTGCCTTGGGCGCCGAGCTGATCTACCGGGACTGGCGCCTGCTGGGCATCGCGAGAAGTTTCCGCCCCGATTGCATGATGGGGGTGGCCGGCACCTGCGTCAGCGGCGTCGGACGACTGCTGGGCATACCCACCTACGTGTTCTACGACACGGAGCACGCCTTCCTGTCGAACCTTCTGGCGTATCCGCCGGCGACCTGCCTTTACGTGCCGCGGTCCTACCGACGGCCGATACGCTGGCGGCACCGTCGCTACGCGGGCAATCACGAACTGGCTTACCTCCATCCGCGCTATTTCACGCCCGACGCCTCTGTGGCGGCGGCGGCCGGCTTCCCCCCGGAAGAGCCCTACACCATCGTGCGGTTCGTAGCCTGGCAGGCGGCCCACGACGTCGGAGCAGAGGGATTGTCGACGGAGGCGAAGCGGCGAGCCGTCCGTCGATTCGGCGAACTCGGACGGTTGGGCATCTCCTCCGAGGGGCCGCTGCCCCCGGACCTGGAGAAGTTCCGGCTCCGGGTGGAACCGGACCAACTGCATCACCTGCTCGCCTACGCCTCCCTGGTCTTCGGCGAGAGCAGCACCGTCTGTGCGGAGGCCGCGGTTCTGGGCACCCCGGCAGTTTATCTGGACGACGAGGGGCGGGGATACATCGACGAACTGCGAAGATATGGCCTGGTCTTCGACTTCCCCCTCCTGCAGGCCGAGCGCGCGCTGGAGAAGGCCACGGAAATCCTGCGGAACTCCGAGCGGGACCGCTGGCGGAGCAAGGCACGCCGGTTGGCGCACGACAAGATAGACGTCACGCAGATGGTCTATCGGGTGGCCACCGAGAGGCCCTTTGTCGGCGTCGCCCACTCTCCGATGGGTGGCTGAGTTCCCTTTTGCGCGGGGCCCAGGCGCGGCCGGCTACTCGACTTCAGAAGGACCGTTCCCTCGGAACCAGGTGCCGAAGGTGACCAAGCAGTGCAGGAAGGGGAAGTGGTAGCGGCGCCCGGAGAGGTGCTCCTCCACGACGCGCCGGAGCTGCGTCCTACGGAAGAGGTCCGGGGGGAAGGCCCCCTCGTCAGAGGTCAGCTCCTCCAGCAGCCGCCGGAACGCCGGTTTGCGGAGCTGCTGGGAGCGGTCGGGCCAACCCTCCTCGCGCCACGTGGGCGGCAGAAGGCCCAGTTTCCGCAGGAGGGCAACCCGCAGGCCGTCGCCCAGCACCGCAGCCCACGCCGGCACGGCCGGGACGTCCGGCCTCAGGCCGGTTCGGGCTTCGGGCAGGGCGTACAGGCGGCCGTCCAGAAGCCGCAGAGCGGCCCGGAGCGCCCTCCCGCGCCTCCGGTAGCAAACGGGCATCCTGAGGGCCAGTTCCAGCAGGTCCTTGTCGTGGCCCAGGGCCGCCGGCTCGACAACCGTCCTCACGTTGGCGGCACAGAAAGCCGTCCTCCCGTAAGCGGCCAGCCCCGCGACGTGCTCGGCAACGTGGTAGGGGTTGTCGGTGTCCGCATCCTCCGCCAACTCCTGCACCCCCGCGCGAAGCGCCTCCTGAAAGCGCGACCGCCAGGGCTCCCGCAGGACCTCCCACGGACTGGAGAAGTGCATGCTCTTAAGGCCGTGACGTATGATCTGCTCCCCGGCCCTCCCTGCCTCCAGCCGAAGGTCAATCGGCAGGGGAACCCGGATGCCGCGCACCGGCCACCTGCCCCTCCAGTAGTAACCCTTGAACAGGGGGTCCATGGCGTCCTCGTGGAGCAGAACGTCGCACCGCCGCGCAGCCGGGGCGAGCAGTCCGGCGAAGTGGCAGTGATCGTAGCGTTCCATTCCCCCGGCCAACTCCACGGCGAGCGGCAGCGTCTCAAAGTAGTAGTCCACCGGACGGCGGATGAACTGATGCCGCCACCCGCGGACCTCGGCGACCCGGCGAGCGATCTTCACCTCCCGGCAGTTCCCCCCGGCCACGGTGTAGGCGCTGTGGCGGTCCTCCATGGCGGCCAGGGCGGTCCGGGAGTCCAGCCCTCCGCTCAGGAGCAATCCCACCCGGCCGGGTGTGCTCTCCAGCCGACGGGCGGCCCGCCGCAGACCGGCTGCCAGTCTCCCGGCCCATTCGCGGAGATCACCGGCCTTCTCCTCTTTGTCGTAGCGCATGCGCCAGTAGCGGCGGAGTTCCGCCCGGCCATCGGAGAACTCCAGCACGCCGGCCGGCTCGACCGCGCGCACCTCCCGGAGGAACGTCTCGGCGCCCAGGCAATGCCCCAAGGTCAGGAACTGCGTCAACGCCCTGAAGTTGAGCGTCCGGCCGCTCAGCTCCGGGCAGGCAAGCAGTGCGTTGAACCGCGTCCCGAAGAGCAGCGAACCCCCGCAGAGCGCCCAGTACATCGGACGGGTCCCCAGCCTGTCGGTCACCAGGAGGACGCGCCCCTCCGCCGGCCGGTAGAGCAGGATATTGTAGGAACCGCTGAGTTCCCGGAACGCGGCCTCGCCCCGAAGCTGGTATCGCGACAGGACGGTCCGGGGTATCGAACCCCCGTCCCCGTGGCCGCTGGACGGCCGCCGCCCGGATGGGTCCGCCGAACAGACCCCGTCCAGTAGAAGCAGGAGATCCCCGTCGTCGCTTTGGACGGGCTGCTCTCCGCCGAGGACGGCCCCGTGGTGGAAGCGAAGGCATCCCAGGCCTGCGCCCACCCGGCGGTCAACGTGCCGGCCGGCGGTTTCCCCGATGTGTTGCTCCATCCGCCGCAGGGTTCGCCGGGTTCTCTCTTCGTCCGCGCCCGCTATGCCCAGCAGTTCGGCCACGGCCTACCTCCCCACGTCCTCATCTTCGAGAGGCGGCACAGCCGTCTGGTTCTCGCTCACGCCCGATGAGCCCGCGTTGAGTGCGCCCGCGAACCCGCGCGCCAGGGTGCGGGAGGCGAGGGAACCCACCACCAGCAGCAGCACGAGAGCCACCGCCCGCGCCAGAACGCTGGCCACCACTCCCGCAGCGAACGTAAAGCCCAGAGCCATCGCCCCGGCCCCGGTTATGGCCTCCCGCACCACGAGCTGTCGGGGGACCACCGCCGCCACCCTCCCCAGGCTCCTCAGCAGCAGGACGGTGAGGGCTCCCAGCAGAGTTATCTCCACGCCGGTGAGCCGGAAGCAAAGCCAGAGGGACAGCCAGCCGATCCCCTTGGCCGCCAGGCTGAGAACCGCCACCCGGACCAGCAGCCACCGCCTGCCCCTCATCTCCGACCACGCCGCCGAGAAGCGGGACAGAACCTTCAGGAGCGCCCAGTTCCCCTCGTAGGCCCAGTGGAAGGGAAGGAGAAAACCGGCAAGGCATCCCGTCAACAGAATCCCGAACAGCACGGGGACGACCAGGCTGAGCCCACCCCACAGGCTCAGCGGAAGGGTCACGCCCAGCCCCAGCAGGCCGGTCAACAGGAAGCGCACGGCGTGCTTCGCCACAAGCCAGGAACCGTAGTCCCGGTAGGAGACGTCGTGGTGCTTCTTCAAGTAGTAGGCCAGCGCCCCGGTGCCCGGTTTGACCGGCAGGAGGTTCCAGTAAGCCACCGCCCATCGCAGGAGGTAGCTCCGGCCGAGGGATATCTCACCTCCCATCTCCCGCAGCCATAGCTGGAAGCTCCGGCCCCCGAGAAGCGCCAAAAGAAGGCGAAGTCCGGCCAACGCGGCAAGACCCCAGAACGGCACATCGAGAAGCACGGCGAAGCTCTCGCGACGCCACCAGGCGTAGGCCACACCGCCGCAGACCGCGACCGCCAGCAGAAGGGCGGAAACCAGCTTCTGGAACGTTGCCTTCTTCAGAGCGGTGCTCCTCCGCGTTCGGCGCGTGGTGAATTCCGCCCGGTAACCGTCCTCTGCCTGGTGGAACCCTGGCGCGCCCCCAGGCACTTCTTCAGGCGCTTTTGCAGCATCTGTGCGGCCTTCAGCGCGCATCTGGCTCCCTTGACGACTGTGGGCGCGAGGTCCGAGAGTTCGATGTTCGTCCGCGTCCCTGGTTCCACTTGCAGCACTTCGCTCAAAGCGCGCAGCCTGTCCGGTCGCCGCAGCACGTGGACCAGCTCCAGCGGCACGACATAGCGGTAAGTTCGTCCCACCTCGTAGTGGAACTGCGGGCGCACCGGTTCTCCCAGGGCGATGCGGCAGGCGAGATGGGGGAAGTCCACGCCGGCCCGCACGCTGCAGCCCAGCGAACCCCAGAATCGCGCGTTCATCTCGATCAGGGCCGGGCGGCCGTCGCGGGCGTCCATCTTGAACTCCACGGCCCCGGGCCCGTGCCAGGCCAACTGACGAACCAGCAAAGCCGCAGGCTCCAGGAGATCGGACCGGTCGACTGTAACGCAGGCCGTGCTCCGCCCTCCCGACGGGGGATAGGTCCTGATCCGCCGTTGCGCCACCGCGGCAACTATCTCCCCCTCGTTGCACAGGAGATTCACGTCAAAAACGTCCCCCGGGATGTACTCCTGTACCAGGAGCCGCCTGTGATCGTAGACTAGGTCGGAGGGGGGCCGCTCCCCACGCCACAGCCGGAGCAGCTCCTCCGCCGAACCCGGATACCGGACGCCCGCCGCGCCGGCCCCTCTGCACGGCTTCAGCACGCAGGGATAGCTCAGTTGCTCGGCGACTGATTTCAGCTCCGCCTCTCCTGCTGGACACCAGGTGCCGGGAACCTTCAGTCCGAGCTTCCGGCCCAACCCAATGAGTTCGAGCTTGCTGTTGGCCCGGCGCAGTGTGCTGTACTCCGGCACGGCCAGGGCCAGGTGTTGGCTGAGTTCCTCCCGATGACGGGACGCGAACGCGACCGCATAGTCGGACATCGGTAAGAGAACGTCGAAATGACCTTCACGCGCAATCCGGAGCATCCGGGCACAGAAAAGCTCGAAGTCCCTGCCTGGATCGGGACAGCTCAGCCGCCCCCGGCAGTAGCGTGAGTAAAAGGACTGGCCCCACCGCCGGGGCCCGGTGACCCAGACCTCTTCCCCCCGGCGCCCCAGCGCGCGGACCGCGGCCAGACACTTGCGATCGTCCGCGTCGGTAACCAGAACACGCACCGTCCTCCCCCTCCGTGTCTTCGCACGTTGGAACGCCCCAATGCGCCCGGCGAACCGTCCGCGGCCGGCAGACGCCCTCTTCGGCACTTTCTCAGCGATTGAGACTATACAGGCTGTCTTCGGCCGGGGCAACCGGCGCGCACCCGGCAGCCTCACTGCCGCGGCCGGCCTGCCTGGTCACTCGTGGGCAGTCCGCCGAGCCGGACAGCCGGGCGGGCGCGGCGTTTCGGGCGCTTTTTCGTGGGGGCGGGCGGCGGGGTGAGTTCAAGCCACCTCCACCGACCGCCCACGCCACGGAGTCAGATCAAGCGACAACTGCCTCCAGTAACCATCGTCCACTTTCGCATTCGCCCACTCCTCCGAAGAGTGCGGAGTCGACGACCCGCGAAACGGCAAAGCCGACGATTTGGATCGTTTTTCTCGCTCGGCCCGGTAAACGCGTACCTTGCTACAGCCAGCGTTCCTGCTCGTATCCGGGCAGGCACAGGGGCGTCGGGCCGTCCAGCTTCTGCAGCTCGCCGTCCTTCACGAAGCCCTCCGGGCGCCCCTCCAGCTCACTGACCAGCCGCGAGCGCCATCGGGCAACCTCTTCTGCGCGCGAGGGGTCTTCCGCCAGGTCCTCCATCTCGTGGGGGTCACGCCGCAGATCGAAGAACCGCTCCTTCCCCATGCCGGGGAACCAGGCGTACTTGACCTGCCCGTCGGTCAGGTACTGCTGGCCGCTGTTGAGCGTCGGCACGGCGGCACATTCCCCGTGCATGTAGTCGCGCCACGTCCCTTCCCCGCGCAGCAGTGACAGCAGGCTGCGGCCGTCCACGGTCTCCGGCACCTCCGCGCCGGCGGCGTCCAGGAGCGTCGGCATGATGTCCATCAGCTCCACGGGCTCCTCCGGCGCCATGCCCTGTTCCACCTCGACGCCGCCCGGAAAGCGCATCAACATGGGGATGTGGGCGCTGCCCTCATAGGGGCTGCGCTTCCGGATCCACTGGTGGTCGCCCAGCATCTCCCCGTGGTCGCTGGTGAAGACGATGATGGTGTTGCGCGGGACCTTGCGCAGGATGCGGCCGACCTGGTTGTCGATGTGGTTGATGCAGCCCCAGTAGGCCGCGCGGTATTGCTTCAGCTCGCGCTTCGGGGGCCAGAAGCGCCAGGCCGCCACGGGCAGGCCGCGCTGCGGTTCGTCGTATATGCGCGCCCAGTCGGCCACCCACGGCTCCGGCAGGTCCATGCCCATGTAGCGGTCGTAGTAGCAGCGGGGCGGGGTGAGCGGCTGGTGGGGCTGGTGGAAGCTGACCTTCAGGAAGAACGGCACCGTGGGATCGCGGGTCTCCAGGAAGTCCACCGCCTCGCTGGCGCACCAGTTGGTGAAGTGAAATCGCTCGTCCAGGTGATGGGGCCGCACCGGGTAGCCGTTGACGCTCATGCCGTGGGCGATGCCGGCCTCCGGGACGGTCACTCCCTGTCGCCGCAGCCATATCTCGTAATCGTTCGGCGGGTTGCTGCTGTGCGGCGCGTCGGACCAGCGCGAGCTGTCGAAGCCGTAGAGCTTCCGCATCGGCCACAGGTGGAGCTTGCCCACCAGGTGCGTCTGGTAGCCGGCCTTCGAGAGTTCCCCCGGCAGCGTGGGGCCCTCCAGCATGGTGTGGTAGTTCATCAGCACCCCGTGGGAACTCGGCTTCTGCCCGGTCATGAGGGTCCGGCGGGCGGGTATGCAGACCGGGCAGGCGGTGTAGGCGCTGCGGAAGTGGACGCCTCCGGCCGCAATCTCGTCCAGGTACGGGGTCTGGAGCACGGGGTGCTCCTCGATGCCGAGCGCGTCCCAGCGGTGGTGCTCGGTGACGACCAGCAGTATGTTCGGGCGCTTGTCAGCCACGGCGCTCTCCCTTCGGTGCTTTCAGGATGCAAAGCCAATGCACAGAAACAGGACGCTACAGCAGCGGACGGCACGTTTCAAAGGGGAGCCGACAACGAGCCTTCGGGGCGGCTATTCGTGGCTCAAGATGACCCACCGGACGATGTCGCACTTGCCCGTGCTCTCGTTCTTGACGACCAACCCCCAGCCCGTTGGGCGCAGCCCTGGGAAAAATGATCGGCAACAAACCAGGGCGCCCTGGAAGGGCGCGACATATTCGTTCAGGTTGACAGACATCTC
>CAZEAP010000022.1:0-70381 GCA_964510315.1 uncultured candidatus Brocadiaceae bacterium
CAGCGCCGCCTGCTGTTCGCGCACGCTAAACATGTACCCCCCAACGGGGTCACCCGGGGCTACGTCTGAGTCGCCCGCCTCCCGGCGGGCTCCGGTTTTGGGGGGGGAACCGGCCCAGTCCCCGGGGTTCCCCCAACGTACGCGTTTACCGTTCAGAAGGAGACCGTGTTTCTTAGGGTTCAAACCAGCGGTGAGGCCGGGCCAAGGATGGCCCGGCACTGCGACCTGGAAGGTCGCGCCACAACATGCCCCCCGGCTGTAGCGCGAGCATCCCTGCTCGCAGTGGCGGTGCTTCCAGCGCCGCCTGCTGTTCGCGCACGCTAAACATGTACCCCCCGACGGGGGTCACCCCGGGCTACGTCTGAGTCGGCCGCCTGAGGGCGGCCTCCGGTTTGGGGGGAACCGGCCCAGTCCCCGGGGTTCCCCCAACGTACGCGTTTACCGTTCAGAAGGAGACCGTGTTTCTTAGGGTTCAAACCAGCGGTGAGGCCGGGCCAAGGATGGCCCGGCACTGCGACCTGGAAGGTCGCGCCACAACATGCCCCCCGGCTGTAGCGCGAGCATCCCTGCTCGCAGTGGCGGTGCTTCGAGCGCCGCCTGCTGTTCGCGCACGCTAAACATGTACCCCCCAACGGGGATCACCCCGGGAAAGAGACTTCTGGCGGTCTTCCATCTGTGTTTATCAGTGCCCATCTGTGTCTGGCGTTTTTCGTTTCCCTTTCGCCTGTCGGCAGTTTTTCATCCGTGTCCGTGCGGGGGGCGGCCGGGGGGCGCCATCGGGCTCCGTTTGTTGAAATGGGCCGGGCTTTGTGCCAGAATGGTCTGGCTTCGGATGGTCGGCGGTGCCGCGCCGCGTGCAGGAGCGCCGCATGTCCCCAAAAAACGAGGCAGAACTGTTGGCCGTGCTGGCCCTGGTGGGCCAGCTCGGATTCATCATGGCCGGCTCCATCCTGGGGGGACTGCTGGCCGGGGTGTACCTGGACAGGTGGCTCGGCAGCGGCCCCGTCCTGACGATAGTGCTCCTGCTGTGCGGCATCGGCGGCGGGTTCGTGGCCGTCTATCGACTGGTCATGCGCGCCGTCGGAGGTGAAACCGAGCAGGAGGGGGGCCGGAATCAGACCGATCGCGGACAGAGGTAAGCCGAATGAATGACGGCCGGCAGGAACTGGAGAGGTTCTGGAGGCGGGCCGTCCATCTGGCCCAGGGCGCGGCGCTGGGCGGCGCGGCCGCGCTCTACCTGCTCGGAGGTCGAGGGCCGGCCCTGGGGCTGCTGCTGGGAAGCCTGGTGAGCATGCTGCGGTTTCACCTGCGCTACCGTTCGCTCCGGCGGGGGCCCTCCACGGGCGCCCTGGTGCGCCTGCGGCTGCTGAACTACCTGCTCAGCGGCGCGGCCCTGGCGGTGGCCTTCACCTTCAGCGAAGTTATCTCCCCCTGGACGACCATCGCCGGGCTGCTGGTGATGAACGTTTCGGTGATCATCTCGGAGTTGAGCTGCGGGCGCGGGCGGGTCGCCCGGTCCGCCGAGCCCGAATCCTCAAGCGACTGACAGACGATGGACATCATCCCGCGAGCGCCGGTCAGGATCTGGGGCCTGCCCCTGGAGGGGTACAACATCGCAACCCTCTACAATTCCTGGCTGGTGATGGCGATCATCCTGCTGCTCTCCTGGCTGGCGGTCCGGTCGCTCAGTCCGGTGCCGGGGCGGATGCAGGTGGCGTTCGAGGAGCTGGCGAAGTTCTTCGAGGACATCTGCATCAGTTCGCTCGGTCCGGAGCACGGGCGCAAATACATGCCGTTCATCGCCACGTTGTTCATCTTCGTGCTGCTGAGCAACGTGATCGGAATCGTGCCGAACTTCCTGGAGTGGGCGGGATGGCCGGGGTTTTACGCGCCGACCCAGGACCTGAACACGCCCCTGGGCCTGGCCCTGATCGTGCTGTTCGTGGTCCACATCTCCGGCATCCGGGTGAACGGGTTCCGGGGGTGGCTGTGGGGGTTCTACGAGCCCAGTTTTCCCGCCGAGCCGCCGGCGGGCAAGATCCTGGGCGGCGCTACACTGCTCGGCGGGGTGGTCCTCAACTACTATTTCATCAGCAGCTACGTCGCCGCCTTCACCGGGATGGACCCGGTGCAGCGGGTGGGACTGGGAGTTCTCATCGCGCTGTTCGTGGGGAACTGTATTGTCGTAACGGTCGTTGCGTTCCAGAAGGGGCGGGTGCCGAACGCGGCGATGGCGCCGCTGAACTTCGTGGGGGAGCTGGGCAAGGCCATCTCCCACCCGTTCCGCCTGTTCGGGAACGTCTTCGGCGGCTTCGTCATCCTGACGGTGGTTTCCCACCTGATTGTTTACATCGGGCTGCCGATGGGGCTGTATGCGTTCTTCGGTCTGTTCATCGGGCTGGTGCACGCCTTCGTTTTCGCCATGCTGGCCCTGGCGTACACCGCCGTGCAGATAAGAGACTGAGGGAGAAGAAGTGGCCGTTGAGCTTGTGGACATCGTCGGCGAGGGCGTGGACCTGCCCTCGATGATGCTCACCAGCCAGTACCTCGCCGCGGGGCTGGCGATGGGATTCGGCGCCATCGGGGCCGGCGTCGGCGAGGGATACAACGCGGCGGAGGCGGTGGACAGCATCGCGCGGCAGCCGGGAGCCGGAGGCGAGCTGACCCGCATGATGCTGGTGGGCCAGGCGGTGGCGGAGACCAGCGGCATATTCGCCCTGGTGATGGCCTTCGTTTTGCTCTTCACCAAACCCCAGGCCTGCCTGGAGGCGATGGGCGCATACGTCGGTTCGGGGCTGGCGATGGGTCTGGGAGCGATCGGTGCCGGCGTCGGCGCGGGCGTGGCCGGGGCGCGCGCGGCCCGCGGGATCGGGCGGAACCCACGCACGCGGGGCCCCGTCACCATAATGATGCTCGTCGGCCAGGCGCTGGCCACCAGCCCGGCGGTCTTCGCCCTGGTGGTCTCGGTGATACTGGCGTTCGCGCAGACGTTCCAGAAATACACCGGGGGAGAACTGGTGTCGGCGGTCAGCGCTCTGTCCGCCGGGCTCTGCATGGGCGCCGGCGCGATAGGGCCCGGATTCGGCACGGGGCTGGCGGCCGGCGGGGCGACCGAAGGGGTGGCCCGCACGCCGGAGGCCAACACGGAGCTGACCCGCACCATGCTGGTGGGCGGGGCGGTCAGCCAGTCCACCAGCATCTACTCCTTCGTAGTGGCGTTCATTCTGATATTCTTCATTTGAGATCGATCGGGAACTTCTCTCTGGAGGAACAGGACCCATGGAAGACGCTATCGTCAAGGCGGCCGCCCTGCTGGCGGCCGGGATTGCGATGGGTTTCGGGGCCATCGGGCCCGGCATCGGGGAGGGCTTTGCCGCCGGCAAGGCCTGCGAGGGCGTTTCGAAGCGCCCCGAGGAATCCTCGCTTCTGACCCGGACCATGCTGATCGGCCAGGCCGTCAGCGAATCGACCGGCATCTACTCGCTGGTGATCGCCCTGCTGCTGCTGTTCGCGTTCGGCAATTGAGGTGGCGGCGGTCCCCGGAACTTACTGATACCGCGGAGGGCACGAGGAGTCCATGAAGCCAGTCGCCAAAAAGGGCCTGTTGATCATCGGCATCCTCTACACCGCCACCGTCACGGCGATGATCACCGACTTCGTCATGCACGCCGAGCCCCGGCGTCCTCAACAGCTCAAGAAGGAGGTCCGGGCCGGCCTCGAACAGGCGCGCCGGGCGGCCCATTCCATAGACCCCGAGCACATTCGTTCCGCGCCCATAACCGAGAAGGAGGCGGAAGAACTGACGGAGCTGATGGTGAAGAAGGGGTCCATCATCAACGTCAACTACACGCTGCTGATCCAGTGCATGAACTTCGGCATCCTGCTGCTGGTACTCTATGGTTTCCTGTGGGATCCGCTTTTGAGCTTCCTGGACGAGCGACGCAAACACGTCGAGGGGCAACTGGAGGACGCGGCGGAGAGCAAGCGCGAGGCCCGCGAACTGGTCAAGCAGCGGCAGCAGGAACTGGCCGACCTCCGCGCCGAGCGGGCCGACATACTCGAGAAAGCTCAGAACACCGCCGAGCGGCAGCGGGAGGACATCCTGGAGCGTGCCCGGCGCGAGGCCGAAAGAACCGCCGAGGAAACCCGGGAGCGGCTCCGGGAGGAATACCGCCGTGCCAGGACCGCCCTCCGGGAGGAACTCGGCGACCTGACCGCCCGCCTGGCCGCCCGAGTGCTCCAGAGGGAGGTCGACCAGGCCGACCACCAGAGGATCATAGACGACATGGTGGAGCAAATGTCGCTTGAATCCGAGCAGGCATCCTCCGGGAGGGAAGGCGAGTGAGGCGCACGGCACTGGCCCGCAGATACGCGGAAGCGGCGGCGGACGTCGCCGAGCAAAGCGACGCTCTGCGCCGGGTCGCCGAGGAGCTGAACGTTCTGGCGGAGGCGGTGGGCGGGAGCGACCGGTTCCGCTACTTCGCCGTGGCCGCCCCGGAGAGCCGCGAGGAGAAGAGGCAGCTTCTGGGAGAGCTGAGCCGGCGGCTCGGCCTCTGCGAGGTGACCTCCCGCCTGCTCGGTTACCTTGTGACCAAAAAGCGCCTGCTCCTGCTGCCGGAGCTTGCCCGCAGCTTCGCGGAGGAGGCCGACCGCAGGCTGGGCATCGCCACCGCCCACGTCCGCAGCGCGCGCCCCTTGAGCGAAGGGCAGCGCGAGCAGATATTGGAGAAATTGGAAGGGATCACCGGGATGCGTATCCGCGCGGAGATGAGCGTGGACGAATCGCTGATTGCCGGCTTCCAGGTCAGGCTGGACGGCAAGTTCTACGACGGCAGCCTGCAGGGCAGACTTCGGAGAGCCAGGGAGAGGATAGCCTATGGCGTCTAAGGATTCCATAAACCCCGAGGAGGTCAGCTCGGTCATCCGGGAGGCCCTCCAGCGGGAAGAGGAGCGGCCCGACTTCAGCAGCCAGGGAACCGTGCTGGAAGTGGGCGACGGCATCGCCCGCGTCCACGGCATCGACGAATGCCGGGCGATGGAACTGGTGGAGTTCCCCCACGACGTCATCGGCATCGCCATGAACCTGGAGGAGGACAACCTCGGCTGCGTGCTGATGGGGGAAGACGAGCTGATCCGCGAGGGCGACCGGGTGCAGCGCACCGGCCGCATCGCCAGCGTTCCGGTGGGGGAGGAGCTGCTGGGGCGGGTAATTGATTCCACGGGTCGGCCGATGGACGGCCGGGGGCCGATCGAGACCGAACAATACCGCGAGGTCGAGCGGGTCGCCCCGGGCATCGTCAAGCGGCAGCCCGTCAATGAGTCCCTCCACACCGGCTACAAGATCGTGGACGCCCTTACGCCGATCGGGCGAGGGCAGCGGGAGCTGATCATCGGCGACCGGCAGACCGGCAAGACGGCGCTGGTGGTGGACAGCATCATCGACCAGCGGGACACTGAGGTGGTCTGCATCTACGTGGCCATCGGCCAGAAGATGTCCTCCATCGCCCGCACAATCGAGGTGTTCCAGCGCGAGGGCGTGATGGAGAAGACCGTGGTGGTGGCCGCCCCGGCCGCCTCCCCCGCGCCGCAGTGGTACCTGGCCCCCTACGCGGGATGCGCCCTGGGAGAGGAATACATGGACACCGGCCGGCACGCGCTGGTGGTCTACGACGACCTGTCGAAGCACGCCGAGGCCTACCGCCAGATATCCCTGCTGCTGCGCCGTCCGCCGGGGCGGGAAGCCTACCCCGGCGACATCTTTTACCTGCACAGCCGGCTGCTGGAGCGGGCGATGAAGTCCAGCGACGGCAAAATCTGCCCCTCCTGCGGCAAACTCACGCCGCTTCCCCCCGCCGAGGAGGAGGTGGAGGAGCTGGAACCGGCCAAAGTCTGCGGATACTGCGGGGCCGACATCAGCGAGGAGGAGATCGTCAACGGCGGGTCCCTCACCGCGCTGCCCATCGTGGAGACCAAGGCCGGCGACATCTCCACCTACATCCCCACCAACCTGATCTCCATCACCGACGGGCAGATATTCCTGGAGACCGAGCTGTTCCACAAGATGGTGCGGCCGGCGATGAACGTCGGCACCAGCGTCTCGCGGGTCGGCAGCGCCGCCCAGATATCGGCGATGAAAAGCGTCGCCGGCGAACTGAAGCTCTCCCTGGCCCAATACCGGGAGATGGCCGCCTTCGCGGAGTTCGGCACGGAGCTGGACGAGGCCACCCGGCGGCAACTGGCCCGCGGCGAGCGCCTGACCGAACTGCTCAAGCAGGACCAGTACGAGCCGATGCCCATCCAGTTCCAGGTCATCAGCATCTACCTCGGCGTAGAGGAGCACCTGCGGGAGGTGCCGGTCGAGGACGTCGGCCGGTTCGAGGAGGAGTTCCACGCCTACGTGCGCAACGAGACGCCCGAGATCCCCGAGCGTATCGCCGAGACCGAAGAGATCGACGAGGAGACGCGGAAGGAATTGGACGAGGCGGTGGAGCGGTTCAAACGCACCTTCGTGACCTCCGAGGAGGCGCCGGAGGAAGGGGAGGGCACCGAGGCGCACGAGGAGGCGGCCGAGGAAGCCGAACCGTCAGAGGAGGCACCGGCCGCTGCGGAGACCGAAGAACCGTGATCTGCGAGGCGCCATGAGTTCGTTCCGGGAAATCAAGAGCCGCATCGGCGGCGTCAGGAACATCCAGCAGATCACCCGCGCCATGAAGATGGTGGCGGCGGCCAGGCTGCGACGCTCCGAGCAGGCCATCCGCGCCCTGCGCCCCTACTCCTCCCGGCTGGACCACCTCTGCGCGCGTTTTCTTCAGCGGGCCATCGGTGACGAACATCCGTTCTTCCAGCAGCGGGAAGTGCGCCGCGTCGGCGTGCTGGTCATCGCCAGCGACCGGGGGCTTTGCGGCGCCTACAACGATCACGTGGTGGAGACCGCCGCCGACCTGATTGACGAGCATCCGGCGGAGGACTACGTGCTGGTGGCGGTCGGGGGGCGGGGCCTCTCCCGATTCCGGCGCGCCGGCTACGAGATTGCGGAAGGCTACGAGGACGTTTTCAACCCGGTCCACTACGTAACGGCCCAAAACATGTGCGAGGACCTGCGCGAGCCGTTTCTGGGAGGGGAGGTGGATGAGGTGCAGATAGTCTTCACCGAATTCTTCAGCCCCATGCGGCAGATAGTGGTCACGCGCCGCCTGTTGCCCTGTCCGCCCCATACTCGGTGGCGGGAGGTGATGGAGCACCACGAAAGGAAACTGCCCGCAGGCATGCACGCCGAGCCGGACAGCATCGAACGCGCTCAAAGCAGCATCTATCTCCACGAACCCGACTACGAGACGATCGCCGAAAGGCTGCTGGAGCGCAACCTCAGCGTGCAGGTCTATCGCGCGCTGCTGGAAGCCCAGGCCAGCGAACAGGGCGCCCGGATGGTGGCCATGGACAACGCCACCGACAACGCCGAGGAGATGGTCGAAGAACTGACCCTGCAGATGAACCGGCTCCGCCAGGAGAGCATCACCCGCGAGATACTCGACGTGGTGGGCGGGGCGGAAGCCGCCGAATAGCCAATCAGCCATGGAGTAACCCAGACATGCCCGCCGAAGGACAGGTCGTCCAGATTATCGGCCCCGTGGTGGACATCGAGTTCATGCCCCAGGAGCTGCCCGCGCTCTATAACGCCGTCCACATCGAGACCGACACCGACGAGGTCCTCACCCTGGAGGTGGCTCACCACCTGGGGGACAACATGGTCCGGTGCGTGGCCATGGCCCCCACCGAGGGGCTGACCCGCGGGCAGAAGGCCGTCGACACCGGCGACCCGATTACCGTGCCCGTCGGGGAGGCCACGCTCGGCCGGATCATGGACGTCTCCGGAGAGCCCATCGACGAACTCGGCCCCATCGAGGCCGAACAGCGCTGGCCCATCCACCGCGACGCCCCGCCCCTGGAGGACCAGTCGGTGGAGACCACTCTGCTGGAGACCGGCCTGAAAGTGATCGACTTCCTCATCCCCTTCCCCAAGGGCGGCAAGGTGGGCGCCATCGGCGGGGCCGGGTGCGGGAAGACGGTCATACAGCGCGAGCTGATCCGGAACATCGCCATCGAGCACGGCGGGCGCAGCGTCTTCAGCGGGGTGGGGGAGCGAACCCGCGAGGGCAACGAGCTGTGGCTGGAGATGAAGGAAAGCGGCGTGCTCGACAAGTGCGCCCTCATCTACGGCCAGATGAACGAGCCCCCCGGCGCCCGGTTCCGGGTCGGCCTGACCGCCCTTTCGGTGGCCGAGTACTTCCGGGACGAGACCGGCGGCGACGTCCTCCACTTCGTGGACAACATCTTCCGCTTCGTGCAGGCCGGCAGCGAGGTCAGCGCCCTGCTGGGCCGGCTGCCCTCCGCGGTCGGCTACCAGCCGACCCTGGGCACGGAGATGGGCGAGCTGCAGGAGCGGATCACCTCGACCAACAAGGGTTCGATCACCAGCGTGCAGGCCATCTACGTGCCGGCCGACGACTTCACCGACCCGGCGCCGGCGGCCACTTACGTCCACCTGGACGCCACCATCTTCCTGACCCGCGAGCTGGCCACCCAGGGACTCTACCCGGCCGCCGACCCCCTGCTGTCCACCTCCCGCGTGCTGGACCCCCGGATCGTGGGCAAGCGGCACTACGAGATCGCACAGGAGACCAAAAGCATCCTCCAGCGCTTCAAGGACCTCCAGGACATCATCGCCATCCTCGGCATGGAGGAGCTGAGCGAAGAGGACCAGGTCACCGTGCGCCGGGCGCGGCGCATCCGCAACTTCCTTTCCCAGCCCTTCTTCGTGGCCGAGCAGTTCACCGGCCGGTCGGGGGTGTACGTGAGCCGTGAGGACGCGGTCGACGGCTTCGAAGCGATCGTCAACGGCGAGGGCGACGACCTCCCCGAACAGGCGTTTTACATGGTGGGCACTTTCGAGGACGCCCGGAAGAGGGCGGAGGAACTCTGACCCGGATGTTTCACGAATCAAGGAGTAATATTCACATAACAGATGGAACGATAGCGGGTTAGGCGCGTTCTTCGGCATCTGAAACGCGGTAGGCTCTGTGTGAGGCGAAAACAACAAACTGATTCGCCCTGCGGGGGAGCCGCCGGCGGCCCATCTGCTTTGTCAGGCCGCGCTTGCAGTGTTGGAACACAGCGGCGCTTGCCTTCCGCGCATCTGGACCACTGGCGACTCCTGAAAAATCCGGGCTGAGGAAGGGAAGCCCCATGGAAGTCAACGTCATAACCCCCGAAAGAAGCGTCTTCAAGGCCGCGGGCGTCGAGCACGTGCTCCTGCCCGCCGAGGACGGTGAACTGGGCATCCTGCCGGGGCATATCTCGATGATCTGCAGCATGGCCGTCGGCCGTATCCGGGTGGACCTGCCGGAGGAGTCCGTGGAGCTGGCAACCAGCGGGGGCTTTGCCGAGGTGTTCGAGGACCGCGTCACCATGCTCGCCGACACCGCCGAGAAGGCCACGGAGATCGACGTCGAACGCGCCCGCCGGGCGCGCGAGCGGGCGGAGGAGAGGCTGCGCAAACGTTCCGAAGAGATCGACATGGCCCGCGCCAAAGCCGCCCTCAGCCGGGCGGCGAACCGCCTCCACGTGGCCGGCGCCGGTTGAGTTGCGGCCTTCCGTGGCAGTAGCGCGACCCCGCCGGAGGCGGAAGAGCTTCCAGGTCGCAGTCCACCCGAGGCGGATCATGGCCCGGCCCCTTCTACGCAGGAGAAAAGGGCGGGGGCAAGATGCCCCCGCAATGCGGGCAGGGATGCCCGCGCCACAGCCGCCCCTCATAGCGGCGGCGCACCAAGGTGCGCAAGGATATAGCCTGGGGTGCCAGCCCCACCCACTCCTTTGACTGGCCGCCGCGGCCGCGTGCGGTATAATGTACAGTTTGAGACCTTCCCAACCGCACTACTACTGTCCCCCGGTCCGGCAATGACCACCGACAACGCCATACGCGCCCGCGGAGTGCGGGTCCACAACCTGAAGAACATCGACGTGGACGTGCCGCGGGGGAAGTACGTGGTGGTCACCGGAGTGAGCGGCAGCGGGAAGTCGAGCCTCGCCCTCGACACCCTCTACGCGGAGGGCCAGCGGCGCTACGTGGAGTCCTTCAGCGCCTACGCCCGCCAGTTCCTGGAGCGGATGGACAAGCCGGACGTCGACAAGGTGGAGAACATCCCTCCCGCCATCGCCATCGAGCAGAAAAACCCCGTCAAGAACCGTCGTTCCACCGTCGGCACCGCCACCGAGCTGAACGACTACATCCGCCTGCTGTGGGCGCGGGTGGGGCACGTGTTCTGCCCGGAATGCGGCCGGGAGATCGAGTCCCACAGCCCCGCCAACATCGCCGAGGAAGTGCTCTCGGGCGAGGAGGGAGCACGTTTCATGGTCACCTTTCCCCTCGCTCTCACCGAGAAGCTCTCGGTGGAGGAGCAGGCCGAACGCATCCGCGAGATGGGCTTTGTGCGGCTGCTGGTCGATGGGAAGGTGATCGACATAACCTCCACCGACGAACTGCCGCTGCCGGAGGGCGGCGGAGAGGTGGAGGTGGTGGCCGACCGCCTGGTCGTCGGGCCGGACGCCCGCGAGCGCCTGACCGAGGCGGTGGAGACCTGCTACCGGCTGGGCAAGGGGCGCTGCAACGTCCACGTGATGGAGGGCCCCGTCCTGAAGTTCAGCAACCGGATGATCTGCCCGGACTGCCGACGGGAGATGCCCGAGCCGACGCCTCAGCTCTTCTCCTTCAACAACCCGCTGGGCGCCTGCGAGACTTGTTCCGGCTACGGCGCAACCATATCCATCAGCCGGCAGGCGGTGGTGCCGGACCCCCGGAAGACCCTCCGGCAGGGCGCCATCGCCCCCTGGACCACGGACTCCACCGAGGAATGCTTCGAGCAGCTCCTGGAGGGCGCACCGGAAGCGGGCATACCCGTCGACGTGCCCTGGGAGGACCTGGAGGACTGGCAGCAGGACGCGGTCTTCGGGGGCACCGACGACTTCTACGGGGTGTGGGACTTCTTCGACTGGCTGCGGAGCAAGAAGTACAAGCTCCACGTGCGCGTGCTGCTGAGCCGCTACAGGGCCTACGAGACCTGTCCCGACTGCGGGGGGACGCGCCTCTGCGAGGAGGCCCGGAGCGTGGAGATCAGCGGTCGCAACGTCGCCGAGATCAGCGCGATGCGCATCGAGGACGCGGTCGGTTTTTTCCACGACGAGATCGAACTGAGCGATTACGAACAGAAGGTCAGCGCCCTGCTGCTGGGGGAGATACGCGGCCGCCTGGACTGCCTGGAGCAGATCGGTCTCGGTTACGTCACGCTCGACAGGCTGACCCGGACCCTCAGCGGCGGCGAGATGCAGAGGGTCAACCTGGCCACGAGCCTCGGCTCCGCGCTGGTCAACACGCTCTACATCCTGGACGAGCCCAGCATCGGGCTGCACCCGCGGGACGCCGACAGGCTGATCGGCATACTGAACGACCTGCGGGACCGGGGCAACACCGTTGTGGTGGTCGAGCACGATCGCCAGTTGATCGAGGCCGCCGACCACGCCATCGACCTGGGGCCCGGCCCCGGCGAGCGCGGCGGGCGAGTAGTCTATGACGGAGACCTCGAAGGGCTGGCGGAGTGTGAGGACTCGGTGACGGGCGCATACCTGCGGGGAGAGCTGCGCATACCCGTCCCGGAGGAGCGCCGACAGCCCGGCCCCCGCCGCATCATCCTGCGGGGCGCCGCCGAACATAATCTGAAAGAGATCGACGTGCAGTTCCCGCTGGGGCTTTTCGTCTGCGTCACCGGGGTCAGCGGCAGCGGCAAGAGCAGTCTGGTCCAGGACACGCTCTATGGGGCGCTGAAGCGGCGCAAGCCGGGCGGTTACGCCGACCCCATCGGCGAACACGATGCGCTGAGTGGAGATCAACTGATCGAGGACGTTATACTGGTGGACCAGTCGGCCGTTGGGACCACGCCCCGCTCCAACCCCGTCACTTACGTAAAGGCGTTCAAATACATTCGCCGGCTTTTCTCAGAGACCCGTGAGGCCCGCATCCGCAACCTTGATCCCGGCACCTTCTCCTTCAACACCCCCGGCGGGCGGTGCGAGGAGTGCAGCGGCACCGGGAGTATAAAGGTTGACATGCAGTTTCTGGCCGATGTCTACGTTACCTGCGAGCGGTGCGAGGGACGGCGCTATCAGGAGGACATCCTCAATATCGAATACCAGGGTCGTTCCATATACGACGTGCTCCAGATGACCGCCGATGAAGGCATGCGGTTCTTCCGGGGAGAGGAGAAGATAACCCGGCGGCTGCGGTACCTGAGCCGCACCGGCCTGGGATACATCCGCCTCGGCCAGCCGGCCACCACGCTGTCGGGCGGCGAAGCCCAGCGACTCAAACTGGCGGCGCACATGATCCAGGGCGGCGACGAGCCCCACCTTTTTCTGTTCGACGAACCCACCGTGGGGCTGCACTTCGACGACATACGCAAGCTGCTGTCCTGTTTCCAATCCCTGGTTGACGACGGCCACAGCGTCATCGTCGTTGAACACAACCTTGACGTTATCAAGTACGCCGATTATGTGATAGACCTGGGTCCGGGACAGGGTCCCGACGGCGGAGAGCTGGTAGTGGCCGGTTCTCCGGAAGAGATCGCCGACTGCGAGCGCAGCCATACGGGCCGCTTCCTGCGCCGGGTCCTGAACAACTGAACCAACCGCGGAAGAGGGCATGACGGAGAGCGGAAAGTTGGGCACGGCCCTGGACTGGGTGGGCTACGCCCTCATGCGCAACGTCGTCGCGGCGGTTCAGGTTCTTCCCTGGAGGAGCGGGCGCGCCCTGGCGAGGGGCCTCGGACGGGTCGCCTGCGTGCTGGACCGCTCCACCCGCAAGGCGAACGCTGAGGAGAACCTCTCGCGCGCCTTTCCGGAGTTGAGCAAGCAGGAGGTCAAGGCCATCATCCGTGACGTCTACCCCCACCTCTCCACTGTGCTGCTGGAGGGACTGGAGTTCTCCCGTGCCGTGATGCGCGGGCAGGGGCGGGGGCTTCTGGAGACCGAGGGCTTCGAGCAACTAAAGGAGGCGGGGAGGCAGACCGGAGTGGTCTTCGTTAGCGGCCACTTCGGGCAGTGGGAGGTGCTCGGAGCCGCGGCTCAACTGCTGGGCTACCCCCTGTGGACCGTCCGCCGCGGGTTCGACAATGTTTTCGTCGAGGATTACGTGCGTCGCCTGCGGAAACAACGCGGCCAGCGGATGCTCGGCAAACACAGGGTGCTGCGCCGGATGATCCGGCTGGTCGAGCGGGGACAGAACGTGGCCATGCTGATCGACCAGGACGCCCGGCGCCACGGGCTGCTGGTGGACTTCTTCGGTCGGCCGGCCAGCACCACCACCGCCCCGGCACGGTTGGCACTGCGAACGGGTGCTCCCGTTGCAGTGGTCTACGGGCGGCGTATCGAGGGAAGGAACCGTTTCAGGATCGTCCTGGAGAACGTTGTCCGGCCCGACCCCGACGCCGATTACCGCAGCGAGGTGCGACGCATCACCCAGCGGATCACCCACGACCTGGAGAATGTCATCCGGCGGGCGCCGGAGCGATGGCTGTGGCTCCACAGGCGCTGGAAAACTTACCCCGGCAAGTATCCCCGGCACCGCTGACCCGCGGCCGTCTCTCACTTGCGCCGGGGTCTTTTGACTGTACCCTGATGAGGGTTCGTTTCTCTTGTCCGTCAAACGTGCACGCCCCTCAGAAAGGCCGCGCCAAATGGTTCGGAAGGCCGTAGTGCTGGCGCGCGGTCTCGGCACCCGTATGCGTCGAGACCGGCCGGAGGTCGAACTGGAAGGCCCGCAGCAGCAGCGAGCGGAGGCCGGGCTGAAGGCCCTCATACCCGTCAACGGGCGGCCTTTCCTCGACTACGTGGTGGACTCCCTCATCCGGGCCGGCCTCGACCGGACATGCCTTGTCATCGCTCCCGAGGCGGACCTGATGCGGAGGGAGGCCGAACGCCTCAGCCGGCAGAGCGCAGCCGAGGTGGCGTGCGCCGTGCAGGATGAGCCCCTCGGCACGGCCGATGCCGTGCTGGCGGCGCAAGCCTGGGTGGGCGACCACCCGTTTGTCCTCACCAACTCCGACAACCTGTTCCCTCCCGAAGCGGTGGCCCGCGTCGCCGGGGGCCCCGAAGAGGAATGCCGGGCAGGCGTGTTCCGGCGCGAGCAACTCGCTCGCCGGGGCAATATCCGTCCCGAGCGCGTCCGGAGCTTCGCCGTCGTTCGGGCTTCCGAGGAAGGCGACCTCCTGGGCATAGTGGAGAAACCATCGGAGCCGGAGCGCTTTGCCCGGCGGGGCAGCGTGCTGGTCAGCATGAACCTCTACGCGTTCACGCCGGCCGTTTTCGAGTCCTGCCGCCGGATCGAGCCCGACCCCGAGCGCGGGGAGCTGGAGCTGACGGCGGCCGTCGCCGATCTGTTAGACTCAGGAGGCGTACCATTCCGCGTAACTTTATGCAGGGGACCCGTTTTCGACCTGACCAGCAGAGCGGATATAGCCGCCGTTGAGCGAGAACTCCGTGATCGCCCGCTCTGCTTCTGACGCCGTCGCCGGGCGGTGTCTCCACGCGCCGGAGAGGAAACATGGCGAAGGGCGACCTTCACATACATACGCTGGCCAGCGACGGGCTGCTCTCTCCGAGCCAGGTGGTGGACCGGGTGAAGGAGGCCGGCCTGGGCTTCTTTTCCATCGCCGATCACAACACCACGGCCGGAATCGAGGAGGCCGAGGCGGCTCTGGCCGGGGGCCGCCCCCGCATGATCTACGGCGTCGAGCTGAGCGCCCAGCCGAAAGATGGCGACGAGATTCACGTGCTGGGCTACGGCTTCGACCCCAATAGCGAAGCGCTGAGGGAAGCGTGTCGCCGGATCGTCCGGCGCAAAAACGAGCAGATGTGGCGGATGGTGCGTCGGCTGCGGCAGTTCGGGGTGGGCATCGAGGTCGCCGACCTGCCCACCGACGAGGAGGACGGCTACGTGGGACGACCCTTACTGGCCGAGCGGCTCGTCCGCAGAGGGGTTGTGCATTCCACCCGGCAGGCCTTCGTCCGTTTTCTCGGCAGCGAAGGGGGAGCCTACGTGCCCATGAGGGAGTTCAGCCCCGGCCGCTGCATAGAGGCCATCCACGAGGCCGGAGGGCTCGCCGTGCTCGCTCACCCGACCATCGGGCTGGTCGACGCCTGGATCGACCGCCTCGCGGACCGGGGCCTGGACGGGGCCGAGGCCTATCGGCCGGGCCGGCGCGGAAACCAGCAGCTCTACATCGAGAAGGCCGCCGAACACTTCGGTCTCTTTGTCACCGGGGGCAGCGACTTCCACGGGCGCAGGGGAGACGACCGGGTCGGCAAATTCACCGTCCGGCGCGACCGGCTCGACGGGTTCTTCTCCGCCCTCGCCGCGCGCACCCACGCGGGCGCTCCGAAGCCCGACTGACCCACTCCGTCTCAACAGCGGACGGCGTTGACCTACCCGCAAGACGGTGGTAAAGTGGCCCGGCTGAGGCGGGCACTGCGGGTCATGGAGACATCCTGGTGGGCCGGAATTCCAGGGAAATCGTGCGGGCGGCGGTGGAGTTCACGGGTCCCGAGCGGCTGCCGGTGAAGATGGCCGCGCTCGGAGTCTCCGACACCGCCGGAGTTCCCGTCCGCCACAAGCGGCGCGAGGTGGACGGTCGGGAGGGCGACGAATGGGGCGTTGTCTGGGAGAAGAGCGAAGTCCACAACATGGGCCAACCGCGGGGGCACCTTCTCGGCGACCTCTCTGAGGTGGGCAAAGTTGTGCCGCCGGACTACGAGGAGGACTTTCACTACGAGGACTGCGAGGCGGCGCTGCGGGAAGCCGAGAAGCAGGGCAAGTACACCACCGCCGGCATATTCATGGTGCTCTTCGAACGGATGCATGCGCTGGCCGGCTTTGAGAACGTGTTGATGGGACTCCTGGCCGACCGGGAGCACGCCGCGGCCCTCGCCGACCGGATACTGGAGGCCAGGCTCTGCTTCGTGCGCAACATGCAGGAACGCTTCGGGGAGCGGCTGGACTCCTTCGGGATGAGCGAGGACTGGGGCACCCAGGAGGCCGCTTTCGTCAGCGCCGAGCTGTGGTACGACTTCTTCTACCCCCGCTACAGGCGGCTCTTCGACGCCATGCACGAGGGCGGCCAGCACGTCTGGGTCCACTCCTGCGGTAAGATCAACGAGATCATCCAGGGTTTCATCGACGCCGGCGTTGACGTGATCAACCTCCAGCAGCCCCGCGCGCTGGGCATAGAAGAGGTCGGCCGGCGCTACCGGGGCAGCATCACCTTCGAGTCGCTGGCCGACATCCAGGCCAGCCTGCCCACCGGCCGGGCAGACCCCATCGAGGAGGACGCCGAGGCGCTGGCCCGGCACTGGATGACCCCGGAGGGCGGATTCGTCTTCAGCGACTACGGGGACGACGCCGCCATCGGCGCCGACCAGGGGGCCAAACTGACCATGTACCGCGCCTTCAGCCGCGTCTCCGAAGAACTCTACGGCAACCCCCTCCCCGAACCGCGTGTCCCCGCGGGTCGCTGAGCGGGTCCATGACCGAAGAGAGTGTGCGCCGGTCTCCCGCCGTTGCGCCTGCCTTCCTTCGTTGCCGTCCCGCCACAGGCGGGCGAGCTTCGTGCACAGTTTCCCCTTGGGGTGGGCGGCACCGCCGCGGCTGGCGTGTGGAGTCCCTCAGGCGCCTTCCGGCGGTGTGAGGCGGAGGGTCAGGGAGAAGCCGATGTGCAGCCAGCCGTTCTCCACCCGGAACAGCAGCTTGTTGAGCCCCTTCTTCAGGTGGACGCGCCGCCATGCCTCGTCGATGTCCCAGCCTTTCAGCCGCTTGGAGCTGATCCACACGGGCACGCCGTTGATCTTCAGTATGCCGCGGTCGTCGGAGCCGACGGCGATCCAGACGTCCCGGGCCTCGTCGCTGTACATCTCGGTGTAGGCGTACCAGATGCCGTATTGCTCGGGGTTGGCCGGCAGTACCTGGGGCTTGTGGGATTGCACGAACCGCCAGCGGATGGTACGGCCGCCCTTGCCCACGTAGGTGGCGTCCAGGTCGATGAGGCTGTCGGGCGGAAACTCCCGATCGATGTTGACCCGCTCGGGGTTTGGGAACGGCCCGATGGTCCACCAGCTATCGATGTAGGTCCACTTGCTGGGGACGCCTCCTTCAGCGATCTTCCTTGCTCCTATGGCCGGCACGTCGCGCGTGAGTTGCGGCAGGTTGCCTTCGCCTTCGGCGTCCATGGCCAGCCGGAAATCGCTGCTCCCTTCCTCCAGCTCGCCGGTGGTGTCCTTGATGTCCTGCCGGGGCAGGGCGGCGGCCGCACCCTCTTCCTCGCCGGTCTCCTCCTGCTCCTCCTCCCCCTCGGCGGCCTGCTGTTCGGCGGCGCGCATCATGGCGGACATGTCGGTAAACTCGCCGCTGACGTCTTCCATGGCCATTTCGCGGATGATCAGCTCAAAGTCCTGGCGCTGCTCCTGCTGGAGCATTCCGGCCGGCACGTCCGCACCGAACTTCATCTTGGCCACCGACTGGTTGGCCATCTCCAGCATGCGATGAGCCAGGTTGACCATCGAGGTCGTCTCCCGCAGCGCTTTGCCGACCTCTTCTTTGTGGGCTTCGAAACGGTTGGCCGTCCGAACCGCCTCGCGCAGCAGTTCCGGGTGCAGTTCGGGGCGCACCGGCCGGACCAGGTCGATGTCGTCCCGGGCGTCTTCCAGCTCTATGTCCCGCACCATGGCCAGGTCCATCGCCCGCACGTCCTTGAGGTTCTTGGCGATCTCGTCCTCGGAGTTCCTTGCGCGCTCGTAGAGTTGGGCGACGTCGAGGTCACCGATGTCCGTTTCCGCTTCCTCTGCGGCGCGGGCCTCCGCTGGAGGGGTGAGAACTCCGGCCTCGACGGTGGCCTCTCGGGCGAGCTGACGTTCGTGCTGCTGGACGGTGCTGCGGAGCTGTTGGAGGGCCTCCTGCTGGGCGGCCTCGGCCTCTTCCTGCTTTCTGGCGGCTTCGGCCCGCATCTGCTCCTTCTTCTGCACGCCGGCCTCGAGTTTCTCGGTCATTTCCGCCACGCGCTGGTCCCGCTTCTGCAGGTCGTTTGCTTTCCTCTTTACGTGTTTCTCCGGCCTGCCGGCTTCCTTCATCTTCTCGAGCTGCCGGCGCACCTTGTCCGCCTCCTCTTCTGCCGTGGAAAGGGCCTGTTCCTGCTGGGAGACGGTGATCTTCTGTTCCCGGTGGGCATCGTGGGCGTCCTTTGCCTCCCGGTGCTTCTCGGCGGCTCGGTCCTGTTTGCGGGCGGCCTCGGTGACGTCGAACTCCGTCATGTCCAGTTTGGTGGCGGCTCTGCGCTGGGCTTGCTCGGCGAGGGCCTGATGTCTGTCGGTCTGTTCGATGGGAGCATCTCGCTCGATGGAATCGGTCGCTTGCTCCATATGTTCGAGGGCCTGTTCCATCTCCTGGAGCGCTTCGCGGGGGGCCTCCGCCCGCTGCTGTTTCTCGAAGTAGCGGAACTCCTCTGAGATGTTCTGGTGGACGTCGGTGATCTGCTCCAGGAGGCGCTGCAACTCGCGGGTGTTCTGTTCGATCTGGTCGGCGGCCCGCATTTCAATCGCTTCGGCCAGGCGCTCCAGTTCGCGGCCGGACATACGGGCCTGGGGTCTGGTCTCCCGGACGATCTCCCGGACTACTTCGCGAACCGGGGTCAGGTAAACCAGCGCGAAGCAGGCGAGCAGGTGGAGACAGAGCGAGACCATGAACCAGCGTCGGTCTCTTTTGCCGCGACTACGAAGGCCGCTCGGCCGGGACTTCGTACTCTGGCTCTTCGGCCTGCTTGGTTTTGAGTCCGACATTCTCCAACCCCTCGAACGTGCACATGTCAATCACCTGGACGAAGGCCCAGGCCGGCGTATCCCTGTCCATGTCGATTCGGATTCGGCGGGCGGGATTCTGCTCGGCGATCTCCCGCAGTTCTTGCAGCAGGAACCCCTGGCCCACCGGATCGGAGCCGAGGTAGAAGTTGCCGCCGCCGTCGATGCTTATGATGGTCATGTCGTCGACGACTCGGCGGCTCACAGCGGCGGCCGCCGGGGGAAGGCTCAGCGGGAGTTCCTTCTCGATTTTCTTCAGGGTGGTGGCTACCAGGAAGAAGATCAGCAGCAGGAAGACGCAGTCGATCAGGGGAGCCATCTGGACTTCGATGTCGTCGGTCTCTTCCAGGTTAACCCGCATCCTTGGCCTCCTTCGCAGCCCTCTTTTGCGCCCCCGATTCGGCGCCGAACCAGTCGGCGATCAGGTCCCCCACCTCTTCCTCCAGCAGGATGGCGTAGTAGTTGGTCCGGCTCTTGAAATAGTGGTAGAGCACCAGGGCCGGCACGGCGATGCTCAGGCCGGTGGCGGTGGTGATGAGGGCCTTGGAGATGTCCCCGCCGAGCAGCGAAGCGTCCCCCAGGGTGCCGGCCGCCGCCACCTTGTCGAAAGCGCCGATCATACCGATGACCGTCCCCAGCAGTCCCAAAAGGGGCGAGACCGTGGCCACCACCGCCAGGGGGTATGCCTTCTGACGCTCCCGCCGAAGATCACGGGTGGCCACGTCCCCGGCCAGAACCGACACGTCCGCCATGCTTTCCTGACGGTGTCGGGCAACCGTGGCGATCACCCGGGCCAGCGTGCTGTTTTTCTTCTCGTCCAGGGCTTTGAGCTGTTCCCAGTCGCCATTGCGCCACAGCTCGTCGGCGTGCGCCGCCAGTCCCTCCGGGACCAGCTTGCCGCTGCGCAGGTTGACGAAGCGCTCTATCGCGTAGCCGACCATGGCCACTGACGCCAGGAACAGGAACACCATGGTCAGCCCGCCCTGCCTCAGTTTCAGCAGGAAGGCCTCACCGCGGGTCAGTTCCTCATCCTCCCGTTCCGCGGCCGCCGGGCCCTCGCCTTCAGGCGCGGCGGCAGCCGCCTCCCCGGCCTCCTCGGCCGGCTGAGCAACCGCCTGTCCCTCGCCGGCAGCGGGGGGGCCGCCGGCGGGCTCCGTCTGCGCAAGGGTCCGGCCCGCCACCAGAAGGAGGATTGCCATGATTACCAACAGGACCGCGCTTCGCCGTCTGCTGTGCATGCGACTTCTCCGAAGTTGAAAGGAATTGCGGGCTGCGTCGGCAGCCCGATGCCGCGCGGGAAGGGAGGGCGTCGGCGGCGACGGGGACTCTTCGGGAATCCCCGTGCCGACGGGGGATGCACCAGAGGCCCTCACCAGCTTCACAGAACCGTCAAAGATAGTCACGACTTAATTGTAACGCCTGAATGAGCGCCGTGTAAGGGAGAGCGGCACACAGGGGCGTCCCGCGCGTGGAATGTCGATGGTTTGCCGCCTTAGCGGCGCCGGCATCAGCCGTCGGGCTGGAACTTACGGCCCTCGTCGACCATGGCCAGGTAATTGTCCACGGGGATGTAGTTGGCCACACTGTTGCCGGAGCCCAGCGCGTAGCCTCCGCCGGGCATGCACTTCTGGAGTGTCTCGCGCACGCGACGGCGGATCTGCTCCTCGTCGGCGCGGCACAGGAAGTCCACGTCGATGCCACCGAGGATGGCGATGCGGTCGCCGTACCGCTCGCAGGCAAGGGAAACCGGCTCGATGGCGTCCTCGAACGAGTGACGGGCGTCGATCTCCACGTCCTCGATAAGGTCCTCCATGATGGCGCTCATGTTGCCGCAGCTATGCAGCAGGTAGGGTCGGCCGGCCTCGTGGGACATCCGGGCCATCAGCTCGTGGCCCGGCAGCACGAACTCCCGCAGGTCGTCCGGGCTGATCAGCGTCGCGGTCTTGAACCCCATGTCGTCGCTGCCCCAGACGATCTTGACGCGGTCGAACTCCAGCATGCGCGCCAGGGAGACGCGGAAGATGTCGGTCAGCCGCTCGCTGATGGCCCGCACCAGGTCGCGCTGGTCGTAGAGGGCGTAACAGAGCGTCTCGTAGCCCATCAGCCAGGTGAGGTGCTCGGCGAAGTGGGCGAATCCGCCGCTGCCGACCACGCACATGTCCTCCGGCAGGTTCTCCTCATACCACTCCAGCGCGCGGGTGGTCGACTCGCGGGGGTCCGGCCAGGGATACGCCTCGAACTCCTCCCAGTTCGTGATGGGACCCTCGTGTTCCTCCATGTAGTTGCGCCCGCTCTCCCGCGCCAGCTCGGCTGTGTCATCGACGGAGCAACCCCGGGTAGGCATCTCCAGGGCGTCGAGTCCCTGGCGCACGTAGTCGTAGCCCAGGAAACGCTGGAGGGCGACGGCGCGCTGCTGCATGAAGTGGGGATCGTCGGGCTCCAGCCCGTCCAGCACGCCGTAGCGCCGAGCGATCTCCTCCTGGATCTCCCAGTCCAGAAACAGTTCGATGTGGTGCACGCGCTCGGGCGTGCCTTCCCGCATTATGCAGTCGCGGAAAGCCTGCCAGTCTGGTGTGGTCTCGACAGAAAAGGGACTGTTGCGCATTGCGGCTTCCTTCTCGGGGATTTGGGGACAGGTGTACCCCCGTGTGATATTTCAAAAGTCGCGCCGCGTCAACTATGGAGTTGGTTCGGGCCGGTTTTTCGCGCTCCGCCGGACCACCAACATGGGGATGGTCAGCAGGGCGGCCGCCGGCACCCCCAGGTTTTGCCACAGCCCGAACTCGGCCGCCAGGGCGGCCGCCGCCGCAGCCCAGAGCACGGGGGCGACGAGAAGGTAGAGGGGCAGGCGCCCCCTGACACAAAGGAGCACGCCGAAGGTGAAGACCACCGTCGGGGAGGGGGCCAGGCCGAATTCGGGTGCCAGCGGGAAGTGCTGGCCCAGCAGGCGCCCGATGAGCGGGTAGGCGACCATCGCGTAGAGAACCAGCGCGGCGCCCAGGAGAAGTGACGGCAGTCGCGGCGGGCCGAACCGCAGCCTCCTCTTCAGAACGCCCTCGTTCTGGAAGAGCAGTCCCTGCACGACGAACAATGCGCCGGCCGGGTATGCGAAGGGCGTGACCTCCCGAAGGAAAACCAGGTGGTAGCCGACCCCGATCCAGATCCAGACGAACGCCAGGACGGCGCTGACGGTCATGTCCGCGTAGGGCGAGCGGACCCACAGAAGCACCAGCACGCCGGCGCCCAGCAGGTAGGCCCCGGCGTGGAGCGGCCACATCGAAAGGTTGTACCGGGCAAGGACGGTGAAATACTGCTCGAAAGTGAACGGAAGGCTCATTACCCGTATCTCCGCCGGCAGGGGCATGCGCGCGGGGTGACCGGGCGGGCCATTCAGAATGCCTCTCCGCTGAAGGCGCTTTCCGGCGGGGTCTCCGGGCCGATCTTCTCCGTCTGGCCGTAGCCGTCCACCGGGCAGCGAAGGCCGTCTGTGCGGGCGCTCACATATCGCTCGAACCACGCCGCCAGCCGGCGCCTCATGCGCCGGACGATCGGACGGCGCTCCTCCTCGGCGACCACGTTCTCTCGCTCGTCGGGGTCTTCCACCAGGTCGTAGAGTTCGTGGGGGCCGCCGGGGTAGCGGTGCACGTACTTCCACTGCCGGGTGCGGATCATCCGGACCGGTCCGTACTCGTTATAGACCACCACCTCATCGCGCACCTCCTCGGCCTCGCCCCTCCAGACCGGCGCGAAACTCACCCCCGGCAGCCGCTCGTCCTCCACCGGCGGGAGGCCCAAATAGTCCAGGAGGGTGGGGAGGAAGTCGTACTGGCTCATCATGGCTTCGGTGCCCCGGTTTGGCTCCAGATGGGCGGGATGGCTGACGATGAAAGGGACCTTGACCGAATTCTCGTACATGTTCAGCGGCAGCGTGCCGTTGCCCTTCCCCCAGAAGCCGTGATGGCCGCAGGAGAAACCGTTGTCGCTGGTGAAAACGACCAGCGTGTTCCGGCGCAGGCCGAGTTCCTCCAGCTTGTCCAGTATCCATCCAACGTTCATGTCCATGGCGGTTACGGCGGCGAAGTAGCCCTTCAGCGAGTCGCGGTTGCCCAGGTGCCCGCGCATGTGAGGCTTGATCCAGGGATGCGCCGCCTCCTGGGGGCAGGACTTGAAGGGGCAGTCGTCGTAGGACTTCACGATCTCCGGCGGGTGGCCCGTCCATGGGGAGTGGGGGGCATTGTAGTGCACGCTGAGGTAGAAGGGACGGTCCTGGTTCTCCTCGATGAACTCCAGGGCGTCGTCGGTGATGACGTCGGTCAGGTATCCGGGCTGCACCTCCGCCTCGCCGTCGCGGATCATCTCCGCGTCGTTGTAGTGGCTTCCGCCCGTGGGGAGCGCGAACCAGTGGGTGAAGCCGTGCCGCGGCGTGGGGCTGTCCCCGAGGTGCCACTTGCCGCTCAGGCCGCAGACGTAGCCGTTCTCCGCCAGCACGTCGGTGCAGCAGGTGAGACCCTCGATGTAGCGGGCGGGGTCGGGCGGCATGTTGCCTCCGCGGACCCAATCGTGCACGCCGTGGGCCGACGGAATCCGGCCGGTCAGGAGGCTGGCCCGGGCGGGGGAGCAGACCGGTGAGGTGCAGAAGAAGTTCTCGAACCGCAGCCCGGAGGCGGCCAGCCTGTCCAGGTTGGGGGTGCGTATCTCGGGGTTCCCGCAGCAGCCGGCGGCCCACGGCCCCTGGTCGTCGGTCAGGATGAACACGACGTTGGGTTTCTTCTCGCTCACCGGACGCCTCCCTCGCGTGCGCTCCAGGAACGCCCGACCGGCGGCCGGTCGGGCAGGAGCGGCCTCACATGCCGAACTCGCCGTCCCGCGTTGGTTCGGAGGCCATTATAGTGGCGGGAGCGGAGGGGACAAACGGGGGAGTTCAGGATTCTCCGGCGGCTTCCCCCAGGGTGAAGTCGGGCGGGAGGTCGAGTTGCCCGTAGAACCGCGCCCTGGCCTGCTGGTCGTTTCTCTGTATCTCGGCGGCGATCTCGAGGGCGTCCTCCACCAGCCCCGGCGGTATGACCATTACGCCGTCCCCGTCGGCGATGACCAGGTCGCCCGGGTTCACGTAGACTCCTCCGCACTCGACCGGCTCACCGTAGCCGTCCAGCTCGATCCGTCCGGGAATGATGCCGCGGGAGAAACCGTCGCAGTAGACGGGCACTTTCTGTTTGATCAGCTCGTCGGTGTCCCGGACCCCGTTGTTGGTCACGATGCCGACGGCGCCCTTGCTGAGCCACACCAGGGAGTTCATGGAGCCGACGTAGCCGGTGTCCCTGGTCTCGGAGCCGTCGATGACGATCAGGTCCCCGGGACGCAGTTCGGCGCCCCAGCCCGGCTCGCGGCCGTACCACTCGCTCTCCTGCCTGCGGAAGTCCTCCGGCCCGTCGGCCACGATGGTGTCGGTCGACGGGACATAGCGGAGGGTGAAGGCAAAGCCGACGATGCAATGGGCGAACTCGTCCATGTCCCGCCACAGGGGCCGGACGTCCGGGTTCATCAGGCCGCGGTCGAAGTGGCCCAGCGTGTCCATCGCGTCGTGCCAGTCGGTGACGCGGATTCCCTGGCACCTCTCCAGCAGAGCACGGCGTTCTTGCTCGTTCATGGGATCCTTCCTCCGGCCTCGAGTAGAGCGCAGCGACATTGTAGCCGTGGGGGCACGCCCGGTCAAAGCGCTCTGGCGGCACGGCCCGGCAGAGGCGTCTTCCGGTTCTTGACGGCCGGCGCTTCGATGGGTATACTTGCTGTGAGCAGCCGTTCGGACGGGGGTTGGCTAAATGGGGGAGAGCCGGTGGCGGGAAGCACGTAGTGATCGTGGGGGCTGGACCCGGGGGACTGACCTGCGCCATGCTCCTGGCGCATCGCGGCTTTGACGTCACGGTCCTGGAGAAGGCTGACCGTGTCGGAGGCCGGAACGCCGAACTCCGGGTGGGGGACTTCGTCTTCGACACCGGCCCCACCTTCCTGATGATGAAGTTCGTGCTGGACGAGATGTTCCAGGAGACCGGTCGGGACGGCTCCGAATATATGGAGTTCGTTTTCCTCGATCCGATGTACCGGCTCCTCCTCGACGACCGAAGCCTCCTTTTCGCCGAGGACTACCACCGGAACGTAGAGCAGATATTCGAGCTGCACGAACTCTCCGAGGACATGTCCTTCTACATCCGGAATGCCAGCGTCACCGACCCCACGCTCGCCCCGGAGGGCAAATCCGCTCTCTACGTCCTCGTGCCGGTTCCCAATAACAAAAGCGGCATCGACTGGGACCGGGAGGAGCATCCCTACCGGGAGAAAATCCTCGACACCATCGCCGACAGGACGGCAATGAAAGACCTGCGCGAGCACATCGAGGTCGAGAAGGTCATCACGCCGACCCAGTGGGAAAGCGACTACAACGTCTATCTGGGGGTGCCTTCAACCTGGCGCACAACCTGGGGCAGATGCTTTACCTGAGGCCGCGGAACAGGTTCGAAGAGCTGGAGAACTGCTATCTGGTGGGCGGTGGCACGCATCCGGGCAGCGGGCTGCCGACCATATACGAGTCGGGTCGCATCAGCGCCAACCTCATCTGCGCCGACAATGGGATCCCTTTTCCCCGGCCGGCGCCTTTGCCGAAGATGGACGGGGTTGCCGACTGAGGTGATCGTCGGGGCGGGCGTCCTCCGTGTTGAGGCCTCGACGCGCCCGAGGCGGCCTGAGATCGTTCATCTCGCGGGTAAGGGTGGAGGTCCGGCGGGAACCGTTCGGGGTGGTGCTGGTGATCGGCCCCTCGAACTATCCGCTGTTCCTGCCCGGGGTGCAGGCCCTTCAAGGGCTCGCGGCGGGCAATGCCGTGGTGGTGAAGCCGGGCCAGGGCGGCCTGGGAACTTCTGAAGGCCGTCGCGGCGCGTACGCGGGTCGTCCCCACTTTGTCCCAAGCCGAACTGCCCACGGGCCGAAGCTCGGCGGGGGGAGCGGGCAGCGCTGGAAGCACTGCCACTGCGGGCAAGGATGCCCGCGCCACACGGGCTCCTTTCGTAGCGCGACCTTCCAGGTCGCAGTGCCGGGCCATCTTGGCCCGGCTCCGACGGAGTTCTTTGCGGCTGGCCGGAGAGAACCCGCCGAAGCTGAGGACGACTCAGGGCGCGTGTAGGTTCCCCGGGGCGAACAGAGGAGGGCGGAGGTGATGAGCCGTTATGACGGCATCGGAGTGATCGGTGGGGGGAGCGGGCAGCGCTGGAAGCACTGCCACTGCGGGCAAGGATGCCCGCGCCACACGGGCTCCTTTCGTAGCGCGACCTTCCAGGTCGCAGTGCCGGGCCATCTTGGCCCGGCTCCGACGGAGTTCTTTGCGGCTGGCCGGAGAGAACCCGCCGAAGCTGAGGACGACTCAGGGCGCGTGTAGGTTCCCCGGGGCGAACAGAGGAGGGCGGAGGTGATGAGCCGTTATGACGGCATCGGAGTGATCGGTGGGGGGCTCGGGGGGCTGGCCGCCGCCTGCACCCTTGCGGCAAGGGGATGCGCGGTGGTGCTCTTCGAGCGGAACGAGTGGCTCGGCGGAAAGGCCGCCGTGCTGGACCAGGGCGGCCTGGGAACTTCTGAAGGCCGTCGCGGCGCGTACGCGGGTCGTCCCCACTTTGTCCCAAGCCGAACTGCCCACGGGCCGAAGCTCGGCGGGGGGAGCGGGCAGCGCTGGAAGCACTGCCACTGCGGGCAAGGATGCCCGCGCCACACGGGCTCCTTTCGTAGCGCGACCTTCCAGGTCGCAGTGCCGGGCCATCTTGGCCCGGCTCCGACGGAGTTCTTTGCGGCTGGCCGGAGAGAACCCGCCGAAGCTGAGGACGACTCAGGGCGCGTGTAGGTTCCCCGGGGCGAACAGAGGAGGGCGGAGGTGATGAGCCGTTATGACGGCATCGGAGTGATCGGTGGGGGGCTCGGGGGGCTGGCCGCCGTGCTGGACCAGGGCGGCTATCGGTTCGACATGGGGCCGACGATACTCACGGTGCCGGCGGTTCTGGAGAGGATCTTCGCCGAGGCCGGTCGGGAGGTCGAGGACGAGCTGGACCTGGTCGAGCTGGATCCTCAGTGGCGGTGTTTTTTCGAAGACGGCGGCCGGCTGGACCTGGTGGCCGACCCCGAGCAGATGGGGGCCAACCTGGAGGAATTCGCGCCGGGACGGGGTTTGGCCGACCGATACAGGCGCTTTATCGAGTTGTCCGGCCGGCTCCACCGGCTGGCGGATGAATACTTCTTCTGGCGGCCCGTCGGTTCCACCGCGGGGTCGCTGTCGGGAGGGCCCGGCGGCTGGGCGCGGAGGCTGGTCCGGAGACAACCGTCTTGGACGGTTCCTTGGGCGGAAAGCCGGTTCAATGTCTCAGCGGCGCGGCCGATGGAACTGGCGGGGTGTTGCATTTATAATGAGACGTGCGGCGCGTCCGCACGTCAGTTGGGAGTCGATTCGCACAGCAGACAGTTCAGGGGAGAGCCCTTATGGACCTGTTTAGACGCGAGCACCTGAGTGAGCTGGCCCGTCATCGGCAGAACCCGTGCCTCTCGATGTTTCTGCCCCTCGAGACCGGCGGGCCGGAGAAGAAACAGAACCGGATTCGGCTGAAGAACCTCCTGCAGGAGGCGGAGAAGCAGCTCGAGGAGATGGACCTTCGACCCAACCAGATCGACGAATTTCTGGAGCCGGCCAGGGAACTGCTCGAAGAGTTGCCCTACTGGAAACAGGACAGCGACGGCCTGGCCGTCTTCCTCTCGCCGGAGATGTTTCGCTACTACCGGCTGCCGGCCGGCTTTGAGGAACTGGCCGTGGTGACCGAGCAGTTCCACATCCGGCCGCTGCTGCCCCTGCTGACCGAAGACGGCCGCTATTACGTGCTGGCGCTCAGCCAGAATAACGTGCGTTTCCTCCAATGCACCCGACACAGCCACCGGGAAATGGAACTAAAGGATGCCCCCGACAGCCTTAGCGAACTGCTCCAGTACGAGGCGGACACCGAGACGCTGCAGTTCCACTGGGGCGCCCCCGAGCGGGGCTCCCATTCGGGGGGTATGGTCTTCCACGGCCAGGCGGACGAGGGGGACAAGGCGATACACAAGAAGAAGGTGGTCCAGTTCGTGCATCAGGTCGAGAACGGCGTGGACAAACTGCTGGGCGATCAGAGGGCCCCGCTCGTTCTTGCCGGCGTGGAGGAGATTCGGGCCATCTACCGAGGGGTCAACCAGCGGTCCGATCTGATGGAGGACGGCATAGAGGGGAATCCCGACCGCGTTCCCACCCGCCAACTGCGGCAAGAGGCGTGGGAAGTCGTCCGCCCGCACTTCGAGGAGACCAAGCAGAAGGCGGTCGGCGCCTACCAGCGGTTTGCAGGGACCGAAAGGGGATCGGACGACCTGGACGAGATACTGGAAGCCGCCGACGCGGGACGCGTCCAGATACTTTTGACCGACCTGAACCGCCATGAGTGGGGCCGCTACGACCCGGGCAGCGGCCTTATCCGCCTCCACTACAGGGAAGAGGGCGGCGACGAAGACCTGCTGGACCTGGCCGCCGTCCAGACGCTGCTCCACGGGGGCATCGTCTTCGCCCTGTGCAGCGAGGAGATGCCCGGGGGCTGCGAGCTGGCCGCCGTCTTCCGCTACTGATCCGCTCCTTCCGTTGCGTCCCGCATCGGCTGCGGCTACAATCCCCCTGGTAGTACGACTGTGGCCAACGTGTCACGCGCTCTTGGCGCCGGCGGCGGATCGGCGCGACCCCCACAGATTGCCCTCGGCGGACAAACCCGGGGAGGCAACCCATGTGCCAGTCGGACGTGTACCTTGAAGGGGCGGACGGAGAAGAGCTGCTCATGAAGGACGTGGGCTGGATGGAAGCGGCCGGCGAGGGCCTGCTTCTCAAAGACGTGGCCGGGGAGGAGAGAGCCCTGCCCGGCCGCCTGCACTACGCCGACCTGGTGGGGCACCGCATCGTGCTGCGGAGAGACGGCGGGGAGGAGCATCTGGGGCGGATGGTCCTCCGGGCGGAGGAGTTTCACGGACACCTCGGACCATACCTGGTCTTCGGGCTGCGGATGGGCCTGCTGGCGCGCCGACGGCTCGGGTTCGAGGGACATTTCGACCTGAGGGTCACCGCCCGCACCGGGTCGGAGACGCCGGTCTCCTGCATGGTGGACGGCCTGCAGATCAGCACGGGAGCGACGCTGGGGAAAGGCAACATCGAGGTCCGCCCGCCCCGGGACGGCCGCCCCTCCGCCCGCTTCGAGACCGGGGAGAAGGAGCTGGAGATCGCCCTCGCCGGGCCCGCCCTCCAGTTGGTGCGCGAGATGGGAGATGACGAGGCCACCCGCCGGGCCGCCCGGAGGGCCGTTGAGATGGAGGAAGAACGCCTCTTCACCGTCCGGTAAGGCTCCGAGGTATAGGGCCCGCCGTCCCTACGTTCCGACGGCAAAGCCGTTCGGGTACTCGGGACTGAGCTGGAACTCCACGATCCGCTCCATCAGCTTCAGGTACTGGATGCCGTCGCGGGCGGCGGTGTCGGAGTCCGGCACCATGGGGGCGGACTCGATCGTGCAGTATCCGTCGTAGCCGATTTTCTTCGCCGCCCGGAGCACCGCCTTGAAATCCACCGTGCCGTAGCCGGGCGTCAGGGAGTTGGAGTCGCGGAAGTGCATGTGCCACAGCAGGTCACCGGCGTCCACGACCGCCTCGTAGGGGTTGAGTTCCTCGAAGTTGGCGTGGAACCAGTCGAGCTGGATGCCGATGTTGTCCCGTCCCGTCAGCTCGATCAGTCGCCGGTGGTTGGCCACCGTGTTGACGAACTTGCCCATCTCCAGGTGATTGGTGGCCTCGAAGACCAGGCGCACGCCCTTCTCGGCCGCGTAGTCGCACATGCGCCGGAGGGCGTCCACGGCCACGGCCGTCGCCTCGGGGACGTTCTCGGCCGTTATCTCATCGTGGACGGCCACGGCCACCGTCACCGCGGGGCAGTCCAGCTCGGAGGCGAAGTCGATGGACGCCCTCGTCTCTGAGACCGCCAGGTCGGCGGTCTCCGGTTCGGTCAGGGTCTTGTAGGTCGGCGAGTAGGGGTCCCACATCTCGCCCCAGCACTCATTGACGCAGGAGACCTCCAGCCCGAAGTCGGCTTTGAGCCGGCGGTGGGTCTCCAGGTATTCCTCCATGCCGACGCCCATGCCGTAGCGTCCTTTCGGCGGGGTGATCTCGACGGCGTCGTAGCCGAACCTCTTGAGGCGCTCGTAGGTCTTCTCCGGGTGGAGGAAGGCTTCCTCCTGGCCGAAGGTCAGTTGGAAGTAGCTGAACTTCAGTGATTTCATGCGGCACCGCCTTCCCGTTGCAGACGCGTATGGGGGCGCTGGCCCGGCCCGCCGGCCCTCAGCCGATGTGACGGTAGACGTCCCAGCCCATGTATTTGCCCAATGCCTCCCGCAGCACGGCCGCGGTGGAGGAGCGGTTCATGGCGACGTGATGCTCGAAGCCGTTGCGGCAGATGTAGTCCATCAGTTCCTGGAGGCCGGGCACTTCGCAGACGGCGACTCCTCCGGGCGTCTCCACCGGGTCGTCGGTGAAACGGCCCTCGCCGAAGTAGGCCCTGATCCTGCCGCGCTGGTCGTCGGTGGAGATCTTGCCGAAGGTCATCGGTCCAGGGGCCACTTTGCCCTTGATGCCGCCGAAGCACAGGTCGTAGCCGAGGCTTTCGCCGAGGATGTCGAGCGGCTCGATTCTGATATCGTCGGCCACGAAGCCTTTGGCGTAGGCCGAGCAGTGGACGCAGACGCACTTCTCGCGCTGGTCGGCGTAGTTGTTGTTCCAGTCCAGGTAGCCCGACGGTTCGCCGGACGCAAGCTGCAGGGCGTACATGGTGAGGGCCCCGGTGACGTCGGTTTCGCAGGCGGCGGGCCGGCCCTTCTCGCTCATCATGCTCATCGGCAGACAGGCGGCGCAGCCGTAGTTCTCCTGCAGGGAAGACCAGCACTGGATTGCGGTTGCATCGCAGTGGTTCTGGTCGGCCCACTCCTCCAGGGCCAGGGCAAACCTGGCGGACCGGGCGATCTGCTCTTCTTCGATCTCCGGTGGGACCTTGCCGTATTCACGGATGGCGGCGATTCTGTCCTGCACCTCCGGGCCGCTGCCTCTGGATCGGGCGGCGGCGAGGATCTCCGAGAGGTCCACCACGCTGATGGTAATGCCCGATGCCTGCAGCAGCTTCTCGCTGTAGCGCACGGTGTGGAAGGGGTCCGGCCGCTGGCCCACTGCGCCGATGCGCGCCCCACGAAGCCCGCCGACCACCCGGCAGACACCGGCGAAGAAAGCGATGTCCTTTGCGAACTCCTGACTGCCGATGGGGCAGGAGTGGAGCGCCGTGTTGGTGAACTTGATGTTGTGCTGGTAGAGGTTGTTGCAGACCGACAGCTTGCCGCAGAAGGCGTCCCGCCGGTGCGCGATGTCCATCGCGGACAGGTCGTCGTCGCTGGCCTGCACCAGCACGGGGACGTCCAGGTCGGCCAGGTCTATCGCCTGGGTGACCCCCTGCTCGTCGCCGAAGTTCGGCAGGACCACGATGATGCCGTCGATCTCCTCGCGGTTCTCGCTGAACAGCCGCGCGCACTTCCGGGCGTCCTCGAAGGTCTCGATGGCGCCGTAGTCGGTGGCGTCCTCAGGGGTGATGACGTAGTCGTAGCCAAGCACCTCCAGCTTCTCCAGAACCTGCTTCCTGCCCTCGACGGCCAGCGAGGCGGGGAAAAAGCCCCGCGTCGAAACGATGACTCCGAACGTTACGTCCTTTTCCATGACGGCATCTCCTTTCGGGAACTTCTTCGGTTTAGTCTTCCTCTTCCGGAGGGTAGATGCGTTCGGGCGGCTCTCTGCCCTCCGGACGCTCGATCAGCTCTATGGTCGTGTTAATCACCCGTTCGGTGTCCAGGTAGGCGTAATGCCCGTCGCCATCCGGGCCGAAGCCGGCGCCGTCCATGGTCATGCGAAACCCGGCCTCCTCGGCCTTTCGGAGTGACTCCTCCATGTCCTCGGTGAGGACGCCGATGTGGTGTATGCCGTAGCCGTGCTCCTCGACGAATTCCCGGTAGACGGTGTCGCCCTCCAGCGGTTCTATCAATTCGATGCGCATCGAGCCGATGTAGGAGAGGGCGACCTTCATCTTGTACTCGGTGGGCTCTCCGTCGCGGGTCATTCGTTCGACCAGGGGTTTGCCGTAGGTGTAGATGTGCCACGGCCCGACGCCGAACATCTCCCACCAGTGCCTGACGGCCCGCTCGATGTCGGGCACGATGATACAGATCTGTGCAACGTCCTCCAGGGGGAAAGGCGCTTCCGGATTTTGCCGGCTCATTTGGTGATTCGTTTCCTCATGGGCTGAAGACGACTTTCAGTGCCCTGCCCGCCATGGCTTCCTCGACGCCCCGGTCGAACTCCGACAGGGGCAGACGGTGGGTGACCAGCTTCCCGCCCGGCACCCGGTCGGAATCCAGAAGCTCCAGCGCCCGCGTGTGGTGCCGGGGGGCCAATGTAGTGGTCCCGATCAGCTTCAGCGCGTTGTAATGGACGATATTCGTGTCGATGCCGGGGGTGCTCTGGTCCTCGGGCAGGCCTCCGAAGAGCAGGACGCGGCCCCCCTTTCGGGCCATCTCCACCGCCTGGACCTGGGTGGCGGGGACCGGGTTGGCCGTGATGACCACCTCCGCACCTTGGCCGTCCGTCAGGTCCAGGACCGCCTCCACCGCGTCCTCCTCGGCCGCGTTGACCAGGTCGTCGGGCTCGAATTCGGCCGCCAGCTCCAGCCGGCCGGCCTTCACGTCCAGGCCGATGATGCGGTCGGCGCCGCGGGTGCGGGCCAGGCTGATGTGGACGCAGCCGATGGGGCCGGTGCCGATGACCGCCACGGTGTCGCCGAGACCGACCTCTCCCTTCTCCTGGGCGTGGACGCAGGAGGAGACGGGTTCCGCGACGGCGGCGCAGGCCGGCTCCAGCCCTTCGGGGGCGGCGAAGATGCTGCCCCGCTCGACGGCTTCGGCGGGGATGGCCACGTACTCCGCGAATCCTCCGGGCCAGGCCTGGGCGATCTCCCGGTAGTCCTCGCACAGTTCGCGACGTCCCGCAATGCAGAAATCGCACTCCCCGCAGTAGACCAGCGGCGCTACCGAGAGCCGGTCGCCTTCGGTCCAGCGTGTCCGGCAGGAGGCGCCCACCTCCCGCACGATGCCGCAGATCTCGTGTCCGAGGATCCACGGCAACTCGACTCGACGGTGCCCGTGCCGGAGCGTGCGCAGGTCCGAGCCGCACAGGCCGCAGGCTTCGACCGCCAGGAGCAGGCCGCCCTCCGGGCAATCCGGCACGGGCACCTCCTCCAGGGACCAGTCGCCGGGGGCTGTGACCACCACGGCCCTCATTTTGGCGTCGCTCATCGGCGTCCCTCCAGCCAGGCGTCCTGTTTGTTCCTCAGCGCGTAGACCGCCGTCGAGGTGTCCGGGGCGAAGTTCTGCTCGGTCAGCGGTTCGCCCTTCGGGACCCGGCAGGTCGTGCCGCCCCCGGCTGCGATTCCGATGGGGACGGCCCCGATACGGCGCGCTTCCTCACGGCGGTAGGTGACGCCGTAGAAATCCGTCCCCCCAATGCCGCCCACCGTCTCGCCGGCCGGCAGGTGGCGTTTGGCGGTGGCCACGACCTCCGAGTTCAGGTCCTCGGAGGCGCCGGTGACCTCCCCCAGCAGGACGGCCTCCGCGATGGACTGCGGGGTCTCCAGGTCGCAGAGGTGGTAGGGCCGCAGTTGCACGTAGTAGGGGCCGTCCTCGCCGGTGAGGAACTTCATGTCCTTCCGCATGCGGGCGTCGGGGGCGTAGACGACGGCGAAGACGCCCGGCGCGATCCCGCCGGTCGAGTAGTCCACGGTACCGCGACGTTCGAACACGCCGCCGTCCGCCCGGGGAACGTAGGTGGAGGTCAGCTCCTCGAGTTCCACCTTCATGCCGTGCATGCCCGCAACGTCCGGGACGAGCCCCGTGGCGTTGCTGACGGCCGCCATCTCCACCATGGTCTTGGTGCCGTCCACGAAGCTGGCCAGCATCTTGGGGTTCATGTCCTTTCGGCGGGCCTCCTCGGCGCAGCTTTCGGGCGTGGCCTCGGGGTTGAGGGGATTGTTCTTGCCCTTGCCCAGGCAGACCACCTCGAACCCCATCACGCTTGCCTGCTCGTAGAGCATCTTGAGGACGCCGGGCTCGTCCCCGGAAGCCACGGTGTAGACCGTCCCGGCCTCCCTCGCCAGGTGATTCAGGTAGGGCCCGACGGTGACGTCGGTTTCGACGTTCAGCATGATGACGGGTTTGCGGCACTCGATGGAGGCGGCGGCCACCGAGGCGCCCACCTCCGGCACGCCCGTGGCCTCGACGTTGGCCTCCAGTGCCTCCAGCCGGGGCATCAAAAGCGCGTCCGGGGTGACGAGGGCCCTGCCGGCGGTGAGGGCGTCCTGGGCCTCCCCGAGGCGATCGGTGACGGCGATGTCGTCCCGCGGCCGGCCGAGCGCGAGGAAGGTTTCCACGGCCCTGTCGGTCTGGAGGTCGGCGATGGCGCGCACGCACATGCCCGTGACGTTGCTGACGGCGTGGGCGAGGCCGCTGCCCATCTGGCCGCAGCCGACGATGCCTACGGCGACGGGCCGGCCGTCGGCCTCTCTGCGACGGAGTTTTCTCAGAAGTTCCACGGCTTGCCTCTCAAGGTTCGGGCTGCCTGTTGCTGTCTCTCAGCTCGGCCAGGCGCTTGAAGTCCCCTTCGACGTGCTCGTAGAGCTGCTTGTAGAGCGAGAAGTACTCCATGTAGCGCTCGTGCCTTTTGGGATCGGGCTGCATCGGCTCGATGTACTCGCTCCACCGGCGGGCCACCGTGAAGTCCTCGAAGAGACCGGCGGCCACCCCGGCCAGGATGGCGTCTCCGTAGGGGGCGCCCGTCCGGCGCTTCACCAGCACGGTGGGCACGTCGAGGACGTCCGTTATGATGCGCCTCCACAGGACGCTCTTGGCGCCGCCTTCGTTCAGGACGATGGGGGTGTTGAGCTGCCACCCGGCCTCCCGGACCAGTCGGAAGGAGTCGTAGAGGGCGTAGGCCACCGCTTCCATCATCGCCTTGACCACGTGGCCGCGTGTGTGGTGGAGGGAAAGCCCGAAGATGACCCCGCGGGCGTGGACGTCCCAGATGGGCGTCCTCTCTCCCATCAGGTAGGGCAGGACGATCAGCCCTTCGCTTCCGAGGGGGACGTCGGCGGCCTCCTCGTTCATCAGGTCGTAGGTGTCCACGCCGGTTTCGTCCTCGCCGGCGAGTTCGGCGCCGTAGAAGTTGTCCCGCATGTAGCGGATGGACATGCCGCCGGTGGTGGTGGTCGGCACGGTGATGTAGGTGTTGGTCGAGTCGGTGGTGTAGGGGAAGGCGATCATGGAGCGGAGGAACTCCGGCTTGCTGTGCACCACGCCGAAGTTCCCGCAGGTGCCCAGGTTCATCTGGATGTCGCCCGGCTCGATGGCGCCGGCGCCGACCCAGCTCGCGTTGCAGTCCACCTGGCCGGCGGCCACGGGGGTGCCGGGCGCCAGCCCGGTCTGCTCGGCCGCCTCCGGGGTGACCTCACCGATGATGTCCTCACACCGGTGGAGTTCCGGGAAGAGGTCCTTGCTCATCCCGATCCGCTGGAGGATATCCCCCTCGAATCGGCCTTCCAGCAGGTTGTAGGCCACGCCGTAGAAGGCCGCGCCGGAGTAGTGGCCGGTGGCCCTGCCGGTGAGCTTCAGCACGATGAACCCGTCGATGGTGAGGGCTTTCCAGATGCGCTCGAAGGCTTGCGGGCGGTTGTTCTTCTCCCACATCAGCTTCACGATGGCGGGATGGTCGTCCAGGCGGTTCTTGGTGATCCGGAAGATGCGGTCTTCGCCGATGTTCTCCTTCAGCCAGCGCACCTCGTCGGTGGCCCGCTTGTCCATCAGGTTGTAGGCGTTGTGGACGGGGTTGTGATCGGCGTCTACCATCACGAGGGAGGGGAGTGCGCTGCTGGCCGCCACGGCTCGTATCTCTGCCGCGTCGACGCCGGCCTCATCGACGGCTTCCCGGATTATCCGGCAGGTGATGTCCCAGTAAAGGTGGGGATCGTGCTCGGACCAGCCCGGCCGGGGGGTGATCACCGGATACTCCTCGAAGGCGTATGCCAGCACCTCTCCGGCGGTGTCGATGATGGTGGTCTTTGCCCCGCCGGTGCCGTAGTCTATCCCGAGCAGGTAGTCCGACATGGGTTCCTCCGCATCGAGACCGTAGCCGGTGCCAAACGCGGCGCCGAGCAACGCGAGTATACCGGAAATCTGCCGGGTCTTCACGCAGAAGCCCTCCCCGTCGGTTACGTGTGCAACTCAGGGCGGGCGCCGTTAGAATCAGCAGTTGAACACCCGGCCGGGGTGAAGGCCGGCGGCGAGGGCCGGTTCGCAGGGGGGAACACGATGGAAAACGCCCAGATAGCGGACATCTTCGATGAGATAGCCGATCTGCTGGACCTCCAGGAAGCCAACCAGTTCCGCATCCGCTCCTACCGCAACGCGGCGCGAACGGTGCGGGACCTCTCCCGGCGGCTCGAAGAGCTGGCCGAGGACGGGGAAGACCTCACCGAACTGCCCAACATCGGCAGCAGCACCGCCGAGAAGATCCACGAAATACTGGACCGCGGGACCTGTGAGCGGCTGGAGAGCCTGCGCGAGGAAGTGCCGCGCGAGTTGACCCGGTTGATGAAAGTGCCCAACCTGGGGCCCCGAAAGGCCATGAAGCTCCACAAGGCCCTGGGCGTCGAGAGCCTGGAAGACCTCAAAGAGGCATGCGAGGAGGGGCGCGTCCGAGAGGTCCAGGGCATGGGCGAGAAGAGCGAGCGGAACGTGTTGAAAGGCATCAAAACCCTGGAGGAAGTCACGGGGCGGATACTCTACAGGGAGGCCGCCCAGCACGTGGATTCCCTTGGGGGCTACCTGAAGGAACAGTCCGCCGTGAATCGCTGGGAGGTGGCGGGCAGTTTCCGTCGCTGCAAGGAAACCATCGGCGACCTCGACATACTCCTCCAGGCCGACGACAGGGAGGAAGCTACCGAACAGATCCTTCAATATGGCTCCATACAGGAGGTCACCAGTCGTGGGGAAGAAAGGGTCAGCGTCCGGCTGGAGAGCGGACTGCAGATCGACTTCCGCTACTTCGACCCCGGCGCCTTCGGTTCGGCGCTGCTGTACTTCACCGGCTCCAAAGCGCATAACATCGCCGTGCGCCGCAGGGCCGTCGACCGCGACTGGAAGCTGAACGAATACGGCCTGTTCAAAAACGACAACCGGCTGGCCGGCAAGACCGAGGAAGCCGTATACCACCGGCTGAACATGGGCTGGGTTCCCCCGGAAATGCGGGAAGACCGCGGGGAGGTCGAGGCCGCAGTAAACGGCGAACTGCCCCAACTGCTGGAGCTGGAGGACATGCGCGGCGACCTTCAGGCCCACACCGACGCAACCGACGGCGCCAACACGCTGCAGGAGATGGCCGAAGCCGCCCGCGAAAGGGGCTACGAGTACTTCGCCCTCACCGACCATTCCCAGCGCGTCACCATGGCCGGTGGGCTCGACGAGGAGGAGACGCGCCGCAGGGCCGACGAGATACGGGAGCTGAACGAGTCCCTGGAGGACATCTGGCTGATGGCCGGCATCGAGGTGGACGTCCTCAAGGACGGCAGCCTCGACCTGGAGGAGGACGTGCTGGATGAGCTGGACTGGGTGGTGGTCAGCGTCCATTACGACCGCAACATGGACGAAGGGCCGATGACCGACCGCGTGGTGTCCGCCCTCCGGAGCGGCGTGGTGCACTGCCTCGGCCATCCTCTGGGTCGGATCATCGGCGAGCGCGATCCCATCGCCATCGACCTGGACCGCGTATTCGAGGCCTGCGCCGAGAACGGCGTCTGGGTCGAGATAAACGCCCAGCCCGACCGCCTGGACCTTCCGGACAACTACTGCCGGCGGGCCCTGGAGGTGGGCGTGCAGTTCACCATCTCCACCGACGCCCACAAGCGGGCCGATCTGGACTTCATGCGGTTCGGCGTGAACGCGGCCCGTCGGGGATGGCTGACCAAACAGGACGTCCTCAACACGTTGAGCGCAGAGGAACTGCGGGACAAACTTTCGGCGGAGTGAAGGCATGGCCCCCGAAGACGTGGAGCAGATGAGTAAGGAGGAGGCGAGGAAACGCGCCGAGGAGTTGCGCGACAAGATCGAGTATCACAACTACCGGTACTACGTGCTGAACGACCCGCAGATATCCGACGCCGAGTACGACGAGCTGAAGCAGGAATTGGAGGCCATCGAGGAGGAGTTCCCCGAACTGGTTACCCCCGACAGTCCGACCCAGCGCGTCGGGGCCGAGCCGCAGGACGAGCTGGGCACCGTAGAGCACGAAGCCCCCATGCTGAGTCTCCAGTCCATCCAGGAGGAGGAAGAATTCCGCCACTTCTGTGAGACCTGCCGGGAGGAGCTGGGCAAGGAGCGGGTCTCCCTGGTGGCCGAGCCCAAATACGACGGGCTCAGCGTCGAACTCGTCTACGACGGGGGTCGGCTGACCACCGCGGCCACCCGGGGGGACGGTCGCACCGGGGAGGACGTGACCGCCAACGTGAAGACCATAAACGAGGTCCTGCTCCGCCTGCAGCCGACCGACGACGTCTCCATCCCCGAACACCTTGTGGTGCGGGGCGAGGTCTACATGGAGAAGGGGGAGTTCGAGGAGTTCAACCGCCGTCGCGAGGAGGCGGGCGAGAAGACCTTTGCCAACCCCCGGAACGCCGCCGCCGGCAGCCTCCGCCAGCTCGACCCGCAGATCACCGCCGAACGCCCCCTGCGCATCTTCTTCTGGGAGATCGCCCCCTCCTCCAGCTCCCGCCCGCCCTCCCACTGGCAGGCCCTCCAGTTGATGAAAGACCTGGGGATGAAGATCAATCCCCGCGGAGAGCGGTTCCAGTCGGTGGACAAAGCGGTGGAATGGTTCAATCAGACCGCCGAGGAGCGGGAAGAGCTGGCCTACGAGATCGACGGCTGCGTCTTCAAGGTCAACAAGTTCGAGGACCACGAGACGCTGGGCATGCGGGCGGCCAACCCCCGCTGGGCGGTGGCCTGGAAGTTTCCCCCGCGACGCAAGACCACGAAGATCAAAAACATCCAGGCGCAGGTCGGCCGGACCGGTGCCCTCACCCCCGTGGCGTCCCTGGAGCCGGTGCACATCAGCGGCGTCGAGGTCAGCAGCGTCTCGCTGCACAACCAGGGCGAGATCGATCGCAAGGACATCCGGGTGGGCGACCACGTGGTGGTCGAGAGGGCCGGCGACGTCATCCCCCACGTGGTGAAGGTGGTGAAGGACAGGCGCAGCGGCGACGAGGAGGCATACAGCCTGCCGGAGGAATGCCCCGTCTGCGGCGGTCCGGTCCGCCGCCCCGCCGGGGAGGCGATCGCCCGCTGCGTCAATGCCTCCTGCCCCGCGCAGGTCAAGCAGCGCATCACGCACTTCGGCTCCAAGGGCGCCCTCGACATCGACGGCCTGGGCGAGAAGGTCGTTGAGCAACTGGTCGAGAAGGGCCTCGTCGAGGACGTGGCGGACCTGTTCGATCTTACCGTCGAGGAATTGAAAGAGCTGGACAGGATGGCCGAGAAGAGCGCCTGGAACCTGGTGGACGCCATAGAGGCGGGGCGGGAGAATGCCACCTTGCCCCGGCTGATCTACGGCCTCGGCATTCCCTACGTCGGTCAGGCCGTTGCCGGGGACCTGGCGCGCCGGTTCGACTCACTGGACGAGCTGGCCGACGCCGACGAGGAGGCGCTGAGGGACTTGGATGGAATGGGAGAGACCATGGCCTCGGCGATCCACCAGTGGTTCGAGGCCGAGGAGAATCGCGAACTCCTGGAGAAACTCAAGGAACGAAACGTGTGGGCGGAGGCCGAGAAAGCCGGCTCCCGTCTGGAGGGCAAGACGGTCGTGGTGACCGGCGCTCTGGAATCCATGACCCGCGACGAGGCCAGGGAGGCCGTCCGCATGCAGGGCGGCCGGGCGACCGGGAGCGTCTCGGGCAACACCGATTACCTGGTGGTCGGGGAGGACCCCGGTTCCGGCAAACTGAGCGACGCCGAGGAACACGGCACCGAGACGATCGACGAGGAAGAATTCCTGGAACTGCTGGGCAGGGAGTAGCGAGGGAGGCCGAGGCCGCCGTGCATCAGAGGACGCTCGAAGAGCTGGCCGAACGCATCCGGCGCTGCACCCGGTGCCCCCTTCACAGCTCCCGAACCCACGCCGTGCCCGGGGAGGGAGACCCCCGGGCGGGGGTGATGTTGATCGGCGAGGCGCCCGGAGAGAAGGAGGACGAAGAGGGGCGGCCCTTCGTGGGCCGGGCGGGGGCTTTCCTGGATGAACTGCTGGAAGAGGTCGGCCCCCGGCGTGAGAAGCTTTTCATCACCAGTTGCGTGAAGTGCCGCCCGCCGGAGAATCGCAATCCCCGGAAGGACGAGCTGGACGCGTGCCATAGGCTGTGGCTGGAGCGGCAGACCGAACTGATCAACCCCGACCTGATCGTCCTGCTGGGAAAGGTCGCCCTCAAGGAGTTGCTGGGAGAGGACGGCAGACTGTCGGACCTGCACGGACAGGTGCGGCACAAGCACGGCCGGCGGTTCCTCATCACCTACCACCCGGCGGCGGCCATGCGCTTCCCTGAGCCAGAGGCCGGTATCCGCGAAGATTTCCGCAGAATCACAACTATAGTCGGCGATACGATGGAAGGGGGTTGAGCCCGATGTCGGACGCGTCCGTTCGCATAGGCACTTCCGGCTACCAGTACGACCACTGGAGCGGGGTTTTTTACCCCGAAGAGCTGCCCAAAGAGGAGTGGTTCGGCTACTTCGCGCAGCACTTCGACACCGTCGAGATCAACAACACCTTCTACGGTTTGCCGGAGGTTGAGACCTTCCAGAAGTGGCGGGAGCGCGCGCCCGAGGGGTTCTGCTACGTGCTGAAGTTCAGCCGCTACGGTACCCACCGTAAGCACCTGAAAGACCCCGAGGACACCATCGGCCTGTTCATGGAACGGGCACGGCATCTGCAGGGCCTGCTGGGCCCGATACTCGTGCAGCTCCGCCCCAACTGGCACGCCGACCGGGAGAGACTTGCTAACTTCCTGGAAGCCGCGCCCGACGATCAGAGGTGGGCGGTGGAGTTCCGCGACCCGAGCTGGCTGCGTGAGGAGGTCTTCCAGGTCCTGGGCCACCACAACGCGGCGCTCTGCATCCACGACATGATCGAAGACCACCCCCGCGAGGTGACCGCCGACTGGGTCTACCTGCGGTTCCACGGGGCCGACACGTGGGGAGACTACCCCTACCAGGCGCTTACCGCCGAAGCGCAGAGGATCAGGGATCACCTGGCCGACGGGCTGGACGTCTACGCCTACTTCAACAACGACGCGCGGGGCTTCGCCGTATCCAACGCCAAAGACCTCCGGCGCTACGTCGGGGGCTGAAGGGCCCTGCTACAAGGGGCGCTGCCCAAAATGTCTTTCTGAGCGAGCGACTTCCAGCGAGCGAAGAATCTGTTCGTTCGGTTCAACGCACCTGGCCCGCCGAGGGCTTCGGTCCCGTGCCGTGGGCCTCCGGCACCGTGACGTGTCCTCCCTGGTCGGCGGATACGCCCGGTGCGAGGGTCATCGCGAGGCACGGCGTCACAAAAAGAGGGCAAGCTCTCATCCGCATATGCATCATCCGTTCAGAGGCGCCGTGCCATCTCGAGATAGAACTCTTGGATGCGTTCCTCGAAGGCGGCCGGGTTCAGCAGCGTCTCGGTATCCCTGGGGTCCCACCAGCCGATCTCGTTCAGGTGATCGGCCTCTATTTGGGTAACGAACAGATCGTCGCGCCAGGCGGCGGATTCGCGCGAGACGAGCCCGTCGTTGGGGCCTTCCTCCCGCTCGATGATCAGGTGTGAGGGCCGCAGGGGAGTGAAGGTCTTCTCGCGGGCTTTTACGCCCGTGTAGGTCATGTAACGGACGGCGTTTTTCCGCTCGAACTCTTCCCATCGCTCATTGAACTCGCGGCACGCCGAGGTGGTCAGCTCGCGGAAGCCGCTGATGTCCAGCCCGATGCGCCCGGCCAGGGGTATGAGGCGGTGCATGTTGCGGAGGCCCCAGTCGGCGAAGCTCGTGCCCAGGTGAGGCGTTCCGACAGTGGAGAGGGAAGCCACGCGGTGCTCCATCTGGTACTCACAGATCATCCGCCGCGCGTCGAGCCCGCCCATGCTGTGGGCGATGATGTGGACCCGGCTGAAGCGGCGGAAGCCCTCAGTGATACGGTCGAGTTCGGCCCGTAGTTCCCGCGCCCGTCGCTCCAGGCTGCCAGCCCAGCTCACCGATGAGTGGAATGCCTGGAACCCGTGCCGCCGGAGGGCGCTGCCCACCTTCCGGAAGTAATGGAAACGATCGTCCGCCGCCTGGTCCGTCCGGAAAGTCGTGTTCATCAGCAGGTCAAAACGGCAGATTCCGTGGGCGAGAACGATGGGGTATTTGCCCGGGGACGCCATAGCTTGCTCTTCACCCGCCGAAAGCCTGGATGGAGGACATTATGGCGGGATGCACCGTCGGCCTCAACGGGAGGGGAGCTTGAGTCAGGCCGAGTCTGCCCCGAGCGCAACTCCCTGCCGGATCAACTCCCCCAAAGCGAAAGGCGGCGCGGGCAGTGCCACGGTGCCGCGCGACCCCGCCGGAGGCGGGCAATCACGCCCGAGGCGCACAAGCTTCGAGGTCGCAGTGACGGGCCATCTGTGTGTGTTCGGCGCCGGGCCGGACCCGGCGGATTGGCGGTCTCCGGGGGTCACTGCTAAAATGTGGACATACTCACGCAGGAGAGATGCCAGGGTGAGCCGAAGGTTTCTTACCGTCCTGTGGGCGCTGGCGGTGCTGTCCGCCGCGCCCCCCGCCCGCGCCGCCGATATGGTCGGCGGGCTGTTCGTCTCCACGACGCCCGCGGGCGCGGAGATATACATCAACGGTGAACTGCGGGGCGTATCCCCGTGCGGTATGGCGGACATTCCCCTGGGCGAGGCGGAAGTGACGGCACGGATGCAGGGCTATGCCCCCTCGAGCGGGAAAGTGCGGGTCAGGGGAGGCCGCACCGCGCGCGTCCGCCTGCGCCTGCAGAAGCTGAAGAAGGTGGGCAGCCTGATCGTGCTCATCGACCCGCCGGGGGCGAGGATCGCCGTCGATCGCGTGCCCGCCGGACGCACCCCGGTCGTCGTTCGGAACGTATCCGCCGGCTCCCATCGCGTCACCGTCAGCGCTGAGGGATACCGACCCCGGCACGCCGAAGTCACGGTGGTGGCCGGCAGGCGCCGCGTGCTGAAAGGCCGGCTCCAGCGGACGCCGGGAAATGCCCCGGAGGAGCCGCCGTCCGAAGATCGGCCCGCCGGCGCCGATCTGCGCCCCGAGCAGGCTCCCCTTCCGGGGGACCTGCCCGACGAAGCCGCCCTTCAGGCGGCGACGGCCGCCGCCCGAGCCAGGGACTACGCGGCCGCCCTCGGCCGGCTGGAAGGGATGGCCCGGGACGAAGATGCGTCCGAACACGCGCGAGCCGTTGCCCGGGACCGCCGCGTCCTCGCCAAGGTGGCAGGGCTGGTCGGCGCGGCCGTTGAAGTGCTGCGATCCCGGGAAGGGGAGGACGCTGCGCTGTCCCTGCACGGCGGGCTTCCCGTGGAGGGAACCATCTGCGGAGTTTCGGACGAGGAGGTCGTGCTGGCGACCGCCCGCCGCGAGGTGAACATCCCGCTGAAGCGATTGGACGCCGAGCAGATCGTGAAGCTGGCTTCCGAGCGCTACGATCCGGGAGAAGCGGGGTCCCACACCCGGTTCGCGCTGTTTTATGCCTGCGACGGCCGCTTCGAGAAGGCGTACGAGGAACTGCGCCGCGCTGAACGGATGGGGGCGGAGATAGAGAGCGCCCTGAGCTACGTCCGCGCCAGGCACCTGTGGGCCGCCGCAGTGGAGAGGGCCGGCACATCCGCGGCGCTCGCCGCCCGCGCCGTCCTCTCCGAAGAGGCTCCCGGCGCCCCGGAGCGTCCGGTCCGCGTGCTGGTCGACCTGCGTCACGGGACCGCGGCGCCACGGCTGCGGCAGGCGCCGGGGGGCGCGGGCTTCCGTGCGGAAAGGCTCGACGGCCTCATCGAGGCGGGGCGGCTGGAAGAAGGCGACGTGCTTTTCGTCCGGGAGGCCGACGGCGGGCAGCACGCTTCCTGGGACCGTCGGGAAGTTCAGGCCGTGCTGGACTTCGTCCGTTCCGGCGGCGGCCTGGTGGTGATCGCCGCCCGGCGGCCGGAGGAAGCCCCCGGCTCGGGGAGCCCCCTGCTCAGATGGCTCGGCGTTCGGATCGGGCGAGAGGGGCTTGCTTTGAGCGATGAGGCGCCGGACGGCTACCCCGCGGAGCGTTTCGTCGCCTATCCGACCCGCCCCACTCATCCGGTAGTCGCCGGGGTTCGGCGTGCCCTCTTCCCCCGGTCGGCGCCCGCGCTGGAGGTCGGTGGCGCAGCCCGTCCGGTCCTGGTGGCCGACAGGTTCGTTTTGACGGGGGAGGAGGGAGAGTCCGGCGTCGTGCTGGGAGCGGCCGGAGTCTACGGCAAAGGGCGTTTTGTCGTGTTCGCGGGCGCAGCTCTCGCCGGAGAGAAAGTCCTCGTGCGGAACGCCGTCTCGTGGGCCGCCGGAGGGGCGGAGCGCTGATCCCCGCGGGCGGCCCAAAGAGTTGCTCCCCGCCGCCGCAGCCAATATGATAAGGGATGGACGAAGTCGGTATGTCCCCGGCAGTCTCCCTTCCGCATGCCTCGGGGAAAGGCCATGAGAAAGCTGATCCTCCTCGGGCTGCTATTGCCCGCCGCCGTCTGTGCCGCCGAGTTCAACGTGCCGAAGGGCCCGTGCGGCTCCGCACCGCCGGCGAAACCGCACCGGAGGAAGGGCGGGGAGAGCTTCCCACCTCTTCCGCTACCGGCCACGCCCCTGCGGAGAACCGAGAAGAAGCGTCCGCCGGCGCCGCCCCCGCTGGTGGCCAAGATTCAGTACGGCCGGATCAAGGAGGTCCGCCGTGACGGGGAAACCATCCGCTATTACGACTGGAACAAGGACCCCGGCGACGTCCCGATGCTCGTGAACCTGGCGAACCGTGCGCTGGACGTCCGCTACACCCACAAGAGGGGGCCGTTGAAGAGCTTTCCCCCCGACCCGGCGCGCTTCCCGGTCTACTACTTCACCGGGAGCGACGATTTCAGTCTCTCGGACCAGCAGGTCGCCCATCTCCGGGAGTTCTTGCAGCGGGGCGGCACGGTCTGGGGGGATGCGTGCTTCGGGGACCCCGATTTCTTCGGCGCTTTCACCCGGGAGATGGGGCGCGTGCTGCCCGGCCGGGAGTGGCGACCGCTGAGTTCCGATCACCCTCTCTATCACTGCCACTACGAGATCGAGGAGGTCGAGTACACCCGCGAGGTGCCGGAGGCCGACGGCACGCTCGGGCCGCCCGTCGTGATGGGGCTGGATTTGGGCGACCGGACGGCCGTCCTGCTTTCCCGTTACGACCTGAGCTGCGGCTGGGACGGCCACATCAGGGAGGGCGCCTACAGCGTCCACCCGGAGCACGCGCGTCGCCTGGGCGTCAACATGGCGGCCTACGCGCTGGGCACCTGGGAGCTGGCCGCCTTCCAGGGCACGGCGAAGGTCTTCTACGAGGCGGGAGAACGCGAGGGCGGGGAGTTCGTCCTCGCCCAGGCCAGGTTGACCGGTAACTGGGATACCCAGCCCAACGCGCTGGCCAATCTCCTGAAGGCGGTGGCCTCGCGCACGAGCACGGAGGTGAAGTTCCGGCGCCGGGCCGTCGATCTGACTTCCAGCCAGCTCCAGCAGTATCCGTTCCTGTATCTTACGGGACGGCAGGGATTTACCCTGGACGAACAGCAGGTGCGGGCCCTCCGGCGTTTCCTAACCAGCGGGGGATTTCTGCTGGCCGCCCCCAGTGCCGGGCGACGGGAGTTCAACGTGGCTTTCCGAAGGGAGATCGGCCGAGTGCTCCCGAACCACAGCCTGGACCGGCTGCCGCCGGACCACCCGGTTTACACGGTCTTCCACAACATAAGCGGCGTTAGCTACAGCGATTACACGCAGGCTTCGGGCGAGGATTCGCCCTCCCACCCGCTCGAGGGCATCCAGCTCGGCGGGGTAACCGCGGTGATCCACTGCCCGTGGGGGCTGGGCGGATGGCGGGGTTTTGACCACCCGTTCGGGCGCTCGGTCGCCGCGCCCGACGCCCTCGACCTCGGAGTCAACATCGTTCTCTACGCCCTGACGCATTGACGCCCCGGCCCTCACCTCATTCGAAGACAACCGTGGGAGAGAATACTTTGAGCACCGGAGAACGGACCAATGCCGGCAGAGAAAGCGCCCGGGCGCTGATCGAACGCTTCGGCGCGCTGCGCCGGACGCTGCTGAGCGAGATAAAGAAGGTGATCGTCGGGCAGGACGAAGTGCTGGAGCAGATACTGATCACCCTGTTCTGCCGGGGGCACGCGCTGGTGGTCGGCGTTCCCGGCCTGGCCAAGACGCTCATCGTCCGCACGCTGGCACGATGCCTCGACCTGGACTTCAAACGCATCCAGTTCACCCCCGATCTGATGCCCAGCGACATCACGGGCACCGAGGTGTTGGAGATCGACCCGGAGACCGGCGAACGCCGCTTCCGCTTCTCCCACGGTCCGATCTTCACCAACATTCTCCTGGCCGATGAGATCAACCGCACCCCGCCGAAGACGCAGGCCGCACTGCTGGAATCGATGCAGGAGTACTCGGTGACGGTCGGCGGCCAGACCCACCACATCGAGCAGCCCTTCTTCGTGCTCGCCACGCAGAATCCCATCGAGCAGGAAGGCACCTATCCGCTGCCGGAGGCCCAGCTCGACCGGTTCATGCTGAACATCCTCATCGACTATCCGGCGCGGGCGGAGGAGGTGGAGATATTCCGCCTGACCACCATGGACGAGTTGCCGGAGGCCGCCGCGGTGCTGGACGGCCGCCGGATACGGCAGATCCAGAAGGTCGTGCGCAAAATGCCGGTCAGCGACCACGTGCTGGAATACGTGGCCGAGCTGGTCCGCGCCACCCGTCCGGGAGCCCCGGAGGCGCCCCCGCTGGTCGGGCAGTACGTCGAGTGGGGCGCGGGACCGCGGGCCGGGCAGTACCTGGTGCTGGGAGCGAAGGCCCTGGCGCTCATGGACGGACGCTACAACGTCTCCTGTTCGGACGTGCGCCGCGTCGCCCATCCGGTGCTCCGGCATCGTATCTTCACCAACTTTACGGCCGACAGCGAGGGCGTGGACGTGGAGGAGGTCGTTGAGCGGCTGCTGGAGACGGTGGAGGAACCCGACGAGAATCTCTATGCCGACCGGACCCGTGAAGCCGACTGAGCCGACCTGATGGGCAAGGCATTCAAAAGCAAGTACTATGAGCCGGAGAAGCTGGCCCGTGTCCGCAACCTCCAGTTGCTCGCCAGAACCGTGGTGGAGGGCTACATCAGCGGACTCCACTGCAGCCCGTTCAAAGGACTGAGTTCGGAGTTCGCCGAGTATCGCGAATACCTTCCCGGCGACGACCTGAAGCACTTCGACTGGCGCGTCTTCGCCCGCACCGACAAGCGCTATGTCCGGGAGTACGAGGAAGAGACCAACCTGACCTGCACGCTGCTGCTGGACGCCAGCGGGTCGATGGCCTACGGCTCGGGGGAGCTGACGAAGTTCGACTACGGCGCCTGCCTGGCCGCCGCCCTCACCTACCTGATGGTCCAGCAGAGGGACAAGGTCGGCCTCGTGCTGTTCGGCCGCGAGGTGCGCCGAAGGGTCCCTCCCCGCAGTACCCCCGCCCACATGAAGTACCTCCTGGAGGAACTCGAAACCGCCGAGCCGGGGGGCGAGACCGGCATCGGTCCCTGCCTTCATTCGATCGCCGAGAGCCTCCGGCGTCGCGGCCTCGTGGTCGTTCTCAGCGATCTGCTGGACGATCAGGACGCCGTGATGAAGGCGCTGAATCACTTCCGCCACGACCGCAACGAGGTGCTGGTCTTCAACCTGTTCGATCCGGCCGAGGCGCAACTGCCCGGGGACGGACTCGTCGAGTTCGTGGACATGGAGAACCGCAAGTCCATGCAGGTCCGCACGAACGTGATCCGAGAGGAATACCGGCGGAAGTTCGATGATTTCGTCGGCTCCTACCGGCGCGACTGCGCCGCCGGCCACATGGACTACCAACTGGTCACCACCGACACCCCCTTCGAACTCATGCTGAGCGCCTATCTGCGGAGTCGTGAACGCTACAGATGATCCATCTGCTGTGGATATCTCTGGCCGTCCCCGTGCTCATCCACCTGGTGCATCGTCGGCGCGCCGTGCGGATGCCCTTCAGCACGCTCCGTTTCCTGCGGATGGTGGACCAGCGGGTGGCGCGCCGTCACCGGCTGAAGGAGCTGCTTCTTCTGGCCGCCCGGATTCTGCTGCTTGGGGCGGTGGTCGGCGCACTTTACCAGCCCGTGGTTGGCTCGGGCGCCGGAGCAGGGGGGCACGTGCCGACGGCCGTCTGCATCGTGCTGGACAACACCGCCAGCATGCGCGCGGTGAGCGGAGGGACCATGGGCTTCGAAAGGGCACGAAAGGCGGCCTCCGCCGTGCTGGAAGGGCTGGAGCGGGGCGACGGCGCGTGCATTGTGCCGTTTGACGCAGCGAGGTCCGCCGAACTCAGCACCGACCTGGAGACCGTGCGCAGCCGACTGGAAACCTTCGAGTGCGGCTACGGCGCCGCTCCGGCCGCCGATGCCCTGAACCGGGCTTTCAAGGCCCTCGGGCAGGCCACGCAGCCGGCCCGGGAGGTCTACGTGCTCTCGGACTTCCAGAGGTCGGCCTGGGAGTCCCTCCCGGATCGGTTCGGCGAAACCGCGGCGGCCGAGGCGCCGCTCTACCTGGTCGACGTCGGCCGGGAAGTGACCGAGAACCTGGCCCTGCGGGACGTCCGGTTCGGCCCCGGTTTGCAGGTGACCGGTTCGCCCACGGAGGTGTTCTGCACGGTGGAGAACACGGGCGCCCGCGACATGGCGCACGCGGCGGACATGCTGGTCGACGGCAGCGGAGTGGCACAGGCGGACGTCCGGCTGGCGGCCGGGGGCGTCCGCCGGATCAAGCTCCGCCACGCCTTCAGGCGGCCCGGATGGGTCGCCGGCGAGGTGCGCCTGGAGCCGGACCAGTTCGCGCCGGACAACTCCCGTTACTTCGCGGTCGCCGTCCGGGAGAAGCTCCCCGTCCTGCTGGTCAACGGCGACCCCTCCGGGGTGGCCTACGAGGATGAGACCTTCTACCTGGACCTGGCCCTGAGGGCGCCCGCCCGGAGCGGCGAAGCCACCTCTCCGGTGAGCACGACCACCGTCGAGCCGGGGCGGCTGGAGCGCCTCCGGCTCGACGACTACGCCTGCGTGGTGTTGGCCAACGTGAGGCGCCTCTCCGAGGGGTTGACCGAAAGGCTCAGCCGGTATGTCAGGAACGGTGGCGGCCTTATCGTTTTCCTCGGCGACCGGGTCGAGATCGAATCCTACAACCGGGGGATCGCGCGGGACCTGATGGGGGTCGAGTTCGGGGGGATAGCGCGCTCCGAAGACGGGTTGCCCATCCGCCGGATCAACGCCGGCCATCCGGTCTACCACGGTCTGGCGGAGCGGATGGACTTCCGGCGCACGGCGGTCCGGGCATTCTACCGCGCCTCTCCAGGTGAGGGAGTTGTAGCGCTGGCCGAACTAAGCGACGGGCCCCTGCTGCTGGAGCGGGAAGTGGGCGCGGGCCTGTGCATCGCCTGCACGAGCACGGCCGACATGGGCTGGAACAACCTGCCGGCCACCCCTTCTTTTCTTCCCCTGATTCACCAGTTGATCTACCGGGCCGCCGGCTCCGCCCGTGCCGAGGAACAGATCACCGTCGGCATGCCCTGCAAGATAGACGTTCCCCCGTCGGAGGAACCCGTGGAGGTCCGGTTCTACGGGGTCGAGGCGGAAGAAGAACCACTGGCGAGAAAGACCGTTGAGCCGGCGGACCGACCCACGACGGTTACATTTGAGGGGACCGGAAAGCCGGGCATCTACCGTGCTGTCTGGCGGGCGGCAGGAGCGCAGCGCGAACGCCTCTTCGCGGTGAACATCCCTCGGGAGGAGAGCCGACTGGAGCGGATGCCGCCGGCGCAGCTCAAGGACGCGCTCAAGGCCGAGAAGGTTCGCGTCCTGGCTGGGGCAGATTTCTCGCGGGACGTCCTCCGGCGGGAACGGGAAGGCTTTCCGCTGTGGAACTACCTGTTCGCCGCCGGGCTGGTTTTGCTTGTCGTGGAGAGCTGGGTCGCCAACGTCTGGCTGAAGCACTGAGGAGGGCGGGCATGCGGCACTGGGAACTGGCATTCAACGGTGACTGGCCCGCGGGGCTCGTCTTCGTTGCCGCGCTTGCCGCCGGCGCGCTGGCCTTTCTCTTCTATCGCCGGAAGAGTTCCAAACTCTCCGGCGCCGCGTTCCGCACGTTGACGGCCCTGCGCGTGCTGGCGGTGGCTCTGCTGGCCCTTTTCTTGCTGCAGCCGGTGCTCCGGGTGACCCACGCCGAGGCGACGCGGGGGACGGTGGCGGTGCTGCTGGACGTATCGGAGAGCATGAGCCTTCGGGACGCCGCCCGGGAGCAGTCCCGGCTGGAGTCCGGCGTGCGGCTGCTGTCCGGGCCGACCGGCGGCCTGTTGAGCAAGCTGCGCCGCAGGCAGGACGTCCGGCTTTTTCTCGTCGATTCTCTGGCCCGAGAGCAACCTGCTGCGGAATCCCTCCGTGATCTTCAGCCCGAGGGCAAGGCCACGGCATTGGGGGCTTCCCTGGAAGGTGCGGTGCGGACCGTCGGGGCCGGGCGTGTCTCGGGCGTGGTTCTTTTGACCGACGGCATCTCCAACCACGGACCCGAGCCCGAGGCCGTGGCGGCCAACCTGGGAATGCCAATCTTCCCGGTTGCCCTCGGTGGCAGGCCCACGGAGCGAGGCCGCTTCTACGACGCCGGCATCGTTGGTGTGCCGGACAATCCGGAGCTGATCGTCAACAACCGGGCCCGGCTGCGGTTCGAGATATCCCACGTGGGCCTGGAGAACGTGCCCGAGGAGGAGCGCACCGTTTCGTTGCGGCTCAGCGCAACGGACGGGGGCCAACTGGCCGAGCGGACGGTTACGCTGCCGGCGGGGCGCGGAACCATACGTGCCGAACTGCAGTTCACCCCCGACGCCACCGGAGTGCGTCGCCTGGCGGTCGTCCTGTCCGGGCTGCCGGAGGAGAGCGTGCCCCAGAACAACAGCCGCCGTTTCACCGTCCGGGTGACCGACCCCCGCCTTCGGGTGCTCATTGTCGAAGGCGTCGTGCGGAACGAGTATCGCTTCCTGCGGCGGACGCTGGAGAGCGATCCGAACCTGGAGGTGACCTCCGTGGTGAAGCTCGGCGGCGAACGCTTCCTGGTCCAGGGCGAGGAGAGGAGCATCGACCTGGGTCGCGGCCTGCCCGCCAGGGCGCAGGACTTCAAGGAGTTCGACGTCATCGTGCTCGGGGACATCGCTCGGGGAGAATTCGCCGGCCTGCAACTGGAGATGCTCCGTGATTTCGTGGACGAAGGGGGCGGATTCATCGACATCGGCGGCGACCATGCCTTCGGCTCCGGCGGCTGGGGGGCCAGCGTCCTCGCCGACGTGCTGCCGGTCGTGATCGGGGGGGTTGCCGACGGGCACGTCCAGGAGCCGTTCGCGCCGGGGCTTGCGCCGGAGGGCCGCCGCCATCCCGCCCTGGAAGGCTGCGTGGAGTTCTTCAGCAACGGAGGCAAGCCGGCCCGCGTGGATTCGGCCAACCGGGTGGAGGGACTCAAGCCGGGGGCGATGGCCCTGCTGGTGCATCCCCGGGAACGGGCTCGGGGCCGGCCGATGCCGGTTGCCGCCGCCCAGAAATACGGCGACGGCCGGGTGATGGCCGTCACCGCGGACACAACGTGGCAGTGGCGCTTCCGGGTCGAAGGCCGACCGATGCGTTCCCCCTACTACCGATTTTGGCGGCAGGCGGTACGCTGGCTGGCCGGACGCAGAAGACGGCGCGCAGTTCCCGACCGCCTGGTCAACGCCTGGTCTGCCCGCACGGAGTACGCGCCCGGCGAGAGCGTCACGGTAGAGGCGGAAGTGTGCGATCCCGACGGTGAGCCGACCGAAGATGCGCACGTCGAAGCCGTCTTCGCCCTTCCGGTGCCGCTCGGGGGCGAAGGCAAGGCGGAAGAGGGCCGGGACCGGAGCGATGCGGTCTCACTCGCCCCCGTTCCGCTCAGCCCGGGTAGTTACCAGGCCCGGTGGCAGCCACCGGTCACCGGCCTGTACCGGGGCACCGTTGCCGCCCGGCTGGACGGGGAAAGGCTGGGTGAGGCCGAGGTCGAATTCGTGGTCGGACAGGCGAACTCCGAGTTCGACCGCGTTGACGTGGACGAGACCATTCTGCGGAACATCGCCGCGCGGACCGGCGGGGTCTTCCACACCCTTCCCACGTCGGGGAAGATCCCCGATCAGATACAGCAGCGCCGCCGCGTGGTGCTGCGCAGTGAGGAACTCACTCTGTGGAACGCCCCGTGGTTCTTCGCCGCCTTCCTCGCGGTTGTGACGGCCGAGTGGGTTCTCCGCAAGAGGAACTCCCTCAACTGAGACTTTCGGAGCTGATACAATAGGAGAGTATGAGGCACGCCATCGCGACATTGGCGCTGTTGACGGCTCTGCTCGCCGCTGAGGCGGCGGCCGTCCAGTGGCTGCCCGCCACGGTTCGTCTCAGCGACGGGAGGAGCCTGACCGGGGAGGTCTACGTTCCCGGTGGGCGCCTACGCATCTATGACGAAGGCAAGAAGCGCCGCTACAGCGTCCGCCTCGGCGAGATGACCCGGCTGGAAAACCGAATCGAGCGCGAGGGAACGGCGGAGAAGTGGCTCTTTCGCGAAACCGGACTCGACGACAAGATACGGACCGGCCGCCACTACCCGGTGAGGGAATACCGGACCCGCGTGGGCTTCGCCGACGGTCGTTCGGTCGAAGGCCACCTTGTCGCCAAGACGCTCTACGTCCGCACGAACGGCGGGAGGCAGCGCTTCATCCTTTGTCGCAAGCAGGAGGGCGATGTCGGGCAGGACCTCTCCGAGCTGACCTACGTCCGCTCCATCCAGTTGCACGGCGGCGGCACGGGCGTGCGGGGCACGATCGAGGGAGCCATCCGGGCCCCCGAAGGCGAGACCGTTCGCCGGGTGCTGGCTCTCAACACGGACGCCTCTTACGCGGTGGACGCCACCTGGGACCCCGCGACGCGGACGTTCCGGGCCGAGGGCTGCACCGCGGGTTCCTGGGACCTGGTGGTTGTGACCAACCGCGCGGTTTACGCGCGCTTCGGCCTGGAGGAAGAAGAGGGAGCCGGCCGGCTGCACGGCGAGCAGGTCGGCCGGGTCCAGCGATGGGTCGACAGGCTGCGCGACTTCTTCCACGACCAGCGCATCCTCTACGCCGCCGGAGACGAGAGCAGGCTGCTCGCCCTGATCTGGAAGGACCGCCGGGGCGGCACGACGCTCCGCGGCATGGGGCGTCTTCACCGCTACGAGGTCTGGGCGATGCATCGGCCGGCGAACCAATGGCAGATCGGGAAGCGGATGTTCCTCTGGAGGACGGCCGCGGCGGACGGCGACCTCCAGCGCCTTCCGGTGGTGATCTGCCCGGCTCTCTCCGGACACGAGTTGAGCAGGGAGGACCCGAAAGTGAAAGTCACGGTCGAACTGCAACGGTCCCAAGCCGAGCCGATTCCCGAACCGCCTCGCCCGGAAAGGGGGAAGGACTGAGCGATGTCCGGCGGACTCCGCCAGAAGGATGAAGCGTTCCTGCGGGTGCGTGACGCCGTCGACGCCGCCCGGCGGGGGTGGCGCGTGACGGCGTGCGCCCGCGGCCTGCTGAGGACCCTCGCCTTGCTGGCCGGCGGGCTGCTGACGGCGGTCCTGCTGGATAACCTCTTCCACCTGCCGGCCGGAGTGCGGCTCGTGCTCGTGCTGTCGTTCGGGGCCGGCCTCGTGGCGCTTGTCGCTCGCCTGGTGGCCTACCCCCTGTTGCGCCCGCTGACCGACGAGATGGTGGCGGCCCACGTGGAACGTGCGGGGCCGGAGCTGGAGAACCGCCTGATCAACGCCGTGCTGCTGCGGCGCCGGAACTTCCGCGATTCGCTGGTCCGCGACATGGCCGACGCCCAGGTCTCCGAAACGGCCGAATGGATGTCCGGACGCAAGCTGCCCGGTGAACGCGAAATCCGGGAGCTGTGGCGGCCCCTGCGCTGGGTGCTCGCGGTGGGTGCCGTTCTGGCCCTCTACGGCCTGCTGTTCACCGCCCATTTCGGCAACGCGCTCCATCGGTTCATCCGGCCGACGGCCGGCGTCCCGCCCATCACCGATACCCGGCTGCAGGTGGTCCCCGGCGACGTGCAGGTGCTGCAGGGGGAGCCGTTGCGGGTGGAGGCGCGCGTCCGCGGGGTGCTCCCAGAAAGCGCCCTGATCGAGACCGAGACCGCCGAGGGCCCCCCCGCGCGCCATCCCATGGACTTCGAGGGCGACGCATTCATCCACCGCTTCAGCAACGTGCAGGCGGACTTCGACTACCGCATACGTGCCGGGGATGCACGGACGAAGTGGTATAGCGTCACCGCGCGCCGCCGCCCCGCCGTGGCGTCGGTGCGGGTCACCTGCCTCTACCCGGAGTACACGGGCCTGCCCGACGAGGTACTCGCGGGGACCTCCGGTGACATCCGGGTGCCCGCGGGGAGCCGCGTCCGCCTGGAGGTGGAGACCGAGGGCGGAGCGCGGAGTGCGCACGTCGAACTGCAAGTCGGCGGCGAAATGGAAGAAGTGAAGCGAACGGTCGAGATGGCCCGGACCGGGGAGGGCGAGTTCCGCTGCGAGTGGAAGCTGGAGCGCTCGGGGAACTACGCCGTACACCTGGTGGACGACTCCGGCGTGACCAACATGCCCGGACTGCGGCGTATGGAGGCGGTCCCCGACTCGGCGCCCAGGGTGACTTTCCTCAAACCGGGCCGGGACGTCTCCGTCAAGCCCGACGCTCGGGTCGTTTTGCTGGCGGCCGTCGAGGACGATTTCTCCCTGCGGGAGGTGCACCTGTTCATCCAGCCGCAGGCCGGCCGGGATTGGGTGAAGGAACGCTCACGGAGCTGCGAGCCCGGCACGAGGGAGGCGCGGGAGGGGGCGGTGATCGACCTGCGCGAGATAGGGGCCGAGGTCGGGGACTCCATCTCCTACTACATGCGGGCCAACGACGGACTTCCCCGGCCGGGGGAGGGCCCCGGACGGAGCCGGACCTACCACATCCGCGTGGGTGCCCCCGAGACTGCTGAGGCGGGCTCCGGCGATGGGGCCGCGGCCCTCCGGGACGTCGTCAGGGAGCTGCTGGAGCTGCAGCGCCGAAATGTAGGCGCCACGCGACCAATGGCACGTGACGGTCTCGACGCGGACGACATGGAAGCGTTCCGGGCGGAGGCGGCGGGCGTGCTGGCCGCAGAGGAGGCGATATATGAGAGAGCCCGGGAAGCCGTCCTTCGCCACGCCGGTGAAGGAACTATGTCGGAGGCCCTCGGGCGCATCGCGTCAGGGCCGCTCAGCGACGCCGTATCCCGACTGAAGGACCTGCGGGCGGCCTCTGAGCCCGAGGCCGTTCCGGGCCTGGTCGATGGGGCGGTGCGGGCGCAGGAGAAGGTCGTGCGGCTTTTGCGCAAGCTGCTGGCCCAGCCGGAGGCCGCTCTGGCGGAGCTGGAGGCCGGCGCGAAGCCAAAAGAGGAGCCGCTCCGCGAAGAGGTCCAGCAGCTCGCCCGGGGTAAGGAGCTTGCCGAGCGGCTGTTGCGGGCGCTGGAGGAGTTCGCCGAAGACCAGCGACGGGTGGTCGAGCTTTCCAACCGCCTCGGCGCAATCCCGGTGGACGACTTCACCGAGGAGGACGAGAAGAAGCTGGACGAAATCATATACACCGAGAAGGAGTGGACGGAGTTCTTCCAGGAGGCCGCCACGGACCTGAGCAAACTGCAGCCGCAGGATTTCTCCCTGCCCACCCAGGCCGAGGAGTTCCTGGAAGTCTACAGCGAGATACAGCAGGCCGTCGAGGCCGCCGAGCGCCGCGCCATCGAGATGGCCGTGCCCCACGAGCAGGCCGGACTGGAACTCGCCGAGGAGATCGAGACCAACATAGAGAAGTGGCTGATGGAGACAAAGGACGACCAGCGGTGGTCCATGGAGGAACCGCTGGAGGACTACGAGACGCCCATGACCGAACTGCCCGACGAACTACAGGACCTCATCGGCGACCTCATCGAGAGCGAAGAGGACATGGAGGAGCAGTTCGAGGACATCACCAGCGGCTGGCTGGACAGCCTCGACAGGGGAGCCGGGTGGGGCACCATGGACGGCCCCATCAGCAACATGTCCGCAAAAGGCGTCACCGGCAACCGGCTCCCCAACGAGCAGGAGGTCGGGGGACGGAGCGGGGAGGGCAGGACAGGCAAGTCCACCGGCCAGTTCGTGGAGAAGAAGGCCACCGGCAAGGGAGGGCGGCAGACGCCCAGCCGGCTCACCCCCGATCCCTTCGAGGCCGGTCGGGTCGAAGACACCAGCGGGGAGGCGCCCACCGGCGCCAGCGGGGGCGGCAAGGTGAGCGGCGCCGGCGCCGAAGGCTTCCGTGGCCCCGTGCCGCCGCCCCTCCAGGAAAAGCTCCAGCGCCTGGCCTCCCGCCAGAGACAACTGATCGACAGGGCCCGACGGATCGACTACGGCCTGAAGAAATACCGGGCTCCGAGGGGGCGTCTTCCGGAGACCATCGAACTGATGGAATCCCAGGCCGACGCCCTGGCCGAGGGGGAGGTCAGCACGTTCGCCGGTTACCAGCGCGTTGTGCTCTCGAACTTCCGCGAGGTGAAGGAGCTGACCGACAAGCAGAAGCAACTCCAGAGGGACAGAAGCGCCCTGCTGCCGAAACGCCTGCGGGACGAGATATCTTCCGCCCGGACCGAAGATGTGCCCGAACGCTACCGCCGGATGGTCCGCAATTACTTCCGCGCGCTCTCGGAGGCCGCCACAAAGCGCCGCTGAAAGAATGGCGAAATACCTCACCCCGATCTTGCTTGTCCTGCTGACTCTGGCGTCGATGGCGCACGCCGGCGGGGCGACCTCCGAGAAACCGGAGAAGCCGCCGCCGCGGGCCGAGGACGGCGTCCGCTACGCCACGCGGGAGGCCGCCCGGATCATGGAGAGGGAAGCGCTGTCGGACAACCTCCTCCGCAACGGTAGCTTCGAGGCCGGCCGCTGGTGGCCCTACGGCTGGCAGGCCACCGACGGCCTGACGACTTTCTGGGCCCAGGGCGGCACCCGGGGGAAGCGCTGCCTCCGCATCGTCACCAACGTGCTGGACGCACAGTGGAAGCAGCGACAGCGGGAGGTGCGAGCCGCCGTGGCGGAGGCCCAGAAGGGCGTCCGGGGCGACGTGCAGAGCATCGAGGAGGACCCCCGCCCCGAACCGCCGGAGCGGCTGCCCACCAAACCCCCTTACTACGATACGGTGGCCGGCCTGCACGGCGTCCATTACCGCAGCGCCCACCTCACCGTCCGCCCCGGCGCCGTCTACCGTTTCAGCATCGACGCCCGGAGCGAAGCGATCGAGGGATCGGGCGAGCCGAAAGTCTTCATCAAGGGGTTTTTCGACCGGAAAGTCCGCACGGCGGACGGCGTGCGCACGGTGCGGCGCAACGCCTACCGGGCGCCCATGACGCTCGACCCGTGCGACGGGACGTGGCGGCGCTACGCCCGCCTCTTCCGGCCCTGGGAGTCCAAAAGCACGATGGACGAGAAGCCCCTGAAGCCGGAATACCTCCAGGTGCAGATCTACGCCTACTGGCGGCCGGGCGACTACTTCTTCGACAACGCGCGGCTGGAGATCGTGGAACTGCGAGAACCCGATCGCCCGCAGGAGACTTCCGAGGAGCGGCGGGAGGCCGAGCCCCAAGAGCCGGTCCCCACCGATGACGGTTATCCTGTCTTCCAGCGCTGAGGGGGACCGACATGGCGCAAAGCCCGGCGCGAAAGGGCAGGCGGCTCCGGACGGCTCCGGTCCTGCTCATCCTGATGCTCCTGCTGACACCCGTGAGCGCGGCGGTGGAGCGCCCCCCGTGGAGCGACCCCCGGTGGCCGCGGCGGAAGCTCCTGCGCGTGCCCTCCAGCGCCCGGAAAGCGGCCAGTGCGCGGATCCACCTCCGCCCGGACGCCGACGGGGGAGGGCGGGACCTCCGAATGACGGGACCCGATGGCCGGGACGTGCCCTTCGGCATCGTCCATCGCACCGGGGAGGGGCGCTACCTGCTGGGCTTCAATCTGCGGAAGGGGGGCGGGCTCTATGCCGTCTACTACGGTAATAAAGGGTCGAAGGCGGCTCCCCGCGAATTGCCGCCGGTGGGCCTGGTCTATCGGACCCGGCCCCTTCCCGATGACCCGAAGGCCGGCGGCTGGCCCGAGGCGCAGGAGACGCTCAAGAGGGCCGGCCCGGCCTTCGGAGCCGACTACTGGCGGCGCGTCTTCGACGCCTACAACCCCTTTGGCCCCCAGTCCGGCTATATCGCCGATTACTCCGGCTACCTCCACTGCCCGAAGAGCGGGACATATCGCTTCGCCACCGCCAGCGACTACTCCTCCTTCCTGCTGGTGGACGACCGCCTGGTGGTTCAGTGGCCCGGGCGTCACAACGCCCGTCGAGGGCGCCGGGGCGAGCATAGCGGGTCGGTCGAACTCGACAAAGGCACCCACAGGTTCCGCTACGTCCACTTCGCCGAGGGCCGTCGCGCCCGCGCGGCGGCGGCGTGGATCCCGCCGGGCGAGCGGTGGTGGCGCATCATACCGGCCGAGGCGTTTGGGGAGCCCGTCGCCGCCGAAGTCTATGAGTCTGAAAGGAGGGACCGTGCCCTCTGCGCCGACTTCACCGCCCGACCAGAGGACTACTGCGAGGCGGGGGATGCCAAAATGGCCGAGTTCCGGTTCCGCTCGGTCAGCACTGCCCCGGACGGCCTGATCCGGGCTTACCGGTGGAGCTTCGGAGACGGCCAGGTCTCCACGGAGCCCCACCCGCGCCACGTCTTTCTGGCCACGGGATTGTGCGAGGTGCGCCTGACGGTGACCGACACGCGGGGGGCGACCGCCGTCTGCCGCAAGCGCCTCCGGGTGGAGCCCGACAGGGGGGACCAGGAATTCAGCCGTGAGAAGATGGCCCGGTTTTTCGAGCGGGCCCGCCGCTACCGCCTGGATTCGCTCCCCGCACCGTCCCTGCTGGGGATGTGGCGGCTGTGCCGGCGGCTCGGCAAGAGCGAACCGGCGGCCGAAGCCGCCCGTGCCCTCTACCGGCGGAGTGAGGAGGTCGATCCACTGGAGCGGCACGAGGTCGCCCGGTGGCTGGGGGGCTACGTCCGCCGGCGCGGCCTCGAACCGGCGCGGGCCGAAGCGTACCTCAGGGAAGCCCTGGCCTCTCTGCCGAAGGTCCGGCGGAAGCGCCGGATGCAGACCCGCCTGGAGCTTGCCGACCTCTACCTCCGGGAGATGGACGATCCGGAGCGGGCGAGAAAGGAGTGCATCGGGCTGCGCGCCGACTTCCCGCGGGGAGATGCCGAGCTGCGGCGCCGCGCGCTGCTGTGCATCGGGGACGCCTGGCGGCAGGAGGGCAAAGCCGAAGAGGCCCGCGGAGCCTACGCGGAGGCGGAGGGGACGCCGGGCTTCGCGCCGGACGCCGCCCCGGCGCTCTACAAAGCCGCGGCCCTTCAGCAGGCCGAGTTGCTTCTGCGCCGCGGGGAGGCGGAGCAGGCGCTGGAGAAGCTGGAGGACCTGCTGTGGAAGCTGCCGACGCTCCGCCTGGAGGGGCGCCCCAACGTGTTGCGCGTGCGGGCGGAGATGCAGCGGGCGCGGTTCGACCGAGCGGCACGGCTCGCCGAGACCTGCCTCCGCTTCATTGAGGATCCGAACACCGCTCCCGCCCTGCGCCTTCTGGCGGGCGAGGCCCGCGCCGAGGTGGGCCGCACCGAGGAGGCGGAGGAGCACTACAGGACGCTCCTGGAGCGCTACCCCGAGGCGCCCGAAACCGCCGAGGCCCGCGACGCACTCCGCCGCCTGCGGTAGGCAGCGAGGGGACGGCGCCGGGGTTCCGGCGGGGGTGACGAGGGGGGCACGTCGAACAAGAATGGTGGGCCCAGCAGGATTCGAACCTACAACCCGCGGATTATGAGTCCGCTGCTCTGCCTTTGAGCTATGGGCCCCCGAGGCCCGTCTAATTGAATATAGGCGCCTCCCCGCGCGAAGTCAAGCTGCTGTTTGTGCCCCGTCGCGCCCGCGGCTATAGTGACGCCGGGTGCGCGATTTGTGCCGAGGAGGGAGTGGCCATGGTGATCGGCGTGGACGATCTGCTGCCCGTCCCGCAACGTGTCGAGGAGACAGGTGGCATACTGGACGTTGAGGGACGATACTGGCGGGTCTCGGCGGACTGCGCCGCCGATCCGGCGCTGCGCTGCAAGCTGGGTGAGGAACTGGCGGTCAGTTACGGGCGGTCGCTGTTTCTGCCGGACCATACCGCGGTGGCCGGCGAACCGCCCGTCCGCGATGCGGGGCCGCCGGCGAGGGAGCAGGCCTACCTCCTCCGGATCGGACCCGACGGGCTCTGGCTCCGGGGACACGACGTGGAGGGCCTCTACTGGGGGCTTGTGACCCTGGAGCACCTGCTGGGAGACGGCCCGGAGCTGCCCTGCGCGGAGATAACCGACTGGCCGGCCTTCCCCCTGCGGGGACATCACGACGACATATCGCGCAAGCAGGTCTCCCGCCTGGCGGACTTCCTGCGGATCATCCGGCGGCTCTCCCGTTACAAGGTCAATCTCTACACGCCCTACATGGAGGACATGCTCTACCTGAAGTCTCACCCGGACATCGGGGAGGGGCGCGGCCGCCTGACGCCCGACGAGGTCGCCGCCATCCACCGGGAGGCCGTCCGGCACAAGGTGCTGGTGATGCCCACCTATTCGCTGATCGGCCACCAGGAGAACCTGCTGTCCAACCCCGACTACGCCCATCTGGGGCGCGAGGTCTTCCAGCCGATGAGCAGCCTGGACACGGCGAAGCCGGAGGTGCGCGAGTTCCTTGAGGAGGTCATTCGAGACGTTTGCGAACTGTTCCCCGGCCCCTATTTCCACGCCGGTTTCGACGAGACCCAGGGCATCGACGCGGAGGAGTTCCTCCGGCACGCCAACTGGTGCGCCCGGCAACTGAAGGAATGCGGCAAGATGATGCCCATGTGGGTGGACATGATCTACAACCACTTCGGCTACGAGATGCTGGACGAACTGGAGGACAACATCATCGCGGTCAACTGGGCCTACGGCTGCACCGAGGAGGTCCCGCACCACAGCGAACTGGCCGCCCACGGTCGGCCGCTGTGGGGGCTGGCCGGCTACAACAACGGGTGTGCGTTCGTGCCCGATTTCCAGCACGCCCGGTCCAACATCGACTGCTGGCGACGTGCGGGGCTGGAGACCGGCACCACGGCCCTGATGGCCTCCCAGTGGGGCGACAACGGCTATGAGAACCACCGCGACATGTGCTGGAACCTGTTCGCCTATCTGGGGGAGGCGGCCTGGTCGGGCGAGCGGGCACGCCGGGAGGACTTCGAGCGGCGGTTCCAGTTGAGCTTCTACGGAACCGAGCTGCCCGGACTGACCGGCATCATCGAGGAGCTTCCCGGAGAGCTTTCCCTGGAGCCCGGCGAGTTCTGGAGGCATTTCCGGCGCAACGCCTTCGCGATGAGGCGCTGGGCGGAGGACAACCCCGACGCCGGGCAGCGGCTCAGGGAGGACGAGCGGCTGCTTTCCGAGGCCATGGAAACCCTCGCTGAGGCGCGGGATCGGGCAATAGAGAGGGAGGACCACCTGGAGCACTTTCGAGTGGCACTGCTCCGTTCGCTCAGCGTGGTGCACAGGATGCAGTTCGCCCTGCGGCAGCGCGATGGCCTTGAGGCCGAGGAATTGCAGCGGGGCGTGATGGAGGTGTGCGCGGAGCTGGAAAAAGTCCGCGAGGCATACGAAGCCGACTGGCTTCGCACCAACAAGCGTCCCAACATCGAGGTGTCCCTGGCGGTCTATGACGAGGTGCTGGAGAGCTATACGGCGCTGCTGGAAGCGGTGCGCGGCGAGGAGGGCCCCCGCGACGGACATTACGTACTGGACCTCTCGGAGCACTACAACCGGAACTTCCTCCCCGTCGCCGGGCTGCCCATCGGCGAGTGGACGGTCAACGACGTGCCGTTTCTTTTCGCCGACGAGGAGAATACCCATGCGGGCTTCACCGCCTCGGACGGGCCGGTGGAGCTGCAGTTCCCGGCGCAGAAGGTGGCGGACCTTCACCTGATCGTCTCCGCCCACAAAGGGGAGGACGAGCCTCAGCCGGCCCTGGCGGTGGAACTGCTCCGGGACGATGAGGTGGTCTTTGCCGAGGAGCTTCTGAGCATCCGCCAGCTGTGCGACTGGTGGGCGCCCCTGGGCGAGCACATCTGGGCGGGCGGCGGGATGGACCACGTGGACCCCGAGCGCGTGCGCTACGCCCTCAAGCCCGGCCACATGTACGGCCTGACCGAGACCTGGAACTTCGACATCCCGGAGGGCCTCGAGGCCGACGCCCTGCGCATCCGCGCCCTGCGGGAAGAGGAAATCCGCCTTTTTGCCGTAACACTGGAGATCGAGGAGGAACAGGAATGAACTTCATTTTCATTATTTCCGACACGTTGCGCAGGGACCACCTGGGGTGCTACGGGAACGAGTGGATCAGCACGCCCCACGTCGACCGCTTCGCCGAGGACGCTCTGGTTTTCCTGAACGCCTATTCGGCCAGCTTCCCCACCGTTCCCCACCGGCGGGACGTGCTCACCGGCCGCTACACGGCCTCCTACACCGGTTGGGCGCCGCTGTCCGACGAGGAGGTGGTGCTCCCCGCCGTGCTGAAGGAGAAGGACTACCTCAGCATGATGGTCTGCGACACCCCCCACATCCTGGAAAACGGCTACCACTACGACCGTGGCTTCGACGGCTTCGAGTGGGTTCGCGGGCAGGAGTCGGATCGCTGGAGGACCTCCCCGGAAGCTCCCGAACATCCCTGCGACCCGGACAAGATCCGCAACCCCGAGATGCTCCAGAAGCGCCACCGCCGCAACACCGCCTGGTGGCGGCACGAGGAAGACACTCACGTGGCCCGCACCATGGCCGAGGCCGGCCGCTGGCTGGAGCGCAACTACGGGCGGGACGGCTTCTTCCTCTACGTGGACACCTTCGACCCCCACGAGCCCTGGGACCCGCCGCAGTGGTACGTGGACATGTACGATCCGGGCTACGAGGGTGACGTGGTGGACTACCCGCTGTACTCGCGGACCGACTTTTTGGCCGAGGAGGAGTTGGAACACGCCCGTGCCTGCTACGCCGGAGAGGTCAGCCTGGTGGACCGCCGGGTCGGCGGGCTGCTGGAGAAGATCGCGGACCTCGGCCTCCTGGAGGACACCCTGGTGCTGCTGACCACCGACCACGGCTTCCTCCACGGGGAGCACGACGTCATCGGCAAAAGCCTGATCGAGGGAGCGCAGATGTCATACATCCCCCTCTACGAGGAGATCTGCCACATTCCCCTCATTGTGTCCTTCCCCGGCGCCGGCGCGGAGAGGCCGGAGGCCCTCGTACAGCCGATGGACTTCATGCCGACCGTCCTGGACCTGGCGGACATCGAGCCGCCGGACAGCGTCCACGGGGAATCCTTCGCCCCTGTGTTACGTGGAGACGCTGCGGAGCACCGGGAGTTCGTCGTCAGCAGCCCTCATCTGGAAGCGGAGACCTCGGTGGCAACCGTTACCTGCGGCAGGTGGTCGGCCGCACTGTGGTCCTCTCCCAAAAAGGAGAAAGCGGCCGACAGGGCGGTGGACGGTTTTGCCAAGACGCCGGCGCTTGAGGTCGAGCGCACCGACCTGCTGTTCGACCTCGAAGCCGACCCCCGTCAACAGGAGAACGTGGCCGAGGATCATCCACAGATGCTGTCGGACCTCCGGGCTCGCGCCCTCGACTTCTGGCGCGGCCTGGGGACCGATCCGGACGTGCTCTCCCGCTGGGAAGCCGACTGAGCACAAGAAGTGGGGAGCGGACTCGGGGAGCATGGCTGCTCGGCATCGGGGCCCTATGGGATGATTGCGAGACGTTTCTCTGGTATCATGGTGGCAGATGCGAAGTGCTCTCGCGGCGGTCTCAGATTTGCTCGCACCAGCCGGCTCCGACGCTGTCTGCTAAGATTGGCGCGGGGTCCCGGGCGCACGGGTTTGTGCAAAGGGGGAACGAGGGTGTCCGAAGGAAAGAGGACGGTCAGTCCGGAGGCGGTAGAGGAGGTAGTCGGGCGCATAGTCCGGGTGGCCGATCCCGAGCGGATCATCATGTTCGGGTCGGCCGCACGTGGGCGCATGGGCCGCAACAGCGACGTAGACCTGCTGGTGGTCAAGTCGGCGGCCAATCGCCTCGAGCTGGCGCAGCGTATCTACGCCAATCTCCACGGCGTGGGGGAAGCAGTGGACGTTATCGTCGTTACTCCCGAAGACGTCGAGCGATACCGGGAAGAGCGCGCCGTCGTGATCGCCCCCGCGCTCGAAGAAGGAGAGGTAATTTACAACGGCAGGATCCCCACAGAGAACACAGAGAGCCCCGAGGGAAAGCCGACAAACGGACGAAAATGACAGCAGCAAGAGCGCAGGAACGGCGTGTTGAGGTGGCTTGCCTCCTGAAGAATGGACCGGTTTGCTACTCACCCCGGCTCTCCGTGCCCTCTGTGAACTCTGTGGTTGCTCTGTAGAAATGATGTGCGATCCGCCGGAGCACCGCCAAAAGTGTCCTTTTGAGCGAGCGCACTTTCAGCGAGCGAAGAATCTCGTCGTTTGGTCCAGAGCACCTGACCCGTCTGGCGCCGGTTTTGGGCGGAGGAGGCGAACGGCGAGATGCGTTCGGCGCCGGAAGACAACGCGCCTCAGCATGACGGCGTGGCAGGCGCCGGGCCGGTTCGGGCGGTGATTGCGGCGGCGCTTGCCCACTCCGCCTACAAGTGCGCGCTGTTCGTGTTCCCGCCGGAGGGCGTCGAGGTTGAGCTTTGGATACTGGGGACGTTCACATTCCTGGGCGGTCTGGCTTTCGGCGCCCTGTCCCGCGCGCCCTGGTGGGTATGGTTCTGACCGGGTTCCGGAAGTTTCGTGCTACGTGCCCAGCAGGTCGCTGGCAGTCTGCTGGAGGGCTTCGGGGTCGATCGGTTTCTCAAGGTACGCGTTGGGTTCCTCGCCGATGTAGTCGCCCATGTCTTCTGCGGAAAAGGAGATGCCCAGCTTGCCGGACACACCTGTGAGCATGACGACGGGCACATCTTTGAGTGAGGGGTTTTTCCGCATCTCCGCGAAGACGGTGAATCCGTCCATCTCCGGCATCTGGACGTCAAGGATCACCAGGTCCGGCTGTTCCTCTTCGGCCTTCCGTATCCCGGCCGGGCCGTTCGAGGCGTCCACGACCTGGCAACCGGCTTCCTCCATGACGGCCCTGACGAACTCGACGGCGTCGGGTTCGTCGTCCACGACCAGCACCTTGTGCTTTTCCGCATCCGCCATTGTTGCCTCCTGACCACTGAAATGAGGTGTGCGAGGGCTTGAGCCCGTCACTGCCTCTCGGTTTTGGTTTCCATCTTGTCGGTGCCGATGGGCAGGCAAATCTCGAACGACGTCCCCCGTCCCACTTCCGATTCGACCTGGACGCTGCCCTGGTGGTCCTGGATGACCTTCTGTGCCACCGCCAGTCCCAGCCCCGTTCCCCGGCTTCCCTTCGTGGTGAAGAACGGCTCGAAAAGCTGCTCGCGGACGTCCTCCGGCATGCCCGGACCGTCGTCAGCGACGGTGATGTGGAGCGTGCGCTCGGCGGTGTCGAAACGCGCGCCCAGAGTTATCCGGCAGCCCGACCCGCAGGCCTCCACCGCATTCACCAGGAGATTCAGCAGCACGCGCTTCATGGCCAGGGCGTCGAGCCGTACCTCCGGCACATCGCCCTGGAGCGCCACGGAGACGTCGATTCCCTTCTGCGCGGCCGACTCCTGCACCATCGCACCGCTTTCCCGCAGGAGTTGCTCAACGTCCGCCGAAGCCGGCCGAAGACCCCCGCGGCGGCAGTAGACGAGCATGTCCTTGACCAGGTCTTTCAGGAAACCGGTGTTGCGACTCACCATGTCCCACCCTTTGGCGACCCGGTCAAGACTCTCGTTCTCCAGACCGAGTTCCAGGATGTAGGAGCCGCCGGTCATGCTGTTGAGGGCGTTCTTCACGCAGTGCGCCACGCCGGAGATGGCCTGGCCCACGGCGGCCAGCCGCTCTTTGGCGGCAAGCTCGCGGTGCAGTCGCGAGTTCTCCGCGGCAACGGCCAGTTGCCCGGCCACCGCCGCCAGCAGCTCCAGGTCACCGTGCTCGAACCGTTGGTCCGTCCGGGTGGTGTCGACCTGCAGCGCCCCCAGAACGCTGTCCCGCACCATCAGGGGGCTGCACATCACCAGGCGGACGTTCCCGTCCACGAGGCTCTGGGCCATCTGAAGGCGCTCCTCCGAAGCCGTGTCGGCCAGAACCGCTTTGCGCTGGCGCGTGGCCATCTCAAGCAGCGTTCTGGAGAGCCCGCTGGGCCGTCCTCCCTTCCTGCGGGCCAACGAGCGGGTCAGGTCTCGGCCCTCTTCCCCGCATCCGCGAAGTATGGCGTGGGCGTGGTCGGCCTGCGGGTAGACCCGCAGCAGCAGGCTTAGTACGCGCTCGACCAACGTGTCGATCGACAGGGCCCCACAGGCTTCCTCGGCCACCTCACGGATGACCTGCAACTGGTTCCTCAGCCTCTGCGCGACGATTTGGGGGGTTGCGCCGGGCTCGCCGGCCGGCGGCGCGGAGGCGTCAACCGTCTCCACCACCGTCCCCATCGAATCGTCCAGAAGAACCGATTGCTCCGGTGGGACATAGTCGTCATCGAGCACGAAGGTCAACTGGTGGTCGCCGACCCTCACCCAGTCCCCGTCGTGGAGCCGCGCGGACCTGACGTTGCGTCCGTTGACGAAGGTGCCGTTCCCGCTGTCGAGGTCTTCTATGCTCCAGAAGGCGCCTTTGGCACTCACTCTCGCGTGGCGGCGAGATACCAGCGGTCCCGGGATCACCACCTCGCACTGCGAGGACCGGCCCACCACGTCGCCGGGGCGGAGCATGAATTCCCTCTGCTCGGCCGCTCCGCTGATGATTACGAGTTTGGCCATCGACGGCCTCGGCTATGCGTACACTGGGGAAGCTCATCGTTCGGAACGGCAGGCTTGCGCAGTGGCGTTCGCACTCCGGCGCCGCTGCCGGCCTCGATTGGCGCACATGATAGCAAAAGCGGCCCCTTGGTCAAGAGACGGTTCGCAGGCCGAGGATCATCCACAGATGCTGTCGGACCTCCGGGCTCGCGCCCTCGACTTCTGGCGCGGCCTGGGGACCGATCCGGACGTGCTCTCCCGCTGGGAAGCCGACTGAGCCGGCCCAGTTGCCGCGCACCGAGGGGGCGACCGCTTCAGGTCGCTTACGGGCCGGAAGGCAAGCACAGGGGGCACGGAGGACGCGGAGAACGGACGGGAACTACGGCCATGCCAGAAGCAACTATGTTTTCCGCGGCTTGGTGGGGTATGGTTCGTTGATGATTCGCCGTGTCCACGCGGCGAGAGGACCCGAATGAACCACGGCGAGAACGCTCAGCTTTGCCGGCCTGTGTGACGTGTCTTCCGTCGTGCCTCCGCGCGCTCCGTTTCCTCTGTGGTGGAACATGGCTCCCCGGGCTCGGCGCCCTTCAGGCGGAGCAGCAGGCCGAGAACGAACAGCGCGGCCCCGCCCAGCAGAAACGCCCAGGGGATTCCCAGTTCCGGGTTGTCGGCAATCCATCCCAGCGTCGGGGCGACCACCGCGGCGAAGATCGCCCGGAGCTGGTTGTGCACCGACAGTAGAGTAGCCCGCTGCTGCCCGGGAATGCGGTCCGAGAGGAATCCCACCACCGCCGGTTTGCGCAGGTTGTAGAGCGTATAGAAGAAGAACAAAGCCGCAACGGCGAGGAGGGGGAGGTCCATGCGGTAGAGCGCTCCTGCGGCCACAAACGCGAGCGCCAGGGCCCAGAAGAGCGTGTTGAGGGTGCGGGACAGATCGCCCGTCCGGTCCACCAGCCGTCCGCTCGCGCGGCTGGAAGCGAAGCTGTTCATGTAAACGCAGAAGTAAACAATCCCGATCATCAGGAAGGTGCGCTTCTGAGGGTCCTCCACGGTCGCCAGCACCGGCAGGCTCAGGGCGGCGGCTTTCACCACCGGCTGCAGGTAATCCTTGGCCACCCGGAAGAAGGCGTCGAACACCGAGGCGTTCACCACCACCTTGCCGAGCTGTTCGGTCCTGAACAGGGACTTGAAGCTGTCCACGGTGTGGGTCCACATGTCGCGCGCGCCGACCCCGCGCTGCAGGTCCCCGTCCAGCTCCTCCGGATAGGTGGCGAACAGCACGAGCCCCAGCACGTAGGGCACCATGGTGGCGGGGAAGATCAGGCCGTAGTCCCCGCCCATGAAGGCGAACAGCCCGACGCCAAGGGCCGATATCGCCGATCCCAGCCGCGAGATCGACCGGGTGAAACCGTAGTAGTGGACCTTCTGGCCCGACAGCGCCTCCAAATCCAAGTGTTCCATGATCATGGATTTGTGGGTGCCGGAACGGAGCGCCTCCCCGGCAGCGAAAAGCACCATCCCCGGCACGAACGCCCAGAAGGACTCCGCCCAGGTGAAGATGGCGAATGAGACGAGGTAAGCACCGAAGGATGCCATCATCGCCCGCCGGCGGCCGGTCATGTCGGCCAGGATTCCCGTCGGCACCTCCAGCAGGTAGATGGAGACCTCCCGGATGCCGATCAGGACGCCGAACTGCGTGTAGGAGAGCCCCTTCGAGACGGTGAAGTAGAGCAGAATCAGCGGCTCGAAGAAGCGAAGGTTCTTCAGGAACCCGTATGCCGAGAACTTGAAGAGCATCACCTTCTGCGCGCGGTCCAGGCCCATCATAGGTCCTCTCGGAGCATCCAGACGATCATCTGCGAAGGTTCCCGGTTCGACCGCACCTATTCGGGGAAGGCTTCGGGGGCCGGTTCGTTTACGGCGAGGGTGTAGATACGCACCTCGTCCGCGCCGCGTGTTGCCTCCGGGATGAGGCGCAGGGCTTCCGCCGCCACTTCATCCCCGAATTCCAGCAGGCGGAAGCGCTGGTGGTTGTCCTCTTCCTCCCACACGGTCCGCCACTCGCCGTCCCGTTCGGCTTCGACGCGGAAACGCTTCACCAATTCCACCGGCGGAGCGGTGGGACATTCGTCCGGCCGATGGTAGGTGAGGTTGACCGGCCGGCTGAGGTTGCTGTCGAAGGCCACCGCCAGCGAGCGGACAGCGCGCGGGGCGGGCCAGCGGTATTCGATCCAATCGCCGGGCGCTCCGCACCAGGAATGCTCTTGTTCCCCCACGCGGCGATTGACGCCGTCTCGGAGGGGCTCCGCATCCCCGGCGGAGGAACTGAGTTCGGCCTCCGTGGTGGCCTTGCCGAACTCCCTGCTGAGACCCGGCAGGTAGCAGTCTCCGGCCAGCAGCTTCTGCTGGATGCTGCAGATCGGTTCACCATCGGCGCACTCGGGCGGGCTCAGCCCGTGGCGGAGTGCGCAGGCGACGGCCGTGCCCACGGCCTGTCCCATCACCGAACAGGTCCCCATCACGCGGGTCGAACTCATGCCGATGTGGGTGCAGGAGGCGTCCCGCCCGGCCATCCACAGGTTGGAGACGTTGCGGGAGTAGAGCGAGCGGAGGGGTATGCCGTAGGGGTCCGGCACTTCCCCGAAGAGGGCCGGCGGGCCGGCGTGCCAGAAGCCCTCCGGCGGGTGGCGGTCCATCGGCCAGCCGCCGTAGGCAACGGTGTCGGCGAAGCGGCCGCCGGACTCGATGTCCCCCTGGCAGAGCAGGTGGTCGCCGACCAGGCGCCGGCTCTCCCGCTTGGCGGGGAGGAACTGGACCCAGTCCAGCACCCAGTTCTCGGCGCCGTAGTCGCCGTGGTTCTTCAGGTGGT
>CAZEAP010000023.1:0-56428 GCA_964510315.1 uncultured candidatus Brocadiaceae bacterium
ATCACATGGCCCCTGCGGGGCCGAAAGAGAAGGCCGGGGACAAGATGCCCCCGCTGGGCAAGTATGACGTCCGACGGATCATCGGGGAGTCCCGCGACGGCCGGTCCGTGGCCGTTGCGCCGCGGAGCGGCGCGGTCGTGAAGGCCAGGGCTTCAGCCCTGGTATCTCCCGCGAATACCCAATTGCGCCCCGCAGGGGCGCGGTGAGGTACCCGATGCGCAAAAGCCTGACCGGGCGGCTGTGCCGCGGCATATCCGGAGCGAGCGACGGCCGGTCCGTGGCCGTTGCGCCGCGGAGCGGCGCGGTCGTGAAGCCCTGGCCTCCATCACATGGCCCCTACGGGGCCGGGGGCGGCCGGTACGGTAAGGTACGGCGTGGCAGAACGGCGAGATGCGTTCGGCGCCTGAAGGTAAGGCGCCTCAGCATGACCATGTGCGGGCCACCGCCAAAAGTGTCCTTCTGAGCGAGCGCATTCTCAGCGAGCGAAGAATCTCGCCGTTTGGTCACGTGCAGATGACCTGCCGGGAAGCGGCGTCGTCGTTGGCAAGCGGGACCACGGAGCGGTAAAGTACGGCGTGGCAGAACGGCGAGATGCGTTCGGCGCCTGAAGGTAAGGCGCTTCAGCATGACGGCGTGGCAGGCGCCGGGCCGATTTGAGTGCCGATGGATGCTTTGTTCAGAGCAGGACGAAGTCTGAAGCTTGCCCGCCTTCGGCGGGGTTGGAGAAGGACTCAAGGTTCGAGGGGCGTCCTACATGCGCAGAGAGCCGAGTTTTGAACGAATCGACCTGGAGTTCGCCGACGGCACCTTTCCCGCCTCGGCCACCATCGCCTTCGAAGCGAACAACACCGACGACGTACCCCCGGCCCGCAGCATCAGCGTGGAAGCCGGAAGGCTGGGGACGTGGGTCATCCGCTTCCGCCCCGGGGCCGAACTGCCGGAGGGCGCGCGCGTGGGATTCCGCAAGATCGACAACTCCTTCCGCTTCGACTGGCGCCACCAGGACTACTGGCCCGACGCCCTGGGCTACGTCACCGTGGAGGACGGGGAAGGGAGTCCCCTGCCCTTCGAGTGCGACCGCGCCCTGAAATCCCGGGTCCCCGCCGTCGTGGTTCTGCCGCGCCGATTCGGGCCCGACGGTAGCATCATCGTGCGCATCGGTGACCAGCGCGACGGAGGCCCGGGCGTCTGGGCTCCGGCCGCCCGCTACGACAGCGCCGAGGTCCGCGCCGGCGTCCGCCTGCCGGGCGAAAAGAAATTCCGCGCGGGTTCGGACGGCTCCGCTTTCGTGACCATCGTTCCCCGTCCGCCGGTGAGACGATATTACCTGTTCGCTCCCTCTACCGCCCGGCCCGGGCAGGATGTCACCGCCGTCGCACTCCCCACCGACCTGAACGGGAACGCCATGCCGCCGGGCCGTGACCTGGAAGTTGTCTCCCCGGACGCCCGGGTGGTGGAGGCCGACGGCCGGTCGGTGCGCGTTGAGGCCCGGCTGCGAGAGGAGGGCGTCTCACGGATTGAGCTGAGGGAACGGGAAAGCGGCGTCCGCGCCGCGAGCAACCCCATCCGGGTCAGCCCCGAGGGGCCCGACCTCTACTGGGGGGAGTTCCACTGCCACGGCTACGACGCGGTGGAGATCAACGTCCTGAACGACAACGTGCATCCGGCCGGCGCCTTCGCCTACGGGCGCGACGTAACCGGCCTGGACTTCATGGCCATGGGCTCCCACATCTTCCGCCACGCCCCGGAGGCCGTCCACCGGTGGTGGGAACTCTACCGCGAGGCCGCCGAGAAGTACCACGAAGAAGGGCGGTACGTGACATTCCCGGGCTGTGAATGGCGGGACGCCGAGGACAGGGGCGGCGACCGGAACCTGGTGTGGAAAGACCTGGACGTCCCCGCGCCGAACCCCACCTGGACCATCGAGGAGGTCTACGGCAGATTGGGAGGCGGGCGCTCAATGGTCATCCCCCACGTCGGCGGGGCCATCGCCTACCCCTGCTGCCACGACCCACGGGCGGAGCGGCTCTGCGAGATGGTCTCCGGGCACGGGAACTTCGAGTGGTTCGCCCAGAGCTACCTGCAGAAGGGCTACAGGCTCGGCCTGATCGGCGGCTCCGACGGTCACAAGGGCACGCCGGGGCATCCCCGGATCGTCGCCAGGACGGGAGGACGTTTCTTCAACCTGCTGCGGCGGCGGGACTCCGGTTGGTCCGGCGGCCCCCTGCTGGCGGTTTACGCGGACCGGCTCGACCGGGAATCCCTTTGGGAGGCCTTCCGGGAGCGGCGCACATATGCCTCGACCGGCGCCCGTGCGCTCGTGGAGTTCCGGGTGAACGGGGAGCCGATGGGTTCGGAAATCGAGGCCGACTCCGGGGTGGACATCCGCATCGACCTTCACGGGACCGCGCCCATCAAAGAGGTGGACCTGATCCGCGGCCCCCACCGCCTCAAGCGCTGGGCGTGCGACTCCCGCTCCGTCGAGACCCAACTCCGGGACCGTCCGCCGGACGGCCCGACCTACTATTACCTGCGCGTCGAGCAGCGCGACGGGGAGATGCTGTGGTCCTCGCCCGTATGGGTGGAGTCCTCCTGCGGGGGCGACGCCGAGGGTCTGCCGGCCTGGAACGAGCCGGAGGACATCGACCTGGACGCGGTCGCGGAAAACCCGGCCGGCGAGCACCTGCCGGACCTGCTGGATTACCTGCGCACCGAGGAGAAGCGGGAGGCATTCACCGACATTACCCCGTTGGAGGTGGTGGACTCCCCGCGGGGAAGCTACGCGGTGTTCCTGGCCCGGGTGCGGGGCAAGCGCGTCCGCATCCACTGGTTCTACGGCTTTGAGTTCCCGCGCCTCCGGCTGGAGGCCGGATGGGTACACTACGGGCGGGAGCCGATCAAGGGGCAGTCCTGGAGCCGTCCGTTGTTCGAAAGTCAGGACCGCATGGGCTGAGCTTCCCTCAGGACTGCTTCCGGCCCTTGAGGATCACGTAGACGGCGGGGATCACCAGCAGGGAAAGCACGCCCGCCGCAAACACGCCGCCCATCTCCACCAACGCCAGCGGTCGGAACAGCTCCCCGGCAAACCCCAATCCGAGCGAGAGGGGCGTCAGGGCGATGATGGTGGTCATGTTAGCCATGACGATCATCCGGAATCGCACGTCGCAGGCGTCCCGCACCGCCTCCAGCGCGGAAAGCCCATCGCCCTGCCGGCGTATGGCGTAATCAACGATGATGATGGCGTTGTTGACGACCATCCCGATCAGGATGATCATGGCCATCAGCGAGAAGACGTTTACCGAGACGCCGCCCAACAGCATGGCGAGGGCCACCCCGATCATGCAGACGGGCAGCGAAGCGATGATGATCAGCCCGAAGGCGAAAGACTCGATGATGCCCGCCACGCAGAGGAAGGTCAGGACGGCGGCGGTCGCCATGGCACGGAACAGCTCCCTGAAGTTCTCGCGCATCAGCTCGGCCTGACCGGCGAAGTCCACGGTGACCCCGGAGGGCACCTCCAGCTCCGCGTCGATGCGCGCACGGACATCCTCAAGGACCTTGTCCAGCGGGCGCTCACCGGTCAACTGCGCCGAGACGGTCAGCAGCCGCTGCCGGTCCTTCCGCATGATGAGGGTGGGACTGGGCGCCTCACGCAGTTCGGCCACCTCGGAGATGCGGAGCATACGGCCGGTGGCCGGCGCGTAGACAAACATGCGGGGAACCTCGGCCACGCGCTGACGGTCCTCCTCCTGGAGCTGCACCACCAGGTCGTAGTTCTCGTCCCTGTCCCGGAACTGGGTGGCCGTCCGACCCTCCACATAGGACCGAATATCCTGTGCGACGGTCCCGAAGTCGAGTCGATGCCGGTTGAGGGCTTCCCTGCGGGGCAGGACGCGGAGTTCCGGCTGGCCCGCCTGCCAGGACTTGCTCGTCTCCGCCGTGCCGGGTACGTCCTTGACGAGGCGCAACACTCCGGAGGCGATTCTCTGAATGTCCCGCAGATCGTCGCCGCTGATTTCCACTTCCACCGGTGCCATCACCGGCCCCCCTCCGCTCTCCTGCACGGCCAGGCGGGCGATCGGGAGGTCGGCCAGGCGGGGCCGCAGGCGGCTCATCAGGTCATCCAGGCTCAAGGGGCGCTCCGCCCTGTCAGCCACCGTCACCGAGACCTCGCCCAGGTGTACTCCCTCGGAGGAACCGCCCAGGAAGCCGCTGACCTCTCCCACCCGCGAGTACTGGTGCTTCAAGTAGGGGAGCTTCTCGACCTCTTGCTCCACCCGCTCCACAATACCGTCGGTCACCGCCAGGGGCGTGCCGGCCGGGCAGGTGACGGTGATCCGGAACCGTCCCTCGTCGGAGCGCGGCATGAACTCGGCGCCCAGGATGGGGAAGATGCCCAGCGAGACCACGAAGACCAGCAGCGTAAGCAGCACCGTAAGCCGGCGATAGTGCAGGCACCAGCCCAGAACCGCGAGATACACCCCTTTGAGCCACCGGAAGAACGCCCGCCAGCCGTCCGCCACCAGCCCCACCGTATGGTCCCACAGCCACGAAAGGCGGCCGGAAGGGTCCTCCTCACGCCTTAGAAGCAACCCGCACATCATCGGCGTCAGGCTGAAAGATATCGCCAGCGAGGCCACCGTGGCATAGACCACCGTCAGCCCGAGTTCGCGGAAGAACTGGCCGATCATCTCCCCCATGAAAGCGATGGGCAGGAAGACGACCAGGTTGGTCGCCGTGGAGCTGAAGATGGCCAGAGCTATCCCACGGGTGCCCTTCACGGCCGCTTCGGTCGGCTCCTCCCCCTCGCCGACGAAACGCGTGACGTTCTCCAGCACCAGGATGGCGTTGTTGACCAGCACGCCGATGACGATGGCCAGCCCGGTGAGGGAGATGATGTTGAGGGAGAACCCGGAGGCCCGGATGCCCACGAAGGAAATGACCACGGCGGCCGGCATGACCACGGCGGCCACCAGGGTTGAACGCCAGGACTTCAGGAACAGGTACAGCACGCACGCCGTCAGCAGTATGCCGATGATCATGTTGTTGCGCACGTTGGCCAGGGCACCGCGGATGTACTCGGAGGTGTCCTCGGCCACCTCTATCCGGGCGCCCGGCGGAAGGGCGCGCTGCAGACGAGGCATCTGTTCCAGCACCTCGTCGACGACTTCCACCTCATTGGCGTCGGTCTGTGCCTGCACGGCGAGCACCACCGCCCGCTGCCCGTCGAAGCGGGAACTGGTCCGCCGTTCCTCGTAGGTGTCCCGCACCTTCCCGAGGTCGCCGACCGTCACGATGCTGCTGCCGCCCGTGGGAACACGAACCCTGTTGATCTCCTCCACGTCTTCGAAACGGCCCGTGGCGCGGATAATGTACTCCCGGCCGGGCTCGGTGATGTGGCCGGCCGGCACGTCCAGGTTGGCCAGTTGGAGCGCGCCCACCACCGCCCCTATGGGAACGCGGTGCTTGCGGAGCCTGTTGGCGCTCAACAGCACGTGCACCTCCCGCTGCTGCCCGCCGGTGAGCTGAACTTCCGCCACGCCGGGCACCTGGGAGATGATGGTGGAGAGGTCTTCGTCGGCGATACGGTAAAGCTCGTTGACGTCCCGCTCTCCGGTGATGGCGAGCGTTATGACGGGGAACTGGCTGAACTCGAACTTCAGCACGACCGGATCCTCGGCCGCGTCCGGCAGGTTGGCTCGCACCAGGTCCACCTGGTTGCGGACGTCCACCGCTTTCAGGTCGATGTCCGCCTCCAGCTCGAACTGGATCATCACCAGCGAGAGGCCCTTCTGAGAATAAGAACTTATCTCCTCGATGCTGCTGATGGAGCTGACGGCGTCCTCGATCGGCTTGGTGACGTCCGATTCGATCTCCGCGGGGCTCCCCCCCGGATAACGGGTCATCACCGTGGCCACGGGAAACTCGATCTCCGGGAAGCGGCGCAGCCCCAGCCCCGCGTAGGAGAGCAGCCCCAGGATGATGGCGATCAGCACCAGAACCGTTGTCAGCACCCTGCGGCGGATCAGTGCCTCGACCAGTCTCACCCTCAGTCCCCCTTCCCCGGCCGCAGTATGGACCCATCGTCCAGGGCTTCCTGGGGGGTGAGAATCACGGGGTCCTCCGTGGTCAGCGGCTCGCCGGGCAGCTCAACGAATCCATCGGCCTGCAAACCCGGACTCACCTCGACCCACAAAGCCTTCCGAACGGTCACCTCCCTGAATTGCTGCGGCGCCCGTTGCTCGCTCTGGGCCCAGCCGAAAAGCCGACGGGCACCCCGGAGCAGTCGCTCCCCGAAGGCGGCTCCGCCGGGACCCGCCTTCTCCGGCGGGGCCACTTCGACCCGGGTCGTGGACTCCTCCACCACGAACACGCCCCGCTGCTGTCCCCGGTAGACCACCGCCTCGGCGGGCACGGCCAGCGCGTCCGGCACGGTCCTTCGCAGGAAGCGGACCTCCACGTACATGCCGGGCCGCAGCAACCATCCTCCCTCGCTGCGGCGGTTATCGGTTCGCAGATAGACATCGAAAAAACGGTTCGGGTCGCGGGTGGAGGGGCTTATCCGGGTGATCGTGCCTTCGAGCCATGCCTCGATGCCTTCCGGCCGGAACTCCCCTGTGCCGCCCCGTGACAGCTCGCTGACGTACTGCTCGGGCACCAGCGCGCCGACCTCCAGCGTGTCCAGGGCCACGATGCTCAACAGTTCCTTCCCCACGCCCTTGAACTCGCCCGGCTCGACCATCCGCGCCTGGACCACCCCGTCTATCGGAGAATGTATCTCGGCGAAGGCCAGGCGGGACTTCGCCCGCTCGACCGCTGCCGCAGCGTTCTCCATGGCGGTGCGGACCTGCTGGTAGCGGTCCTCCGAGACCACCTCCTGCTCTCGCAGGTTCTCGTAGCGCTCGAATCTCTCAGACGCTTCCTCATAGGCTGCCTTCGCCGCCTGGAGGTCCGCCTGCAGGTCTTCGGTACGGAATTCCACAAGGAGCTGGCCTTCTTCGACGGGCTCCCCCACCCGCGCGTGGACGGCCACCACGACCTCGCCGACCTTGGCCCGCAGGAAGCTCTGTACGTGCTCCACCACCTCACCGTCGCAGGTGAGGTAGTCGCGGAACTCCCTGCGCACCGGACGCGTGACTTCCACGGGAAAACCCTCCTCGGCGTGGATCTTCCCGATGCTCACCGCCTCCGGCCTCTGCTCCCCCAGGCGGTATAGAACCAGCACGCCGGTGCCCCCGATCAGCAGCACGATTACCAAAAGCGCCTTCAGATTGCTCCACCATCCGGCCATCTGCATCTCCCGCTGTTGCTTTGCTCGGTTCCCTCAGTGCAGGACAGTTTTCCCTCAGTCCTCCGGCTGTTCAGGGGTCTTTTCGGCCCACAGCACAGGAACTTCCTCCGGGACCTCTTCCCTGCCGGGTGCGGGCCCAAGGAGGCCGACCGCCCGCTGGTATGCCACCCGGGCCACGGCGTGGGCGTGGAGTGCCTCGTAATAGAGGCCGCGGGCGCGGGAAAGGGCCGAGCGGGCGTCCAGCACCTCAAGCTCCGTGTTGAGACCTTCGCGAGCCCCAACGGTCACCAGCCGGAGGGCCTCGTTGGCCTGCTCCAGGTTGAGACGCTGGGACTCGACCATCTCGCGGGCGTCTTCCAGGTCGAGTACGGCGTTTCTGACCTCCTCCAGCACCTGCTGCTCCCTGCTGGCCAGCTCTATGATGCTCTGGCGGACGACGGCCTTCTGCTGGATTATCCCGCCCTCCCGCCGGAGGCCGTCGAACACGTTCCACGTCAGCCGCAGGCCGGCCTGCCACTGGCGGTCCCACTCGATGTTGGTGGCCTCATGGGGGTCGGGCTTTGCCCACCGGTGCCAGGCCCAGGCCTCCAGCCGCGGCCAATAATCGCTGCGCAGGGCGCGGAGTCCCTCCTGCTGGAGCCCGACGTCCAGCTCGGCACTGTAGAGTTCCGGCCGGTGCATGAAGGCCGTCTCCACGGCGTCCTCGTAGTCGGCCTCCATCGGGGCGTAGGTCAGCTCGCCGCTCAGGTCCACCTCGCTCCTCTGGGACACGCCCATGGCGTGGAACAGCCGGGTCCGGGCCCGGCTGAGGCGGTTGCGCCGGCGAATCAGGTCGGCACGGGTTATCGACACCTCCAGTTGGGCACGCAGAACGTCGTAGCGGACCGCCAGACCTTCCTTCCGGCGAGCCTTTACGTTGCGGAGATTGGCCTCGGCGAACTTCAGCGCGGCCTGCTGCACCTGGTGGAGGTGATCGGCCAGCAGAACGTCGTAGTAGCCCCGCGCCGAGGCGGTCACCACCTCCTGCACCGCCTGCCGCACGCTTTCGTCGCTGATGTAGCGGAAGAGCTGAGCGCCCCGGACGGCCGCCGGTATCGAACCGCCCTTGAAAAGGGGCTGGGTCAGCTCCAACTGGTAGAACCAGTTGTTCTTGTCCCCCACGTCAAACGTGGCAACCCCCAGGTCAATGGTCATTATCTCATCGAGCCGGGTGTAGCCGGCGGAGGCGTCCAGGGAGGGAAGAGCCTCTCCATAGGCCTCCACCACGCGACCCCGGGCCTTCGCCTTCTGCTGGATCGTCCGCCGGAGGTCGTTGTTGAACGCGAGGGCAACAGTGACCGCGTCGCGGAGGCCGAGCGGCCCCTCCAGAACCGGAAGGTCCTCCTCGGTGTCCTCCCGCCACCGGGTGTAGGCCCGACGGCGCGCGGTTCGCAGCCCGGAATACACCTCCTCACGCGTGCGGAAACAGCCCTGCAGACCGGCGCACAGAAGTCCCACCGCCACCACCAGCGCGCACGTTCGAGCGAAACCGCTCATCGGTCCTCCTTCTCCCTGAGCACGCCGTTCAAAAACACCTCTTCCACCATGCGGGTGGCCCCGTCCTGGCCCTTCTCTTCCTCGGCGCTGTAGATCCAGTGGGCCAGGATGGACTTGGTGGCTCCCTCCAGGCAAAGCGCCAGAATCAACGGATCGGCCTGAATGAAGATGCCGCGTTCTATGCCGTCGGCGAATATCCGGGCCATTTTCTCCAGGTATTCTTGATAGCGGCGCCGGCAACTTTCGGGCATGAAGACCGGTCCGCGGGCGCGGCTGTCGGCCATAAAATGCGCGAAGATGCTGAAGAACCTCCGATGTTCTCGGAAGAAATCGAACTTCCCCTCCACCGAAGCCCGCACCTTGCCCAGGATGCTCTCTTCGGCCTCTACCCGTCCCTCCAACTCCGAGATGAACGCTTTCGCGCGCATCTCCACCAGCTCGACGTAGAGCTGCTCCTTGTCCTCGAAAAGCTTGTAGAGATAGCCGACGGAGAACTGCGCCCTCTCGGCGATCTCCTGCATCGCCGCCCCGTGGAACCCATTCTCGGCGAAGGCCTCCTCCGCCGCCAGCAGAGTCTGGGTGCGGTGCCGGGCCCTCTCCCTCTGCTTCCTGTCCGTACGCGGCACGGGCGCCCCCGCGGTTGAATGGGCATTCATTCTATGAATTCCCGCTCACGTAAAACAAGTGCACGCCCCATTTCCGGCAACGCTTGACCCCTCCGGCCGTCCGTGCTACCTTATCTGCGTTCAGAGGGCTGCAGCTACGCGGAACCCGGCCGCATCGGCTTCGCCGCCGTCAGGCCCGCAAGGGGCTCCTTTCCCGCCCCCTTCCGCGCAGCGCTCCCCGGCCCTTGACCTCCTCGCGATTCCAACGGCACACGATCACATGAAAACCGACGAGATTCGCAGTCGCTTCCTGGAATACTTCCGCGGGCGCGACCACCGCGTCCTGCCCCCGGACACCCTGGTGCCCAGTCACGACCCCACCCTGCTGTTCACCGGGGCGGGGATGAACCAGTTCAAGGACGAGTTCTACGGCCAGGGCGACGGTGCGCTGAAACGGGCGGCCACCTGCCAGAAATGCCTGCGCACCGGCGATATCGAGAAGGTTGGCCAGACGGCCTACCACCACACGTTCTTCGAGATGCTGGGCAACTTCTCCTTCGGCGATTATTTCAAGCAGGAGGCCATCGCCTGGGCCTGGGAGTTCATGCTGGAGGAGATGGGCATACCGGCCGAGCATTTGGTGGTGAGCATCTTCGAGGACGACAAGGAGGCGGAGAGAATCTGGAAGGAGGTCGCCGACCTGCCGGACGAGGATATCTTCCGCTTCGGAGAGGGGGAGAACTTCTGGCCGCCCCACGCCCGCACCCAGGGCCCCAACGGGCCCTGCGGGCCGTGCAGCGAGATCTACGTGGACCGGGAGGAGGGCTGCGGTGAGCCGGACTGCGACCCCTCCTGCGAGTGCGGCCGATACGTGGAAGTGTGGAACCTCGTATTCCAGCAGTACGACCGCCAGCCCGACGGCACGCTCGACCCGCTTCCGATGAGGAACATCGACACGGGCATGGGACTGGAGCGGATGGCCGGGGTCCTTCAGGGGGTGGAGACCAACTTCGACATCGACATCTTCGAGCCCATCATGGAGGCCGTCTGCAACATCGCCGGCCAGCACCCCGAGAGGGAAACCGAAGCAATGGCCCAGGTGCGGCGGATCGCCGACCACGCCCGCGCCGTCATCTTCTGCATCGCCGACGGCGTCATCCCCAGCAATGAGGAGCGGGGTTACGTGGTGCGCCGCCTGCTGCGGCGGGCCGTCCGGGACGCCTACCAGCTCGGCGTCGAGGAACCCTTCATGACCAGCCTGATCGACCCCGTCATCGAGGTCTACGAAGACCCCTACCCCGAGCTGGAGGAGAGTCGCTCCCATATCGAGACGGTCATCGGCCAGGAGGAGAGGTCCTTCCAGCAGACCGTCAGGCGCGGCTCCCAGGTGCTCCAGGAGCACATCGCCGAGCTGAAGCGGCAGCGGGCCACCGTGCTGAGGGGCAAGGAGGTCTTCGATCTCTACCAGACTTACGGCTTCCCGGTGGAGATGACCGAGGCCATACTCGCCGAGGAAGGCATGCGGGTGGACATGCAGGGATTCCTGCGCGAGATGGAGGCACACCAGATGCTCTCCAAGGAAGCCGCCGATTTCGAGAAGAGCGTCTTCGTCAGCGGACCGCTGGCCCAATTGAAGAAGAAGGTCGGCGAAACGGAGTTCACCGGCTACAGCACGCTGGAGAGCGTGGGTGAGGTGGTCGGCATCGTCCGCGAGGACGAACTGGTCGACTCGCTCGACGACGGCGAGGAGGGGGCCGTCGTCCTGGACCGCACCCCCGCCTACGGCGAGGCCGGGGGGCAGGTCGGCGACCGCGGGGCCATCCTCTGCGATGGGGCCGAAGACGTCCTCTTCCGCTTTCGCGGCGTGCGCCGCGAGAAGGGCTTGTTCCTGCACGTGGGGGAGGTCGAGAAAGGCGTCCTCCAGGTCGGCTCATCGGTTACCTGCCGGGTGGACAAAGACGTGCGTGCGGCCACGGCTCGCAACCACACCGCCACTCACCTGCTGCACCACGCTCTGCGGGAAGTCATCGGCGAACATGCCCGTCAAAGCGGCTCTCACGTCAGCGCCCAACGGCTGCGATTCGACTTCTCCCACCCCACCGAGGTCGGCCCGGAGAACCTGCGGAAAGTGGAGGAACTGGTCAACCGGAAGATACTCGAGGACCAACCGGTCATCAGCACGCGCATGAGCCTCAGCGAGGCCCGCGAGGCCGGCGCCATCGCCCTGTTCGGGGAGAAATACGGCGACATCGTCCGCGTCATCAGCATCGGCGACTACAGCCGGGAACTCTGCGGCGGAACCCACTGCGACCGGACCGGCCAGATCGGCCTGTTCCGGATCACCAGGGAGAGTTCGGTGGCCGGCGGTGTGCGCCGTATCGAGGCGGTCACCGGACTGGAAGTGCTGAACCGCCTGAGGGAACGAGAGCAGACCATCGACAACCTCTGCGAGACGCTCAACACCCAGGAGCAGGACGTCGAGAGGCGGGCCGAAGAGGTGCTCGACGAGATACGGTCACTCCAGAAGCAGATCGAGGAGGAGCGTAAACGCGCCGCCCGGAGCATGGCCGGAGGAAGCCTGCTGGAGCAGGCCGAGAGCTGCGGCGGCGTGCAGCTCATCGCGGCCGAGATGCCCGGATCACACTCGGAGCTGCGCAGCGCCGCCGACGTGCTCCGAAAGAACAACCCCAAAACCGCCTGCGTGCTGGCATCGGTGGAGGCCGGGAACGTGGCCCTGGTGGTCGGCCTCTCGGAGGACCTCGTCGAGGCCGGCCTCAGCGCCCGGGAGCTGGCCCGCGAGGCGGCCGACCGCCTCGGCGGGGGCGGAGGCGGACGCGACGACCTGGCCCAGGCCGGCGGACCGGAGGTAAAGCGCCTGGAGGAAGCCTTCGAAGCGGCACGCCGCCTCATCCGCCAACACGCCGACTGAAGCCGCCCTGTCGTCGGGCCCGGTCCGCGCTGCCCGGGGCCCGGCCGGCAGTCCTCCCGCACCGGGAGGGGGGCGAGTTCTGGATGGATCCTGGCGAAGGACGGTCCGCCGGGGGGGCAGGCCAAAGTGGGGATGACTCCCGCGCCCGCCGACTTGACACCCGGCCTGCGGGTGCGTAGAATTGGGATACCGATGGGTGGGTAGCTCAGTCGGTAGAGCACATGACTGAAAATCATGGTGTCGCCGGTTCAATTCCGGCCCCACCCACCATCTTCCGCCCGGTTGGGGGCGCAGCGGGAGGAGGGCGTGCCCGGCGCTTGCGTAGAAAGATCAAAGAGGCTATAATCCGAGTTGACTACCGGGAGATGTTCGCTTTAACAGAACCCCCAATGTTCCACAGACAGAAGTGACACATTTGATGGAGAAGCAGCGCAAAACAAAGTTGATCGAGAAGTTTCAGAGGCACGAGTCGGACACCGGGTCTCCCGAAGTCCAGATCGCCGTGCTGACCGAGCGGATCAGCCACCTGACGGATCACCTGCGCGAACACACCAAGGACCATCATTCACGCCGGGGGCTCCGGCAGATGGTGGGCAAAAGGTCCGCTTTGCTGGCTTACCTGCGACAGGAAGACACCGACAGGTATCGGAAGCTCGTCGAGGCGCTGCAGTTGCGGAAGTGAGGATAAATAACCTATCTGTCCCCCCTGTAGGTAAGTGCCCGTTTGAGAATTCTTGCTGACCGAATCATCGCCCCCCTGTGTGCCCCGTTCCCTTCTGCCGGGCAGGGTCACGCCGTTTCCGCGGAACGGGAAAGGCGGGGAGCAAAGCCGTGCCGCCCGGGCGAATCGTTGACCGAGACCGTAACGCTGATTTTGTGTAAGTGAAGGGAAGATGAAGGTGAAAAGCCGAGTGGAGAGAAGAATTGCCGACCGCGTGCTGAGTATCGAGACCGGTGAGCTGGCCCGCCAGGCCGACGCCGCAGTGAAGGTCCAGTACGGGGATTCCGTGGTGCTGGTGACCGCCGTTGCCGCCGAGGACACGCGAAACGTCCCGTTCATGCCCCTGACCATCGAGTACAGGGAGAAGCAGTACGCCGCCGGCCAGTTCCCCGGGGGCATCATCAAGCGGGAAGGACGGCCCACCGCCAAAGAAACCCTGACCTGCCGAATGGTCGACCGTCCGGTCCGCCCGCTGTTCCCCGACAATTACCACGAGGACATCCAGATAGTCGCCTGGGTGCTGAGTTCCGACTCTGAGAACGACCCCGATGTGCTGGCATTGGTCGGCGCCTCCGCCGCCCTTGCCATCAGCGACATCCCGTGGCAGGGACCGGTCGGAGCCTGCCGACTGGGACTGGTGGAAGACGAGTTCGTGATCAACCCCACCCACGAGCAGCGGGACAAGGCGGACTTCGAAGCGGTTATCTGCAGCAACGAAGACGCCATCGTCATGATGGAGGGCTTCGCCGACGGCATTCCCGAGGATGACCTGATCACCGGCCTGCAGTGCGCCCACGATATCAACCAGGAAGTGCTGGAGCTGATCGCTGAGCTGGTGGCGAAATGCGGCCGGCCGGACCGCGAATGGGAGCCTTTCCTCCGCGTGCAGATGGCCCTGGACCTGGTCGAGCCCGCCTATTACCGGAGGCTGACCGAGGCCCACCAAACCGCCGACAAGCATGAGCGCAACGCGGCCATCGATGTCCTCCGGGAGGAGGCGATCGAGGAGTTCTGCGATCCGGAAGACGAGGAGGCCCCCACAGAAAGGGAGTTAGACGCCGCCTTCGACCGGATGCAGGAGCGCGCCGTCCGGGAACAGATCGCCGCTGACCACAGCCGCTACGACGGCCGAGCACCCGCCGAACTGCGCCCCATCGAGTGCAGTGTCCGGCGGCTGCCCCGCACCCACGGGTCCGCCCTGTTCACCCGGGGAGAGACACAGGTGCTGGCCGTGACCACGCTGGGAACCGTGCAGGACGAGCAGCGGATCCTGGACCCTCTTGTCGAAGAGGAACCGAAGAAGTTCCTTCTCCATTACAATTTCCCTCCGTTCTCGGTGGGAGAGGTCCGGCCGATCCGTGGCCCCGGTCGGCGCGAGATCGGGCACGGGGACCTGGCCGAGCGCTCCATCCGGGCGGTTCTGCCCGCTCCGGACGACTTCCCCTACACGGTCCGCATCGTGGCCGACGTGCTGGAGTCCAACGGCTCCTCCTCGATGGCCAGCGTCTGCGCGGCCACCCTGGCGCTGATGGACGCCGGCGTTCCGATCAACAAGCCCGTTGCCGGCATCGCCGTCGGCCTGCTGAAGACCGATGGCGGTGATTTCGTTCTGACCGACATCGCCGGAGCCGAAGACCATCAGGGCGACATGGACCTGAAGGTGGCCGGAACCCAGCACGGCGTTACGGCCATGCAGATGGACGTGAAGGGGGCCGGCGTGGACCTCGAACTCCTGCGCGACGCCCTCATGCAGGCCCGACAGGCCCGGATGGAAATCCTCCGGGAGATGCTCAGCGTCCTGCAGCGGCCTCGGGAGGAGATCTCCAGCTACGCGCCGCGCCTCATCCGAGTGCACATCGACCCGGACAGCATCGGCAAGCTGATCGGGCCCGGCGGCAAGACCATCAAGGGGCTGGAGGAGAAATACGACTGCAACATCGAGGTGGAAGACGACGGCACCGTGACCGTCTCCGGCACCGGGGAGAGCCGGGCGGAGGAGGCCGCCGCCTATATCGAGCAGATGGGGCAGGCTGTGCAGGTCGGAGCGATCTACGAAGGCACCGTTACCGAGCTGAAGGACTTCGGGGCCATCGTCGAGCTGTTCCCCGGCGCCGACGGCCTGTGTCACATCAGCGAACTGGCCGACAGCTACGTCCGCGAAGTAAAGGACATCTGCGAGGTCGGCGACACCATGAAGGTTAAAGTCCTGAGCGTGGAGGACAACAGCGTCCGGCTCAGCCGCAAGGCCGCCCTCAAAGAAACCAGCGAGGCCTGAGTCCCGGCCCCGACGCGGCGGCCGGGTGCGACGAATTGCTGCCGGCCGCCCTCAAAGAAACCAGCGAGGCCTGAGTCCCGGGGTTGCGGACGCCTACTCCCCCCGCGAGTGGCCACACATGCAAGACCACGCCAACATACTGGTCTGCTATGATTCCGAACCGGTCACCGAGACCATCGCCGCCACACTGAAGGAGTCCGGCCACGCCTGCACGGTCATCACCGACCCTGACGACGCCCTGGAGGAAGCCGGATCAGGGCGCTACGACGTCGTGATAACCGGTCTCCGGAGCGACGACGGGGATGGAACGGCGGTGCTCGAGGCTGCCCGCCGGGCCGACCCGAAGTGCCAGGTTATCGTGGTCACAGACCGGAGCCGCGCCGACGACGCCGTCCTCGCCATGCAATCCGGGGCCCTCTACTATCTGCAAACCCCCGTCAACCCGGTGGAACTCAGCGCCATGGTGGACCGGGCCGCCGAGCACGTCTACCTGGCCCGGGACCGGGCGGCCATGCAGAGCGAACTGGCCGAGCGCTACACCTTCCAGAACATCGTGGGCAACAGCCCGCCCATGCAGAAGGTTTTCCGCAAGATGCGGCAGATCGCCGCCACCGACGCCACGGTGCTCGTGCAGGGGGAGACGGGTACGGGCAAGGAACTGGTGGCCCGGGGCATCCACTACAACAGCCCCCGGCGCCACAACCGCTTCGTCCCCCTGAACTGCGCCGGCCTGGTGGAGACCATCCTGGAGAGCGAGTTGTTCGGCCACGAGAAAGGCGCCTTCACCGGAGCCGTCAGCTCACGGGTGGGGCTGTTCGAGTATGCCAACCACGGAACGCTTTTTTTGGACGAGATCGGGGACATGCCCGTCAGCAGCCAGACCAAACTGCTGCGCGCCCTGGAGCACGGGGAAATCGTCCGAGTGGGCAGCAACGAGGCCGTCCACGTCGACGTCCGCCTGATCGCCGCCTCCAACCAGGACCTCCACAAGAAGATCGAGGACGGCTCCTTTCGGCGTGACCTCTTCTACCGGCTCAACGTGATGACCATCAACCTGCCTCCCCTTCGGGATCGGCAGGGAGACATACCCCTGCTGATTGATGATTTCGTGCGCGAGTTCTCCGAGGTTTACGATAGACCCGTGGCCGGATTGAGTTCGGCCGCCCGGAAGGCGCTGTTCCGTTACCAGTGGCCCGGCAACGTCCGTGAACTGCGGAACTGCATCGAGCACATGATGGTGGCGACTACGGACGAAGTGCTGGGGGAGGACGACCTGCCGGAGTACATCCTGGACTACGGCAGCCGGCTTGAAGAAGAGGGATCCCTGGCGGCCCTCGCCGGACAACCCCTGGAGGAGGTGGAGCGGCTCCACATCGCCCGCACCCTGGAGCTGGTGGACGGCAACCGGGAGAGGGCCGCCGAGCTGCTGGGCATCGGGGAACGCACCCTCTACCGAAAGATCCACAAATACGACCTCTGAGCGGGCCGACCCGCCAGGTGGGGGGGGGTACGTAAAGAATACAGTCTTCTGAGAAAAGTCTGTAAAAAACGCAGTTTAACTTGCAACGCCCCGGCGAATCTCGTATTGTGGCACGTACAGTTCGACCGGGGTCTTGAGGGGGCCGAGGCGGACTGAGAAGCGTAAAGCGTTCTTGCAGAAGCTCTTAGAAATACAGACGAGTTGAGGGGGAATGGGACCGAGCAGATTGCCCTCTGCTGGCATGTCATTTGCTTCATATGAACGGCAGCTGCCTGTCCCTTAAATCACGACGCTCCCACCCTTAATGAACGCGTCGTGAGCTGTCGGGCGAGCGCCCCCCTCCCCGACAGCAGCCCCTCTTGCGGGTGGGTTTACCCCAACCCACCCGCATTATTTTTTGTCTCCGCCCCCCGCCGGTTGCGGCCCCGGCCGCCCATCTGCTATAGTTGCGGAGGCATCCGTTCCCCCACCTTCGGGAGGCATACATGCCGGCGCGACACTACTTGTTCACCTCGGAGTCCGTCTCCGTCGGTCATCCGGACAAGATCGCCGATCAGATCAGCGACGCCATCCTCGACGCACTCCTGGAGCAGGACCCTCACAGCCGGGTCGCCTGCGAGACCATGGTGAAAACGGGGCTCGCCTTCATCGCCGGCGAGATCACCTCCGGAGGCGACGTGGACTACGCGGAGGTCGCCCGAGAGGTCATCCGTGCCGCCGGCTACACCGACGCGGCCTACGGCTTCTGCGCCGAGACCTGTGGCGTCATACTCTCGATCAGCAAGCAATCCTCCGACATTGACCGCGGGGTTTCGGCCGCGCCGGAGGAAGGCAAGCAGCAGGGGGCCGGCGACCAGGGCATGATGGTGGGGTTCGCCTGCAACGAAACACCCGAGATGATGCCCCTCCCCATCATGCTGGCCCACCGGATCATGGAGAAAGCCCGCCGGGTTCGGGACGAGCAAGCCCTGCCCTTCCTGCGACCCGACGGCAAGACCCAGGTCACCGCCCGCTACGAAGGCAACAAGCCGGTGGGCATAGAGACGATAGTGCTCAGCCTCCAGCACGCGCCCGATGTCAGCCGCCAGGAGCTGGAGGAGGCCTACGTGGAGGAGATCATCCGTCCCTGCCTGCCCCCCGAGTTCGCCGCCGACAACATCAAGTATCACATCAACCCGACCGGCCGGTTCGTCATCGGGGGCCCGCGGGGAGACTGCGGCCTGACCGGAAGGAAGATCATCGTGGACACCTACGGCGGCCGAGGCCGGCACGGAGGCGGATGCTTCAGCGGCAAGGACCCCAGCAAGGTGGACCGCAGCGCCGCCTATGCCGCCCGCCACGTGGCCAAGAACGTGGTTGCCGCGGGACTCGCCGACATATGCGAACTCCAGATCGCCTACGCCATCGGCGTTGCCAAACCGGTCTCCATACGCATCGACACCGAGGGCACCGCCACCGTGCCGGAGGCCCGTATCGAGCAGATGGTGAGGGAAACCTTCGACCTGAGGCCCCGGGCCATCATCGAGAACCTGGACCTGCTCCGCCCCATTTACCGCAAAACCGCCACCTTCGGCCACTTCGGCCGATCGGAGCCGGAGTTCACGTGGGAGAAAACCGACTACGTGGAGGCCCTCAAGTAAAGCGGGGGCCGGACACCGCCGCCGATCCAGTTCTTCGCGGTAGGCCCTCAACCGTCGGCGGGAACCGTGTGCCAGCCCTCCTTGATGGCCGCGATAAGCTCGTGGCGCGCCTGCCGGAATTCCAGCTCCAGTTCGGGGGCGTCCGATGAAGCCCGCCATCTGCGGAGGGCGGCGTTGGCCTTCGCGGCCAGCCGCGAGGCCACCCGGCTGGTGCGACTGTCCGCCAGGTAGGATTCCCTCCGGCTCTCGGTCGGAACGCCATCGGCCAGATTCCGGGCGTACCGGTAGACCGACAGCGGGGCGTATTTGAGCTGGCCGTTGCTCTGGAAGTAGCGCCGCACGGAGCCGGCCTTGATGCCCGTTTTCTCGGAGATGCGACGGTAGAGCGCCTCCTTCGTCTCGAACCTGCGCTCCAGGGCCGGCAGCAGCTCGCAGGTCCACCCCACGGGGACGCCGCGGTATTCATCGTCGATCTCGGGCTCTTCATCCCGCTCGGACTGCTTCAGCCATTTCTCCAGGCAGTATTTGATCTCCACCTGTATGCGTTTGGCCTTGCTGCGCCCGCTGAGCGCCTTGTGCACGCAGTCGTACTTGAGGCTGCTGACCTCGGCGATGGCCTTGTGCATGGCGCTGTGGCTGCGGAACAGCAGTTTCTTGCGTGTCTCCTCCAGCCATTCGTCGGGATCCCCGTCGCCGACCAGCTCTTCCAGCGGCACCAGTTGACAGCGATATTCCCCGTCCAGACGGCGAAGTATGCAGGCCAGGCATTGCGGTACCCGCTCGAGTTCCGCGTCGGGCTGGAAGAACTTCCGTATGCGGGAAGTCTCCAATGAGAAGCCTCGTTCCTCCAGTTCCTGCTGCAGGCGGGGCACCAGCTTGAACAGGGCGAAGGGCGCCTCTTGCTCCCAGTCCTTCACCAACTGCCGGAACTCCTCGCCGCCCATGTAGCGGCGCCGTATGAACGGACGGTGTCCGTTGAGGGCTATCCCGTCGGCCAGCCTCTCCCGCTGCTCCGCCGGGAGGGTTTGCAGCTCGGCCAGCAATTCCTCCGTAGCGGTTGCATCGACGTCCGCATCCGCTTCCCGCCGGAGCATGCCACAGAGTTCTTCGCGCAGGCTGCTCAAAAGTTCCTGCATGCGCTCCGCGGCATCTCGGTCCGCCGGCACCTCTGCGGGTTCCTCCTGCTCTCCCGCGATCAGCGCTTCAATCTGCTCTTTCTCCTTCTCCTCCTCAACCAGAGCCTCTGCCAGAGCCGTGGGCTTTACGGTGTGACCTACAGCTCCCATGAGACGCGTGTAACCTCGACAGGCAACTCCAAGTTCCTCAGAATCCACCTCCACGCTTCATCACCGCCCTTGACAAAATGATCTATGAAGACGACTGATCCCTCTGACTCCCTGCAATCAAGATGCCACGGCCTCACGGACGTCACGCCCCGGTCCGAACGCCCATCGACACCGCGCATGGCGGGACCGCGCCGTGGCACATTAAAGGGTTGCGCAGAAAGGCGTTACGTTTCCTTAAACCGCGATGCGGCCGCCGAACACGGCAATCGGAAGGCGGGCCACCTCTCCCGAGCGATCCCCCTCGGGCAACTCAGAGTGGCCCGCTCGGTGTGACCGCCACCGTCACACTGTAACGGGCGGGAATCCACCCCCCTGCCGGGCCGTAGGGCTCAGGCCGAAGCTCCGGACGGGGCCATAGCGGCCTGGGCAGCCTCTCTGCCTGCGGCCTCCGTCTGCTCGACCCTTTCGGTTCCTTCCACCCCCTGCCGGGCTTTGTCGGGCAGCAGATGCAGGAAGGTCTCCGCGCAGACGGCCATCGCCGTAGCGGCCTTGGATTCCTCCACGTGCCGGCGGAGGCCGCTGTCATTCCCGGCATAGCGCAGGACGAGGAAAGCCACCACGCCCACCAGCAGGGCGCCCTTGCAGCAGCCGAACACGGCGCCGAGTATCCGGTCGGGCATCTGTGGCTTCAGGGCGTTGAGGATATCGCGGAACAGGTAGGACACCAGGTAACACACAAGAAGCATGCCGCAGAAGACCAGGATTGCGCCGGCGATGCGCCGGGTCGGCTCACTGAGGCTCGAACCCAGCGACTCCGCCACGTAGGGATGATAGACCCAGGCCACCCACAAGCTTACCACCACACTGACGATCCTCAGTATCTGCCAGATGAACCCGGAGTAGAACCCGAGGCCAATGCTCAGCAGAAGCACCGCGATGATCGCCAGGTCTATACCGGTGAAGAGGCCGAAAAGCCTCCAGGGCGCCTGAGCGGCTGCCATTATCCACATAATCTCCACCTCCAAGGTGGAAAACGGCAAACCCCGTGCCGTCCGCAAATTGAGAAAACTCCGGCGAGGCCCACGGTTCTTAGTCTACCGCCGCCGCAGAGGCGATTGCAAGTTTTACCGACGCCGGGGCATCCCCGGCTCTTCCGAACCGGAACCGACTGCGATACAAGCAGGCCCCCGTCGTAGCGCGCCCCCCGGGGGGCAGCATTCGGAGGCCGCACTTCGCCGAACCCCACGGCACGAGGCGGACCGCTTCAAAGGCGCTCACTACGAGCACCACAACGCCATCCCGGCGCCAGCCGGTGCTCGTAGCAGGCGAGTTCACCGGCCCTCCGTCCACCAATGGACAGCGGCCGGCAACAGGTGCCCCGGAGCGCCGTAGGATTGCAAAAGAAACGCCGTGACCTATACTCACCTTTCTGTGGACCGGATAACTCCGTCGGGGTGGCTATGGAACGCCCGCAAAAGGGACGCGCCCTGCATACGGACCTCTACCCCGACGCAGCGGAGGAACCGCTCCGAGAGATGGAGGAAGCGGGCGCCGAGCTGACCGATACCGCGGCCGCGCTGCAATTGCTGGGAGAGTCCTGAGTGGACAGAACCGCCGTCGATCCGGAGCTGCGCGAACAGGTCGCCGGAGTCCGCGAGCACCTGGAGGCGCTCCGGGAGGAAATCCATCGCGTCATCGTGGGCCAGGACGCCCTGATCGACGCCGTGCTGACAGGCATGCTCTGCTCCGGGCACGTCCTTCTGGAGGGCGTGCCGGGGCTGGCGAAGACCCTCTGCGCCACCACCGTGGCCGGCGCGCTGGACGCCTCCTTCAGCCGCATCCAGTTCACTCCCGACCTCCTGCCCGCGGACCTTCTGGGGGGCGAGATATACAACCCGCGGACGGGGGAGTTCACCACCCGGCGGGGACCCATCTTCACCAACCTCCTGCTGGCCGACGAGATCAACCGCGCGCCCGCAAAGGTGCAGAGCGCCCTGCTGGAGGCCATGCAGGAGCGACAGGTCACCGTCGGCGGGGAGACCTTTCCCCTGCCCAGGCCCTTCCTGGTCATCGCCACCGAGAACCCCATCGAGCAGGAGGGCACCTATCCCCTGCCGGAAGCGCAGGTGGACCGGTTCCTGCTGAAGGTGCGGGTGCCCTACCCCGAACGAGAGGAAGAACGGGGCATCGTCGACCGCATGGCCGTCTCCCGGCCGAAGCTCCAGGTGCAGCCGGTCATCTCCCCCGGCCGGATACTGGAGCACCGCTCGGTGGCCGACCGGATCTACGTGGACGAGCGGATAAAGGACTACGTGCTGGACATCGTGAGGCTCAGCCGCCGTCCCGAGCCGGAACTTGGGCTGGGGGAGCTGATTGAATGGGGCGCCTCCCCGCGGGCGTCCATCTACATCGTCATGGCCTCCCGGGCGCGAGCCCTGCTGGAGGGCCGCCCGTACGTGATTCCCGACGACGTGAAGGCGGTCGCGCCCGACGTCCTCCGGCACCGGATCATCCTCACCTTCGAGGCCGAGGCCGAGGGGGTCTCCACCGACGAACTGATCCGGCGCATACTCGACCACGTCCCGGTGCCTTAAAACACCCGCTGGCCTCAGACGCCCATAAGCGCGCGGCTGAGCACCTCGAGTCCGAGCAGAACCAGGAGGGGGGAGAAATCTATGCCGCCGGGGGTCGGCAGCAGGCGCCGCACCGGACGCAGCACCGGTTCGGTGATGGCGCGGACGAACTCATACACCTCGTTGCGCCGGGCGCGGGGGGGCAGCCAGGAGAAGACGGCGCGCACTACGATGACCAGCATGTAGACGCGGATTGCGGCCGCCAGTAAACCCATGGTGCACCTCGATCGGCAGGGACGGTCCCATTATATGCCTTCCTCGCCGCCCCGCAAATCGCCCATGGAAACGACGACCGGGCCCCGCCGCTTGATTTTGCGCTGAAGCCTGCGAAAATCTCCACCGTCAGAAGCGGCCCCGTGGTGGCGGTGCCGCCGGGAGTTGAAGTCCAGACCCCTTCAGTGAGGTAGAGTCATGCCGGATGCGATACGGATCGGCGTGCTGGGACTTGTGCACGACCACGTGTGGAGCAACCTGGAGCAGACCAAGGAGGTGGCCGACGCCGAACTGGTCGCCGCAGCCGACCCCCACGACGTGCTCCTGGAGCGCTTCCGGGATGCCACGGGGGTGGACAAAACCTACTCCGAACCCGCGGCACTCCTGGAGAGCGAGGAGCTGGACGCCGTCTACGCCTACGGCACGAACCGGGGCACCGCGGACCTGGTGGAGATGGCCGCCGAGCGTGGCCTCCACGTCATGAGCGAGAAGCCCATGGCCAGCAGCCTGGAGGCCGCCGACCGCATGCTGGTCGCCTGCCGCTCCGCCGGGGTCGTGCTGATGATCAACTGGCCCACCGCCTGGTCGCCCGGCCTGAACCACGCGCTCCGGCTGGCGCGCGAGGGCGCCGTCGGACGCCCCTGGCAGATGAAGTGGCGCGGGGGCCACTGCGGCCCGGACGAACTGGGCTGCGACCCGCACTTCTGCGAGTGGCTCTTCGACCCGGTGGAGAACGGGGCGGGTGCACTGTTCGACTACCTCGGATACGGCGCCAACCTCGCACGCCTGTTCCTCGGTCGCCCCTCCCAGGTGATGGCCGTTGCCGGCAGACTGGTTCGTCAGAACATCCCGGTGGACGACAACGCCGTGGTCGCCCTGGAGTACCCGGACGCCAACGCCGTGATCGAAACCACCTGGACCGAGGCCGTCCCCGGATGGCCGCCTCACGACCTGGTGCTCTACGGAACCGAGGGAACGATGGTCGCCGGACGCGGCAAGGTAACCGTCTGCACCCGCGGGGAGGGCGAGGCGCAGGAGGAGGAGCCGCCCGCCCCGGAGGCGCCCCGCCGCAACGGGCCGGAGTACTTCCGCCACTGCATCCGCACCGGCGAGCCGGTGGAAGGGATGTGCAGCCCGGAGGTCTCCCACGACGCCCAGCAGATCATGGAGGCCGCCCGCCTGTCGGTGCTCACCGGCCAGCGGGTCGCCCTGCCACTGGTGGACCACCTCTACGGAATCGTATAAAGGCCGTGCAGCTTTCCCCGGACTAAAAGGGGTAAAGGGCGTGCTGCCGACGAGGCGACAGGTAAGGACTCTCGGCGACATCCTGCCATTCCGGGCCGGCCGCACGCCCCACCGGACCGCCCTGATGACGCTGGGCGCGGATAACCGGCTGGAGCGCACCTCCTGGGGCGCCCTGCACCGGGACGCGGAACTGCTGGCCGGCCGCCTCCACGAACTGGGCGTCGGTGCCGGGCGGACGGTCGCCATCCTCATGCCGAACTCCGCACGCTGGGTGACCGCCTACCTGAGCGTACTCCGGCTGGGGGCCGTCGCCGTGCCGCTGGAGCACGACATGCTGGAGGCCGAACCGGAACGTCTCCGCTTCGCCCTGGAGCACTCCGAGGCCCAACTCCTCATTGCCGAAGAGGGCGATCTGAAGGCTGCCGAACGTATCGCGCCGTGCCCGGCGATCTGCGCGCAGGAGGTCGGCAGTGCGCCGCCACCGAAGCCGGCGATCGCCCCCGACGACCTCGCTCAGATACTCTACACCTCCGGCACCACCGGCCCCCGAAAGGGCGTTGAGCTGACGCACCGCAACATCGCCTTCAACGCCAGGCGGTTGTGCCGCCGGTTCGGCGTTACGCCGCGGGACTGCGTGCCCGCGCTTCTTCCTTACCACCACGCCTACCCGTTGACCGCCACCGTTGTTCTGCCGCTGTATGCGGGGGCACGGACGGCGGTGGGCGACATCCGCGACCGCCGGTCGCGCCACCTGCTGCGCAGGAGCCGTCCCACCGTCCTGGTGGCCGTGCCGCGCGTGCTGGAAGGCCTGCTGGAATCGGTAGAGAACGCGGCGGAGCGCAGCGGGCGGCTGGAGCAGTTTGGACGGGCCCGCCGGCTCTCGCGGCGGGTGAAGAGCTGGACCCGGCTCAACCTCGGAAAGCTGATCTTCCGGGGCCTCCACATCCGTCTGTTCGGGGGGCTGCAGCTCCGGTTCGCCGTCAGCGGCGGCGCGCGCATCAGCCCAACCATCCTCCGGCGCTTCTTCGTCCTCGGGGTGCCGGTCCTGCAGGGGTGGGGCATGAGCGAAATCTCCCCGGTCGGCGCGGTGCAGGAGTTCAGGCCCTTCCGCTTCTACTGCACCGGCCACTACGAGCGGAAGGCCGGCAGCATCGGCAGACCGCTCGACGGCACCCGCATCGAGTTCACCCAGAGCAGCGTCGAGGAGCTGTCCTTCGACCTGGAACACTGGGGAGAGATGCTGGTCAGGGGGCCCCACGTGATGCGCGGATACCACAAGGACCCGGACCGCACCCGGCGGCAGATGATGGGCGATGCCCTCCGGACCGGAGACATCGCGCGCCGTGACGAGGAGGGAAACCTCTACATCGTCGGGCGCACCAAGCACGTCATCGTGCTGCCCAACGGGAAGAAGGTCTTCCCGGAGCAGGAGGTGGACGAACGCCTCTCCCGCTGCAGCACCATCGAGGAGTTCGCCGTCCGCCCCATCGAGGACGCCCGGGGAAACGAGAAGATCGGAATCATCCTCCGGCCGAACCTGGAGCAGGTCCAGGAGGCCGAAACCCTGGCGGAACTCTACCGGGCCATAAAGAAGGATATCGACCGGGCCTTCCAGCGGGGGCCGGCATACCTGAAGCAGTATGGCTTCTGCCTGACCGCGTGGGAAGGCGAAGACTATGCCGAGCTGGTCAAGGGCGCCATGGGAGAACCCTCCCCCCTGCGCAACCAGTGGAATTCGGAGACGGCCTGGAGCGAACGGAAAGACAGCTCGGAGCCAACCCCCTGGCGCCGGTAAGGCACCTCCGGCGAGGAGCCGTTGCTTGACGCACGCCGCCCGGTGGGACACGATACCCGGAGGGTCGAGCCTGCGAGCCGGAAGGGAGTCGGGGACGGTTGTGAAGCTGATCTTCCACGGAACGCGCGGCTACATCGAGCCGCGCAGCGAGCGCCACCGCAGGCACTCGGTCTGCACGGTCTCCTACCGCGGCAAAGGGGTGACGATCGACTGCGGGGAAGACTGGCGGGGACATCTGGACGAGCTGAACCCGCAGGCCCTCATCCTCACCCACGCACATCCGGACCACGCCTGGGGCCTCAAGGACGGGGCTCCCTGTCGGGTCTACGCCACCGAAGCCTCCTGGGAGGAGATCGGTGATTATCCCATCCCCGAACGCCACACGGTGCAGCACCGCCGCCCTTTGAAGATAAGGGGCATCACCTTCGAGGCATACCCCGTGCTCCATTCCACCCGGGCGCCGGCGGTGGGGTATCGGATTTCCGCCGGCCGGGTCACCATCTTCTACGTGCCCGACGTGGTTTACATCGAAGACCGCGAGGCGGCGCTCTCGGGCCTGAAAGCCTACGTGGGGGACGGGGCTACCATCGACTCCTCCATGGTCCGGAAGCCGGGCGACACACTGATCGGTCACACCCCGGTGCGCACCCAGCTCACCTGGTGCAAAAAGTTCGACGTGCCCCGCGCCTTCATCACGCACTGCGGCTCCCAGGTCGTCGAGGCGGACCCCGGAGAAGCCACCGAGCTGGTCGAGGAATACGCGCGGGAGCGGGACGTCGAGGCCGAGATCGCCCACGACGGGATGGAAGTCGTTCTGCGCTGAGACAACACGGAGGGCTGCGGACGTGCCGGAACTCCCCGACGTGGCAATGATGAGGCGCTACCTTCAGGCTACCTCCCTCCATCAGGAGGTCGGCGAAGTGGAAGTGCGGGACAGCTACGTGCTGAAGGACGTCTCACCTGATGAACTGAGAGATGCCCTGACGGGACGCAGCTTCGGCGGCACCACCCGGCACGGGAAGAACCTGCTGGTCGAGCTGGATGAGGGGCCGTGGCTGAGGCTGCACTTCGGGATGACCGGCAACCTGAAGTACTTTCGTGACCCCGCCGGAGACCCCGAGCACGACCGCATACTCATCAGCTTTACCGGCGGATACCACCTGGCCTACGACTGCCGGCGGAAACTGGGCCGGGTCAGCCTGGAGGAAAGCCCCCGGCAGTTCGTCGAGGACAAAGACCTCGGCCCCGACGCCCTCGATGTAAGCTGGGAGGAGTTCAGGGAAATCATGGGGCGCCGCCGCGGAGCGCTGAACAATCGCCTGATGGACCAGCACGTACTCGCCGGCATCGGGAACGTCTACGCCGACGAGATCATGTTCCAGGCCCGTTTCCATCCGCGCGCTCCGGTGGAGGAACTCACCGAAGAGGACCTGAACCGTCTTTTCCGGGCCGACAAGGAAGTGCTGCGCGGCTCGATCGACCGGGGAGCCGACGCGCGCGACCTGCCGGAAGCCCGGCTGATCGGTCACCGGGGGGAGGGGGAGGAGTGCCCTCGCTGCGGGGCGGAGATCCGGCGCATAAAGATGAACCAGCGGAGCTGCTATTTCTGCCCCCGCTGCCAGCCGGCTCCCTGAGGCGCCCGTCAGTCGGGCTTGCCGGTCTTGGAATAGCGGGGTGGTCTGCGGAGCACCCACCATTCCACTAAGGCACTCGCCAGCAGAATCGTGTAAACGGTGAAAAGCAGCGGCACGCCCACAAACACCAGGGGGAAGTCCCGAATGCGGGCCGCCCGGGCGCCCGCCAGGTAGGGCTGGAAACCGAGCAAAAACGGCAAAAGCAGCACGGCGAGCCCCAGCCGGAAGGCGGGGGAGCTGAAGGAAATCAGCGCGCCGACGGCGGCCGCAAACCCCAGGCACAACAGCACTCCCAGGAACGGCGTAAGGACCAGTCGCAAAAGGTCCAGCCGCACGCCCACCCGGGCACCTCCAGCGGCGAACACCTGCTTCAGGTACTTGGACCCCATCTGAAGCCATCCCCTGGCCCACCGAAAACGCTGGTCCAGGAACTCCCTCACCCCCTCGGGCCGGCGTGACGCGGTGACCACGTCCGGTGCGAAGGCCACGCGGTACCCCTGAAGGGCCAGGCGGCAGGAGAGGTCCGTGTCGTCCAGGATCATCGATTCGTCGATGCGGAAGCGCGGGTCCTCCAGCACTTCTCTCTGGAAGAAGCCCTGCCCACCGCCGAACTGGGATATGCCCCACATCCTGGGGGCCACCTGCAGCTCGACCCGCTCCATCCAGTCCCGTTCGATGGCGAGTAGCCTTGCCAGCGGAGTGGCCGACCGGTTGGAGGCCGCGCAGACACCCTGAACGCCCGGCGGAGGGTCCTCCCGGCCGAAGATGCGGACCAGGGCATCCAGCGACTCCTGCCCCAGGACGTGGTCGGCGTCCAGGAACCCCACGACCTCCCCCTCCGGCGCCCTCTCCAACCCGTAGGCTATCGCCGCTCCCCTGCCCGCCGGCGGGGTGTCCTTGACGATCGGGAGCATGCGTTCGTCCTCTGCGGCCGCCTCCTTCAGGTAATCTTCCGTGCCGTCGGTCGAAGCCGCTTCGCAGACGTGCAGGAAGCTAAACCCCCCGTCACAGCGCAGCTTCCGGAGCGCCGGAACGGTCTTCCGCAGCGAGGGAAGCTCGTTCAGACAGGGGATGATGAACACGAAGGAAGGCTGCCGTTCCGGCTCGGAGCGGGAGGGCGCTTTGAGGAAACGTGCGGTTAGAGAGAAAAATAGGTGACGGCCCGCGATAAGGCACCACAGCGCCATGCTGACCCACAGGAGCGGTTCACCGGCCACCGGCCTCCATGCGACCGCCGCCGCCACGGCGGCACACAGCAGCCAGGTGACGGCCCAGCACACCCGCCGGCTCCGTCCGGAAGCCTCCCCTTCGGTTACAAGCATCTCTGCCTCAGCGAAACTTCCTCGGAAAGCGACGCGGCTCAGCCGGGGCCCCGGCGACGCCACGTCATCTTACTGTATGAGTCCAGCGCCGCAAACTTCCGCGCCCGGCCGGCCGCCTCCGCCTGCGGATGACAACGGCCCAAGTAGAAGGTAAAATGTAAAGCATAAACGGCGGGCAGAGGCCTGCCGGAAGAGACACTTCTTCTCATTAGGGGGCGAATCATGCGTGCTCTGATCGGTGCGATGGTTGTAATGGCCGTTCTGTTCATCGGTATTCTTCCGGCCGCCGGGTGCGAGGCGCCCGCCACCACCATGGAGACGGCGGAAGTGACGACCTGCCCGGTGTGCGGTGAGGAGTTGAAGGTGATGCCGACAGCGGAGTGTCCTTACACGGAGGGAATCTGTCCGGTCTGCGGGCAGAGATACGAAGTGTGGGACGGCTTCAAAGCGCTGCACTCCGAAGTGCGCGTCTGTGGCGAGTGCGAGGTCATCGTGGAGCCCTGTCCGGTGCACAGCGGACAGTAGCCGGACCCGGAGCCAGGCGCCCGCCGGCGGGCCAAAGATTATCATTGCTTCGCGCTCACATTGCGCTAATATTTGCGTGGATAATATAGAAGCGTGATTCTATGCCTGCGCCGGAGGGCGAAATGCCGGAGAAGCGAATACTGGTGGTGGACGACGAGGAGGACATCCGGGAGCTGGTTCGTCACCACCTGGAGCGGGAAGGCTATGAGGCGGTCTGCGTGGAGACGGGGGAGGACGCACTGTCGGAAGCGACCTCCCGGCCTCCGGACCTCGTCGTGCTGGACCTCCTTCTGCCGGGGGTGGACGGCCTGGAGGTGTGCCGCCGCCTGAAGACCGACCGGTCAACCGCCAACATCCCGATCGTCATGCTGACCGCCAAGGGGGAGGAGAGCGACATAGTTGCCGGCCTGGAGTTGGGAGCGGATGATTACGTGACCAAGCCTTTCAGCCCCAGGGTGCTGATGGCAAGGGTCCGCGCGGTGCTCCGGCGCAAGAGCCGGGAACCGATCGCCGAAGACGAACCGATCGAAATCCATGACCTCCTCATACATCCCGGCCGCCACGAAGTGGTGTTCGGACAGCAGACGGTGGAGCTGACCTACACCGAGTTCCGCATCCTCCACCTGATGGCGCGGCGCCCCGGCTGGGTCTTTACCCGAAGCCAGATCATCGACCGAATCCGGGGAACCGGCTACCCGGTGACGGACCGCTCGGTGGATTTCCACATCGCCACGCTGCGGAAGAAACTGGGCGAGGCGGCGGACTACATCCAGACGGTCCGGGGTGTCGGCTACCGCTTCAAGGAGTAGAAAGTGCGCAGCAGAAGGCTCTTCTGGCACCTCTACCCCTCCTACCTCCTGATCACCCTGGCGGTCGTTGCCGCAGTCAGTTGGTATGCCGCCGACGCCCTCCACCGCTTCCACCGCAAGGAGTCCCGCAGGAATCTGGAGGCCAAGGCCGCCCTGGCCCAGGCCCAGCTCGACCAGATGCTGAAGGCACCGATGCTGAGCCGCGTGGACAGGCTTTGTTCCGACCTGGCGGAGCGCGCGGAGGCCCGCCTGACCGTCATCCTCCCGGACGGCACCGTGGTGGGCGACTCCGAGAAGGACCCGGAGGAGATGGAGAATCACGCCAACCGTGCGGAAATCCGGCAGGCCCTTCTGGGAGAAACCGGCACCGCCGTGCGGCCCAGTCCCACCCTCCAGAAGGAAATGATGTACGTAGCCCTGCCCGTCGAGGCAGATGGCCGGCTGCTCGGCGTCGTTCGGACCTCGCTACCGGTAACATCCCTGCGGCAATCCCTCCGTCCATTCTACAAGGGCATCGCGCTGGCCGCCGTCGTCATCGCCGCCGTTGCCGGCGCCGTCTCCCTGCTGGTCAGCCGGAGGATCAGCGGGCCGCTGGAGGAACTGGAGCGCGGGGCGAAGCGATTCGCACGGGGAGAGCTGGACCATAAGATTTCCCGTGGACCGACCGAAGAGGTCGGCGCCGTGGCCGACGCCATGAACCTGATGGCCGCGCGGTTGGGGGACAGAATCCGCACCGTCATCCGGCAGCGCAACGAACTGGAGGCCGTCCTGGGAAGCATGGCCGAAGGGGTCATGGCCGTGGACCAGGACCAGCGCATCATCAGAATGAATCCCGCCGCCGCCCGCCTGCTGGACTGCGAGAGGGAGGGCGCTGAAGGACGCCTCATCCAGGAGGTGGTCCGCAACCCCGGGCTGCAGTCTTTCGCCGCACGGGCACTCTCCTCAGAGGAAGGCCTGCAGGCCGACCTGGTGCTCCCGGCTCGGGAGGGAGAGCGCTGTCTCCAGGCGAGAGCAACTTCCCTGCGCGACGCAGAAGGTGAGCCCTCAGGGATGCTGCTGGTGCTGAACGACGTCACCCGCCTGCGCCGCCTACAGGGAATGCGGCGGGAGTTCGTCGCCAACGTCTCCCACGAACTCCGCACACCCATCACCGCCATCAAGGGATTCGCCGAGACCCTTCGGGAGGAATGGAGCAGCGAGGCGCCCGAGGAGCACCGGCGGTTCCTGGAGATCATTTGCCACCAGGCGGACCGCCTGCAGGAGCTGTTCGATGACCTCCTGACCATCTCCCGCACGGAGCGCCACGAGGAACGCGGCGAGATCGACCTGGAAACCGGGCTGGTCGAGCAGGTGGTCGAGACGGCGGTGGAAATGTGCCGCGCCCGCGCCGAGGAAAAAGACATCCACCTTGTCGCCGAATGCGATGAAAATCTGCGGGCGGAGCTGAACCCTCCCCTGCTGGAACAGGCCGTCTTCAACCTCCTGGACAACGCCGTCCGCTACAGCCCCCCTGAAAGCACCGTCCACGTGGAAGCCGGCCGGCGGGACGAGGAGATCGCCGTCAGCGTCCGGGACGAAGGCCCCGGTATAGAGCCGGAGCACCTGCCAAGACTGTTCGAGCGCTTCTACCGCGTCGAGAAGGGTCGCGAACGAAGCAGCGGCGGCACCGGCCTGGGACTGGCCATCGTCAAGCACATCGTGCGGAACCACCACGGACGGGTCGAGGTGGACAGCACGCCCGGCGAAGGCAGCACCTTCACCATCATCCTCCCGGCCGCCTGAGGCCCCTCTGCGGCGCATTAGCTTCGCTCGCTCAGAAGGACACTTGGGGCGCTGACCCGCACATTGTCATGCTGAGGCGCCTTACCTTCAGGCGCCGAACGCATCTCGCTGTTCTGCGACGCCGTACTTTCCCGCTCCGCCGGCCGGCGTCCCGTCTGCAGCACGCCGAGGGCCGGCGTGGCCTTGGGACGACGGGATAGCCTTTAGTCCCCCTCCCTCTTTTTCCAGGGGTTTTCCACCCCTCACACGATTCTCAAAGACTCCTTGAAGGGCTCTCGTTCGGGGGGGTTACCGTATTGGCAACGAAGCTCCCGGTCGCCTCAAGAAGGGAGAGCCTATGCACGAGGGCTGTGGGAAGAATCGTTCACCGTCGGAGCGGGCACAGCAAGCCCGTGTTCGGCCCGTGGAACCGCGAAGTACGATCCCCACTGAGGGAGGATGAAGCATGAGCAGGCTTTTGAAGGTAGGGACAGCCATCGTACTCTGCCTGTCTTTCCTGGCGGGTACGGCGGCGCAGGCACAGTTCACCGAAGAGGAGGTCCTGCGCCGACGGATAGACAAGATGGAGAAGGAACTGCGAGAGCTGCGCCGCCGGATTCAGCGCCGACCTCGCGCCGCCGTTGACCAGGACCAGCTCTCCGAGATGGTCCGGCAAGAGCTGGAGAAGATCCAGGGCCCCGACACGTTCCGCGTCTACTGGGACGAGGGCCTGGAGATGGAGACCCTCGATGAGAACTTCAAACTCGAAATCGGTGGGCGCATCATGGCCGACTGGGCCTGGATGAGCGCCGACGACGAGATCGAAACACTGACCGGCGAGTGGGGAGACGGAATCGAGTTCCGCCGAGCCCGGCTGTTCACCAAGGGCTCCATCTACGATTCGGTCGGCTACAAGCTGCAGTTCGACTTCGCCGGCGGCGACGCCGACCTGAAGGACGCCTACCTGTCCTTCAAGAAGTTGCTCCCCTTCGGCACCCTGAAGGTCGGTCACTTCAAGGAGCCCTTCAGCCTGGAGGAACTGACCAGCAGTAAGTACATCACCTTCATGGAGAGGGCCCTGCCGGTCAACCTGGCCCCGAGCCGGAACGCCGGCTTCCAGGTCTCCAACCACGCCCTGGATGAGCGCATGACCTGGGCGGGCGGTGTCTTCTGGGAGACCGACGGTTTCGGCGACTCCGATATGGAGGAGGGCCAGGCCCTCACCGGGCGTATCACCGCGCTGCCCATCTATCAGGACGAGGGTGCGCGCCTGCTGCACCTCGGCCTGTCCGGCAGCTACCGCAGCCCGGACTCCGTCAGCTACAGGGTCCGGCCGGAGATGCACCAGGGCGAGAAGTTCAACCTCGGCAGTCTCCGCGCCACTGATGAGGTGTGGCTGGTGGGGGCCGAAGCGGCTCTTGTGCAGGGCCCCTTCTCGCTGCAGGGCGAGCTGATCACCAGCAGCGCCGACGGCAGGGGCTCCGCCGACCTGGACCTGACGGGGTTCTACGTGTTTGCCGGTTACTTCCTGACCGGCGAGCACCGGCCCTACAAGACCTCGAGCGGCTCGTTCAGCCGGGTGAAGCCGCACAACAACTTCGACGGCAACGGCAACTGGGGGGCCTGGGAGGTGGCTGCTCGCTACAGCCAGCTCTCATCCGACCCGGACAGCGGCCCGGAGCCGGAGATCAGCGACATCACCGCCGGGCTCAACTGGTACCTCAACCCCAACATGCGGGTCATGTGGAACTACGTCCACAGCAACTTCGACAACGACGACGGAGTTGACGACGGAGTGGACGCCCTCATGATGCGGTTCCAGGTTGACTTCTGAGCCGGCCAAAACGCCGTCTCGCGGCCCTCTCACATTCCCCTAACGTAAAACTAACAAAAACCCCGGATACTGGCTCGGAACGGGCGGGGGCCTCGCGCGGACCCACTCGCCGAGGGCCCGCCCTGACCGGGCCGACCTCCACGAAGGAGAAAAAAGATGGGATGCAAATTGAAGCTGTCCGCTCTTTTGCCTCTTGCAGCGACGCTCGCCTGCGTCGGCCTGCTGCTGGCCATCGCGCCCGCCGCGACGGCTCAGCGCCAGAACACAACCATCGTCATCGACGGTTCCAGCACCGTGGGACCGGTCGCCAAGGCGTTTGCCCAGTACTACATGGACCGGTATCCGAACGTTACGATCACCGTCAGCGAGACCGGAAGCGGCAACGGCGCCAAGAGCCTCATCAACGGGGCCTGTGACATCGCCGACATGTCGCGCTTCATAAAGCCGAAGGAGTTCAAAAGCGCCATCGACAACGGCATCTATCCGGTCGCCCACGTGGTCGCGATGGACGGTATTGCCGTGGCCGTTCATCCCAGCAATCCGATATCCGAATTGTCCCTGCGGCAGGTCAAGCAGATCTACACCGGCCGGGTGACCAACTGGCGGGAGTTGGGCGGCCCGAACCGGGAGATCGTGGTGATCAGCCGCGACACCAGCAGCGGAACCTACGGCGTCTTCAGCGACATCGTGCTCGACGACGAGCCGATCGAGCGCGCCGAGTACGTCCAGAGCAACGGCGCCGCCCGCTCGCGCGTCAGCACCACCCCGGCCGCCATCGCCTACGTCGGCCTGGGCTTCCTGGAAGGCCTCAAAGCGGTGGCCGTCAACGGCGTCGAGCCCAACCTCCGCACCGTCGGCACCGGCCGCTATCCGATCGCGCGGCCCCTGTTCATGGTCACCGACGGATACCCGGACATCGGCTCGCACCTGCACCGGTTCATCACCCTTTACCTGTCCCCCAGTGGACAGCAAATCGTCAAGGACGTAGGCTACGTGCCCGTCACCCAGTACTGAGGCAGATGGATTGACTGAGCACACGGGGAGACCGCCCGTCGATGCACCATCGGCGGGCGGTCTTTCCCTACTTTAGGGCTGGAGGCGGCGGCTCAGCAGATGGCCGAGATACGCAAAGAGCAACTGCTCGTGAGCCGCAAGGCCGAACGCCGCCAGAAGATACTCTCCTTCCTCGGCCGGGGGTTCCTGTTCCTGCTCACCTGCGCCTCAGCCGCCTCCATCCTGTTCGTGCTGTTCTCCATCTTCCGGGAGGCCCTTCCCTTCTTCCGAGAAGTGGGGCCGTGGGCGTTGTTCGAGAACTTCGAGTGGCGGCCGACCAAGGCGGACCCCTCTTACGGCGCCCTGGGGATATTCGTCGGCAGCGGCCTGGTGGTCCTCGGCTCCACCGCTATTGCCGTGCCGATGGGCGTGCTCGCGGCCGTCTGTCTCAGCGACGTCGTGCCGTTCGGCGTCCGGCAGGTGCTCAAGCCCGTCATTGAGCTGCTGGCCGCCATCCCGTCGGTCGCCTACGGCTTCTTCGCGCTGGTTCTGTTCGCTCCCCTTCTGCAGGAGCGGGGAGGCTTCCTGCTGGCCACGGCCCTGTGGGTGGTGGCAGGTCCGTTGTCGCTCGTCGCGATCTTCGCCCTCAGCGACGTGGCCACCGGCTTCCTGCCGGACAAGTCACGCAAGGCGGCCCGTCCCCTGGCGGGTCTTCTTCTGGCGGCCCTGGCCTTCTGGGGCCTCAGCGCGCTGGGCGGCCGCATAAGCCGGCTGGAGATCACCAGCGGCACCAACGCCATGAACGCTTCCATCATCCTGGCCCTCATGGCCCTGCCCACGGTGGTCAGCGTCTGCGAGGACGCCCTGGCCGCCGTCGGCCGGGAGCTGCGGCAGGGCAGCTACGCCCTCGGCGCAACGCGGGCCGAGACCATGATCCACGTGGTCATGCCGGCCGCCAGGGGCGGCATACTGGCCGCCGTGCTGCTGGGCATCATGCGGGCGGTCGGGGAGACGATGGTCGTGCTGATGGCCGCGGGCAACGCCATAGAGATCCCCTCCCCCTGGTGGAACCTGCTGGAACCGGTGCGTACCCTGACGGCGACGATCGCGCTGGAGATGGGGGACACGGTCCACGGGGGCGAGCACTATCACGCCCTGTTCGCCCTGGCTTTCTGTCTGCTGCTGTTCTCCTTCGCGCTGAACCTGCTCAGCGAGTGGGCGGCCAGGTCCACGCGGTTGAGGGGAGGTTGAGCCCGATGCGACTCGGAACGCGCAAGGTGCTGGACCGCTCCTTCTCGGGCCTCGGACTTTTCTCGCTGTTCCTGATGTGCGCGGCCCTCGTGGTGATCCTGGGCCCCATCTTCGCCAGGGGAACCGGCGCCTTCATATTCAAAGAAACCGTCGAGCGGCGGAGGGTGATGAACGCCAAGTTCGGCCGCGGCGACCCCGAGCGGCTCGAGCAGGAACTGGCCGCGGCGCAGGAAGCCCGCAAGCCCGTCTTCCGGATGCTCAGAGAGCGGGACGAGGAACTGTGGGACCGGCTCGTCCGCATGGCCCGCCGCCGGGAAGCCCCCGCCGGCCTTCTCGAGGACTTCCAGGAGCGGAAAGGCGACGTCCGGGACGCCATCATGGACTTCGACGACTGGGCCTGGCGGGCCGGCATCGAGGATGACGAACTGTTGGACGAGCTGGGGGCGCTCCGCGAGGGGGTCAAGCAGACCGCTCAGCTCAAAGAGACCGTTCGGCGGCTTCTCGGCCCGCTGCCCACCGACGAAGACAGGCCCGAGATGCTGCGGAAACGCTACGGCGCAGCCCGCTGGTACCGGGTCGAGCACCACCTGAACAGCCTGCTCTACGAAACGGTCTACGAGTATCCCGATCCCGACTCGATGGGCGTGCCGGTGCAGAAGCCCCGCGTCGACCAGTTCCGGGGCACCGCCGTCGAGCCGCTTTTTGAATACACCCGGACGCACATCGAGCAGATGCTGCGGCCCCGCTGGACCTTTTACTGGCGGTTCCTGTTCGACGCCTCTTTCGACGCGCACATCTTCGGTGGTATCTGGCCGTCTCTGCTGGGCACGCTTTACCTGACCTTCGGCACCATGCTGCTCGCCACCCCGCTGGGCGTCATCTCGGCGGTATACCTCACGGAGTACGCCGGGCAGGGCGTGCTGGTCAGCCTGCTGCGCACCTGCATCAGCACGCTGGCCGGCGTGCCCAGCGTGGCTTTCGGGCTTTTCGGGCTGGCCTTCTTCATCAACACCCTTCACCTTACGGACTCGATCAGCGTGCTGGTCGGCTGCATGACCCTTGCGCTGCTGGTGCTGCCGACGGTGATCCGCGCGTCCGAGGAAGCCATCCGTGCCGTTCCCCACACCTACAAGCAGGCCTCCCTCAGCCTGGGGGCCACCCGCTGGCGCACCATCGTGCGGGTCATCCTGCCGGCGGGGTTGCCGGGGATCATCACCAGCATTATCATCAGCATGGGGCGGGCCGCGGGCGAGACGGCACCCATCCTTTTCACCGCCGCGGTGGCGATGGGACCGGCGCTGAAGCCCTGGGAAGCCCTCTCCAGACCCACCATGGCACTGCCCTACAGCATCTACGCGCTGGTCACCGAGCACCGCGCCGTCGAGGAGATACGCCACGTTCAGTACGGCATGGTCACCACCCTGATCCTGCTGGTGCTGCTGCTGAACCTGGCGGCCATCGTCCTGCGGGCGCGCGTTTCACGGAAGCTGAGAGGCTGAGGAGTTCCCCACAATGGCCATGATCCAAATAGGCGGAGAGGCCGAAACCGCCGCCATGCACCGGGAGGGCGGCCTGGAGGAAACCGAACCCCTCGTCACGGCGGAGGAGTTCTCGGTCTTCTACGACGACAATGAGGCCGTCGAGAACGTCTCCCTGCACATACCGGCGGGGCGGGTAACCGCCATCATCGGTCCCAGCGGCTGCGGGAAGAGCACCTTCCTGCGCGCGATCAACCGGATGAACGACCTGATCCCCGGCTGCCGCGCGGAGGGACGCCTCCTGCTGGCGGGCCAGAACCTCTACGAGCGGGGCGTGGACGTCGTGGCGCTCAGGAAAGTGGTGGGCATGGTGTTCCAGAAACCCAACCCCTTCCCGAAGTCCATCTTCGACAACATCGCCTACGGCCCCCGGCTCCACGGGACCCGCCGGAAGAACGAGCTGTGGGAGATCGTGGAGAACAGCCTGGTCGGGGCGGGCCTCTGGGACGAGGTGAAGGACCGGCTGAAGGACAACGCCCTCGAGCTGTCCGGCGGACAGCAGCAGCGGCTCTGTATCGCGCGCGCGCTGGCCGTCGAGCCGGAGGTGCTCCTGATGGACGAGCCGTGTTCGGCCCTCGACCCCAGCGCCACCGACCGCATCGAAGACCTCATCGCCGAACTCCGGGGAGACTACACCATCGTCATCGTCACCCACAACATGCAGCAGGCCGCCCGCGTCTCCGACAAGACGGCCTTCCTCTACGAGGGCAGGCTCATCGAGGCCGGCCCCACCCGGGACATTTTCACAAATCCCGAACGGCAGCGCACCGAAGACTACATCACCGGTCGTTTCGGATGAGGTAAACCATGCCGAAGCATCTGCACAAAGAACTGGACAAACTCAAACAGCGCATACTGGCCCTGGGCGCCGTCGTCGAGGACAGCATGCGGAAGGCCGTTCAGTCGCTGGAGGACAGGAACGCCGGTCCCGCCGAGGAGGTCATCGACACCGACTTCGAGGTGGACCGCGCGGAGGTTCAGACCGAAGAAGAATGCCTCAAGATACTCGCCCTCCACCAGCCGGTGGCCATCGACCTGCGCTTCATCGTGGCCGTCTTGAAGATCAACAACGACCTGGAGCGTATCGGCGACCTGGCGGTCAACATCGCCGAGCGCGCCCTCTACCTGGCCGAAAACGACGGCACCGTCATCCCCTTCGACTTCGAAGGCATGGCCCGGAAGGCGCAACAGATGCTCAAAGACAGCCTGGATGCGCTGGTGAACATGGACGCCGATCTCGCCCGCCGGGTCGGCGCCGCCGACGACGAGGTGGATGCCTTGAACCGAGAGATGTACATCCAGGTCCGGAGAAGCATCCGCGAGAGCCCGGAGCACCTGGAGAGTCTGATCCATCTCCTTTCGGCTTCCCGACACGTGGAACGGATTGCCGACCACGCCACCAACATCGCCGAAGACGTCATCTACATGGTCGAGGGGGACATCGTTCGGCACCACGCCGAAGACTACCGCGGGTCCGGGACCGACTCCTCCCCCCCGACCTGAGCGGGGCGATGCGACTGTGGCGCGACCCCGCCACGGCCATCCTCGTTCCAGAGAAACCGGGCAGCCGAGGTGGCGCCGTGCGCCGGCCGGGGCTATAATCCGCACCTCGTGTCGCGTCTCCGGAAGAAACTGCGCGGGAGACCCCGATGACCTGGCGAGCTTTCCTGATCGGCGTGCTCGGGGTGGTGGGTCTCAGCCTGCTGGACCCTTACACCTCCTTCATCACCGGTTACGGCTGGCTGATCATCGGCTCCTTCCCCACGGGCGCCGTCCTCATCATCGTGCTGTTGACCCTCGGGCTCAACGTGTTTCTGAAGCTGCTGCGCCGGGCGTGGGCCCTCTCGCAGGCGGAGTTGCTTCTCATCTGGTGCATGGTCATCGTCGGGGCCGTCGTGCCGACCGAGGGACTGGGCCGCTGGTGGTACCACATGCTCGCCGGGGGGCCCTACATGGCCCGCCGCGCCGACATCGATTGGGAAGACGAGTCCCTGGCCGCTGCGCCGGAGGAGTTGGTGCTCAGCAAGAACCCGCGCTCGGAGGCCGCCCGGCGCTATTTCGAAGGCGGCGGCGAGCAGGGACGTGTGCCGTGGGGGCGGTGGCTGCGGCCGCTGCTGCACTGGGCGGCCTTCCTGCTGCCGCTTTACCTGGCGGTCTTTTTCCTGTGCGCCATGCTGCGGCGCCAGTGGGTGGAGGTGGAACGGCTGATGTTCCCACTGGCCCGCGTCCCCCTGGACTTCACCGAGGGGAGCGGCGAGGGCGGGCTGCTGACCGTGATCTTTCAGAAGAAGGGCTTCCTTGCCGGTCTCGTATTCGCCGCCGCGTTCCGGTTCGTGCGCGCCCTGCCGCTGCTGTTCGGCGCGGAGGGCGCCCTGCCGCTGAGCTTCCCGGTCGGGGACATTCTCCAGGGCACACCCCTGGAGGTGACCGGATTCGGCAACGTCAACCTCCACCTGACACACGTCGGCTTCGCCTACCTGGTGCCCGCGGACGTATCCTTGAGCGTCTGGCTCTTCTTCCTTTTCAGCCGGGCCGAGCTGCTGGTGGGCAACCGGCTGGCTCTCCCGGAGGCCGGCGGGGGGACGTGGAGCCCCATGATGCGCTGGCAGCAGTTCGGCGCTTACATCACCTTCATGGGGGGCATGCTGTTCATGGCCCGCCGGCACCTGGCGGCGGTCTTCCGGCGGGCATTCGGCGCGGCGGCCTCCGCCGGGGAGGAGCGGGAACCGGTGCCCTACCGCTTTGCCTTCTGGGGCTTCGTGGCCTCCGTGCTGGTGTGCTGCGGCTGGTATGCCTACCACGGGATGAACGTCCTCGTCGGCATCGTCGTGCTCTTGCTCCTGCTGACCTCCTTCATGGTCTATGCCCGCATCGTCTCCCAGGCGGGCGTGCCGGTGGTCCGGAACCAGTGGAGCCTCACCACGGTCATCGGCGGGATCGGTGGACTGGGCGTGTTCGGGAGCAGCGGGGCGGTCATCGCCTCCATGCAGTCCACGCTCCTATTGACCGGCTCTACTACCCACCTCGCCCCGATGGCCATGAACTCGTTCCGCATCGCGGAGGTGTTCAAGCGGCGGCGCAGGCTGCTGGTACCCGCACTGATGGTGGCCATCCTCGTCGCCATGGCGTGCACGACTCACACCGTGCTGACGCAGGCCTACTCGCAGGGGGCGGTGAACTTCCAGGACACCTGGGCCGTCAGTTCGGTGCCCAAGGGTGTTTTCAACGAGGCGCAGAGGGTCCTCCAGGGGCAGACCACCGAGTGGCATCGGCTGCACCTCCGGCCGTTTCTGTTCGGAACGTTCGGGATGGCCTTCCTGATGTTCATGCGGGCGCGGTTCTACTGGTGGCCGGTCCACGCCATCGGCCTGCTGACCGCCAGCAGTTGGAACATGGTTCATCGGCTCTGGCTGGCGTTTCTGCTGGGATGGCTGATCAAGATCGGCGTGATGAAGCTGGGCGGCGGCCGGGCGCTCCGGCGCGGTCGCTACTTCTTCATCGGGGTGATCGTCGTAGAGGGCTTCGTCACGGGCATATCCGCAATTGTCCGCACCGCCACCGGCGGCGCCGTCCCCGGCTTCTGACAGTCCTGCCGGGAACGGGTCGGTTTTACAGGAGCCCTGCTTACCCGCCCAGATTCCGGCCCTGAGAGCCCAAGCTGCTCTGTAGCTGGTTTCCTGTGCCGTTGTGCCTGCGCGATTTCTTCCCTCCGTGCCCTTCGTGTTCTTCGTGGTTCCTGTTTTCCCGTCCGCCTTCGCTCTGTAGCTGGTTTCCTGTGCCGTTGTGCCTGCGCGATTTCTTCCCTCCGTGCCCTTCGTGTTCTTCGTGGTTCCTGTTTTCCCGTCCGCCTTCGCTCTGTAGCTGGTTTCCTGTGCCGTTGTGCCTGCGCGGTTTCTTCCCTCCGTGCCCTCTGTGTCTCCGTGGTTCCCTTCGCCGTTGTTGCCGTTCCTTCAGAATTCAGAATTCAGACTTCATACTTCTCCCCCGCCCCCTTGACAGTCCGGCCCTCAGGCGCCAAACTTCCCTTCTCATACGAGCCCAGACACTGTGCCGGGAGACGAGACGATGTCCACCGTGGAAAAGTACGGGCGCTTCATCGAGGAGGAGGGCTGTTTCGAGCTGACCGACCCCGATCCGCCCCGCAAGTGGACCAACGTCCACTACAATAAGATCGGCGACGATGAGATCTACGTCGAGTTCACCAACATCGGCGACGGCACCACCTACGTGCGCGACAGGGAAGGGCGCCGCTGCGCGCTGGTCGGCTGGGACTGCAGCTACGTTTACATTCGGGACGAGGACAGCGGCACGGTATTCTGCCCCGCCGGCGCACCCGCTCCGCAGGAGGTGGAGGACTTCTCGTGCCGCTACTGGGCGGCCAAGACGGAAATCTCCGGCACCTGCGAAGGGCTGCGCGCCACACAGCGCTGCTTCTGCCCCGCCGACTACGCCATCGAGGTGTGGACGGTCACCATCGAGAACCTCACCGACCGCCCCCGCAACCTCTCGGTCTTCGCCTACGCCATGTTCCAGCTCACCGGCTGCGACGAGGAGGGCGAATACGTGGGCAAGGACAACTACGCGGAGGTCATCGGCGAGATCGGCGGCACGCTGGTCACCAACCGCAACCGCTTCACGCCCACCGACCGCTACAAAGGTTACCTGGTGAGCCTGGAGGACTTTGTGGCCGGCGACGGCTACCGCGACCAGTTCCTGCGCAGCGAGTTCTCCGCCGGAACGCCGCGCATACTCTGGGGGGCCGACTGCGAGAACCGGGCCTACTACGGACCCGACTGCGCCGGCATCGTGCAGACGAAGCTCACCATACCCCCCGGCGGCACGGGCAGGGAGGACTTCCTGATCGGCCAGGCCGCCTCCGCCGAGGAGGTCAAGCAGGTGCGCGAGGAGCTGACGCCGGAGAAGCTGGACGCGATGTGCGAAGAGCAGATGGAGACCGAGCGGCGGCGCGCCGATGCCTTCCGCATCGAAACCGGTCACAAGAACTACGACGCCCTGGTGAACCACTTCGTCAAGAAGCAGTTCTACCTCTACCTGATCAACAAGAGCGGCTTCCGCGACAACCTTCAGGTGGACTGCGCCATGGCGATGGTGGACCAGGACGTCGCCGAGGATAACCTCCTGCGCGCCCTTGCCAGCCAATGGCCCGACGGCAGCGTGCCCCACGGCTTCCGCCCCCTGAACCGGCAGCAGTACTCGGACAAACCGGCCTGGATCATGATGACCGTCCCGGAGCTGATCAAGGAGAGCGGTGACCTGTCCCTGCTGGACGAGGAGGTGCCCTACTTCGAGAGCGACGAGACGGGGACCGTCTGGGACCACATGCTCCGGGCCATGCGCTTCCTGGCCTCCGACCTGGGGGCGCACGGGCTGTGCGACCAGCACCACGCCGATTGGAACGACGGGCTGGAGGCCACCCGGGAAGCGGGCGACCGGGAGTCGGTGATGGTCACCCAGCAGCTCTGCTACGGCCTGCGGGAGGTGGCGGAGCTGGCCCGCCGGCGGGACGACGACCTGGTCGTGGGCGAGTGCCGCCGGCTCTACGACGAGTTCAAAGACCGCCTCAACGAGGTGGCATGGGACGGGGAATGGTACGTCCGCACGGTCTGCGGGGACGGCTACAAGATCGGCTCGTCCGAAAACGACGAGGGCCAGATATTCCTCAACACCCAGAGCTGGGCGGTCCTCTCCGGTATCGCACCCGATGACAGGGCGCAGCTCTGCATGTCCAAAGTCGACGATCTGCTGGAGGAGGACGTCGGATACCGCATATGCTATCCGGCGTTTACCAGATACGACCCGCGGGTGGGCAGGATGTCCAACTCCATGCCGGGGCACGCCGAGAACGGCGGCTGCTACAACCACGCCGCCGGCTTCAAGGGCGTGGCCGACTGCATACTGGGACGCCCCGAGAAGGCGTGGGAAACCTTTGTGAAAGTAGCCCCCGACAACCCCGAGAATCCGGTCTCGGTCTCGACCGTGGAGCCCTTCATGTTCACCAACTCCTACTCGATGTGCGAATACGTCTACGGGAAGGCCGGCCTGCCGTGGCGAACGGGGACGGCCGCCTGGTTCGCGCGGCTGCTGATCGAGTGGATCCTGGGCGCCCGCCGGGGCTACGACGGACTGGTCCTCCAGCCCTGCCTCACCCGGACCATCCCCCACGCGAAGGTAGTGCGGCGGTTCAGGGGCGCCAGCTACGAGATCGAGCTGGACAACTCGGCCGGCCGCTGCATCGGCGTCACCTCGATCTCGGTGGATGGAGAGAAGATTGACGGCAACGTCCTGCCCACCTTCGAAGGCGGCGTGCACAAGGTCGAGGTCATCATCTGAGCGCTGCTTCGCTTCCCGGCGGTCCGCCCCTGCGACGGAACCACCGCAAAAGCAGAACGGAGATCGACATGCCCTACGAAACAAGCATGGAACGGAACGACAAGGCCCGCAGCGGCGTCGCCCTCGGCGGGCTGGGGACCGGCGCATTCGAGCTGCACGAGGACGGCATCTTCCGGAACTGGAACATCTTCAACAACTATCCCCTCGGCACCGGCGAACCGCTGGAATGGGCGGAAGACTCGATGCTGTTCTTCATCCTCCGCTACGAGGTGGAGGGCGAGTACCCGAAGATGAAGATCCTCCAGGTCACCGAGGGCTACGACGTCGGCGCCATCCGCAACCATTATTACGAGTTCCCGTGGCTGGAGGGCGTGGATCGGATCGACTACGAGGCACGGTTCCCGTTCGTCAACGTGAAGTTCACCGACGCGGAGATGCCGCTGGAGGTGGAGATGGAAGCCTTCAGCCCCTTCATCCCCCACGACGTGAAGAACTCCGCACTCCCCGCCGCCATATTCAACTTCCGGCTCAGCTCCCGCATCGACCGGCCCGTCCACGTCATGCTCGCGGCCTCCATGCGGAACGCCGTCGGCTACGACGTGGAGGAGAAATACCACGTCACCAACGTCATCGACCGGGAAGGCTATCGGCTCTTCGAGCTGACCGAGGGCGGCATGGACCAGACCCACAGCTCCTTCGGCTCCCAGGCAATGGCCTCACTCCACCCCGGTTCCGGGTACTACACCGGCTGGGAGGTCCACCATCCCTACTACGAGGTACTGATCCGCAACCGCGAGTTGCCCGACTACGACGACACCGCCGGCCGCAACAGCGAAGAGGAGGAGACCGGGGAACTCCGGGCGGTCTGCGACCTCTATGCCACCATCGGCCGTTCGGCCCGGCTGGAGCCCGGCCAGGAGTTGGAGCACAGCTTCGTGGCCGGCTGGCACTTTGCCAACCTCTATAACCGGGAACGCACCCACGTCGAGGGCCACTACTACGCGAACCACTTCGAGTCGGCCCCGGAGGTTGTGGACTACGTGGTCGAACACATGGAAGACCTGCGGACGCGATCCCTGCGGTTCACAAGGGACTTCTTCGACAGCAGCGCCCCGGCTTTCGTGCTCGATCAGGTCAACTCCCAGCTCAACACGTTCTTCACCAGCAGTTGGCTGAACCGCGAAGGCAAGTTCGGCATCCTGGAGGGCCTGGCCCCCGACCACTCCTACGGGCCCCTGGCCACCGTCGACGTCAGCCTCTACGGGGCCATGGCCGTCTCCGCCCTTTTCCCCGAACTGCACAAGAGCATGATGAAGGCCCACAGGGACCTGCAGGCGCCTTCCGGGGAGGTGGGTCACGGCATCGGCAAGGACTTCCGGATGACCGACGTTCAGGAGACGGTCACCGGCCGCATCGATCTTCCCTCCCAGTACGTCATCCTGGCCCTCCGGGGATTTTTCTGGACGGGCGACCGGGACTACCTGGAGGACATGTGGCCGTCGGTGAAGGCGGCACTGGACTACGTGCTGCGGGAAAGGGACCCCGACGGCGACAGCATCCCGGACATGCAGGGAGCCATGTGCACATACGACAACTTCAAGATGTGGGGTGCCTCCAGCTACGTCGGCTCCCTGTGGCTTTCGGCCCTCAGTCAGGCCGTTGAGGCGGCCGAGGTGCTTGACGATTCAGAGGCGGCGCAGAAGTACGCCGACGTCCTCCAGGACGCCCGCGAGACCTTCGTGCACAAACTGTGGAACGGCCGCTATTTCCGCCTCTACGACGACAGCGAAGGCGAAACGGGCGAAAGCGACGAGGGCTGCCTCACCGATCAGGTCATCGGGCAGTGGACCAACGACCTGATCGGGGCGGAAGACATACTGGACAGGCCGAAGCTGAAGAGTGCGCTGCGGACCATCTGCGACATGTCCCGCCAGCCCTGGGGCCTGGTGAACTGCCGCTGGCCGGATGATGAATTCCTCCATCCGGTGCCCGAGGACTGCTGGCACGACCAGTCCAACACCTGCTGGTCGGGGGTCGAGCTGGCCTTCGCCTCCTTCCTGCTCTACGAGGACATGGTGGAGGAAGCCCTGGCGGTGATCCGCAACGTGGACGCCCGCTACCGGAAATGGGGGCTCTACTGGGACCACATCGAGTTCGGCGGGCATTACTACCGGCCGATGTCGGCATGGGGCATCATCAACGGCCTGCTCGGGCTGGCCGTCCGCGACGAGGAGTATGTATTCGACCCGAAGCTGCCCGACGGGGACCTCCGTCTGTTCTTCAGCTTCGGCGACGGCATCGCCCACTACCGGCGTGAGCTGTCCGAGGAGGCCGAACGGCTGGGCATCGAGGTCCACACCGGAAGGCTACAGTGCGGCCGGTTGGAGTTCACCCTGACAAAGCCGGACTGCTCGGAAGCCGTGGTGGAGTGCGGGGGACTGGTGGTCGCCGGTGACCGATGCGCAGCGGAGTTCAGCGAGGGCCGCCTCATCCTGACCTTCTCCGAACCCCTGACGGTGGAGGCCGGCGAGGCACTGGAAGCAACCGTCCGCTGAGCCGCCCCGCCAGATGGCCGGTAGGGTCGCCGAGGCCCGCCTTCGCGCGCGGGCGCAGTGGCGTCCCGTCAGGTTTGCGACAAAAAGGCGGACCAGGGAGCACGACAGAAGCCAGGCCTCGTCAATAGCGGAACCGGTCTGCCGCCGCTCGGAGTGCAGCCGGCGGGTGCCGGCCCGGTTATTCCTTCATGCTCAGCAGCTTTTCCATGCTGCCGCGACGGGGGATAGTGCGGCCCGTCTCCCAGTTGGAGATGGTGTTGGCGGAGACGCCGAGGTTCTCGGCAAGTTCCCTCTGGGAGAGCCCGGCCTGCTCGCGCATCTGGCGGATTTCGTCGCCAGAGAGACCGCCCTTTGCGGAGGGCGCCCTGGCGGCGGGGCGCTCAACACGTCCCAGCCTGGCGTCGATTTCCCCACGGTCGGCTTCCATCAGTTCGGCCAGGGTTTTCCGGTTCTCGCGGCTTGGCTGCGTCTTCTCGGTCTCCCACGAAGTAACCGCGGCGCTGGAGACGCCGACCAGATCGGCCAGTTCGGCCTGAGACAGGTTCAGCTTGCTGCGCAGGGACTTGATCTTGGAGGGGCTGATAGAGGCCGGTATATGCTCTCGGTCGAGGGCCTCGTCGACCTCCTCCTGGTCCATGCTGCGCAGGGTGATTATCTGGGCCAGGTTGGACTTCCGCGGTTTGGATTTGCCGGTCTCCCAGGAGGTGACGGTGACCGGAGAGACTTCCAGCAGTTCGGCAAGTTCCTGCTGAGTCAGGTCAAAGCGGTTCCGGAGGCTTTTCAGTGTACGCCGGTTGAACCGCGCTTTTTCGACCTCCTCTTCCTCGGCCGGCGGCACGGCCATGCTGCGCCGACGCGCGGCCGCAAGTTCACTGACTTTGGAACTGATCTCCTCAACGTCTCTCTGGAGACCACGCAATTGTCTGCGGGCTTCGCGGACCTGGTCCGGCAGATCGCCCATTACTTCAGACGCCGCGCGTTTCCCATGATAGTAGATGAGATCGCGCAGTGCATCCTCAACTTTTCCCATCTCCCCCTCCTCTACGCGAATCCGGCAATGTAGAGCGTTTAAACATGAATCTACCAGTACTGTCCAAAGTATAGCACGCGAGGTTCAGCATCGCAAGGAACACCACAACTCTAAGCAGAAAGTCATGATTGTGCAACATGCAGATGACTGACTCTGGAGTGCGGCGCCTCGGCGCCGCCCTTCGACCGTGCTCAGGGCCTTGAGCCTGTCGAAAGGCTCTAAATCCCGGCGGCTTGCCGCCGCACTCGAAGGGAACTCGAAGGTTTTGCCGCCCCTGGATGGGATGTTGCAGCTTCCTGAATCCGTATTTAGGTTCAGTCCCCGGGTAAAGCGACTCCACCTTGCCCTCTGACCCGCCGACAGGCTCCAACCGAACTGATATTTTGTGGGTTGCCCCGCCTGGACCCCAACCGAGGCTGCTCTTCCGGTCTGCCCCAGAACCGCCTTGACGGGAGTATCACCGGGCTGCAGCGACGGAGGAATACTTGATTCCGCCCCGGCCCCCCGTCTATCCTATCATTAATAGGAAAAGCAGTCGCCGGGCGCCTTCTCTGCGGTGGTTGCGTGGTTCAGTCACCGGGCCGCTCCCGAGAAGTTGAGCGGCAACCGGCATCTCCGCCTTTTGAGGGCGGACAGGTGAATCCGGATGTCCCCGGGCAGCCTGCGGCATGGGCGCGGACGGTGTAGAGTTTCTCTTCTCCCTCACAAAGGTTTGGGCTCCGGGTGATACCCCAAAGCGAAATGTTGACGCTCCTGCTGGGGCTGGCGGCGACGCTGTTCCTTCTGGTCAACCACTCCGTGCTGGAACGGCTCCCCCGGTGGCGACTGTTGCTGGCCGGATTTTACTTTTTCCTGGCCGGCTGGAGCGCAGGAATTGTTGAGGAAGTTTTCGCCCGTTCGGCTCTCAACGCCGCCGAGCAAACTTCCACCGCGGCGGGTTCGGTTCTGCTGGCCGCATGGTGCTGCATCTGCCTGTTCAGAGGAAAAGAACATGGAGCTGCTCGGAGCGGTTGACATGCTGGGGCTCTGTGCCGCCGTGGCGGCCCTCCTGTTCTGGGCCCTCGGCCGGGGCTGCGGGCTGCGGCGCGACACTGCGCTGCTGCTGGGGGCGCTGCTCCTGTTGACCGCTTTCCTTAATCTGAACAACGCCCTTCAGGGGCTCGGGATCGGGGCGCAACTGGACCCGGTGGTGGACTATCTTGAGGTGCTCCATCCTCTGCTGTGGGGGTTCTTTGCTTATTCCTTTGTGCAGAGCAGCCTTCAGAAGCAACTGGCGCGCAGCGAACGCCGGAACCGCCTTCTGCTCTCCCACCTGCCCCAATGCATATACCTGAAAGACCGGGAGCTGGTTTACGTCTCCGCCAACGACGCCTTCGCCGAGCAGGTCGGCAGCTCGCCGGAGGAGATCGCGGGAAAAACCGACTTCGACCTGTTCCCCGAAGAGGTGGCCGAACGCCGAAGGGAGGAGGACTTCCGTGCAATGGAAAGGGGGCAGCCGGAAACCAAACTCCGCCAGGAGGGCGCTCCCGGGGCAGAAAGTGTGCTGGAGGTCACCAGAATACCCCTGCCCGGCGAAGAGGATGAGTTCGGCGGCCTGCTGGTGGTGGTCAACGACATCACCGAGACCCGCTACGTCCGGCGCGCTCTTGAAAGAGCCGAAACGGAGAAGGCCGCCATCCTGGACAGCATGTCGGAGGTGGTCTGCTACCTGGACGCGGAGATGAACCTGCTGTGGGCGAACGAGGCAGTCGAGGAGTTTGCCGATCGGCCGGTCGAGCAGATCGTGGGGCAACGATGCTACGAGACCTGGCACGACAGGGACACCCCATGCCCGGAGTGCCCCGCCGGGGAAGCGCTCGAAACCGGCCAGCCCCACGAAGGCAACATCAGGGGGCCGGAAGACAGAACATGGCGCCTGCGGGCCTACCCCATGTTCGGGCCCGATGAGGAGGTGATCGGCGTTGTGGAGGTGGCCCAGGACCTTACCGAAAAGAAATTGGCCCGCGACGCCACCGCCCAGTTGGCGGCCATCGTGGAAGCTTCCGACGACGCCATCATCGGGCTCTCCACCAACGGAACGATCAGGAACTGGAATCCCGGCGCCGAGCGCATCTACGGTTACACCGCGGAGCATGTGCTGGGGAAAAGTGTCGAGATGCTCGCGTTTGGCGAACAGCGCGCCGACCTGGCAAGAGTCGTCCAGAAAGCCGCCGAAGGGGAAAGCGTCCAGCACCACGAAACCGTCACCGAAACCCGCGACGGCCGTTCCATCGACGTTTCCCTCACCCTCTCTCCCATATTCTCAGGCGGCGAGGTAACCGGTATCTCGGCCATCGCCCGCGACATCACCGCCGAGGCGGCCCTGCGGGAAGAACTCCGAATGCTGTCACTGGTGGACACCCTGACCGAACTCTACAACCGCCGCGGCTTCTTCCATCTGGCCCAACAGCAGATGAAGATCGCCAGGCGAACCGAACAGCCCCTCATGCTCTTCTACGCGGACATGGACGGGCTGAAGCAGATCAACGACCGCTACGGGCACGGCACCGGCGACAAGGCCATCAACGAAGTCGCCGACATACTACTCGATACGTTCCGGGAGTCCGACATCGTCGCCCGCATGGGCGGGGACGAGTTCGCCGTCATGGCGCTCCACACCGGAGAGAAGCACCAACAGGAGCTGCGGGAACGCCTTAGCCGTCGGATCCAGGAGAAAAACCAGGATGAGTCCCGCCCCTATGAGCTTTCGGTCAGCTTTGGGGTGACCACCTACGATCCGAAAGAACCCCGCGCACTGGACGAACTTATCGCCGACGCCGACACCCGGATGTATGAGCGCAAAGAAGCCAAGAAGCGTTCCCGAAGCCGCTCGACCGAACGCTGAATACGCTTCTCCGCTGAACGGAGGCAATGACAGGCCATGTCTACCGGTAAGAGTTCGTCGATCTCCCCCCCATCCGGCGGCTCCGGGCTTCCGCTGGGTTCCTGCGGTCGCGTCTTCAGGCTCCTGATGTGGGCTTTCCTCTTCTTCATTCCCGTGCGGCTGCCGGTTGTGGATGTGCTGCCGGACCTGCTGGCCTGGTTGATCGCCCTGGGAGCCCTGGCCGTGCTGCCGGGCGGGGAGGGCCGGCGGCTCAGGGCGCTGGTGCTGCTGGGCCTCGCCCTGTCGGTGGGTCGGGTCGTTGCGGTTCGCCTCACCGGCTCTCAAGCCGCCTTTATCACGCTTCACGGGGCCGGGCTTTTCGTGGCCATCGGGCTGACCTGGCAGGTCTGCGGGCTGATCGAACGCATAGCTGCCTCCACCGATTACCCGAATCTTAAGCGTCAGGCCGTCCTGGGAAGGCCCCTTTTTGTGGTTTACGGCGCGCTCTTCTACCTTGCCATTCTGCTCATGCACCACACCAGGGGGCAGGTCGGGGGCGTTCTGGGAGCCGCCGCCATGCTGTTCGGCTGCGCGCTGATCCTCTGCTTCATGATGGCGCTGATGAGCGGCGCCGCCCGGATGTGCGAGGCTGAAGCCAAAGCAACCACGGAGAAAGAGGCCACACCGGAGGCGAGCACTCAGCCTCCTCAAAACGACGGTAGCCACTGAGCCTCCGCCTCAAAGAGACGGTCCACCATTTCCCTTATCCGGGGCAGAGTGCAGAGCGCCCCCGTCAGCGGGTCCATCGCCACGGCGGCGTACGCCAGGTCCCGTCGCCCGCTCAGCCCGGCACGAACGGCCAGCTCCTGCACGTTCACGCAGGCCCGGTTCACCGCTGCACAGGCCGGGGGCAAGTCCCCTATCACCGTGGGCTGCAGGCCGTTTGCGTCCACCAGGCAGGGAACCTCCACGGCGCAGCCGGCCGGCAGGTTGGTGATGATTCCGCTGTTCCGCACCGAACCGTGGATCACTCTCGGCTCGCCGGCGGTGATGCTGTGCATGATATAGGCACCGTACTCGTGGCTCGGCTGGAGCCCCTCTTCGCGGACTTTCTCCAGCACGCGGCGGCCACGGGACTCCTCGTCGTGAGCCCGGCAAATCTCGTAGTAGTCCCAGCGGCGGGGGAGGTATTCCTCCACCGTCTCCGCGTCCTTCCTGAACCATGGGGCGTATTCTGAACCGTGGTGACTGGACTCGGTGTGGAAGTAGCCCGTCAGCTCCATCAGCTCCGCTCGCACCCTTTCCTGGCCGCCCGCGTAGAGTTCGTCGCCGGCCTCCCCTTCGGCACCGCCGGCGAGGTGCTTGCGGCCGATCTCCCGCCGGATCTCCGGTATGAGGTCCCGGCCCTCGTGTTCGAACTGAATGAACCACGCCTGGTGGTTCAGCCCCGCCGCCCGGTAGTTGCATTCCTCCACCGGCACGCCGATCTCGGAGGCCAGCAGCGCCGAGGTGCCCTGAACGCTGTGGCAGAGTCCCACGACCTCCACCCCCAGCTCGAAGGCGGCCCGGGTGTTGATGGCCATGGGATTGGCGTAGTTCAGCACGAGTGCGTCGGGACACAGCTCCCTCACGTCCGCGCACAGGCCCTTCAGGACCTCTATGGTGCGCAGTCCGCGGAAAACGCCTCCCGGCCCCAGCGTGTCCCCCACGGGCTGATCCACCCCGTAATCACGGGGAATCTCCACGTCGTGCCGATAGGCATCCAGTCCGCCCACCTGGAACGTGATGATGACGAAATCCGCGTCTTCCAGCGAATCCCGCCGCTCGGTGGTGGATCGTATCTCGGCGGGCAGGCCGCACTCCTCCACCAGTTCCCGGGCGCTCTGGGCCGTCCTCTCCAGACGGTCGGGATCGATGTCCATCAGCGAGAAGGTGCTGTCCTGCAGCTCAGGGAACGCGCAGACGTCCCGGACCATGGTCAGGGGAAAGACGTATCCTCCGGCACCGATGATGCTGATTTTCGGCATCTGCCCTCCTCCGGCTCAGTCGCCGCTTGCGGAAATCGACAGCGGGCGCCCATCTTACCCCCCGGCGCGCACTCCGTAAAGGCGCCATGCTTTGACCGGTCGGCCGGCGCCAGGTACAATGGAAGAGGGATCAATTCAACGGTGGAGAGGCCTGTGAAGCGGGGTTCTACATTCCGAGCACTGGCGGCGGCGACGCTCATCCTGCTGCTGATCGCCCTGCCCGCGGCAGCCGGCCGGCGGGATGAGCCGTTCGAGTCCAGGACCCGCCACTATATCGTCCGCACCGACATCAGCCTGCGGTTCACCGATATCGTCAGCCGTCACATGGAGGAGATCTTCAAGGACTACAGCCGCCGGTTCGCGGACTTCGGTGAGGCGACCCGCCGCTTCGAAGTCTTCGTATTTCGCAGGGAGCCGGAGTACTGGCAGCACGTCCCGCGCCAGGTCAAGGGCTCGACCGGCGTGTTCATCTCTGCCAAGAAACTGCTGGCCGCCCACGCCGACGGACGGAACACCGAAGAGGTCCTCCGCACCCTCTACCACGAGGGATTCCATCAGTTCATGTACGAGGTCATCTCCCACGACTGCCCGGTCTGGCTGAACGAAGGGCTGGCCGAGTATTTCTCGGAGGCCACCTGGGACGGCCGGCAGTTCGTGCTCGGGGCCGTGCCCACCGCCCGCCTTCACACCGTGCAGGAGGCCGTGCGCGAAGGCTCCTACATATCTTTTCTGGACCTCTTTTCGATGGACACGGAGGCCTGGCTCCAGAACGTCCGGCAGGACGCCCGACGCGCCAGCCTCATCTACTCCCAGAGCTGGTCCATCATCCACTTCCTCGCCCACGGGGACGGCGGACGCCACGCCGAGCAACTCAACGCCCTGCTCAGGGCCGTCGCCGACGGAGCGGACGGGCAGGAGGCCCTCAAACAAGCGCTCGGCCCCAACCTCGACCTTTCCCGCTTCGAGTCCGCCTGGGCCCGGCATCTGCTCACACTGCGCCCCAGCCCGAAGTTCCGATGCCGCACCGATATGAAGGCCCTCATGGTCCTGGCGGAAACCCTGTACCGCGATCCGCGCCGCTTCAGGAGCGTCAGCGACCTCCGCCGCAAGGCCCTCAACACGCCCGGGCTGCGGTGGGAAATCCAGCGCAGCGACGGGAAAAACATCTCGTCGGAAGACCGCAACCAGGCGGCGAAACTGTTCCGCTGTCCCTATGACCGCAGCCGGCACGGAATCAGCTACACCGTCGTGGAGGACCCCCGAACCGGGCTGCCCGTGATGGTGTGCCCTCACCACCCCGGCCTCATCGTGAAGGCCTACTTCCGCGGCTCCGGGAGCCGGCGCGTCGTCGAGGTCGAGGAGGAGGTCCGGGAACTTGCCGATCCGGCGTTCAAACAAGCCATCAGGGCCAGCATGCATTGATCCGATGAAAGGCCGCCCCAAAACAGCCCTCTTCTCTCTGTCCAACCGCGAACTCCTGGTGCTCCTGGCCGCCGTCGGGCTGGTGCTGGGGGCGACGGGCATCGTCTGGGCGGTGGACGCCATCTGGGGCAGCCCCGGCCTCAGCGTCGAGAACGCCGAGGAAGAGGGCCTCGTCCCGACGCGGCTCAACGTCAACACGGCCCGGCTCTACGAGCTGACCATGCTCCCCGGTGTCGGGGAGAAAACCGCCGCCGTCATCCTTGAGGACCGCCAGACCAACGGCCCCTTCTCCTCCCTCCAGGAGCTGACCCGCATCAGGGGCATCGGCCCGAAGACCGTCCAGCGCATCCGCCCCCACGCCATGTGCGCCCCGCCGCAAGAGGGTGAGTAAAATGGCGGAATTCGAGGTAAACGCCCCGTTCGAACCCGCCGGCGACCAGCCGAGCGCCATCCGGGAGCTGATCGAGCACTTCCGCTCGGGCAGCCGGTATGAGACCCTCCTGGGGGCGACCGGCACCGGCAAGACCTTCACGATGGCCCACCTGATCGAGGCCCTCGGCCGGCCCACTTTAGTCATCAGCCACAACAAAACCCTCGCCGCACAGCTCTACAGCGAATTCAAGGAGTTCTTCCCCCACAACGCCGTCGGCTACTTCGTCAGCTATTACGATTACTACCAGCCGGAGGCATACGTCCCCGCCCGCGACCTGTACATCGCCAAGGACGCCTCCATCAACCAGGACATCGACCGCCTCCGACTGGCCGCCACCACCCGGCTGATGCAGCGGGAGGACGTGGTGATCGTCGCCAGCGTCTCCTGCATCTACGGCATCGGCAGCCCGGAGGACTACCAGAGCATGTTCGTCACCGTCGAGCGCGGACAGCGCATCGAACGGGACGAACTGCTCGCCCGACTGGTGGAGATCCAGTACCGACGCAGCGACACCGACCTCCAGCGCGGCACCTTCCGCGCCCGCGGCGACCTGGTCGAGATATACCCCGCTTACGAGGAGATCGCCTGGCGGGTCGACTTCTTCGGCGACGTGGTGGACCGCATCGTGGTGATCGACCCCCTCACCGGCGCAGCACTCGAGGAGGCCGACCTGATCAACGTCTATCCCGCCAACCACTTCGTCACGCCCGACTACCGGCTGGAGCACATCCTCACCGACATCGAAGAGGAGCTGGTGGAGCGCCTCGAAGAACTGCGCGGCCAGGGGAAGAACCTGGAGGCGCAGCGCCTGGAAGCCCGGACCCGCTACGACATGGAACTGCTCCGGGAGGTCGGCTTCTGCCCCGGCATCGAGAACTACGCCCGCCACATCAGCGGACGTGAGCCCGGCGAGCGGCCCGCCTGCCTGCTGGACTACTTCCCCGACGATTTCCTCTGCATAGTGGACGAAAGCCACCAGACCGTCCCCCAGATCCACGCCATGTACCACGGCGACCGCTCGCGGAAGCAGACCCTCGTGGAGTACGGATTCCGCCTGCCCTCCGCACTCGACAACCGGCCTCTGAAGTTCGAGGAATGGGAGGAGCTGGTCGACCGCCTCCTGTTCGTCTCCGCCACCCCCGCCGACTACGAGGTGCGGAAGTCCGGCGGACGCGTCGTCGAGCAGATCATCCGCCCCACCGGACTGGTCGATCCCAGGGTGGACGTCCGCCCCGCCCGCGGACAGGTGCAGGACGTCATCGGGGAGATAAAGGAGCGCGCCGAGAAGGGCGAGAGGACCCTCGTCACAACCCTCACCAAGCGGCTGGCCGAAGACCTGGCCGACTACCTCCGCGAGGAGGGCGTGGACGCCTGCTATCTCCACAGCGAGGTACAGACCATCGAGCGGGTCGAGATACTCAACGACCTGCGGCGCGGCCGCTACGAGGTCATCGTCGGGGTCAACCTCCTGAGGGAGGGCCTCGACCTGCCCGAAGTCTCACTGGTGGCCATCCTCGACGCCGACCGGGAGGGGTTCCTCCGCTCGGAGACCTCGCTGGTGCAGACCATGGGCCGGTGCGCGCGGAACGTCAACGCCGAAGTCATACTCTACGCCGACGAGGTGACCGAGTCGATGGCCCGCGCCATCGAGGAGACCCAGCGTCGGCGGGAGACTCAGCTCGACCACAACCGGAACCACGGCATAACGCCCCAGACGGTGCGCAAGAAGATTCAGCAGGGCATAGACTACGAGGTGCAGGCGTGGAAGCGCCGGGTGGAGGCACCGGTGGCGGCCGAGACGGCCGGCGACTACGTGACGGCCAACCGCCTGGACGAGCTGGAGAAAGAGATGGAAGAGGCCGCCGAGCGCCTCGACTTCGAGCGAGCCGCCGCCCTCAGGGACAAAATCCAGGAAATCCAATCCACCGCCTGACCAGGCCACGCTCACTCTCCGAGCGGGTAAGCGCGGCGTCCTTTGGGCTACGAAGCCTCGGCGTAGCGGGCTGGGAAGGGGGCCGGCGACCTCGGCCTTCCCGGGGACCCGCAAGCCTATGGCCCGGCATTGCGACCTGGAAGGTCGCGCCACAAGTCCGCCCAGATACGATCGCCCGGCACCCGGGCCGCTCCGCTGCGCAACGGCCACCTCGGGGCGCGGTCGGGTCACAGATGCAAATAGCACTCACTATGCTCGACACCACCCATCAAGGCAGGGAATGCGACGGGCCCCGCGGGGGCCCTGTGATGAAGGCCAGGGCTTTAGCCCTGGTTGACGGGCCACCCACCATGACCATGCGCCCCGGAGGGGCGCGGTCGGGTCAGCGCCGCAGGTCGCGCTCAACGAACTCGACACCACGCTTCAGGGCAGGGAATGCGACGGGCCCCGAAGGGGCCCTGTGATGAAGGCCAGGGCTTCAGCCCTGGTTGACGGGGC
>CAZEAP010000024.1:0-55505 GCA_964510315.1 uncultured candidatus Brocadiaceae bacterium
CGGCCACGGACCGGCCGTCGCTCGCTCCGGATATGCCGCGGCACAGCCGCCCGGTGAGGCTTTTGCGCATCGGGTACCTCACCGCGCCCCTGCGGGGCGCAATTGGGTTTTCGCGTGAGATACCAGGGCTGAAGCCCTGGCCTTCACGACCGCGCCGCTCCGCGGGCCCGCTTGCCGACCCCGGCGCTGCCTCCCGGTAGGCCAGGTGCATTGCGCCGAACGGAGAGATTCCCGCCACAGGCGGGTAAACGTCGCTGGCAAAAGATGCGCTCGCTCAGAAGGACATCGGGAGCGGTGCTCCGGCGGATGGCACATCATTTCTACAGAGCAGGCTGGGATATGTTCCGAAGAGAGCCGGGGGTTACTTGCCGTCGGTAAGGTCCAGTTTTACCCGGCCGTCCTCCCTGTGGAGATAGACCGTCCGCGACACTCCGTCGGCGAACACCCTGTGAGGGCCGTAGAAAGCGGGCACTTCGCAGCGGCCCTGCTCGTCGGCTGTGCCCTCCCATCGGGTCCACCAGCGTTCGAAGACCAGTTCCCGGTAGGCTTCCGCTGCGGGGCTGGGCGTAAAGTCGCGCTTCCAGGGGGCGGCATCGGGCCGCCAGTGTGCCCCTTCCCAGAAACCCCACATCAGGATTCCATCCACCGCCGGATGGGCGAAGCAGGTCGTGTAGAAGTCCCGCAAAAACTTCGCCTTTATCCCTTCGTCCTCCACGTTGATGTCGAACTCGGTCACCTTTATGGGCAGCCCGAAACGAGCCAGCCGGTCCAGGGACTCCCGGATCCGCTGCATCTCCACGGGTTCGCCGAAGTGGCCCTGGCAGCCGATGCCCCCCAGGGGCGCGCCCGCCTCCATCAGGCCCTCGATCTGATCCTCGTAGGCCGCCAGGTCGCGGCCGTTCAGGATGTTGTAATCGTTGACGAAAAGCAGCGCTTCCGGGTCGCCCTCGTGCGCCCAGCGGAACATGTCGGCACGGATGCCTTCGCCCAGGCGGTCCTTGAAGTATGAGCCGGGGACCATCTCGTTGTTAACGTCATATTCGAGGATGCGGCCGCGGTAACGGGAGGGGACGGCCCCGGCGCGTCGTTCGACGGCTTCCCGCAATTGCTCGTCGCTCAGGTCCTTCACCCAGTCCTGGACGTAGCGCTCCTTCGCCCAGAAGATGCAGTGTCCCCGCATCCGCAGCCCGTTCTCCTCGCACCACTGAAGAATGCGGTCGGCGAACTGCCAGTTCGGTTTCCCCCGTCGGCGCTGGGTGTGGTACCACTTCAGGGCGTTCTCGTGGACGGCCGAGTTGAAGTTGTTCTTCAGGACGTGGAGGTACTTCCGACGCTTCTCTGCGTCGGAATCCTGCCGGAAGAGCTTCGCACGGATGGCCGTGCCGAACCAGAACTCGTGTTCGAGCTGGTGGACCCGAACCTCGGCGCCCGGCGGCGCCTGTACGTGGATGGTTCCCATCCGGTGCTCACGTATGGCATCTTGCAGCGGCTGCCGGGCCTCCCCGCCCGCTGCAAACGCGCCCCCTGCGGCCCAGACGCCGCCCAGCACGATCACGCCGAGGAAGAACAGACAGTTCATCGATACCTCCTGACAGTTGTGCTTGCTCTGTAGAAACCGTGCATCGGCACTCAAATCGGCCCGGCGCCTGCCACGCCGTACCTTACCGTACTCGCCGCCCCATGCCCACCCCACCGAACCACGAGATTCCCGCCACAGGCGGGTAAACTTCGCTCGCAGAAGGTGCGCTCGCGCAGAATGACATTTTGGGCGGTGCTCCGGCGGATCGCACATCATTTCTACAGAGCCAGTTGTGCTCTCAACCGCCCAGTGTAATGCAGGCAGACCACTGCGACAAACAGAGCACAGCGGGACGCAGGCCGGTTCCTCCTGTCGTTCGGGCGTATGCTTCGTTTCTTCCCTTCGTGCCCTTCGTGGTCCCATTTTTGTTCGTTTCCCCGGCCGTGCCGGACAAGCATCTGGGATCGGCCTCGTGGTAGGATCCCGTGGAGCCTGCGCGACGGCTGCCCAGATGATAGAATCGGGAGTGTCGGACCGGGACGGACCAGCTCACTGCGAACAAACGGGAAGGGGGCGAGAGATGGGCTGCTTTCTGACGGGTGTTGCTCTCCTGGCACCACGCATACTGATGTTCTTCATCCTGCTGTTGACCGACTGGTTCAGCGCAGCCTTTGAGACCGCGCTGTGGCCGGTCCTGGGATTCCTGTTCATGCCCTACACCACGCTGGCCTGGATGGCGGCGCAGTTGCGGGGCGGGGGCGTGAGCGGCGGCTGGCTGGTGCTGGTCATCATCGCCGTGGTGGCCGACCTGGGAGGCTGGGGCAGCGGCGGGGCTTTCTACAACAGACGCTGACTCGGCGGCGGCCGTTCCCGGACCCCCGGTATTCAGCAGTGCCCCATGGGCTCAGCGGTCGTCCTCCGTCCCCGGACCTCTCAGGTGCCAGGTTTCCCCCCAGGAGACCAATCGCCACTCTCCGCCGGCGACCGCGAAGCGATGGATGCCGGCATTGAAGAGCGAAAACCGGCGGGGGCCGGCCAGCGGGAGCCCGAGCGCGTGGCGAAACAACCCCTGGAGCACGCCCCCGTGGGTCACGATCAGGATGTTATCGCCCGGGTGGTTGAGGGCGATCTCCTCGGCGCACTCCACTGAGCGCCGCCGGCAGGCTCCGCTGATCGCGCGTTTTGCGGGCTTGCACTTGCACAAACCGGCCGGAACCCAAGAATAACTGCCTCCGCGGACACCGTCCGTCACCGTCATAAGGGAGAGCGATCATGGCCGCCGATCCAGCAGAAACCAGGGAAAGCTTCGTGCAGGTCAGCGAGCGGGATGCCCGATATTTCCAACTGTCCGGCGGGGAGCCCTATGTGCCCATCGGCCTCAACGCGGTGAACCCCCGCAGGAGCGGGGGTAGAGAGCTTCCCGACACCGACGAAGGGCTGGCCGTGATGGAGGGGTGGATGGAACGCCTCTCGGAGAACGGCGGCAACCACCTCCGCGTCTGGCTGGGCAGGGGCTTCTGGAACGTCGAACACGAGCGCTGCGGCGAATACGACGAGGAGCGCGCCGAGCGCATCGACGCCCTGCTGGAGCTGGCCCGCCGATACGGCATCCGCCTGAAGATGACCCTGGAGCACTTCCGCGAGATCGAACCCGGGAAAGAGGGCACAACCTGGGCTTTCAGGGGCCTGCATCACGTCTCGCGCGGCGGCACGGCCGAGTCGATCGCCGACTGGTTCGACGGGGAGGCCAGCCGCTCGCTCTTCAAAGACAAGCTGGCCTGGTACGCGGACCGCTACGGCGACGAGCCGACGGTCTACGGATGGGAGCTGTGGAACGAGGTCAACACCGTCCGGGGCGGCGACTACATGGCCTGGACCGAGGAGATGCTCGGCGAATTGCACCGCCTGTTCCCGCGGAACCTCTGCATGCAGAGCCTGGGCAGCTTCGACGTCGCCCGGAAACGCCCGGTCTACGAACGGCTCAGCACGATGGCGGGCAACGACGTGGTCCAGGTGCATCGCTACCTGGACCCCAGGGCCGGCCTGTCGGTGTGCCGCGGCCCGGTGGACCTGCTGGCGGCCGACGCCGTCTGCGAGCTGCAGAAGTTCCGCCCCGGCCGGCCCATCGTCCTCGCCGAGAGCGGGGCGGTAAAACCGAACCACGGCGGCCCCTTCGAACTCTACGGCGAAGACACCGCCGGCATCATCCTCCACGACGTTCTCTTCGCGCCTTTCTTCGCGGGAGCCGCCGGGAGCGGCCAGAACTGGCACTGGGGCTGCTACGTGGACGCCAACGACCTGTGGTGGCAGTTCGGCCGCTTCGCCGAAGCGCTCGATGGCGTGAACCCGCCGGCCGAGGACTTCACCCCCACCATGTTCTACCACCCGCGGCTCCGGGTCTACGCCCTGATCGGTTGCCGCCAGACACTGGCGTGGTGCCGAGACACGCAGAACAACTGGATGACGGAGCTGCGGGAGGGCGAGGCGCCCCCGACGGTCGAGGGCGCTACGGTCGATCTGCCCGAAAAAGTCCCCATGGGCCTCGAGCCCCGCTTCCGAACTTACGACCCGTGGGAGGACCGGTGGGACGCCCCGGAGGTCGACGGCCGGCAGGTCCGGCTGCCGCCCTTCTCCCGCTCAATCATCCTCCGCATCGAGCACGATCAGGAGTCCCCTGAAGGGTCCTGAGGGGCATGAAAGAAGCCTGAGGAGAAGCGCACCATGTCCGACAACAGGAAACTCGCCGTTATCGGCTTCGATTCGATCTCGCTCTCCACACTGCGGGAGTTCGTGGACCGCGGCGCCGAAGGGTGGGCCCTGTGGGACGAACTGATGGGATGGGGCGACCAGATCGTTGCCCGGGCGTACGCGAGGGCTACGAGCGGAAGCTACCCACGCCTATCACCAGTGTCGCGCCGACGGATCGGTGCTCCGGGACTTCCTGGAGTAGGCGGCTGGAAAGCGAACCACGGAGAGCGCAGAAGAAGAAGACCACGAAGGAAAGAAACGGCACGGACAGGCACAAGGACAAAGTGAACCGCAGATGCTCGTGCGCGTCGGGCGAGCTTGTCCGCCTCCGGTCCGGTCTGGCCCTCTGTGACGTGGAGGTGGAAAGGCACGCATGGCGTGCAAAGCGGGGAAGGCTCAGCGACGGGAAACTGCACGGACCGGCGGAGCCTGAGGGCACAGGCGGGCGGCAGTGGGCTCTTGCCCGGCAGTTGGGCAGGCCGGGCAAGAAAGCCGCTCCGGGTCGATTGTGCTTTGTGGGGTTTTGTCGACAAAAACCTTGATATGGGGGAAAATGGGGTGTAATATTCGTGTTTTCGTGAGGGACTCCGCCCCGAAGAGGCCGGCTCGGCCTCCGGGACGGATGGAGAAGCATGAGAACTTCTTCGCGCCAAAAGACAGGGGAGCCGCCGGAGGAAGCGCCCATCCGGGCACTCCCCGAGGACGTCTCGGGGTGGCTGGAACGGGTGCTGAAACCGGGCGAGTCCGTCTCCTGCTCCCTGTTCGCCGACATCCTGCCGGACGGTGAGTTCGGGGAGAGATGGGTCTTCCTGACCGATCGGCGGCTGATGGTGCTCTCCCCGGACGGCACCCCGGAAGGGCCGGGAGTTCAGTTCGAGCTTCCGGTCGAGGAGGTCCAGGGCGCCGAGGTGCGGGAATACGTCGGCTCCAGCGCGCTGATCGTCGAAGGGCCGGAGAGGGCGCACGAGGTGGCGCGTTTCTCGCGCGGTTCCCACCAGGAAGGCAGCGACCTGTGCCACTGCCTGAAGGAGTACGTGGAGAAGCGCGAGGAGGGGGAGGAGGTGGACGTCGCCCCCCTGCCGCCCCGGCACCCCCGCAACCGCTGCCCGAAGTGCGGCCGAGCCCTGCGGCGCAGCGGCGAGCCCTGTCCGCACTGCCTGGACCGCCGCAAGGTGCTGATGCGGCTGTTCTCCTTCCTGATGCCCTACAAGTGGTACGCTCTGCTGGGACTGGCGCTGACGCTTTCCCTGACGGCACTCCAGGTAGCCCCGCCCTACCTGACCAAGGTGCTTCTGGACGACGTGATCCTGGCCGGCAGGGGCGAGCTGTTGCCGAGCCTCGTGGCGGTGCTGGTGGGCGTTTATCTCGGGCGCGCCGTCATCTCCACCTTCCGCACATACGTGATGCAGTGGCTGGGGAACCACGTTCTGTTCGACATGCGGGTCCAGCTCTACGACCATCTCCAGATACTGCCCCTGACCTACTACAACCAGCGGCAGACCGGGCAGATCATGAGCCGGGTGACCAGCGACCTGCAGAGGCTGCAGTACTTCATCGCCGAGGGATTCCAGGAGATACTGGTCAACATCGCCACGATGGTCTTCATCGCGACCATCCTGCTGTTCATGCAGCCCACGCTGTTTTTGTTCGCCCTGGCGCCGATCCCGATCATCGCGCTGGTCAGCGTGGTGTTCGGGCGGCGGATGCACCTGCTCTACCACCGCATCTGGCGTCGCTTCGCGAGCCTCCACGCCATACTGGCCGACACCATACCCGGCATCCGGGTTGTGAAATCCTTCGCCCAGGAGCCACGGGAGGCGGACCGGTTCGCCGAGAGGAGCGCCGACCTGTTCGGCCAGGAGATGCGGGCGGTGCGGCTGTGGAGCGGCTTCTTCCCGTTCCTCGGGCTGATGACCGGCCTCGGCTCCATCCTCATCTTCGGGGTGGGCGGATGGCTGGTGCTCAACGGCCAGACCACACCGGGAGTGCTGATCGCCTTCACCGGTTACCTGTGGCAGTTCTACATGCCGGTGCAGCACTTCGGGCGGATCAATCACCGCCTGCAGCACTGCGTCACCTCCGCCGAGAGGGTTTTCGAGATAATGGACACCGATCCGGAGCCGGTGGAGCGTCCGGACGCGCTGGTGCTGGACCCGATGGAGGGAAAGGTGGAGTTCCGGGGCGTCCGCTTCTCCTACGAACCGGGGAAATACGCCCTGGACGGCGTCTCCTTCGTGGTCGAGCCCGGGGAGATGATCGGGCTGGTCGGCCCCAGCGGCGCGGGCAAGAGCACCCTGGTGCATCTGCTGGCCCGTTTCTACGACGTGGATGAGGGCCGGATACTCATCGACGACCACAACCTCCGCGACCTCGCCCTGCGTCCTTACAGGGCGCAGATGGGGGTCGTGCTCCAGGAGCCCTACCTGTTTCACGGAACCGTATGGGAGAACATAGCTTACGCCAATCCGGAGGCCGCACCGGAGGACATCATCTCCGCCGCCCGCGCGGCCAACGCCCACGGGTTCATCCTCAACATGCCGGACGGGTACGATACGGTGCTGGGTGAGCGCGGCCAGTCCCTCTCCGGCGGGGAACGCCAGCGGGTCTCCATAGCCCGGGCCATCCTCCGAGACCCCCGAATTCTGATACTTGACGAGGCCACCGCCTCGGTGGACACCGAGACCGAGATGCTCATCCAGAAGGCCGTCGAGCGGCTGGTGGAAAACCGGACCACCTTCGCCATCGCTCACAGGCTGTCCACGCTCCGGAAGGCGGATCGGCTGATCGTGCTGGAGCGCGGGGAGCTGGTCAACATCGGGACCCACCGGGAACTCATCCAGGCCGACGGCCTCTATGCCCGCCTCTGCGAACTGCAGTCGGAGCTTTCCCAGATACAGGCATGGTGAGAGGGAGGTGAGCGCGGTGGCCGTCGATGCAGATGACAGGGCGAACTCCTCCGCGGAAAGCCGCTACGAAAAGGCGGGCGCGGTTCAGCCCGACGGGGTGCAGGTTTGGGAAGACGAGTTCCACCGGCTCCACATCAGCTTCGACGGGGAGGAGCACGAGGGCGTGCGGCCGGTGCGGGTTTTTCCCGTCTCCGGCAAGGCAGACTACGTCAGCTTCCTCGGGGACGACGGCAAGGAAGTTCTCCTCCTGGCCCACCCGGACAAATTGCACGAGGAAAGCCGGCGCACGCTGTGCAATGCCCTGGAGAAGATGTACTATGTGGCGAAGATCACCCGGGTTGACGCTATATCCGAGCGCATGGGCGTGACCCACTGGCGCGTGATGACCGACCGTGGCTACGCGGAGTTCGAGGTAGTGCATCGGGAGAACATCCGGCGCCTGCCCGGGGGCCGCTTCCTGATCACCGATGCGGACGGCAACCGCTTCGAGATCGAAGACGTCTCCGCGCTCGACATACGGAGCCGGAAACTGATTTTCAGCGAAACTTGACGAAAGCCGCCCGGGTGGTTCCCGTCGAAGCACTCAAGTGTGCTTCGGCGCGGGGCTCTCCGGGCGGACCCTGCCATGTCCGAGAACAACGACAACCCATCCAAAAGGTACGACCTCCGACGGCGGGCCCGCGGGGTGGAGCCCCCGGAGGAAGAAAGCCCCTGGCGCAGACGCCTGATCATCGCCGGCCTGGCGCTGGCACTCCTCGTAGTGGTGGTCGTCGGCCTGGTGTGGCGCTGGTCGGCGCTCTACGTCAGGCCGGTGCGGGCGCAGGTCTGGGCCGCGATGGTCACCGTGGCATCCCGGGTGGACGGCCGCCTGCAGGCGGTGAACGTGGAAGAAGGGGACCACGTGGAGAAAGGCGCGGAACTCGCCCGCCTCCACGACGCGGAACTCCGGGCCCGTCTGTCCGCCGCACGGGCCGAAGAGCAAATCGCCAGGGCTCGCCACAATCAGGCCCGCGCCCGCCTGGGGCTGACCGAGCGGAGCGTCGAGGCCGAGATCGCCCTCGCCGAGGCCAGAGTCGAGGTGGCTCGTGCGCACGTGGCCGCCGCCGAAACCGCCCTGGAGTGGACGCGCCGAAGGACGCAGGAGGAGATCAGGCGGGCCGAGGCCCGGCTGGAGCAGGCCCGTGCCGGCCTCGCCAGGCTCCAGAAGGGCGCCCGACCCGAGGAGATAGAAGCCGCCAGAGCCCGCGTTGCGGCCGCCGAAGCCCAACAGGAACTCTACGAGACCGAGGTGGAGCAGTCCAGCCAGTTGGTCGAGGAAGGCATCGACTCGCAGCACATCCTCCAGGTCAAAAGAACGCAGCTCACCACCCAGCGCAACAGAGTCCGGGAGGCCGAGCAGGAACTGAAGGCCCTGCTGGCGGGCGCTACCGAGGAGCAGCTCCGGGAGGCCCGCAGCGGGCTGGCCGCCCATAAGGCACAGCTCGCCCTGGCTCGGGCCGGCCTCAACGAAGTGCGCGCGGCAAGCTCCGACCTGGTCGTGCGCCGCGCCGAACTCGTCCAGGCGCAAGCCCGACTCGCCAATGCAAAGGCCGGCCGGGCACGCATCGAGATCGCGCGCGAGGAAGCGACCGCTGCAAAGGCGGAACTCGAAAAGGCCCGCAACTCGGTGGCCGAGCGCAGGGCCGCCCTCGAGCAGATGTCACTGGTCAGCAGCGTGAACGGCACCGTCCTGCAGGTGCTGCACAATGCCGGGGAGGTGTGCACCAAGGGTGCCCCGGTGGCCGTGCTCGCCGACGATGAGGAAGGCCGCTGGATAAGGGCCTACGTCCACGAGAAGGACGCCGACCAGGTGAAGGTCGGCCAGCCGGCGGAGGTGGAGGTCGTCCCGGGGTCGGGCAATGACCTCAAGGCGGAAGTTGAGGCCATCTCGCCCCATACGACAGCCCTGGACGTGGGCAATCCCGGTGGGGGAGCCGGCGGATCGGGCGGAGAGGCCACGCGGCTCGTGCGTATCCGCTTGCGGCTTCTGGGCGATCATAAGGACATCCTGCCGGGGAACTCGGCCAGCGCCACCATCCGCGTCCGTTGAGGGGTCGTCCCAATGTCAGAGAACATCACCCACACCGCCGTCACCGACGAGTGCCGCCGCCTGACGCTGCACTCGGAGAAACTTCCCGAGCCGCTCGCCGACGCGCTCCGGCGCCACCCGGACGTCGCCCGTCTCGGCGGGGTCACCCGCTGGGGCGACCGGTTCACCGTAACGCTGCTGGAGCGATTCAGCCAGGCTCACCCGGAAGGCGAGGCGGGGGCGCCGACCCGCAAAAAGCTGTCCTTCGTGCTGGGATGGCTCTGCCACCGGGCGGCCGACCGTCAGTTCAAACCCGTCTTCCGCGCACTGGACCCCGACTGTCAGGAATCTCCCACCGACTGCAGCGTCTACCACGACGTTTTCCTGTTCGGAGAGGTCTACGGCGAGGGGACCGAGGAGCCGTATCATCCCGACCTGCTGGAGCACCCGCTCCGGTGGCCCCCGGCCTCGCAGATGACGGTCCAGCGGGCGGAGGAACTGTTCCGGCTGTTCCTCCAGCGCGGGCTTTTGGCGCTGCACACCTTCATCCCCGACGACGGTGACATCGAGGCGTGGCTGGAGCGGCTGTTCGAGAAGCAACAGAGGTTCCGCGTGGACGTCGGCCGCTACGCGGAGGCGCTGACCGAACCCGATCCCGATAAAGTCCGGCGTTTCATCAGGGAGCCGAACTTCTACGACCCGGAGGACCCGCTGATCCGTCTCGCCGCCTCCCTGCGCGGTGAGGGACCGGCCGAGGTCATCGAGTTCGACGCCGCGCTGGAGACCGCCCGGGAGGGAAGCCTCTACGCGCAGGTGCTCCGCCGGGGCTGCCTCTATCTGCAGGCGGCCGGAGAGTTCTTCGAGGGCCGCATCGCCCGGGACGAAGTGAACGAGCGACTGGACATCGGCAAACCCGGTGGCTGAACTCACGAGATGCCTGAGCGAGGTGAACGCCGATGAGCACCTACCACGAGCCCGCCCGCGACATACCCGTCGCCCGTGAGGCGGACGTCATCGTGGCGGGCGGAGGGCCGGCGGGGTTGACCGCCGCGATCGCCGCTGCCCGGAACGACGCACGGACGGTCCTCCTCGAGCGGTTCGGCTACCTCGGCGGCACGGCGACGGCCTCCCTGATGGCCTGCATCAACGGCTTCCGCAACCAGGTCGAGCCGGACGGGACCCAGACGGTGCGCGGAATCGCCGAGGAGATCGTGCTGCGGCTGGAGGAAATGGACGGCCTCGGCGAGAGCCCCTACCCCCAGAAGAGCTACCCCACCGAGCCCGGACGGCTGGCCTACAGCTACGCCATCGACGTCGAGAAGTTCAAGTACCTCGTGCTGAAGATGTGCGAGGAAGCCGGCGTGGACCTCATGCTGCACACGTGGTTCAGCGACGCCATCGTTGAAGGCGGGGCCCTGGCCGGGGTGGTGGTCGAGAGCAAATCCGGCCGCCGGGCCCTGAAGGCAGCCGTAACGGTGGACGCCACCGGTGACGCTGACGTGGCGGCCCGAGCCGGCGTCCCCTTCTGGCAGACCCGCCGCGAGGAGGCGCCGCGATTGAACGATGGCCTGATGTATCGGATTCGCTTCGGGGAAGAACGCCCCGAGGGCACCTTCGCGTGCGACTTCGGAGACAACGCGGTGGTCTGGGGACCGGGGGTCGGGGCGATCGACGGCACCGATGCCGACCAGCTCACGCGCGCCGAGCTGGAGGCACGCCTGGAGGTCTACCGGGACTTCGCGGCCAAGCAGGAGGAGACCCCGGAACTGGCCGACGCCGAAGTCGCTCAGACGCCCCCGCTTCTCGGCATCCGCCAGACGCGCTTCGTGGAGGGGGAGTACACGCTGACCGCCGATGACGCCATCGAGGGAAGGCGCTTCGACGACGCGATCGCCGTCAGCTCCTGCCCCATCATTCGCTATTACGGCTATCGGCGCTACCTGGAGCACGAGGGCTACGACATACCCTATCGCTGCCTGGTGCCGCAGGAGGTGGAGGGCCTGCTGGTGGCGGGTCGCTGCATCTCCAGCGAGCAGGTGCCCTACGAGTCCCACCGGGCGATGGTGCCGGTGATGGCGATCGGCCAGGCTGCGGGCACGGCGGCGGCGCTGTGCGCCCGCACCGGGGCGAACCCGCGGGGGCTGGAGGTCGGTCTGCTCCAGGAGACCCTCCTGGATCAGGGGGCCGAACTGCGCCTTCAACGGGGCGGATCGCAGACGGGGCAGGGCTGATACATCTCCTTGGCCTTGTCCAGCCGCGTCGGGACGCCCCTCCTCCCTCCCAGTTCCGGGCAACCCTTGCGGTGATAGCGCCGCCCATTGCGCAGGACGTAGACCTTGGTGATCTCAGCGGTGCCGGGCGGACGCCAGCTCGGGGTGTCGAACCACGATCCCACCGTACGGTTATAGAGGCGCCTTGCCACCTTCTGCGCACCCGGCTCGAAGGCTACCAGCAACACGATCGCCACGACGGCCACTATCAGGACGATCTTCCTCAGACTCATAGCATGCCCCTTCTTACGTAGGGGGTCGAGCGGCACGTCGCCTATGGCTGATTATGTCCCTCGGGGATGCCCGTGTCAACGCAGTTGACCGGCGCTGGCCTCGCCGCTTCTCTCGCGATTATCGTGGTGCCGGCCTTTCCTGGTCCTTCGCAGCCCCGGGCTGTCTGCGGAGTCCCCTGCCCTCTTGCCTCTGCGTAATTCGCCCGGCCCCTTCGACAAGCCCCCCGACACTCTCAGGGCCTTTGAGTCGGACCTGCTCCGTAGAAACCATCCATCGACACTCAAATCGGCCCGGCGCCCGCCCCGCCGCCCTTGCTTCCCGGCAGGCCATCTGCACCTGACCAAACGGCGAGATTCCCGCCGAAGGCGCACAAGCCCACCACACGACCGGCGGGTAAACTTCGCGCCCTTCGTCGCTCCCAGGATCCTCGGATAGCTCTTCCGACCCGCTTAATGCCTGCAGGAGGCCGGTTTGCTTTGTCGCGGAGAAGGGCTAAAATCGTGCCCGACTCTTACGGCGGGGACCCAGCGATGTCCACGGACGACAACCGGACGCCGCGGCAGCGGTTCATCGACGCCCTCGAGCGACGCCCTCCAAGGGGACGGGTGCCGCATTTCGAACTGGTGTTCTTCCTCACCATGGAGGCCTTCGGCGGCCTGCACCCCAACCATCGGAGCTACCACCAGTGGGACCAGATGGAGGAGTCCGAGCGGGAGCTTCATCGGGAGGACATGGCGGCCCTTTACCTGGCCACGGCCGAGCGCTTCGAGCACAGCGCCATCTTCCTCCATCCCAATCCCCGCTCACCGGCGGAGACCGTCCGGCTGATCCACCTTGTCCGTGACCGCTCGCCCCGACCCTACTTCCTGATGATGCACGGCGACGCCACCTTCAGCATCCCCGGCGGGGAGCAGATGCCCGATTTCTGCGCCCGCCTGGCCGACGAGCCCGAGGAATTGAAGGCGGAGGCCGACCGGAGGGTGGACGACGCGCTGGCGCGCGCCGAGAAGCTGCGGGAGGAAGGCGGGCTGGACGGGTTCGCCCTCTGCGCCGATTACTGCTTCAACACCGGCCCGTTTCTCAGTCCGAACCATTTCTCCGAGTTCGTCGCGCCGTATCTGAGGCGCCTGATACGGGGCTACCGGGAACTGGGCTTCTACACCATCAAGCACACCGACGGCAACATCATGCCCATCATCGACCAACTGGTGGAGGCCAATCCCCACGCGCTCCACTCCCTGGACCCCCAGGGCGGGGTGGACATCGCCGAGGCTAAGCGCCGCTACGGGGACAGGGTCTGCCTGATCGGTAACGTCAACTGCGCCGCCCTGGACACCGGCACCGACGAGGAAGTGGTCGAGTCCGCCCGCTACGCCCTCCGCCACGGCATGCCGGGGGGCGGCTACATATTCTCCACCAGCAACTGCATCTACACTGGAATGCGCCTGGAGCGCTACGAGCTGATGCTCGACGTCTGGCGCCGGGAAGGCAACTACTGAGGCCGGCCCGGCGGGGGATGGGGTCGCCGGCATCCGGGAGCCCGGCCGTTGCCGAGTCCTTGACTGGCCGGCGGCGCAGAGTACAATGAAACAAAAGAGCCCTGAGAAGAGGGGATTTGGGATGCGCAGAGTCATCGTGTGGGCCTTGCTGGCGTGCGTGGCGGCACCCGTGCTGGCCGGAACCATGTACGCCCGTTTCTCGGCGCCCGTCCGAGCCGGTCGCGGCCTCGGAGCCGAGACGCTGGGACGCCTCAGCCAGGGGCAGTCCGTCCAGGCACTTCAGCGCGAAGGGCGCTACTACAAGGTTTCCTTCCGGGGCGGGACCGGCTATGTCTACTACAACAAGCTCTCCTCCCAGAAGCCCGAGGACATCGGCGCCCTGCTGGGCCAGCGGCCCGGCACGGAGGGCATCGAGCTGACGGAACTCGAGGCCGGGGGAGCCCTGCGCGGGCTCGCGCCGATGGCCGACACCTACGCCGAGGCCGAAGAGATACCCGACTGGGCACGCGAGGCAGTCGAAGCGATGCAAAAGAGGGCACCGGGCCTCCGGCAGCTCGAGCAGTTCCAGCGGGAGGGCAACCTGGGAGAATACGGAGAGAGGGGCGCGCCATGAAAAGACTCCTGGCGGCGTGCATTACGGCCTTCGCCGTCCTGCTTCTGTGCGCCTGCGAGAGCATGGAACAGGCCCTGGCAACGGCGGCCGAAGTTATGGAGCAGAACCCTGAGCTGATTGAGGACGAGGAGGAGCGGGAGCGCTGGGTCAGCGGCGCCCGGGTCGTGAAAAGCTGGACCCGGGAGATCGACACGGCCGACGAGATTGCCATGGGCCAGAGCCTCGCCCTCCGGGCCTTCGCCGGCTTTGGAGAGCCCTATCCCGACGAAGACCTGCAGCGCTACGTCGCCAGCGTCGGCCGACTTGTGGCCCTGCAGAGCGAACGCCCCTCCCTGCCATACTCCTTCGCGGTTGTGCAGAGCCGGGAGCCCAACGCCCTCGCCCTGCCGGGGGGATACATCTTCGTTTCCACCGGCCTGTTGAAGAAGCTGGAGAGCGAGAGCGAGCTGGCCTGCATACTGGGACACGAAGTCTGCCACGCAGCCCGGAAGCACGGCGTCGAGATCGTCGCGCGCGACCGGAAGATCCGCTCCCTTGTGGACTTCGGCGCGACATTGGATGAGGAGGTCGGCAAATACCGCGATTTCATTGATGCCACCTACAGGAAACTCACCACGGAGGGCTACGACCGGCGCTACGAATGGATCGCTGACGAGGCCGGCACTACCTACGCCTACCGGGCGGGTTATCACCCGGAGGGACTGCTGCCGTTCCTGGAGATGTCGCGCCGCTCCGAGAAACCCCTGGCTTTTGAGAACTACAAGACCCACCCCGACCCCGGCCTCAGGATTTCCAGGATTCGCCAGACTCTCAGCGGGCTCGGGGACTACTCCGGCATGCCCGCGCTGCAAAAGCGCTATGAGCGGGAAGTGCTCGCCAGGCTCAAGTAATCAGCCGGCAACATGAACGGACCTTCAGAGGACGCCCGTCTTCTCACCACACCTCTGAGCACCGAAGAGGTCCTGTCGCTCCACTGCGGCGATCCGGTCAACCTCAGCGGGGTCATCTACGCGGCGCGGGACGCCGCCCACCAACGTATGGTCGCGGCGCTGGAGCGGGGCGAAGAACTCCCCTTCGATCCGGAAGGCCGGGTCCTCTACTACGTCGGACCTTCTCCCGCCCCCGAGGGCCGGCCGGTCGGCGCCGCCGGTCCGACCACCAGTTGCCGGATGGACCCCTACGCGCCCCGGCTCTACGCCGCCGGCATCAAGGCCACCATCGGGAAGGGCCCCCGGAGCGAGGAGGTGCGCCGGGCCATCCGGGATCACCGGGCGCTCTACCTGGCGGCGGTGGGAGGCGCGGGTGCGCTCCTGGGCCGGACGGTCCGCGAGGCGGAAGTGATCGCCTACCCCGAGCTTGGTCCCGAAGCGGTGCGGCGAATGGTCGTTGAGAACCTGCCCGCCGTGGTGGCCGACGACGCCTACGGGGAGGACATCTACGAACGCGCCGCCCCAAAGGGAGGGCGGCGTTGAGCGAAGCGGAGGAGAAATACCGCCTGCCCCCCTCGGAGAAGATCGGACCGCTTCTCCACGCGCTGGATGCGCGCTACGGCCGGAAACACCGCTCCGACGGCGCCGATACCCTGACGGTGCTCATTCGGGGCGTGCTCAGCCAGAACACCTCGGACGTCAACAGCGGCCGAGCGTACGGGAGCCTGAAGGAGCAGTTTCCCGACTGGCAGGACCTGGCCGCGGCCGAGAGTGAGGAGGTCGAGGAGGCCATCCGGGGCGGCGGCCTGGCCGCCCAAAAAGCCGCGACCATTCAGGCCGTTATGGAATGGCTGGGCAAGCGGGGCGACTACTCGCTGGACTTTCTTGCGGAACTGGACAACCAGGAGGCCGAAGAGCGGCTGACCCGGATCAAGGGGGTGGGCATCAAGACCGCCCGCCTGGTCCTGCTGTTCGGGCTCGACCGGCAGGTGTTCGTGGTCGACACCCACGTGCATCGTCTCAGCCGACGACTGGGCCTGATCCCCGAGAAGGCGACCCGCCGGAAGGCGCACGCGCTGCTGGACGAGCTTGTGCCCGGCGAGGACAAATACAGCGGTCACCTGAACATGATCGAGCACGGCAGGCAGACCTGCCTGGCACGCTCGCCCCGCTGCGATGAGTGCATTGTGCGCCCCTGGTGCCTCTACGTCAGGGATGCGGAGTTCCCGGCCTGAGCCGCGGGTCTGCTCTGCAGGAATCATGCGGGATCCGCCGGAGTACCGCCCGGAATGTCCTTCTGGGCGAGCGCATCTTTTGCGAGCGAAGTTTACCCGCCTGTGGCGGGAATCTCGTCGTTCGGCGGGGTGGGCATGGGGCGGGCGGTACGGGAAGGTACGGGAAGGTACGGCGCAGCGCAACAGCGAGAGGCGTTCGGCGCCGGAAGAGAAGGCGCCTCGGCATGACGGCGTGGCAGGCGCCGAGCCGATTTGAGTGTCGACGGATGCTTTCTACAGACCACCGCGGACCCTCAGTCCGCCTCCCGCCTGCGGAGTTTCCTTTCCAGACGGTCGACCTTCCTCTCCAGCCTCTTGTGTGAACTCCTGAGGTCCACGAAGATGCGGCTGGTGATAAAGGCCGAATCGCGGCGTTCCAGGTCCTCCACGTCGTCTTCGAGGTTCAGCAGTCCCCGCTCCAGGGCGTCGGTGAGGTAGTAAAGTTCCTCGACCTGCCGGCCGACCTCCCGCATGGTGGACTGCAGCCCGCGGATGACTTCTTCGTGGCGACGGACGGTGGCCAGTTTCTCCTCAGCCAGTTCCTTCTCGATTCGGGCCAGTTCGGCCTCCTGGGCGGCCTTCTCGACCCGCTGCCTGCGAAGGGCCTCCTCCTGCCACTCCTTCCGTTCCTCGCTCAGGGCCTCCAGCCTCCGGCGGAAGCGTGCCCGCCGGTCCTCCTCGGCCGATTCCAGGGCCTTCCTGTAGGCCTGGCGTGCTTTGACGAAAAGCGTAGGCGCCTCCTCCAATTCCCAGGCTTTCTGCTGATAGTGTTCTCCCAGCATAGCGTAGTAATCGGCGGCAGGGATTGAATACCGGCGCACTTCCCGGATATTTTCCTTTCGGTATCCGATGGCTCCGCCGCCGAGGGACTCGATCCGGATGGTTTCCTCTGTCTCCCGGACCAACCGGCCCTTCACCCGGCGCGAATCCAGGGTGAGTTCCATCATTCGAACCGTGTCCCGGGTTTCCTCGGCAGGGGGCGCCTTCTGCCGGGCCGCGCGGACGCCAGAGCCGGCGGAGACCAGGATGACCACAGCCGCCAGGGCCAACATCGGACTTCTCTTCATCGGCTCCACCTCGCTTTCCCAATAGTATGTGTCTGGTTCCATTGTACGGGTCGGGGAAGCTCGGCGACAGTTCGGGTGGAGCGGCTCAGTGGACTTCGACGGTGATCAGGCAGACGTCGTCAGGGCGGCGGGCGCTGCCCATGAACTCGTCCGTCTCGGTAACGATCCTCTGGATCAAGTCGCGCGGGATCAGGTGGGTGTTCCGGGCAACCAGTTGCTGCATCCGTTCGAGCCCGAACATCTCGCCTTCCTCGCTGATCACCTCGTATGCTCCGTCGGTGAAGGCCAGGACGATGTCGCCCACGGAGAGCTGCTTCTCTGTGGTGGGATAGTCCGGATCACTGACGAAACCCAGGGCCGGGCCGGCCTCCTCCAGAGCCATAATGGGTTCGGCGGTCATGTGTTCCTTGCTGACCACCAGGGGGCGGGGATGCCCGGCGTTGGCGATGGTGAGGCTGCGGTTGTCGCCGTCGATCACTATCAGCACCGCGGTGGCGTAGATCTGCGGGCTCATCCGGCCCAACACGCTGCGGAAGCGGGAGTTGAAGTCCTTCAAGGCGTCGCTGGGCGTCTTGTCGCTCAGGTCGATGTATTCGATGACGGCTTTGACCATGCTGGAGACCAGCGCCGCCCGCACACCATGCCCGCTGACGTCCGCCACGAAGATGGTTGCCCGCCCCTCTCCCATGCCCCGGAGGGTGAACACGTCGCCGCCGACCGCCTCGGCGGGGGCGTACTTGTGGGAGAAGCTGACGTTCTCCACCCGCGGATACTGCTGGGGCAGGAGTGCCTCCTGCAGGCGGTGGGCCATCTCCATGCCCTGCTCCAGCTCCCGGTTGCGCGCCGTCAGTTCCTGGTTGAGGCGATCGAGGCGTTCGTTGACTTCGAGGAGCTGGCGGTTCTGCTCGGCCACTTTATCGTGCAGCTCCTTCAGCCGAAGCACCATGCGGATCCGGCTGAGCAGCTCAAGGCGCCGGAACGGGCGGCTCACGAACCCGTCGGCGCCGATCTCCAGCGCCGTCGCGGCGTCCCCCCTTCCGTCTTCGGTCAGGACGATCACGGGGAGGGCCTCGGTCTCGGGGCGGGACCGGAGTTCGCTGCAGAACTGGGCGCCCTCGGCGTCCGGAGTGCCGATGTCCAGCAGCACCAGGTCCGGGGAATCGGCGCGGATCTTCTCCAGCGCCGCCTCCGTATCCCAGCTCTGCACCAGATCGTAGCCGGCGTCGCCGAGCCGCTGGTTCAACACCTCGACGTCCTCCGGCGTGTCAGTGACGACCAGAATCGTCTTCCGGAGCGTCCCTGAGTTCTGTTCTTCGCCCATGGTGAGCCACCCGTAAAGCTGTGTCGCCCTAACTCTATCTTATAGGGGCGCCTCAGCCGAAGACAAGGCTGAGAGAAAGGTTCAAAACACCGTCAGGGAAGGTAATCGAGGGGATTGACAAAGCGCTCCTTGCGGAAAAGTCGGAAGGCAACCTGGGGTCGATCGGCCGCCCCGGACGTGCCGACCGTCCCAATGGGCTCTCCCTTCCCGACGCGGTCTCCCTTCTCCACCAGGATACGGCCCAGGTGCCCGTACCAGCTCACCCGGTCCCCGGAGTGGGCCGCGGCCACCACGTTGCCCCAGCCGTCACCGCCGGGGCGACCCCCGATGACGGCTATGACCCGTCCGGACGCGGCGGCGCAGACCTCGGTGCCCGGGGGCGCTCCGACGGCGATGCCCGCCTCCGGCAGTCCCCGGAGGACGTCGCCGTATCTCCGAAGAAGCGTCCCTGTGGTGGGCCACCAGAAGGTGGACGACGGGTGGCCCCTGTGCAGGTCGCTGTCGCTGACCCGTCGCGGCGCCGAGGGCCGAACCGGCTCCGGGCTCGCTTCATGTGCCGGCTCGGGCAGCGCGGGGACCTTCACCCCGGGCACGTGGCGCACGTAGAGCAGCTCTCCAACCCGGAGGCTGGTAGGGTCCTCCACCTCGTTGTCTTCGGCTATTACTTCCCAGGGCACCTGGAAGCGCGCCTGCAGGGAGATGAGGGTGTCGCCCGGCCGGACCTGGTAGACGAAGTACTCGGTGGGCTGCACCGTCTTGGTGGAGAGGTCGGGGGGCTCGGCCGGGGGGGACGGGGCGGAAGCCGGCCCGGCACAGCCGAGCAGTCCGGCCACGGCGAGCAGCAGGATGATCCCAGTCGGAGGTTTCCGCCTCCGGCCTCTATGGGGCGCGGCGGGGGCTCCGCTCATCCGTTGTCCTTTCCGGCTGAGGGGGAGAGTCGGCGGCGTTGAGCCGTTCATGATCCCAGGCGAATCTTCAGTTCCTCGATGCGGTTCTTCAGTTCCTCGCCGATGTCTTGCCCCGCCGCAGTCTCGACGGATTCAATGAGAGCCCGCGCCTCTTCCATCCGATTTTGCTCGACAAACTGCCCGGCCACCTCCACCGCCAGCTCCAGCATGCCCGGCTCCGTCCCGGCGGGCAGCCATTCCTGAAGGGTTTCGACGACCCGCTCGGTCTGCCCGGCCTTCATCCAACAGCGTATCAGGGCGGCCCGGACTTCGGCGTCTGCGTGGCCCGAAGCGATGAGCTGCCGGTAGAGGGCGGCCGCCCCGGCATAGTCGCCTTTTTCCTTCAGCATCTGTGCCAGTTTGCTGCGGGCGGGGGCGACCCTATCGCCCGCCCCCGGTTCGGCGCCGTACCGGTCGATGACCCGCTCGAGGACCTGCCGGGCTTCTTCGCGGAGTCCGTTCTCCCGGAACGCACCGGCGATGACCATCATTCGCTCGCAGCTTCCCCGGGCCAGCATCAGGAGGGCGGACGCCGCCTTCTCGCGGACTCGTTCAACCGGGTCCCCCAATGCCTGGCGGAGCGCCGGCACTCCGGCGGGCTGGCCGAGTTCGCCCAGCGTGCTGGCCGCTATGGCCCGCACCCTGGCGCTTTCGTCCGCCCGCAGGATCTCCGATATGCGGGGAACGGCGCGGGTGGCCCCGAGCTTCCGCAGGCCCTCCACCGCGAACCAGCGGACGTTTTCGGCCGGATCGTCCAGGGCGGCCATCAGGGCCGACCGGCTCTCCTCCGAGCCCACCTTGCCGAGCATGTTGGCCACCGTAACGCGCACCTCGCGGTGGGGCGACTTCCTGAGAAGTTCCTCCAGCCTGGGCACCGCTTCCTGACCCGCGGAGGCGGAAACCCCTTCGGCGGCCATGGCCAGCACTTCGGGATTCTCATCCTGGAGGGCTTTGCTGATGAGCAGGTTGCGGTATTCTCCCTCCGCCTCCTGGATGAACCGCATGACGTTGACTCGAACGCTGTCCTCAGGGGCGTCGAGGGCATCCCTGAGCAGAGTGTAGACCCGCTTGTCGTCCAGCACACCTGCCGGCGTCTCCCCCTCGGGCAGGGCGGCCAGCCGGAAGGCCGCATACCGCCTGACGACGGCGTGTTCGCTGTGCAGGGCTTCCAGCAGGAGTCCGAGCGTCTCCCGCTCCGGCGCCTCCACTAACGCCATGAGTTCCTCACGCTCCTCCTTGAGCTGCTCGAGTCGTCGCGAGTGTGCGCGGAGTTCGCCCGAGGCGACCCGCAGGTGTTCTTCCAGGACATCCTTGCGGGATTTGTGCGAATTGGCCTCCCACCAGGCCCGCCACCTTGGCGGGTCCAGGGGAAGGTCTCGTGCGGAGATGTATCGGAGAGCCCCCCAGGCGGCCAGCCGGGTCTGCTCTCGCTCGCTCTGCAGCCCCTCCAGCAGAACCGGCACGGCCTGCACCGCAAGCCCGTTGCCGAGGGCCCGGTAGATCAGCTCCCTCTGGGAGGGACTGGTTTCCGGAGCGCGTGCGAGGGCCATCATCTGCTCCACTTCCTCCGGGCGCGTGAACCGGGCGAGGGCCTGGGCGGCGGCCTCCTGCACGAGCGCGGCCGGGTCCCGGGTTGCGGCCAGTACGGCGTCGAAGCAGCGATGATCCTCGCAGAACTCGACCGCCCGCACCATGCTCGCCCGAACGGCGGGCTCCTGGGCCCGCTGGAGCGCTTCCCGCACGGCCTGCACGCCGGCCGGATGGTCCATCGACAGGAGGGCTACGGCGGCCTGCCTGCGGACCTCGGCATCGGGCGAGCGAAGCCGGCTTTCCGCCTGGGCGAAACGTTCCCGCTCCAGCTCGGTCAGAACCGGGCCTTCCGGAACTTGCTCCGCAGGGCCGGCACAGCCGAAAATCCCTGCCAAAAGCACCAGAGAACAAACTACCGCCGCCGCCGCAGAGCGGTGCCGTCCGGACCGATCAAATTGTTTGGACATTGATAGACTCCTCGCCCGCCGTTATCGTAGATTTGCATGTTACTGCATGGCAGCGGCAAGGTCAATTCAACCGGGCGCCGGCCCGAACGGAGCGGGCGTATGAGACCGGGTCTGGGTCAAAAGGCGGCCTTCTGGGCCGGGGCGCTCGTCGGCATCGCCGTAGCCCTTCTCATAATGAGCCTCGTCCCGGAACCGCGCCCCCCCGTCGGACGCGCACGCTCCGGACCGGTTCCGCCTTCCCACGCCCTGCCGATAGCTCCGGGGCAGCGTCTGCGCTACGTGATCGGCTGGGAGAAGGTGCCCGCCGGCACCGTCATCATCTCTCAGCGTATCTCCCGCAAAGGGGGAGGCCGCCGGCTGGAGGTCCACTACCAGGCCAGAACGAGCCGGGCCGTCGACGCAATATGGCGGTTCCGGGCGGCGGGCATGACCATCATCGATCCCGAAACCAGGCTGCCCCTGAGCGTGGCCCTGGTCACGCGGGAGGGGGAAGAGGAGAAGCACAGAACGATCGTCTTCAACCACGCCGCCGGGCGCGCAACCATCAAGGAGTTCGAGGTCGGAGAGGGCGAGAGGGAGAGCTGGACGGTGCCGATCGACTCCACGATGGACGTTGCTTCGGCCCTGCTGCTGCTCGGCCGGGCGGGGAAAGCCCGCTCCCTGAGACTCCTTGCCGGGGACGAACTCTACGAGGTCAGCGTGCGGCCCGCCGGGCAGGAGCGCCTCGAGGTGCCCGCCGGAACTTTTCCCGCACGAAAATGGCTGGTCGACGTGCGGAGCGTGCCCGCCGAGGATGAGTTCAGCCCTCCGGTCACCTACTCCGGGCGCGCGTGGGTCGCCCGCGATTCGGGGCTGCCCCTTCGGCTCGAAGCGGACGTCCTGTTGGGTCGCATCACGATTCGCCTGGCGGCGCGGGAGCCGGAGGGCGCGCCCGGTGGGAGATAGCGGAGCGTTTACGCAGAGGGCTCCGAGCGAACCAGCCCGAAGACCTTGGCCAGTCGTTCGTCGATTTCCTTCTTTTGGGCAGGGGAGACATCGGCGCACTCTCGCAGCCGGAGCAGGGGTTCCCGGACTTCGGCCATGCCGTCCCTGAGGCCGCTGAAGAGCGCCTGAAGGGTGCGCTCGCGAAGCTTTCTAACCTTTTCCTCATCCGCCCGCAGGGCTTCGTTGGCGGCGATCCTTCCGGCGGCCTTCAGAAGGGCCAGCCGCCGCTCCTCGTCCTGCAGATCAGCCTGTTTCCATTCGGCGAGCATCTCGTTGCCGGTTTCCACTGCCAGGTCATGCATGTCGGGACTCAGCTCCGGGAGGGAGCAGATCTGCCCGAGCCCCTGGATGACGCGTATCTTATTGAGGAAGCGTCTGAGGGAGGCCCCGAGTCGGACCCGCATCTGGACGGTGGCCTCCTCGGAGCAGGCCGCGCTGCACATGGCGCGGACCAGGGCTTCTATGGCAGCCGGGCCCCAGACGATGCGCACCTTCGAGACCCCTTCCCACAACACCAGCAGACGCTTGACGATGCGGGCGCGCATGTCGGCGGACGCCTGAGGGCTGACGCAGATGGCCTCCAGTCCCCGCACCGCCGCCGGAACCGCCCGGATGTCGAACTGAACCTGCCGGCCGAATTTGTAGACGGTGCCGGTTTCGGTCTCCTTCTGCACGCCGATGCCCGTGGGCGCCTCGTACCGCACGATGGCGTCGAACAGTTCGAATAGTTCTTCCTGCCGGGGCCGGCTCGCGTTGGGGGCGCCCCCCATCACGGCCAGGGCGTCCAGGGCATCCATTGTGTAAGGAACGCGCCAGAGCTTTTCCCTCAGTTTTGCAAGGGTAGCCTCGAAGCGGTCCTTCCCCCACCGGGTGTGGCCGCAGATGGCGGCCAGCGTCATGGCCCATCCCCCGCGCTTGATGCTCTCCTCTTCGAGCATGGACTCGCAGAGGGCGTGAATGTCGCTGAGCAGCTCCGCTTCGACCTCATCGGGCTGCTTCTCGATTATGCCGGCCAGCACGAGGGCGGCCCTCTCGGCGGGGTCGGAGGGGTAGTTGTTGCGCATGAACTCATAGGCCGGCCGCACCGCCGGTTGCCCGATCCGCTGGAGGGTGTCCTGGATGACGTCCAGTGTGTCGGGCAGTTCCAGCTCCGTCATCAAGGCCAACAACTCCCGCGAGACCTCCTGCTGGAGTTCGCTCGGCACAGCCGGGTCGGCGAGGACGGAGGTCTGCACGACGTTGCAGCGGGTCACCGTGTCGGCCAGTTTCAGCAGGTCCAGAAGCACCCTCACGCTCCGCACCAGGGTCTCCTCCGAGACGGTGCTTTCCGTGCAGACGACATCCAGCAGGCGGGTGAACTCCGACCTCTGCACCCCGGCGGCCTCATCGATGCGTTCCAGCACGACCAGGGCCGCGGCCTCTCCCATGCGGACCAGCGCGTAGCGCAGCTTGGCCTTCTCACTTTCCGGCAGGTCGGGGTCGGCCAGCGCCTCGACAGCCCTCTCGGCCAGTTCCTCCGGGCGTTGCTGGGTGCGGGCGAACTCCTCGCTCATGCTCAGCAGCAGGCTTCGGATGCGGGCATTCTCCGAACGCTCCAGCTCCCGCCACAGCAGGTCGGCTATCGCCTCGGGCGCCTCCGCCGCGCAGGCCTCAAAGGTTTCCTCCACCTCCCGTCGCAGCTCGTCGAAGTTCCGCGCCAACTGCCGGAGCGTCGCCTCCACGAACCTCTCGGTTTTCTGATAGTTGCTGACCAGAAGTCCCGCCGATTCGGCTACCAGCCCCAGGATCTCGTCGATCACTTCCACGTCGCGATTCTGTTCCAGCACCTCCAGCAGAACGGCCAATATCAGGGAAGCCTCACCTCTCTCGGCCTCTCCCAGCAGGGCGCCGAGGCGGCGGATGGCGTAGATGGTGTCCTCGGGGGATTCGGTGAAGAGCTTACGGACGGCCTCGGCCATGTCCGAGCGGAAGCCGATTTGCTCCAGCGAGCGCACCGCTTCTCTGCGCAGCTTCGGGCCGGCTTCCCGGTCGGTCAGGACGTTGGCGAAGATGGTGGCCTTCTGGGCGCCCTCCATGGGGGCAAAGACCAGCTTGCGGAGGGCCTCTATTCTTTCCTCCGGGTTCTGGCTGGTCAGGACGTCCAACTTCAGGCGGGCCACCTCCTCGGCGCCGAAAAGCTCCTGCGTCTCCCGCGTGCTGATCTCGCCCGGCTCCCTGCGCACCAGGCTCAGTTCCCCCTCCGAGGTTTCGGCGCCCTCCGGGCGTGCGCCCTCAGCCAGCAGGTCGTCCTCCAGGCAGATCGTGCGCCACCCTTCCTCCGACTCGGCCACCCGCAGCAACGCGGCTTCCTCGAAGCCCAGCTCGGCGGCCCGGGAGCGCAGATACTCCTCGGTGACGGCCTCTTGACCTTCCAGCAGGTCGGGGTCCAGAAGGAGCCGTGCCAGGGGTTCGCGGCTGCCGGCCTCCTCCAGGATCGTACCCGTTACGTCCACCTGGCGAGACAGCAGAGCCACCGCCCGCGTGGCCAGCCTGCGGCCGATGCCGTAGCGGGCCATCAGCGCTTCGAGGTCTTTGTCTCTCTCGCCTCTCATGGCCTTGCAGCGGGGGGATGTGTTCGGGTTCAGGCTTTCGCGGCGTTGCCGCGCTCACGCTTCAGATGTCTGATCTATCGTCACCTGCTTTGCCCCCTCGGTGACTTTGCCGATAACGGCGGGCTCCTCCCCCTCGTCCCGAAGCTGTCGGAGGACGCTGGGAACGTAGTACGGCGAGACGATCAGCACCATGCCGATGCCCATGTTGAAGGTCCGATACATCTGCTTCACCGGCAACTCCGCCAGCTCCCGGACGGCGTCGAAGATCGGCGGCCGGTGCCACGTCGAGGAGTCGAGGACGACGCCGCAGCCCTCCGGCAGGACGCGTGGGATGTTCTCCAGCAGCCCTCCGCCGGTGATGTGCGCGATGCCCCGGACTACCTGCTTCACGCGGTAGTGGTTCAGCACCGTGCGGATTGCGCGGACGTATATCCTGGTGGGCCTCAGCAGTTCTTCGCCCAGGGACCTGTCGATACCGAAACGCTCCAGGGAATCCTCGCAGTCCATCCCGCCGATCTCGAAGAAGACCCGACGCACCAGCGAGAAACCGTTGGAGTGAAGTCCGTTGGAGGCCAGGCCGACCACCAGGTCACCGGGCCGTATGTTCTGCCCGCTGATCAGGCGCTCCCTCTGCACGACTCCCACGGCGAAGCCGACCATGTCGTATTCGCCTTCCCCGTAGAAGTCGGGCAGCTCCGCGGTCTCCCCGCCCAGCAGTGCGCAGCCGGCCCGCCGGCAGCCCTCGGCGATGCCCGTGACCGCCCTCTCCAGCACCCCCGGCTCCAGGTGGCCGGTGGAAAGACAGTCCAAAAAGAACAGGGGCTCGGCGCCGAGTACCAGGATATCGTTGACCGACATGGCCACCAGATCGATGCCCACCGTGTCGTGTCGGCCCGTGCGGAACGCCACTTTCAGCTTGGTGCCGACGCTGTCGGTTGAGCTGACCAGGATGGGGTGGCGGTAGTTATGTCGGAACAGACTCTCGTTGTAGTCCAGGGAGAACAAAGCGCCGAACCCGCCCGGATTCTCCACCACCCGCTCCCCGAAGGTACCCTGCATCAACTGGTAGATGCTCTCTGCGAAGCGGGCGCCCTTCTCGATGTCCACTCCGGCGTCCTTGTAGGTGACAGGGCTCACTCGACCCGCCGGACAGAGAGGAAGGGCAAAGGGCGGACTTCCCGCCCGTAATTTTCATTATACAGGCGCCGTCGGCCCTGTCAATCTGAGCGCCTGAGGAGGGCTCGCCTCAGGGGCAGGGGGCCTTGCGTGCCAGGCACGAGTCAGTCGTCGAACGCCTCGTCAAAGGCCACCTCGCTGGGCGCAAAGTCCATCGAACGGACGAATCCGCAGGCCTCCGCGGCGCCGTGCTCACGGTCCATCCCGCTGTCCTCCCACTCCACCGACAGCGGGCCGGTGTAGTCGATGCGGTTGAGGGCGCGGATGATGCTCTCGAAGTCCACCTCGCCCCGACCGGGGCTGCGGAAATCCCACCCCCGGTCCTTCTCGCCGAAATTCAGGTAGGAGCTGAGGATGCCGCTCCGGCCGTCCAGGGTCACCGCGCAGTCCTTCACGTGCACGTGGTAGATGCGGTCGGGGAAGTTGTAGATGAACTCCTCCGGGTCCATCATCTGCCACAGCAGATGGCTGGGGTCGAAGTTGAACCCGAACTCCGGCCGGCCGTCCAGCGCCTCGATCGCCCGCTCGGCCGAGACGATGTCGAAGGCTATCTCGGTGGGATGGACCTCCAGGCCGAACTTCACGCCGCACTCGGCGAAAACGTCGAGGATGGGATTCCAACGCTCGGCCAGCAGCTTGAAGCCGTCCTCGATCATCTCCGGTTCCACCGGCGGGAACGAATAGATCAAATGCCAGATAGAGCTGCCGGTGAACCCGTTGACCACCTCGACTCCGAGGTTCCTGGCCGCCCGGGCGGCTTTTTTCATCGAATCCACGCCCCACCGGCGCATCTTCTCCCGGTCGCCGGCGATTTCCTCGGGGACGAACCCCTCGTGGCGCGCGTCCAGGTTGTCCAGGACGAGCTGCCCCTGCAGGTGCGCGCTGACGGACCAGCACCTTAGGCCGAACTCCTCCAGGAGGGCTTTCTGCCGGTTGCAGTAATCGACGCTCTCGGCGCCCTTCGCCGGGTCGAAATGGCCCCCCCAGCAGGCCAGCTCCAGTCCGTCGTATCCCCACTCGCTCGCCTTCTCGGCCAACTCGCGCAGCGGCATGTCCGCCCACTGCCCCGTAAACAACGTCACGGGCCTTGCCATGACAGAACTCCCCGGCTGAATCCAGTGGCTTCCGTTCCCGCCTGATTGTCCGATCGTCTCACGTCCGCGGAGGGCCGCCAGTGACCCCACGCACGCCCCCTTTAGCGGACCGCCCCCTGGATTTCAAGCCACGGCATCGCCGTGGTTCGGTGGCCCCCTGGTGGGGAGAGTCTTCCCGTCTCCGGGACGGGCATGTGCACGGTAGGAACAACGCCCATGTCACGGGTCTGATGCTCTTCCCAGGATCCTGGGGGGCTTCAGTTGCTCCCCGGCACGCGCGCGCTCAATTGACCTTACCCGGCGTGGCAGCCCCCGGCGGGCCCGAATACGGGCGAGGTACGGCTTGACTGCTCCCCCTCGAATCCACATCGGCCAGCTATCAGCGGCTCTTCTAGACTGCCGGCGAGACCCGCTTACGCGCATGGAGCGTCCTCCGAGCCACTTCCACTACTGCATGCGCAACGGCCTCAAACGAAGAGCCGCGCCGCTCCCGCGGCGCAATGGCTACCGGCACACCGGCGGCACTCCGCTCCCCTCGGGCGGAGTACCGCCGCGGATGCAAACCCACGTCGGGGAAGGCTCAATCGTTCGGGAGATCTACCTTGAAATCCTTCAGCCAGCCGCCCTGGCCTTCCCAGCTTGTGAGATAAACGACGTCGTCCTTCACCACCTGGACGACGTTAAACTCGTCCAGGTCCTCGAAACTGCCGTAGAAGCTGCCTTCGCCGTCTTCCACCGACAGGCTGCCCAGCTCCTGTATCTGGGTGTCTTCACCTTCGTCGCGGACGGCCAGCCGCAGGCTGTATTTGCCATCCGGCTCCAGTCCACTGACCCCGAAGAGCACGAGGATCTCATCCAGCCCGGGAGCGTAAACGATGACTCCCGCCCCCTCGGCGTCTTCGGGCGCCTCTTCGGTGGGGGCAAGGTATGCTATGGTACCGTGGAGCGAATCGACCGGTTCTTCCGCCGAAGCGATCGGCGCGGCTACGAACATAACTGCGATCAGCGCTATCAGGAACGTCCTCATCGTGCGGGCTCCTTTTGACTTCTTCCAGGAATATGATCCCGCTCAACTCGAAAGTTCAGTAACAGACTTAAGCCGGGCATCCACCTCCCTTCCGGGTGTTGAGGAACGGTGACTCGCCGGGGCTGCATTCACTCCCACAGGTCACAATCCATCTCGTCGTCGTCGTCGAGGTCGCCGTCTCCGTCCAGGTCATCGTTGGCGTATACGTCGGGGTCCGCCTCGAGATCGGCATTTGGCGTCTCGGCCCCGACAGCTACGCACCACACCACATGCCCGTCCGCGCACAGAAGGTTGCTGCCATCGTCGTGACTATCGATGGCGTCACCGTAGACCCCGCGCAGGTCGGCCGGGTTGACGGGGATAGCGGGGTCCTGCCAGTAGTCGTAATGCACCAGTTCCTCGCCCTGCCAGGCGGCGTCGAACTTACGGGCGAACGGGCAGTTGAACACGCCGATCTCATCCATGTAGCGCCTTGCCAAAAGGCCATAGACCACGCCGGCATCTTCGGCATGGCCGTCAAAGCGGGGCCACCGGTTGTCGTGGTCGATGAGGTAGGAGCCGTAGACGAGGCCGACCTGGTGGGCATTCATCATGCACTCACTCCTGCGGGCTCGCAGACGCGCCCTCTGGACCGCAGGCATCAGCAGACCTGACAGGATGACCAGAATGCCGATGACGACGAGCAACTCGACCAGCGAAAACGCGCGTCTCATGCGCCTCACAACTTTCGCACGCGGCTAAGACGAGCCAACACCCACTACTCGACGGGAATCCCCGCGTACGCGCCCACTCTCGGCGCCGATTGGCACGTTGTCAAGCCTTTTTTTACCCCTTGAATGTTCCGGTGGATGTCCGGCTCCCCGCCGCCCGGTGGCTCGCCCGAGGCAAGCGGCAGGATCAGGAGGGGCTCAACCGGGTTCGTTCCCGCTCTCAACGGTCTCGCTCAGGGGAGGCAGGGACGCGACCGAGAGGTGGCGGAACCGCGCCTCCCCCCGCTCCATGGTCAGCTCCACGCGCCCGGTCCGAGGGTGGTCGCGGGTATTGAGAGTCAGCATCCACCGCTCCTCCAGATAGACCTCCAGGAACACGTCCCGCAGCAAGATCCGCAGCCCCAGCCACTCGTTCCGCGGCAGCTCGACCCTCACCTGCTGGCGGATGGCCCGGTCTCTGGCTCCCCCCATCTGGTCGTGCACGTACCGCCCCCAGCCGAAGCCGGGCACCCACGTGCATCGCTCGGCGAGCAGGCACCCCCGTTCGTAGTCCATCCACACGACCAGCCCCCGGTTTTCCTGCTCGAACAGGTCACTGCCGAATGGGTCGTGCGACCGCACCACCACGCCCGCGCGGGCCGCGGACCAGCCTTTCACCTCGCACGTCAGTCGAGCGTGGGCAACCTCATCGGCGGCGATCGCCGCCGTGCCGGTCGCCTCGGCGCGGCCCGAGATGACGCCTTCCGACGTGCGCCAGTGCCCGAGGTCTTGAGGCTTCACCCGTGTCACCGTTTCGGCCGGATCGACCTCCCGTTCCTGCTCGATTGGTTCGGTCAGCGGCAGGTAGCTCAACCAGAGGTCGCCGTCGTCGGCCTGCTCGATGCGCTTGGGCAGACCGAAGGCCGGTTTCCCGCCCGCGTGGTGGAAGTACAGCCATCGCTCTCCATCGACAAGGAGCGTCCGGGCCGCCCAGGGCCCCATCCGGTCGTCGTCGGTGCCGATCAGCAGGGGCTCCTGGGGCCACTCGTAGGGACCCTCCAGGGAGCGGCTCTTCAGGTAGAAAGTGCCGGCCATGTCGCTCCGTGCGGGGCTGTTGATGCGCGTCCCTCCCCAGCCGTGGTCGAGGAACAGCACGTACCACCAGTCGCCCATCCGGAAGACGTCGGGCACCTCCGCGAACTGCACCCGGTCGCCGACGTGCGTCAGCGGCGGCAGGTGCTCCCAGCTCTTCAAATCGCGCGAACGCACGTGAGCCACCAGTGCACCGGTGTCGTCGGCCGACCACTCCGGCGAACGCGCGCAGAGAAACCCGTGATACCACCCGTCGATCTTCACGATGCAGGGATCGCGCCAGGCGGCGTGCGCAATGCTGAGGTCGCTGCGGCAGCGGGAGTAATGGGGCGGTTCGGGCCCCAGCACCGGCTCCAGTGAAACCGGCTCCCAGTGGTCCAGATCGTCGGAGGCGAAGAGCCCGTAGCAGGGGATGCCGTCCGCGTTCGGTCCGCCGGCCAGCAGCCGGTAGCCGCCCTCGTGGCGGACGACGCAGCCGGTCCAGGGCGCGCCGTCCTCGTTCCAGGTCCCCTTTGGACCGGTCACGTCGATCAGGGGCCGCACCTCCCAGTGGAGCAGGTCCCGGCTTCGCGCGTGGCCCAGCGTTTTGCCGCCGCTCAGGTGGAAGAGATGAAACCACCCCTCCTCGCGCATCAGGAAGGTATCCCAGAGGCCACGGTCCGGCGGGCGGTAGAGCATAGCGCTCCTTCCTCCTTTGGTTAGTTGAGGCAACTTTGCTCCGGGCGCGCATGCTGCATAGGGCGTTCGATGTCCCCCGGTAGGGCCGCCCCGGGAAGGGGCTACTCCAGCCGTCCGTAGGCCCGGAGCGCCAGCAACGTGCGGAGTGTCAGCACGCCGGCCCATTCGACCTCGGCGCGAACTCAGCTCGGCAAGAATCTCGTCGCTGAGTTCGGCCGCCATCCCGTCGGGCACAAGCTCCCCGTACTGCCAGAAGTAGCCGACGGTCTCCGCGCGAGGGTTCAGAAGATAGCCATCCCAATCCTCGGCGAGCGTGTCCGTAAACGTCCACCAGCCGGCGTGAGGGCGCTCGTTCACTTCCGGGGGCACGATGGGCCACACCCGGGCGTCAGCGTCATACGTGCCCAGGAGGTAGGCCATCGCCCCCCCGACCAGCGGCTCATCGGCGGCGGCCCGCACATGATCATGCTGAGGCGCCTTACCTTCAGGCGCCGAACGCATCTCGCTTTTCTGCCACGCCGTACTTTACCGCTCGGCCCTCTGGCATGCCAGTGATGCCCTCGTTTCCCGGCGGGCCATCTGCACGTGACCAAACGGCGAGATTCTTCGCTCGCTGAAAGTGCGGTCGCTCAGGATGACATCGGAAGCCGGTGTGTAAGAGGTCCGGCCGTGTGCCCTGCGCCGCCGCTTCAGTCCATCTGCACGTCGCCGTGCCGGTAGAGGTGCACGTCCTGCTGTGGGAAGGGAATGGAAATGCCCTCGGCATCCAGGCGCACCTTCACGCGCTCCTGCGTGTCGAAGTAGACGGGCCAGTAATCGTCGGCGGCACACCAGGGCCGCACGGCGAAGTTCACGCTGCTGCCAGCGAGTTCGTGGACGGCCACCGTCGGCTCCGGCTCGTCCAGGATACGCTCATCCTGCGAAAGCACGTCGAGAATGGCTTCACGCGTTTGCTTGAGGTCCGCGTCGTAGCCGACGCCGATGACCAGGTCCACCCGCCGCGTTCCTTTGACGGTGTAGTTGACGATGTTGCCGTCCGTCACCGAAGCGTTCGGGACAATGATGGTGCGGTTGTCCGGGGTGACGATCTGCGTGGTGAAGATGGTGATGTCCTCGACGGTGCCCGTCTCGCCGGCGATTTCGACGAAATCGCCGACCCGGAACGGCCGGAAGACCATCAGCAGAACCCCGGCGGCGAAGTTGGCCAGCGAGCCCTGCAGGGCCAGGCCGACCGCCAGGCCGGCCGCCCCCAGGATGGCGATGAAGCTGGTGACCTGCACCCCCAGCCGGCTGAGGGCCGCCAGGATAACCACGATGACCAGGCCCACGTAGGTGAACTGCCGGACAAACGTGACCAGGATCGGCGCCGCCTTCGCACGCTCCATCAGTCGCTCGACGAAGCGGGCGACGACTTTAGCCACGAAGCGCCCGACCAGGAAGATAAGGACGGCGGCCAGCAGTTGCAGGCCGAACTCCACGCCCTTCTGCTGAACGGTTCCGAGCACCTCCTCCAGCGAGAAACCCGTTGCCTCCGTCCCGCCCGGTGTGGGCCCCGCCGCTGCGAGCACCCAGAGCATTCCCCTGACGGCCTGGATTGCACTCATGCCGCCCCCTTTCGGATAGTGAAGGTTCCTGCCGGCGAATGCTACCTGCGGCGGGAGAGGGTGTCAAGACCACCTTGGCCTGAGTCATCCCCAGTTTTGGCGCTCTCTCTCCGGCGTCGTAGCGCCGGCGTCCCTGCCCGCAGTGGCGGTGCACGCCACGGCGCATAAACTTCCAGCTCCGCCCTTTCCCTTTGCGGGCCGGGATCCGCAGCCAGTTCGGCTTGGGACAGAGTGGGGATGGCACAGCACTTTGGCTGCATCTTCGCCGCCCCGGGGTCCGGCGCCTTCGGTGTCCAGAGGGCAGGCGCCGCCCACCTCTCCGGGCAGTTCGGGCGGCCCGCTCTTTCCGGCCTCCCTCCCGGTGGTTACAATGCCGGTTTGCACTGTCACCGAGGAGGGGCCCTGGTTCGACTACGAGGCCCTCACTCCGCCCGAGACAGGTGGTGCTGGCTGATGGAGGAGTCGCAGCCCCGGGGTTTCGCTGCGCGGGTGATCGGGAAGGTGGACGGCGGGTGAACCCGCGGGAGAGGAGAGTGAGTGATGCCGGCGCCCGGCCCCAGAGGCGATGAGTCCCCGGCAGGCTCCCCGTCCGACTGGATCACCGACGGGAGCATCCCTCGGGCGCTGTGGCGAATAACCCTTCCCACCTGGGGCGCGTTCATCACCCATGACCTGCTGGGCATCGTCGACATGTTCTTCGTCGGCAAGCTCGGGAAGGTCCCGGTGGCCGCCGTGGCCATGAGCGGCATCATCATGGGGATCATCATTATGCTGGGCCAGGGGGTAACGACCGGCACGATGGCCCTGGTCGCCAACGCGCTGGGGCGCCGCGACGAGGGAGCCGCGCGGGAGGCCGCCGGGCAGAGCCTGATCATGGTGGCTTTTCTTTCGTTGCTGGTCGCCGCCGTCGGCATCGTGCTGGCCGGGCCCATACTGCGCCTGCTGGGGGCCAGTCCGGCCGTCGTTGCCGAGGGCATTCCCTACCTCCGCATCTTCGCGGTGGGGTCTTTCGCCATGATGGGCATGATGTCGCTGGGGGCGACCCTGCGGGGCGCGGGCGACGCGGTGACCCCTTTCAAGGCGATGGTGCTGGGGAACGCCGTCAACATCGTCCTCGACCCCCTCCTGATATTCGGATTGCTGGGGCTGCCGGCTTTGGGCGTGGCGGGCTCGGCCTGGGCCACGCTCATCGGCCGGAGCACGGGACTGCTGGTGATCCTCCACGTTTTCTTCGTCGCTCACAGCGGCCCGGTGCGGCTGCATCTGGTTGACCTGCGGCCTCACTTCTCCCGCATGCTGCGGATTCTCCGCATCGGGGTCTTCGCATCCGGTCGCATGCTGACCCGCAACGTTGCTTCGCTCGTTCTCATGCGGCTGGTGGCGGGCTTTGGCACGGTGCCCGTGGCCGCCTTCGGCATCACCATGCGCCTGCGAATGGTGGTGTTCGGCCCCAGTATGGGGTTCGGCACGGCGGCGGCGACGTTGATCGGTCAGAACCTGGGGGCGGAGCAGCCGGGGCGCGCCGAGAAGGCGGGGTGGACGGCCGCCGCGTTCGCCGCCGGCATATCCCTGGTGATCATGTGCCTGTTCTGGATCGTGCCGGGCAAGGTTATCGCCGTCTTCAACGACGACCCGCAGGTGGTCGCCACGGGCGCCGACGTGATCCGCTGGTACTCGGCTTCTTTCGTCTTCATGACGGCGGGGTTCGTGCTGGGACGCGGCATGATGGGGGCCGGCGACACGCTGGTTCCCATGCTCGTGCAGGGACTGGCGCTCATCGTGGTGGGCCTGCCCCTGGCCTGGGGATTGAGCACCGCCCTGGAGTCGGTCACGGGCATCTGGATGGCCATCTTCGCCTCGAACGCCGTTCTCGGCCTGGCCCTGGTGCTGGCTTACGGGCGGGGCCGCTGGAAGAGGGTTGGGGCCGAGATCGCGCGCAAGGACGGCCAGACGCCGGCGACAGGCCCCGCCGCCTCGGAGTGAGCGCCGGTCTCGCTCCTTGCCGCCGCCCGGTTCGGGCCGAAACCGGCGCGAATCCAGCGGTTGACGGCGGGCGCGGTGAATTCCGGCCGCCAGGTGCGCCTGCTCTGCCTGCGCGCCACCGCGATGAACGCGGCGATCGTCGGCTCGCCGCCGAGCCAATTCATGTAAGTCTCGATGCTCCGGTCGGGATCGGCGAACTCGACTTTCCGGCGCCGTGCGGCGCGTTCGCCCGATCGGCGCACCCATTCATCGAAACTGAGGGACTCATCCCCCACCCGGAACCATCGGTCCGGCTCGGCGCCGCTCCAGTACGTATTCCCGCGGAACGTCACGCCCCCGCCCGAGCCGTCGGCGGTAACCAGCCGCGACGTAAGGCCGGGGAACTGAAGGAGGTTCTCCGCGATGATGACGCCCCGGAAGCGCCGATGTCCCCCGATGATGATGGCGCCCCCGCAGTTTCTGAGGCCGTGGAAAAGGTTGTGGTGAACGGAGACGTTCCGCACGTGGACCTGCCGGCTGCCCGACTCCCGGCCGGCCCGCAGCATCAGACCGCGTACGTTTCGGATCTCCCCGCGCGGCTGATGCAGGAACAGATTCCGGGCGATGCGGCCACCGTCCCAGTCCGTGGCGCCGATGTACCAGGCCAGCCGCCGACCCGTGGGACGGGAACGCCCCAGGTCCAGCATGACGTTGTCGGTCACGCGGCAGTCCGCCCAGCGCAGCGGGCCGGACCGGTTGCCGCCCATGCTGATGCCGATCTCACCGTCCACGTAGAGGTTGTTCCGGACCACCAGGTTCCGCACGCTGCCGGGACCCTGGTTGGCGGTGAACTTGTTGCCGATGCTGGCGGCCCGGAGGAACACGTTGTTCCGGAAGATCGTGCTGTACATCCCCGTGCAGTAGGTGTTGTGGCTCAATGGGTTGGCGCGGCCGGGTTTCCCCTTGTTCTCCGGAACTCGTTGATGCAACCAGCCGTTGTGATCGAAGATGCACTCCTCCAGCAGCACGGACGCGTATGCCCCCCACATGCCCATGGTGTGGCCCGCGGGCGGGTACCTGTCCAGAACGACGTTTCGGCGGAGCACGACGTTGGTCATCGGCGTCCTCCACCCGCGCACGTAGAGCCCCCCGAAGCGGATCAGGCAGTTCTCCACCAGCACGTTCCGGGTTTCCCTGTCGGCGCCGCTGTTGACCCGGATCCGCATCTTGGCCATGCCGCGTGTGACCTTCTCCGCGGTGTCCACGCCGTAATCCGGAGCATTCGGGTCCAGGAAACTGCAGTACAGCACCAGGTCCCGTAGCACGGCGTGCCGCTCGCCGTCGTTGGGGCTGCCGAACGATACTCCTCCGTTCCGCCCGCGGATGACCGGGCGTGCGGGAGCAGCGCCCCAGGCACAGACGACCGACGGTTCGGTCTTCGACCTCCCGGAGCGGACGGCGATGTGGGCGTTCCGCCAGGTGTCGCCCCGTTTGAGCAGCACCCAGTCGGGCTCGCCGTCGCGGGCCTTCTCCATGGCTGCGCCGATGGTCTTGAAGGGACGCAGCGGACCGACGGGCCTCGTCGGGTCACGCCCGACGGTCGGGTCCCCGGGAGCGTAGACCCGCGCCCTCGCGTCATTCCCCACGCTGCTGCTGACGTAGATCAGCCGCGAATCGGCGGCGGGGCGCACGACGGTCCACCCGCGCCGGTCCAGGGGCAGCCAGCGCTCCGGCATGGGCCATTCCCCCGGCGGGGACCACTTCCCGGCGGCGGTCGCCCCGGCCAGCATGGAGAACATCAGCACCAGAGAAAGCCTCCACGGCAGAGATGACCATTTCATGAAGTTCCCTCCCTGGAAATGCAGGCCGGGCTACGCGCCGCGCTTTCGGAAGCCCCGTTCCGAGGGGTCGCAGGCAGTGTAGGCGAGCAACCGGCCCATTCAAGTTGATTCCGCCTTTGCGCCGGGCAGAGGAGGCCGCCCGCTCGCTCGCCGGGACCGGTGGCTTTGCCGTTGGCCGCCGGCGAAGCCCGCCCTGACCTCGCAATGACGGTTGCAGACGGGCCAGCCGGCTCCCTATGCTGGAGGGTACCGGACTTTAAAGGCCGGCGTTGTGACCGCCGGCCCTGAATTAGCGGAAAGGCACGACACATGCCGAAAGCAACAGCACTTCTGGTGGCGCTTACGTTTCTGGTTGTCGTTGGCTGCAGCGGATCGAAGGAGACCACCATCGCAGAGGCCGGCAGCGAACCTCCGGCCGATGCGACGTTCGCCCCCGCCCCGTCGGCCACGTCCGAACCCGGAACGCGGCACCTGTTCCTGATCGAGCGCAGCAAGAACGCCAACATCGTCCGGTATGACGCCCGGTTGACGGCCGAGGGGGAGTTGGACCCGAAGGAGCCGGTGACCGCCTATTGGGTCCTGCACGCCGAGGACGGGCGCCGTGAGGAACTCAATTGGGTCCAGAGGCAGAAGGCGTACGGATTCAGCATCAAGCCGGCTCCCTCGGGCGATGGCTACGTAATGAGTCTGGTGCCGCTGCCCGAACGGAAGATCACGGTGAGGAAGGTGGAGGGAGGCGTCCGTGCCGAGATGCTCATCAACGGCCGCCGGTCGGTGCTCGAGAAGGTCTACATCCAGTCCTCACCCGGCCTGTTGTTGCCGAAGGTACACTACCTCCGGGTTTTCGGGACGGACCTCGAAACCGGCGAGGAACGGGCCGAGAAGATCGTTCCAGGCGCCCACACCACTGACCGGTCGTAGTCGGCTCGGCTTGATGCCGCCGCGCGCGCAGAATGACCCGACCTGCAGCGGCGGCTCACCCCGGGGCGGCCATGTCGGCCGTCTGCGCGTTCAGCTCGCCTGTCTTCTCTCCCCCACCAGGACGATCCCGAGCGCCCCGCAGACGCCCAGGCAGTCCCCCATACGCTCCTGCGGGGCCGAGGCCCACCCTCCGCCGGGCATGTTCCCGCAGGAACCCCGCCCGGGGGAAAACCCTCCGCATCGCCGTAGCCGCAGACCACGTCCCACCCCGCCGTGGCGAAGGCGTGCCAGACGATCACGGCGCGGCCGGCATCCACCTCCTCTTTTACCCGCGCCACCAACTCCGGCAGACAGCCGAGGAGTACCCTCGCATCCATATGCCTCTCCCGGGGTTCCGTACGGCGGTCACAGCACAAGCCGCGGCACGGTACACCGACTGGTCGAACCTGGCAACTCGGCCCCGCTGTGCAGCCGTCGAGGCGGCGAAGCCCGCCGAATGCTTTTACACAACACTCTTGACCGCATCACCTCCGTCGACTGCTTTACTCCTGCGGATGGTTGCCCTATAATCCGAACGTTATACAGCGCACGCCGCCGTAGCGACCTGCCGGACTCAGACCCGAGGATTCGATGGCCAAAGCCGGCCAACCGTGGAAGCCGGACACCCTTCTGGGCAACCGCTACAGAATCGAGGAGTGCGTGCGAAGATCGGCGACCGGATGCCTCTACAGCGTGACGGACGTTATCGAAGGCGAGGCCGCCCTGGTGATGGGACCCGGCCCCAGAATCTCCGCCGGCGACGGCAGCCACAAGTGGTTCGCCGACTACTGCCAGGGCATCCTGTCGGTGTCGCCCCACCGCAACCTGCTGGCCCCCCTGCGTGCGGACGCCCACCTGGGGTATCCCTTTGTGGTCTTCTCCGGGACCGTGGACACGTTCTGGGACAGGATGATCGGCGACGGTTCTCTCTCGAGGCTCCCCGACATGTTGCGGACGGCGCTGCAGGTTGCCCAGGGCCTTGCCTGGCTCCACAGTTTGGGCCGCCTGCACTATAATCTCAAGCCGGCCAATGTGCTGGTCGACGAAGAAGGCGTCTTCAAGCTGTGGAAATACGGGGCGGCCGGCGCGAAGAGCCGCTGCTACGCCTCTCCCGAGCAACTGGGCGGCGAGGCGGCCCTGACACCCGCCACCGACGTGTGGTCCTGGGCCGTCAGTGTCCTGCACATGTTTGTGGGGAAGGTGGCCTGGAGGGCGGGGACCGAGGCTCCCGTGGTTCTGGAGCGTTACAAGCGCAAGGGGCCCGCGCGCCGCGGCCTCGCGCTGATGCCCGGGAACCTGGACCGAGTGCTGGCCCGGTGCCTGCGGGCGGACCCCGCGGAGCGCCCCGCCGAGACCGAGGAGGTCGTTGCCGAGGTGCGCGCCATACTTCGGGCCCTGGATCGTCCGGAGCGGGCGGTCGAGGAGTCTGTCGGCGAGAAGGCGGAGCCGGTGAAGAAGGAAGAACTCTCGGTGCAGCAGATCATCGAAGTCCTCGAGGAGGAGCAGACAGAGACTCCCCGCGAGGAGGCCGCCCCACAGGCCGGGCGGCCTGCGGCGGAAGATGAGCCGGTTCGGGGCAGGAAATTCGATCCCGACCGGCGCCCCCCCTCCGGCGGCCGCAGATGGAGGTTTCGGCACGACTGATCCGGCCCACGGACGTTCTCTACCGGGCGGAGGCAAAGCAAGCGGTGGAAAATCCCAGAGAATCCGTGCAGAAGCAGGCCTCAGGGCTGCACGCGGCCTGGGTGAGCGACGTGGGAGCCGTCCGACACAGCAACCAGGACCGCTGCCTGGCGGCGCCTGAGCGGGGGCTGTTTATCATTTCGGACGGGATGGGCGGCGAGCACGCGGGCAACCGGGCATCTGAACTGGTGGTGGAATCCCTGCCGGAGCTTCTGGAACGCCACCTCGGGGCCGGGGGGGGCCTTAGCCCCCAAGAGGTGGAGCGCGCCCTCAAGGATGCCACCCTTGAGTTGAACCAGTTGGTTAAGCAGGCCAGTTCCCGGCTGAAAGGGCCCCGGAAGATGGGCGCTACACTTGCGATGGCGCTGGCCCGGGGAGACCGTCTGCACGTGGCTCACATGGGGGACAGCCGGGGTTATCTGTTCGGGGAGGGCGGGCTTCGCTGCCTGACCCGGGACCATTCGGTCGTAGCCATCCTGGTGCGCCGGGGAGCGATAAGCCCCGAACAGGCCAGGTCTCACCCCATGCGTGGTCGCCTCTCCCGTTACGTGGGCGTGGGCGGCGAAACCGCCGCCGACGTCACCTCCCTCCGATGGCAGAGAGGGGACCGGCTGCTGCTGTGCACCGACGGGCTGACCGATGTGGTAGAGGACGAGGAGATAGCCCGCACGTTGGCCGAGAATCCGGACCCCCTGGCCGCTTGCAACGCCCTGGCCGACGCCGGGCGGAGGCCGGCCGGCCGCGACAACGTGACCGTGCTGCTGGTTGAGAAGTCGGAGTGAGAGCCGCCGGAGCCGCTGGGGGTCAGGGCAGGGAAGGATTCTCCACCGAGGAATAGTCGGTCCGGGAGTTGAAGAAAGCGTCCGGCGAGATCGGCCCCCACGTGCCGGGCCGGTAGTTGGGGAAGTCGGGGGCTTCCTGTTGCTGCCAGGCGTCCAGGATGCCCGTGGCGAACTCCCAGGCGAGTTCGACCTCGTCCCGTCGGGCAAACAGCCCCGAGTCGCCCGCCAGAACCGCCAGCAGCAGCCGCTCGTAGGCCTCCGGGCTCTCCGCGGGGTAGGCGGTGCTGTAGGGGAAATCCATCTGCACCTTGGAGAGTTCCATCCGAAGGCCGGGACGCTTGCTGATGAAGCTGAGGGCCACGCCTTCGTCCGGCTGGATGCGGAGGGTCAGGCGGTTGGGACTGAGTTCCAGACCTTCCTCGGCGCGGAACAGGACCCTCGGAACCTCCGCAAACTCCAGGGAAACTTCGGTCAGTTTCTCTGGCAGACGCTTCCCCGCGCACAGGTACACGGGCACCCCCGCCCAGCGCCAGTTGTCGATGTAGGTGCGGATGCCCACGAACGTCTCCGTATCGGAGTCCTCCTCCACACCCTCCTCCCCGCGGTAGGCGCGGACCTTCTCGCCGTCCAGAGTCCCCGCCGCGTACTGTCCCCGGATGACCGACCGCCGCACCTGCTCCCCTTCGAGGCGCCGCAGGCAGCGGAGAACCTTCACTTTCTCATCCCGCAGGGCGTCGGCATCCAGGGAGACCGGAGGCTCCATGGTCACCAGCGTCAATAGCTGCAGCACGTGGTTCTGGAGGATATCCCTGAGGATACCGGTCTGGTCGAAGTAGCCCCCCCGCTGTTCGACGCCCATCGACTCGGCCACGGTTACCCGGATCCAACTGACGGCGTCGGAGTGCCAGACGTGCTCGAAGATGCCGTTGGCAAACCGCAGGACGCTGATGTTCTGCACCGTCTCCTTGCCCAGGTAGTGGTCCATGCGAAAGACCTGGGATTCCACCAGCAGGCTGTCGATTACGTTGTTCAGCTCCCTGGCCGATTCCAGGTCCCTTCCGAAGGGCTTCTCGAAGACCACCCGGTGGTAGCAGGGCTCCTCCTCCAGGCAGCGGGGGCCGCGCTCCAAGTTGCCCGATGCGTTCAGGGCGCGCAGGATGGGGATCACCACGGTCGGCGGCACCGAGAGATAGTAGACCCGGTTGCCTTCCGTGCCGAACTGCTCGTCCAGTTCCCCAAGCCGCTTCCCCAGCCTGCGGTGGTCGTCCTCCGCGTCGTAGCCCCCCTGCTGGTAGAACAACCGGGGCGCCAGATCGTCCCACACTTCGTTTTCGAGGGGCCGGCTGCGCGAGAACTCCGAGACGTTCTCCCGCAGATACCCGCGGAACTCCTCGTCGGACATTTCCGTTCGCCCGTATCCCACCACGACCGTGTTCTCCGGCAGGAGGCCCTCACGGGCGAGATTGTAGAGGGCGGGGCCGAGCTTGCGGCGAGTCAGGTCACCGCTGGCCCCGAAGATCACCACGATGCCTTCTTCCGGCTGGCGCAGTTCTGTATTCATGTCGTTTTCCCCCTGAGGTGTGCCCCGAACTGCATGGTAAGCTTCGGAGTGCCCCAAGTCCAGCGGCAGGGAGGGGATGAACGTGCTCCCCCGCGGGCAGTATGATCATCCTGGCGTGCCGGGAGCGGCTGCGGCGGGGTCTTCTACGGAAGGTCACGCGTCGATGCCGTATCTGCGGACCTTCCTCAGCAGCGTCCGGTAGCTCACCCCCAGCCTGTCAGCGGCCTCGGACTTGTTGTAGGCGGTGGCCTCCAGAGCGCGCACCACGGCCCGGCGTTCGGCCCTCTCGGTGGCCCTTTCCCTTGCCTCCCTGAGGGACTCCACGACGGGCTCGGACGGCCGGGCGGATTCCTCGGCGGCGGGGGTTTGCGGCGAGGAGGGCACTTCGGCGCCCTCCTCGGGCGGCTGGATGCTGCCGGTCAGCACGCCGTATTTGATGCAGTTGGAAAGTTCCCGCACGTTGCCCGGCCAGGAGTAGGATTGCAGGAGCTTCATCGTTTCACTGCGGAGGGGTTCGTACTGTTTGCCGAACTCGGCGCAATACCTTCGGAGGAAATAGTCCACCAGGAGGGGGATGTCGCGCTTGCGGTCGCGGAGAGGCGGAAGATAGATAGGGGCCTCATTCAGCCGGTGGTAGAGGTCCTGGCGGAAGTCCCCCTCTCGCATCAGCCGGCGCAGGTCTTCGTTGGTGATGGCGATGATTCTCGTGTGGACCTCCACTTCCTGGGAGCTGCCCACGGGCATGAACCTCTTCTGCTCGATAGCCTGGAGGAGCTTCGCCTGGGTGGAAGGAGGTACGGCGGATATCTCGTCCAGCAGAAGCGTGCCCTCGCTGGCCAGCCGGAACAGGCCGGGGCGTGCCGTTCTGGCATCGGTGAAGGCGCCCTTCTCGTGGCCGAACAGCTCGCTCTCGAAGAGCGAAGCCGGAATGGAGGGACAATTCACCCGCACGAAAGTCTGGCTTGCGCGGGAGGAGTAGCGATGGATCAGCTCCGCCAGCACATTCTTGCCGGTGCCGGTTTCCCCCTGGATCAGCACGTTCAAATCCCGGTCCGCGATGGCCAGCAACCTCCGCTTGACCTCTTGCATGCGGGGATGCCGGCCCACCAGGTCGGGGGCCAGCAGGCAGGGGGGCGGTTCTCCCACCACCTCCACCGCGCAGAGGGTGCTCTCCCCTCTGTGGAGGCGCTGCACCCGGGCGCGGAAACGTGCCGACTTGCTCGGCTCGGTTTCGGTCGGTGCCCGCAGCTCCACATCCAACAATTCGCCCTGGGAGAACACGTCGATTTCCAGGCAACTGGCCAGTATTCCCCCGGGACCGATGTTGACTGATCGGCCCTGGGTCAGAGGGCGGGACTTCCCGCGTTCATAGAACCGCACCGGCAGCTCTATCTCGGCGCGCGGGAACTTACGCCTCTCGGCCTTCTCGTGGTTGTCCTCGGTCAATGTTAGGGACCCGGTTCCCCCTCGCGGTTGACAGACGCACCTCAAGCTGGAGTGCGCACGTGCCGGCTCTACCGTGCTCGGAGCGTTGCCCCCGCACGGCGTGGCGAATCCACATTCTCACTCTATGGCAGGCGGCCCGGTGTTGTCAAGATGTAGGCCCGGCAGATTCTCCCCCGTACCGTTGGGACCCGGGCTCAGGCGGCGAGCGCGGAGGCGACCCGCAGCAAGCCCCTCGGGTCGGTCTCATCGTCCGGATAGACGGCCACGCCCGACCGGACCTCTTCCAGGTCGGGCAGTAAGGTCAGCACACGCCGGAGGGCTACTTTGGCCCCTTCCGCGCTGGTTTCCGGCAGCACGGCGGCGATGCTGCAGCGCTCCTCGGCCTCCTCCGTCTGCGCGGCGGCTCTGCCTCTGAGCAGCTCCACGTGGTCGGTGTCCCGAAGCCGCCCCCGGATTCGATCGTATACGCCAGCGGGACGGTCGGCTCGGCAACTCACCAGTATCAGGCTGCAGAAATGGTTGTAGCGCAAGCAGCGTCGAGTTTCCTGTCGGAGCGTCCGCAGCAGGTCCTCGGCTTCACCCCCGCCCCCGTCCGGAGGTTCCGGAGCCCGTCTTGCCGACTCGGCGGTCATGATGGTACTCCTCCCCGATTCGCAGCGACCCTTAAGCGGCGAAGGTGGGTTCGCCGCCTTTGATGCCGCATTATAACCACAACTCCTCCCGTCCGTCCAGCCATGTGTCGCGTCCGTCGCGCAAACGATGTTCCGCCGGTTCCGCGGCGGCGCGAGGAAGGGCGTTCCACAGGCCGGTGCCACGGCGATGGCGGCCTCGTGCTCTCGGCCAAGGCATTTTGAGGGGCTTCAAGCGGGGGCTCCTCATGTGACAAATGATGTGCGGATTGTCGTCATCCGTCGTCGCCTGTCGGTGCCGGAAAGATCGGGTCAGCCGGGCGCTGCGCTGCACTCGGCCTCTGGACGGCATATCGAGGGATTTCGGCCGAACGGGTGGCGTGGCACAGGGGTTGCACAACTATGGGAACAGTCAGAACCTTTGCGCAGAGAAGTTGGCCACAAGCTTTGGAGGCGGAAATGTTTCGCAGGGGGACGGATTCCCGACGCGGCCAGGTGACCGTGCTGGCGGCCGTCACTCTGGCCGTGCTCATGGCCGTGGCGGCGCTGACGGTGGACGTTGGTCTGGTTTCGGTTCACCGGGCCCGCCTGCAGAATGCCGCCGACGCCGCCGCCCTGGCGGCGACCCAGGTGCTGATGTCAGAGCGAAGCGCCGGGTTGGCCGAGCCCAGCGCACGGGAGGCGGCCGCCACCGAAGCCATCCGCCTTGCGGACGCCAACAGTCCGGACGCCGGCGTTGAGGTGGAGTTCGGAACGTACGACGAGACCGGAGGTTTCGCGACGGCCGACAGCACCACACCGGCCACCGCCGTGCGCGTAACCGTGTCCCGCAACCAGGCCGCTCCCGGCGGCGCACTGGCCCTTTTTTTCGGGCCCAGCCTGAATCTCGCTACGGTGGACTCCGCCGGACGCGCCACCTGCCAGGTGCGGGACCGGATCGCCGGAGTCCTAAGCGACCTGCGTCCCTTCGCCGTTCCCGAGGGAAGCATCCCGGCCCCGGGGCAGGACATGCAGTTCTATCCCGCCGATGGGGACGAGTACGACGGGATAGCGGACTCGCAAATGGCTCCGGGATGCTGGGGCCTTCTGAACCTCGACGGCGGCTCCCAGGGCACTACCGAACTGGAGGAGTGGATCAGATACGGCTATAACGGCGCGATACGAAAAGACCCCGAAGTGGACTACGTCACCATCGACGGAACTTCCGGATTCCGGGCGGCCATCGAGACGCCGATGCAGGAGAAGATCGGCGAGTCCATGACCCTTCTGGTCTACGATCAGGTGAGTGGCGCGGGAGGGGCAACGACGGATTTCCGGTGCGTCAGCTTCTTGCGGGTGACCATCAAGGAAGTCAATCTGAGCAGCACGGTCGACCCCCACATAACCGGCACTGTCGACGCAGTGGATTCGCTCGACTCCCTGATCTCCGGCGGTGGGATCAGCAGCCCGAACATCCGGAAAGTCTGCCTCGTGGATTGAAGCTTCCTCACGGCCCGGAACCCCTCGCAGGCGGCATCACGGGTTCCCGGAGACCTGGTTGTCTGTGTTCGGAAAGGGTTCCGGGCCCCCCCACCTTCCTCACCGCCCCCGCGTGACAGCGTGCGGGGCACCCCCAATGTCATTTTGAGCGAACTCGTCAATGGCCACCGAAGCTTGCCGGCCTCCGGCGGGCGTCTCCCCTGCCGCGCGGCGGTCGCCGGGAGGCTTGCGCGGATGAAGGTTTTGCGCCATCCTATGTTCGGGGAGAGCGAATCTGCGAAAGGGAGGGAGAAGCATGCGGCGAACAACATCCGCACTTCTGCTGGGCGCACTGCTGTTGACGGCGGCCGGGTGCATCAGCGTCGGCCCCATGCTGACGGGGAAGATGGAAACGGTGGTCGTCCGGGAATCCCCGAGGTGGCTGGAGTTCAATCGCATTGCACTGGTGGAGGTGGAGGGGGTGATCGGCTCCGGCGGCGGCCTGCTCAGAGGCGGCACGACCGCCGCCGACGTGCGGGAGAAGCTCAAACGCGCCGCCCGGGACGGGGGCGTCAGGGCCGTAGTGCTCCGCATCAACAGCCCCGGCGGTGAGGTCGGGGCCAGCGATACCATCTACCGGGAGGTCCTCCGGTTCCGACGGGAAACCGGCAAACCGGTGGTGGCCTGCCTGATGGACACCGCGGCCTCCGGGGCGTATTACGTCGCCTGCGCGGCCGACCGAATCGTCGCCTCCCCCAACGCGGTCACCGGCTCGGTGGGCGTGGTCATCCAGTTACTCAACGTGGAGGGGCTCTTCGGCAAGCTGGGGCTTCGCACCATTACCATAAAGACCGGGCAGATGAAGGACATCGGCTCGCCGACCCGCCCCATGACCGACAAGGAGCGCGAGGTGCTGGCAGGCATAGCCGAAGGGCACTTCGAGCGTTTCCTGCGGGTGGTTCGCGAAGCCCGGCCCGAGATGACCGACCCGGACGCGGCGACCATATCCGACGCCCGGGTACTCACCGCACAGCAGGCCCTGGACCTCCACATGGTCGACGGGGTTGCCTACCTGGAGGAGGCAATCGCCGATGCCCGCAAGCTGGCCGGCATCGAGACGGCCGACGTCATACTCTACCGCCCGTTCCCCGACTACCGCTCCAACATCTACGCGCGGCGCGAGGCAGGCGATGAGCTGCTGATGGAAGGGCTGGACATGCTGCTGCGCGGCTCGAAGCCGACCTTCCTCTACCTCTGGTGCCCCACCCGGTGAAGCCGTCTCATCTGCCGGGCGGCCCGCTGTCGCCCGGCCAGTCGTAGGCGTCGGAGCCCGCCCAGGAGGGCACCGGCCCTTCCGGCAGGGCGTGCCACCACTCCAGCAAAGTTCCGGTGAGCCGCTGGACCACGGCCGGGTTCTCGGCGGCCCGGTCGTCCACCTCCATGGGGTCGCGCCGGAGGTCGTAGAGTTCGATCCGGCTCCGGTCGGGATTCATCAGCAGCTTCCACCTGCCGTCCCGTATGGCGAGCATGGGGCTCTTGTTGATGGGGTGCCCCCGGTTGCCGAACCGCCATTCCCACATCAGCGGCTTCTCCCGGATCATAGAGTTGCCGCGGAACACCGGGGAGAGGTCCCGTCCGTCCGGCTCGAGGTCCTCCGGCAGTTCCACCCCCGCAAGGCTGCAGAGGGTGGGCAGCAGGTCGACGTCGGCCATGACGGTCCGATCGTCCACGATGTTGGGGCCGGAACCGCCGGCCGGCCACCGGACGATGAAGGGCACCCGGATGCCGCCCTCGTAGAGGCTTCTCTTGCGGCCCCGGAAGGGACCGGGGCTCCCCGCCGCGCAGTGGGAGGCATTGCGGATGTGGATGTCCTCCGGCCCGTTGTCGCTTGTGAAGATGACGATCGTATTGTGGGCCAGTTCCAACTTGTCCAACTCGTCCAGAAGGCGTCCCACGTGACGGTCCGCGTCCGTGATAGCGGCGTGGTATATGGCAAGGGCGCCTTTGTATTTTTCTCCGACGGCTCCGGTAGGCCGGAGCACTTCGTAGGGCTGAAGTTGCCGTTCGGTGGGGTCCAGGGGGGCGTGGGGAGCGGTGAGCCACAGGTTCACGAAGAAGGGCTGGCGCCGGTGCGCCCGGATGAACTCGATCGCGCAATCGACGATGTTGCGGGAATCGGCGGCTCGGCCACCACCCCCGGCACGGAAGGAGGGTCCGCTGCCGGCCGCAACGCTGTGCTCGTCTATGCCGTAACGGGCGGGGCTCGGGGCGCTGACCCCGGCGCCTCCCCCCAGGTGCCACTTTCCGAAGTGGCCGGTGGCGTAGCCGGCCCCCTGCAGGAGCCGCGGAAGCGTGTGCACACCCGGATCGAGGAAGTCCGGCATGCCCCGCCTCTCGTTGTAGGCGGGCCGGTCAAAATGGCCGAAGACCCGGTGCCGGGCGGGGGATTGGCCGGTCATGAGCGCGGCACGCGTGGGTGAGCAGACCGGCGAACTGACGTAGAACTGGGTCAGCAGCACCCCGTTGAGGGCGAGTCCGCTCAGATTCGGTGTGCGTGCATACGGGCTGCCGTAGCGACCCACGTCGCCCCAGCCCCAGTCATCACCGAGAATGAGGACGAAGTTGGGCCCTTCCCGTCCGGCTGCGGAGGCGGTGCCCGGGAGGTAGAGGGAGGCGGCGGAACCGGCAAGAAGTGCCAGAAAGGCCCGCCTGTCCATGCCGCCCATCTGCGCGCCTCCGCCGTGGAGTCCCGTGCGTGTCGACGGACATCATAGGACTCCCGCGGACGCAGTCAACCGCCGAAGCGGGGCGTCGTCCGCATGCTCAGGCGACGACCTTCTCGGCCTTCTTCTCCTCCTCCTCCTCCTCGCCGGCCAGGTCCTTCTGGGCCTCCACAAGGTCTCGGTACTCGCGGCACCGTTCCATCAGCTTACGGTGAGGACCGATATCCAGCGCCCGGCCGTCCTTCACCACCAGTATCCGGTCCGCGTTGCGGAGGGTGGAGAGACGGTGGGCGATGATGAACGCCGTCCGGTCCTTGATCAGCCGATCCAGGGCCTGCTGGATGAGCTTCTCGTTCTTGGTGTCCACCGACGAGGTGGCTTCGTCGAGAATCAGCAGGTTGGGGTCGTTCAGCACGGCGCGGGCGATGCAGATTCGCTGCTTCTCTCCGCCGCTGAAGCGGTCGCCCCGCTCCCGCGCGTCGGTGTCGTAGGCCTCCGGGAAGCTCATGACGAACTCGTGGGCGTTGGCCACCCGGGCGGCCTTGATGACCTCCTCCCGGCTCGCATCCGGCCGACCGTAGCGGATGTTTTCCAGGATGGTGTCACGGAACAGGAACGGGTCCTGTCCGACGATGGAGATCTGATTTCGGAAGGAGTGGAGCTGCACCTCCGATAGGTCCTTCCCGTCGATCAGTATTCGCCCGTTGCTGGGATCGTAGAAGCGGCACAGCAGCTTGATCAGCGTGCTCTTGCCCGACCCGCTGGGGCCGACAATGCCGATGGTCTCGCCGGCCTTCGCCTTGAAAGAGACCCCTTTGAGGACCTCAGGGCCGGAGTCATAGCTGAAGGTGACGTCCTCGAAGGTGACGCTCTCGTTGATGTCCGTCACCTGGGGACCGTCCTCGTTATGGCCGACCACGACCTCGGCGTCCAGCACGTCGAAGACGCGCTCGGCGGAGGTGGAGGCGTTCTCGAACTGCTCGGTGATCTTCGCAAAGCGTCGCACGGGGGCGTACATCATCCCGATCCAGCCGATGAACATCACCAACTGGCCCACGGTGAAACCGGTACCCTCCAGCGTGTTGCGTCCTCCGAACCAGTAGACCAGCACCGTGCCGATCTGGGTCAGCACCATGAAACCGGCCACGAACCGGGCCGAGAAGCCGGCCGCCTTCACCCGCTCGCCGCGGAACCCGTCGCTGAGGCCGTTGAACTCGCGGACGGCCCGATCCTCCTGGCTGAACGCCTTCACCATGGCGATCCCGGGGATGGTATCCGCCAGGTGGCCGCTCATGGCCGCCCTCAGCCGGAAAGCCTTCCGCAGCACCTTGTGGACGTTCTCCCGATACCACTTCACAAGGAAGTAATAGAGCGGCAGGGGGAACCAGAGCATCAGCGTGAGAGGCGCCGAATATCGGAGCATCCAGAACAGCACGATGCCCAGCACCATTATGTCCACCACGAACTGCTGGGCGTGGCCGACGGCGAACCGCTGCAGCCGGGAGGAGTCGCTGACAACCCGGCTGATCAGCCGACCGGTGCTCTGGCGGTCGTGGAACTCCATCGACAGGTCCTGGAGGTGGGAGTAAACCTTCTGGCGCAGGTCGTAGATCATGTTCTGGGCCACCCGGACCACCACCAACTTCCGTGCGGCGGCTAAGCCCGCCCGCATAAGCAGCATGACGGCCAGGGCGATCACCACGGTGCGCAGCAGCGCCATATCGGAGTTCCCGATGGCGTCGTCGATCAGGGTGCGGCCCAGTCGGGGCACCGCCGCCTGGATGACGGCCATGCAGAAGGTGAGACCCAGGCTGACGGCCAGCATGCCCTTGTAGGGCTTCAGGTACGAAAACATCCGGGTGATGATCTTCTGCTTGCTGAGGCAGGCCCGGCAGACGTCGCGGTCCCGCGGCAGCAGCTGGCCGCACTCGGAGCAGCGGCGGGCATTCTGGTTCGCTTCGCCGGTGGATTCCTCCTCATCCCGATGGTCCAGCTCCTCCTCGTTCTGCTCGGGGTCGTCCCAGGCCAGTCGGGCCATCAGGTACTGCTGGAACTCCTCGGTGAACTCCTCGACCTGTTCGCTGATGGTGGGGGAGAATCGAAGCATCTCCAGGTTCTCCTCCCAGGTGGTCAGCACGAGCATGCCGTTGCCCATCAGCCACTTCAGCTTCACGAGGGCAACCTCGCAAAGGGGGGCTTCGCGCACGGGATCATCCGCCTCGGGGCGTATGACCAGAACCCGGCTGTCGGTGACCACCAGGGCTTCCGGGGCGTAGCCGCCCTCCAGGTCCATGTCGCTCTCCAGGCACAGCTTCACCTCCTCGCCGTTGCCGAAGAGCGTGTCCAGGCGCTGAATCACCCAGTCGGGTGTGGCATCTTGTGTCCAGACGATGGGTTTGTCCCCACTCATGTGGGAAATTCTCCCTGTTTGCTTATTTTCTCAATTCCGGCCGAAGCCGACCCGGCCGGGGAACTGAACTGCATGCCGTTCGGTTCTTGAAAGCCCGTTAAGCATGCATGTCCAGAAATTTCTGACTGATCTTGTCGTATTCCCTCTCGCGGGATATCCAGAAGCGGTTGCCGTCCACGTCGACGATGACCAGCCCGCGCCCCTTGACGCGGCGGAAGTTGTGCCGGTCCCGCACCAGGAAGTCCCGCCGCCCGTGGCTGGTTACCACCACCCAGCGGGTGGCGTTGTGGGCGTCCTCCACGGCGAGGATGCGGTGGATCTCGGGGATGTGGTAACGCTTGCGCAGCATCCCCTCCAGCACCTGGCGGGAGTCCTCCTCCAGCTCGGCCAGGTCCTGGATGATGCCGATCTCCTCCTCGTCTTGATAGAGGATGATGTACTGTCGTGGCTCCGAGTAAGGGAAGGCGAGCCGGGCAGTCACCTTCTCCCACTCACCTTCGCCCGCGATGCGGACGCAGGTATTGTTGGAATCGTCGAGAAAAACCTCGACCTCCGTCGGCTCTATGAACTCTGTAACTGCTGTTGTCATCCTGAAGTTCCTCTGCGGACATGATCCGCGCTCAAGAGGGGGGCAGGTTCTGACGAGGGTCGGCGCCACCGGTGAGCCGGTTGCATTGATGCAGCTCGGCCCAGAGCGGAAGTGGGCTCAGTCGGTGAGCAACAGGCGGCCTGCCACTGCCGTTGCGGCGCGGCGTATCCGCCGCCCTATGGGACAGCCGGGTGAGTCAGTTGATCTCACATGGCTCGTTTGGAGTGAATTCCGGACCAGCACATCAGCCTTCCGCGGCCCGAGGCGGGCCGGAAAAGCCCCTGAGCGGTCCTGTGGCGGGTCTACGCTAAACCTATCCTACACCCCTGAGGTCGACACAAGTCTGACCTGGTAGAAAGCGTCTCCCGTTTTGTGTTCCGGCACAAGTTTAATGCTACGGCTTCCGCCAACTACACTGGCAATCCACGGCTCCCTGTTCGGGACCCCCCTTCTTCGTGCAAGAATCAGGCCCGCCCTGCCGCACGTCCAGAAGCAAAAAGGTCATGGTGGCGACAGTCGCCATCCATGACAACCTCCATTCTACAGGCCGGCGCCACCCCCAATCAAGGAAAATCCTTTTTTGTTCATAAAAAGCCTCCGGCCGCTCACCCTCCATGCCCCTTCACTGGTCGTAGACGGCCCGCTCCCCCTCGGTCCGAGCGAACTCGGTCAGCTCGTGCTTCCGCAGCCCAACCCACCACTCCGTTACTTCTCCGGAGCGGCATCGATTATGCAGACGCCGCCGGCCGGCACCTCCAAGGCGAAACGCCCGTCCCGCACCGGCAGCTCTCGCCCGGTGAGCACGTCGCTCACACGAAGGCTGCCGGGCACCTGGACGCTTACCTCCACCCGCCGCTCCCGCGGGTCCACCCACGCCGGGTCCATCGCGTAGATCCGGTAACGCGCGTCGTCCAGGCGGATTGTATGGAAGAAGACATCGTCGCCCTCCGGCCGGAAAGGCAGCGCGGCGGCCGCCGACTCGAACGAGTCCCGCAGCGCCCCGGCGGCCTCCATGCCACGCATCCTCCGGCCCCCCTCGCGCCAGAGTTCGACCCCGTCGGTGTGCCACCACTGCTCCACCCCGGCGACCGCGTCGAGGTCGGCATGGACCGGCACGATGGCAAAGGGCCCGTAGGGCGTTGCGAACATGTGCCCGAACTGGCGCTTCTTCCCCAGGAGGACGGCCTGCAGGGCGTGCCCCGGGGTCTCGGTCATACCCCAGAGTGCGGCGTTGTGGGGGATGACGGCTTCGTGCAGGGCCGGATCGTCGCGCCATCGTTGGGGTCGGTGGAGGTTATGAACGTCCGCCACCCAGCGGGGGTCGGGCTCGTGCACGGCCAGACCGACCGGCGACATGCCGGCCATCTGTTCGGGCCGGGGAGTGAAGACGATCCCCTTTCCGAGCATGTGCAGGAATATCTCCGTGGACTCCCGCCCCATGTCGCTGAAGGCGAACCCCTCCCCCGTGCGCCGCAGGTGCTTGAACCGGAACTCGTAATGGCTGCCCCCCAGCAGCGTGTGCGCGATCAGCAGGCGCAGGTACGGATGGCCGTGCTTGGGATACTCCCACTGCCAGTAGCGGTTGAAGGAGAACAGGTCCCCCAGCATGGTCACCGTGAAGTCCGGCACCAGTCCCGCCTGCCGCAGGCCGAAGCGGGCCAGCGCGTTGATCTCCGAGGTGCGGGAGTTCGAATCCTCGGTCGCCGGGAGCAGCGCCCGGCCCCTCCCGCCCCCGAACAGGGCCTCGAACGCGCCGGGCATCGCCGGTATGCTCATCCACCACGCCGCCTTGTTGCGGGTGGTCGCCCGCTTGCCGTGCTCCGCGCAGAGGTCGAGGAGCCGGCTGGAGTAGTGCCGGAGGTAGCGCGGGGCCGTCCGGGGGCGGGAGTCCTCGGAGGAGAGGAAACCCTCCAGGTAGCGGGGCGCGGCCCGCAGCATCTTCCCGGCGGTCTCCAGGTGCAGGAACGGCGTGCAGCCGTGTCCCATGTTGACGAGGACGGGGACCTCGTTCCTCTCGGCCCACCGGGCGGTCTCGACCACTTCTTCCCGCGTCATTGCGCCGCGGACGTTCGCCTGATTCCACTGCCATTCCGACCACATCTCCCCGTTTTCGTCGAGCACCGGCTCTTCCTCCACGGCGCGCGTCCCGGCGACGTAGCGCAGGTTGTCGTAAGGGAAGCGTTCGCGGTGCCATTCGACGTAACGATGGAACCGGCGGGCGAAGCGTTCCTCCGGCCGGACCCGCAGGTCGCGTACGACGTATGGACCCGCCTTCTCCGGCGCGTCGCCTTTGTACTCAAGCACCTGCCGGCGCAGGCCGGCCAGGGTCTCCCCGATCTCCCCGGGGACGCCCCGCCGCTCGAGGCTCTCCACTGAATCGGCCCAGCGCTCGTTCAGCCGCACGCGGTATATGGTCTCGTCGCCGTTGGGACTGCTGCCGAGGTACATCGCCCGGCCGTCGAGGGCGACGTCGGTGAACCCCACCCGCCCGTTGGCCTCCCGCAGCGTCTCACCCTCCGCGTCGAGCAGCTTCACGACCCCGCCGGTCACCACCAGCACGCCGGGCTGGTCGCCCCCGGGCAATTCGCCGAGCACGCGCGGGAAGGCGGTGCTGTAGAACTCGGTGTACGTCTCGCCGCGGAACCGCCACCGCTGGGGTTCGGAGAGCCACATCTTCCGGCCTTCGCCGCCCAGGCAGAGCACCTGGTGGTCGTTGGTGCACCAGCTCCCCAGGACGACCTCCGGCGCCCCGTCGCCGTCCACGTCGCCGGCGTCGATGGCCAGGGGTTTGAACAGCAGGGCCGGGTTGTGCCAGCTTCGGCGGTCGGCGGGCACGCTGAGTTGGAACCTGTCCGTTTCGACGAAACGGTCTTCGGCGAGCCGGAAGCGGAGCAGCTCGCTGCCGGAGTTGAGCACGAGCACCTCGTCCCGCCCGTCGCCGTCCAGGTCCGCGACGGCCAGCCGGAGCACCAGCGGCTTCACCTGCCGCTCCGCCAGCACCGTCCCGTCGGCATCGAGGGCGTAGAGCCGGCCTCCTACGCCGCCGCAGACGATCCGCGGGGCGCCGCCGGGCCCGAGGCGTCCGACGGCAACGTCGTAGAGCGGCATCGGATCGTGGTGGGACCACAGCGGCCCCCCGTCGCCCGAGAACGCCCGCAGCGCCCCTCCGGCCGTGACGACCAGCACTTCGTCCCGGCCGTCCGCGTCCAGGTCGGCCGCGGCGAGGTTGAAGGGAAAGGAATCCAGCGCCACCTCCCAGAGCTGCTCCCCGGTCTCGGGGTTGAGGCACGCAACGGCGCCCTCGTAGGCGCCGTAGACGAGCATGCTGGTTCCGTCGCCGTTTACGTCCGCCGGGACGATGCGCCATGCGCCGCCCCGGGCCTCAAGGTATTCTGCGTCGGGCATGTCGGTCCTTCCGGAGAAAACTGTCGGCCCGCCGACGGCCGCAACCATCCCGACCGCCATGAGACCCCTGGAGAAAACAGCGTCGGCTGATCCGCCGCGTGGTTGCCCTGCTCTCGGATTCGGTCGCTCGAACGGCACTACTACCGGACGGGCGGCGGATTCTCAACCGTGGCCGCCTTTTCCGGCATCAGCGAGCTCTGTGACAGAAGTCGCCTCCTTTCCATTGGTTTGGGGCACGCCAGTCCCAACTGCCAACTTCCAAAGCGTTTTGCGGGACCACGCACAAAGTCAGGGGGTTATGTGGCCACGCCAGCGCCGTACTTTGGATTTTCGGTCGCATCCCGCCGACGCTCGACGAGTTGCGGCAAAATGGGTTCGTTTCGTAATCGGGGGGCACAATGGAACCGCAGATGAACGTCCGCCCTGGGCTCCGACGTGGATTGGCGAGGGAACAGAAAGGGGAACCACGGAGAGCACGGAGGGCACGGAGAACGGCAAAGGCACAGGCCGGGCACCACGAAAAACGGAGACACAGATCGGCACTGATAGACACGGATGAAAAACTCCCGACAGACGAAAAGGGAAACGGAAAACGCCAGACACAGATGGGCACTGATAAACACAGATGGAAGACCCACAGAAGTTCTGGAACTGATTTGTAGAAAGCATCCGTCGGCACTCCAATCGGCCGGGCGCCCCCCGCGCCGTACTTTCCCGCTCCGCCGTCTCGCATGACAGCGGCAATCGGCCGTCGGCACGCGGTCCGCTGCTTGGCATCCGGCCGCCGGGCTCTGCAAGAGCCCGACATACCAGCCCGGGGCGCACCCCCAGGACCAGGGACTTGGTCAAGAGCCCGCCCTGGGGCGCGTACATCTTCAGCGTCGGCGCCGCAGAGCGGCGCGGTCGTGAAGGCCGGGGGTTCGCGGCGGGGGCCGTTGTGCAGCGGTGCCCCGCTGGGCAAGTATGACGTCCGACGGATCATCGGGGAGTCCCGCGACGGCCGGTCCGTGGCCGTTGCGCCGCAAAGCGGCGCGGTCGTGAAGGCCGGGGACAAGGTGCCCCCGCTGGGCAGGTATGACGTCCGCCCGCTGGGCAGGTATGACGTCCGACGGATCATCGGGGAGTCCCGCGACGGCGGGTCCGTGGCCGTTGCGCCGCAGAGCGGCGCGGTCGTGAAGGCCAGGACTTCAGCCCTGGTCTCCATCACATGGCCCCTGCGGGGCCGAAAGAGAAGGCCGGGGACAAGATGCCCCCCCTACAGCCTGGCCCTGTGGCGCTAAAGCCCCGAAGGGACCCTGTATACACGGCCCGGGGCGCACCCCCAGGACCGGGGACTTGGTCAAGAGCCCGCCCTGGGGCGCGTACATCTTCAGCGTCGGCGCCGCGGAGCGGCGCGGTCGTGGAAGCCGGGGGTTCGCGGCGGGGGCCGTTGTGCAGCGGTGCCCCGCTGGGCAAGTATGACGTCCGACGGATCATCGGGGAGTCCCGCGACGGCCGGTCCGTGGCCGTTGCGCCGCAAAGCGGCGCGGTCGTGAAGGCCAGGGCTTCAGCCCTGGTATCTCCCGCGAAAACCCAATTGCGCCCCGCAGGGGCGCGGTGAGGTACCCGATGCGCAAAAGCCTGACCGGCGGGTCCTGGCGGCAGGCCGGTGTGAAGACATTGCGTATCGAACTGGCTCACCATCATCTGCATCTGTGACCCGACCGCGCCCCTCCGGGGCGCATGGTTA
>CAZEAP010000025.1:0-55092 GCA_964510315.1 uncultured candidatus Brocadiaceae bacterium
CGTCGCTTTCCTCTGCGTCCCTCTGCGTCCTCTGCGGTTCCCCCGGCCGTTGTGCACCCTTTCTGCCGTTGTTTCCTTCGTGCGCTTCGTGTCCTTCGTGGTTCACGTTCTTCCGTTCGCGTTCCTCCGTGCCCTCTGTGCCCTCCGTGGTTCCTTTTGCCGTCGCTTTGCTCTGCGTCCCTCTGCGTCCTCTGCGGTTCCCCCGGCCGTTGTGCCCATCTTTGCCGTTGTCTTCCTCCGTGGTTCCTTTTGCCGTCGCTTTCCTCTGCGTCCCTCTGCGTCCTCTGCGGTTCCCCCGGCCGTTCCCGTCGTGCTCACTCGGTAGGGCGCAGGAGGGGGAAAAGGATGACATCCCGGATGGAGCTCTGGTTGGTCAGCGCCATCACCAGCCGGTCCACGCCGATTCCCAGCCCTCCGGCCGGCGGCATCCCGTAGGCGAGGGCGCGGAGAAAATCGGTGTCCAGGTTCTGCTTCTCCTCCTCGGCGCCGACCTGCTGGAGGAACCGCCGTTCCTGCTCCTGCGGGTCGTTCAACTCCGTGTAGGCGGGGGCCATTTCCATGCCGGCGATGTAGAGTTCAAAACGTTCGGCCAGCCCCGGGTCGTCGGATTTCGCCACGGCCAGCGGGGAGATGCTGCTCGGGTAGTCAACGACGAACACGGGGTCGATGAGGGAGGCCTCGACCTGTTTCTCGAAGATGTGGTACGCCAGCCAGTCGGTGTGTTCGGAGGCGGCTCCTTCGACCTCCAGTTCTTCGGCGGCCGAGCGTATGGCCGCTTCGTCGTCCCGTTTCAGGGACAGGTGCTCCTCCAGCAGGTCCCAGAACTTCCTCCGCGGCCAGGGCCGCTCGTAGCTGATCAGGTGGTCGCCGAAGGGCAGCTCCAGCCCGCCGCAGACGTCACCGGCCAGGTGGGCCACCAGCTCTTCGGTCAGGTCCATCATCGTGTGGTAGTCCCCATAGCTCTGGTAGACCTCCAGCATGGTGAACTCGGGGTTGTGCTGGGTGGAGATGCCTTCGTTGCGGAAGTTGCGGTTGATCTCGAAGACCTTCTCCATCCCCCCGACCAGAAGGCGTTTGAGATACAGTTCGGGGGCGATGCGCAGATAGAGGTCCACGTCGAGGGCGTTGTGGTGTGTGCGGAAGGGGCGGGCGGCGGCACCCCCGGGGACGAGCTGCATCATGGGGGTCTCAACCTCCACGAATCCCCGTTCCTGGAGGAAAGCGCGGATGGCGCGCACGATCTCCGAGCGCTTCAGGAAAAGCTCCATCACCTCCCGATTGTTGAACAGGTCCACCGAACGGCGTCGGTATCGCTTCTCCTGGTCGCGGAGGCCGTGCCATTTCTCCGGGGGGTTCAGCAGTGCCTTCGCGAGGAGTTGGAAAGTTTCCACGAAGACGGTGATCTCCCCGGTTCGCGTCCTGGTCAGTTCGCCTTCGACGCCGATGATGTCACCGGCGTCGAGCTGCCGGCAGACCTCGTAGACATCCTCTCCGAGGCGGTCGAGCTGGAAGAAGACCTGGACGCTGCCGGTCCAGTCGCTGATGTCCATGAAGGCGGCGCGTCCGAGGTCCCGCTGGTTGGTGATGCGGCCGGCCGCCCGGACGGTCTGATCTTCGAGGGCCTCGAACTCGTCGGTCAGCCTGGTCAGTGGGACCGTGTCGGGGAACCGCCGGCCGTAGGGGTCCACGCCCAGCCGCCGCAGCTCCTTCAGTTTGTCCAGCCGGAACTCTTCGGGTTCGATCAGGGACACCGCCCTACCCCCGCTCTTGGTTATGGCAAACCGACGAGACCACTGCTGTCGGACAAGGACCGAATTATAGCGGCCCCGGCGGAGGTGGGCAAGCGATGGGGCCTCAGCGGCCCTCCAGGAGGCGCTCGGCCAGGGAGTGATCCATCTGGGGGATGGCCTCTATTTTGGTGGCCACCGCCTCCACGTCATACTCCACGCGGTGGAATCGGACGACCGGCTCATCGGTGATGGTGACGAAGGCTGCCTGTGAGTTGCGGTCTCTGGGCTGGCCGACGCTGCCGACGTTGATGATGGCTTTCTGCTCGAAGGCCGGCCGGAAGACGCCGTCGATCTCCCGGGGCTCCAGAAACCGCATGTCGGAGGCGATGACCCCGGCGCGGTGGGTGTGGCCGCAGAAGCACAGCCAGTCCACCTCCTGGAAGTTCTCGCTCAGCTTCTTGGTCAGTCCCAGCAGCACGTCGATCTTCCGGAGGTACTCCACGACCGGATTGCGGGGTGAGGCGTGGACGAAAAGGTACTCCCCCTTGACGTAGCGGTAGGGTAGATTCTTCAGGAATTCCCACCGCTCCTGTCGCTTCTCATTGTCATCAGCGTCGGGCTGGGGCATCAGCAGGCTTCGGTGATACTGCAGGCTGGCGCGGGCGATGGGATTGAAGTCTTCGGCGCCGTATATGACGCCGAAGTCGTGATTGCCGCAGAGGGTGACGTCGCAACGCTCCCGGACGGTGTCGATGCAGACCAGGGGGTCGGGACCGTAGCCGACGATGTCGCCCAGGCAGATGATCTGGTCCGCCCCGAGCCGGCTGATCCTGCTCAGCACGGCGCTGAGCGCCTCGTAATTGGCGTGCACGTCACTGATTACGGCTATCACGCCGCGCTCCTCCGGTTGAGGCCCTCTGCCTGGCGTCCGGGGTCGGCACCATGTTAAGAGAGGGCATTTTCGGCCTTCTCGGCCAGCTCGGGGATGTGTTCGGCCACCAACTCCAGGAGTTCTTCGGAACTCATGATGGCCACCCTGCCTTCCTCGTACTGCTGGTTGATGGCTTTGACCATTTCGGCCACGCCGGGATGGTCTTTGCTGACCTTCTCTTCCCCGCTGAGTTCCAGGTTCAGGTTGACCCAATGGGCCACGCCGCCCCGCCCGCTCTTGTCGGTTATGCGCACGTCGAACGGCACGTCCAGGATGCTCTCGGTGTCGAAGATGGTATACATCCTCTTGTCCTTGGTCAAGCCGTCGGCGTGGATCGAGGCAAGTGTGGTGTTGAACCGTGAGCCGACGAAGGGCTGCTGGGGCGGAATGTCGTGCCCGATCTCCCGGCGGAAGTAGCGGGCGATCTCGGTGATCTTCCGGGTGTCCACCGTGGGGTCGTCCCCGCGGAGGGCGAGGTACTCCATCACCAGCGCCTCGATGGGGCTGTTCCCGGTGCGCTCGCCCACCCCCAGGCAGGTCGCGTTGACGGCACTGCAGCCGTAGAGCCAGGCGGTCACCGCATTGACCAGGGCTTTGTGGAAGTCGTTGTGACCGTGCCATTCCAGCCAGGCCGACGGATACCCGGCGTGGTGACGCAGGCCGTAGATGATGCCGGGGACGCTCCGGGGCAGCGAAGCCCCCGGATAGGGAACGCCGTAGCCCATGGTGTCGCAGGCACGGATTCTGATGGGCATGCCGCTCTCCTCGGAGAGCTTCCGCAGTTCGATGGCGAACGGCACCACGAACCCGTAGAAGTCGGCGCGGGTGAGGTCTTCGAAGTGGCAGCGGCAGCGGATGCCCGCGCTGAGACACTCCTTCACTATGGCCAGGTAGCGCTCGATGGCCTTTCGGCGGTTTGCTCCGGGCCACTTGTGGAATATGTGGTAGTCCGAGACGCTGGTGAGGATGCCGGTCTCCTCCAGACCCATGTCATTGACGAGCTGGAAGTCCTTCGGATGGGCGCGGATCCAGGCCGTCACTTCCGGGTAGCGGTACCCGAGAGCGAGGCATTCCTCAACCGCCTTCCGGTCGCGTTCCTGGTAGAGGAAGAACTCGCTGGTCCGGATCAGCCCTTTCTCCCCGCCGAGCTGGTGCAGCAGGTCGTAGACGTGCACCACCTGTTCCGGGGTCATCGGCGGCATGGCCTGCTGTCCGTCGCGGAAGGTGGTGTCGGTGATCCACACCTCCGGTGCCGGGCGCATGGGAACGTGCCGGTGGTTGAAGACGATCTTCGGCACCTTCCCTTCCGGGAAAACATCGTCGTAGTATTCCCCCTCTTCGGGCTCGATCAGCTCGAAGAGGTGCTCGTCGCGCTGGAGCGTGCGGGTGTGTTCGTCGAATCGAAGCATTATCACCTCGGAGGCTGAGACCTGTGTGGTTCCGCCGTTAGCTCTTTGAAATATCCCCCGCGGCGTTTGCGCCGGTCGTGCCGGGACGGGCCGCGAGGGTGGCCAGGGTGCAGTCTACTTCTCCAGATTATAGATACCATACCCCCACGGGCGCGAGAATGCAACTCGCGGGCCGAACCTGCTGTTGCCCCTCCGCCGCCGTTCGGCTATAAAGTGCCCTGTTGGCTTTGATCTCCTTCATGCAGCGGGGCATCCCGTGAGTTCGAGGGAATCCGAACCGGAACTGCAAGACATTCTGCGCCTCCACCGGGGCGGCAAGACCAGGATGGTCAGCCGGCTCCGCATTGATTCCGTGGAGCGGCTCCGTCGGATATATACGCCGGGGGTCGCCGAGGTCAGCCGTATCATCGAGGAGGAGCCCGAGAGGCTCTACGACTATACCTCGGCGGGGGAGACCGTGGCCGTTGTCACCAACGGGACGGCGGTGCTGGGCCTCGGGGACGTGGGCGTGCGGGCCGCCATGCCGGTGATGGAGGGCAAGAGCGTCATACTGATGGAGATGGTGGACATCGCCGCCGTCCCCCTCCTGGTGGACACGCGCGAGGCGGACCGGCTGGTGGAATCGGTGGCCGCCGTCGCCCCGACCTTCGGTGCCATACTGCTGGAGGACATCGCGGCGCCCCTGTGCTTCGAGGTGGAGGATCGGCTGAAGGAGAGGCTGGACGTGCCGGTCTTCCACGACGATCAGCACGGCACGGCGGTGGTGGTGCTGGCGGCCCTCATCAGCGCCCTGGAGATCAGCGGGAAGAGCGCCGAAGACCTCCGCGTGGTGATCAACGGCGCCGGCGCGGCGGGCTCTGCCGTGGCGCGTATCCTGCTGGGATACGGGGTGGCCGACGTCGTGCTCTGCGACCGGGCCGGCGCCGTGTACCGCGGCCGCCCCGAGCACATGAATCCGGCGAAGGAAAGAATAGCCGCCGAGACCAACCGGGAGAGCGAGCGCGGCACGCTGGAGGAGGTGATGCGGGAGAAGGACGTCTTCATCGGCGTCAGCGTAGCCAACCTGGTCAGCAAGGACATGGTGCGCTCGATGGCAGCCGATCCCATCGTCTTCGCCATGGCCAACCCCGTGCCTGAGATATGGCCCCAGGATGCATTGGAGGCCGGCGCGATCGCCGCGGAGGACGGCCGCCACATCAACAACGCCCTCGGGTTCCCGGGCATCTTTCGGGGCGCGCTGAACGCACGCGCCCGAGAGATCAACGAAGAGATGAAACAGGCCGCCGCCGGCGCTCTGGCCGAGCAGGCCCACGAAGGCGAATTGGTGCCGGACTTCATGGACAAAGCCGTGCATCAAGCCGTGGCCGACGCCGTCGCCGAAGCCGCCCGTCTTTCCGGAGTGGCCCGCGCGTAGCATCCGCCGGCACCGCTGGAGCCCCGCGAGCCACGCCGTGCCGAACCGATTCCGTGCCCTCGTCAACCCCGGAAGAGCATGCCGACCTACCGCATAGAAACCCTCGGCTGCAAGGCCAACCTCTACGACTCCCAACGCCTGGCGGAGGCCCTCGAGCGACTCGGCCACCGGCCGGCCGGAGAGGGGGAGGCGGCCGACCTCTGCCTCCTCAACACCTGCACCGTCACGGGGGGCGCGGACCGCAAGAGTCGGCAGGCGGCGGCACGGCTGGCCAGGGAGAACCCGGACGCCCGAGTCTTCGTGACCGGCTGCTATGCCGAGGCGTTCCCGGAGGAACTGCGGGAAGTCGGCGGCGTGGACGGGGTGTTCGGGCGGACCGAGTGGGAGCGGCTGCTGGAGGAGATCGCGGGTTCGCCCGCGCCTCACGGGACGCCGGCCGGCGACTTCGGCATCAGCTCTTTCGGCGGCCGAACCCGTGCCTTCATGAAGGTTCAGGAGGGGTGCAGCGCGGGCTGTGCCTACTGCATTCTGCCGCGCGTCCGGGGCCGTCCCCGGAGCCGGCCGCTCGCCGGCGCCCTCCAGGAGGCGCGGCGTCTGGTGGAGGCCGGGTTCGCCGAGATCGTGCTCACCGGCATCCACCTTGGCTGGTACGGAAGTGACCTCGACGCCACCCTCGCCCAACTGGTCGCGGAGGTCGCCGAAACTCCCGGTCTCCTCCGGGTGCGGCTCAGTTCCGTTGAGGCCCTGGAGGTCGATGAGGCGCTGCTGGAGACCATGCAGCATCCGGCGGTCTGCCCCCACCTGCACCTGCCGCTGCAGAGCGGCGACGCCGATGTGCTCCGGAGGATGCGACGCCCCTACGGCCCCGAGGAGTTCCTGGCGGTAGTCGACAGGGCGAGGGAGATGCTTCACCGGCCCGCCCTGACTACGGACGTGATGGTGGGCTTCCCGGGCGAGACCGAGCGCGCGTTCGAGAAGACGCTGGAGACCGTGTGGCGGGCCCGGTTCTCCAGGCTGCACGTCTTTCCCTTCAGCCCGCGGCCCGGAACGCCCGCCGAGCGAATGGACGGGCGGGTTCCCCCCGAAGAGGTCCAGCGCCGCAGCCGGCGCCTCCGGGAACTGGGTCGGCGGCTCGCCGCCGAGTGGGCCGGGAGTTTCCTCGGGGAACGCGTCCGCGTGCTGTTCGAGAAACGCTCCGAGGGCCGTCTGGAGGGCTACACCGATCGCTACGTCCGCTGCAGCGCCCCCGGCCCTGAAGACCTGGTGGGCGGCACCGGGCGGGTGGAGTGTACGGGCCAAGAAGGTCGCTCCCTGCTGGGCCGCCTCGGCAGGCCGGCTTGAGCGCGTCCCCGGCGCCCGGGCACGGGTGGTTCTAAACCGCAGAGGACGCAGAGGAACGCAGAGTAAAGGCGAACGACAAAACCGGGATAGGGAAGCTTATCCGTCTGCCGGGGTACACAGAGAAGGGCGCCCGTCTATCCGTTTCCTGTAATCCGCGCTGCGCTAATCTGCGGTTCTCCGCCTCCGGAGGACCGGCGGCCCGGGGCAGCCGCGCAGAGGCATCAGAGTGCGGCGGAGAGCAGGTCGCAGAGGCGGCGGGCGATCTCGGCCTTGGTCCCGGGGCGGGCGAGGACGTTCCCCTCCGGGTCAAGAACAAGGGCGGGGTGGGTCTCCCCGCGGATCTCTGAGAGGTCGTTCGCCACGACGAGGTCGGCCCGGTTCTTCCGAAGCGACTCGATGGCCCTCTCTCGCAACTCCTCCTCGGTGACGTTGACCTCCAGTTTGAATTGGACGAGCAGTGCGTCGGGCGCCCAGCGCCGAAGGTGCTTGACCACCTTCGGCGAACGGACCAGCCGGATACACCACTCTTCACGCCCCGACGGCACCTTCCGGCCGGCCGCCCCGTCGGGCACGTAGTCCAGCACAGCCATGGCGTGCACCACGGCGTCGGGGGGCGCGTCGGCGGCCAGCTCGGACTCCAGCGCGCCCATCAGGTCGGAGACAGTGACGATGGAGAGGGTGCTGAGGCGCTCTCGCTCCCCGGCATCGAGGTCGTCTTCACCGGGCACGACGCTTCCCGGACCCGCTACGAGGACGACCCTTGCCCCCCGGCGCAGCGCCTCGACGGCGATGCGGGAACCCAGCCGGCCGGTCGAGCGATTGCTGATATAGCGTACGGCGTCCAGATCGGCCCGCGTGGGACCGCTGGTGACCAGGACGCGCTTGCCGGCGAGTTCCCCGCTCATATGCGGTCACGGTACGGCCGTGGGCCAACCTATGCAAGGGCAGACAGTACCCGCAGATGGGGGCCCCCCTTGCCGTCGTTCATCTTTTTGCACTTTTCTCTCCGCCGTGTCCTCGGTGGTCTACATTCCGTTGTCCGTCTTCGCTCCGCGTGAGTCCGTGTTGAGCCCTGCCCTCATGCCGTTCAGTTATGTTTCGCTCCTTCCGTCTGTTCTTCGTGACCTTCGTGGTTCCTGTTTCCTGCGTTCGCCTCTCCTCTCAAACCGTGCCTCCTTGCAGGGAGGGCGGTTTCTGCTAAAATGCAGCGTCCTGCTCCGGCGCTCCACGCTGTCTCCGTCGGCTATTCCGCGTTTTCCCCGCCGGGGCGTCCGCAAACCATCCGCACGAATGATGACTGAAGACGAGATAACGTCCATCCAGGGCACCGAGGACCTGCTGCCCGACCAGTGGGGCCACTGGCGGCGGCTCTACGCCACCGCCCGCCGGCTGTTCGAGCTTTACGGCTACGGCGAGATGCGCACCCCGATCATCGAGGAGGCGCGCCTCTTCGTGAAAGGAACCGGGGCCACCACGGATATCGTGGAGAAGGAGATGTACGTGATCCCCCCGGCCGAAGATGAGGAAACCGGCGGCGTGGCCCTCCGGCCCGAGGGCACCCCGCCGGTGGTGCGGGGCTACCTGGAGGCCGCCCTGCACAAGCAGCAGACCTTCCAGAAGTTCTACTACGCCGGCCCCATGTTCCGCCGGGAACGCCCCCAGAAGGGCCGTCTCCGCCAGTTCCACCAGCTCGGCGTGGAGGCCATCGGAAGCGACAGCCCCCTGCTGGACGCCGAGACCATCTTCCTGGCCATGAAGATATTCGGGCAGGTGGGCCTGGAAGAGTCCGAGCTTTCCCTGAACACTTTAGGATGCCGGGAATGTCGCCCGCGTTACCGGGCCGAGGTGAAGCGGATGCTGCGGGAGTGGGCGGACCGGTTGTGCGAGGACTGCCGGCGACGTCTGGAGCGCAACGTCTTCCGCGTGCTGGACTGCAAGAAGGAGGGCTGCCAGGAAGTGGTCCAGGAGGTGCCGCCGGTGACCGAGTACCTGGATGAAGAGTGCGCGGAGCACCATGAGGCCCTCAAAGCCGCGCTCCGCCGCGAGGGCGTTGACTTCACCGAAGACCACCGACTGGTGCGCGGGCTCGATTACTACACCCGAACGGTTTACGAGATCAAGCATCCGGGGATCGGCGCCCGGGACGCCATCTGCGGGGGAGGAAGATACGACGACCTGGTGGAGCTGCTCGGTGGGCCGTCCCTGCCGTGCGTCGGCTTCGCCATAGGGGTCGAGCCCACCCTGCTGGCCATGGAGGCGGAGTTGGGCCCCGCCGAAGATACCTCTCCCCGGCCGGACGTTTACGTGGTCAGATTTGAGGAGGAAGCCCGCGAGGCATGCTTCGGGTTGACCCAGAAGCTGCGGGACGCCGGAATCGCCGCCGAGACCGATTTCGAGGATCGCAGTGCCAAGTCGCAAATGCGGGTGGCCGACCGGCTGAACGCCCGCCTCTGCTTCCTGATCGGCGGACGCGAACTGGAACAGAACCAGGTGCTCATCAGGGACATGGCCGGCGGGGAGCAGTGGAACGTGCCCCGGGAGGAGGCGCCGCAGCGGGTTATCGAATGGCTCCAGGAGAATCCATCCACACAACGGGGGTGAGGTATGGAACAAGGGGAGATTCAGGCTCTGATCGAGAGGCTGTGGGACTTCAGGACACGCAGCACGGCCCATCGCCGGATCGTCGCCCACGGCCGGGAGGCGGTCGGGCCGCTGTTGGAAGCGCTGGAGAACGAGCAGCAGGAAGGGGCCAGATGGACCATCCTGAACTGCCTCGGGGAACTCGGTGCCGAGCAGGCCGTCCCCACCATCGCGCCCTACCTGGACGATCCCGACTACCAGACGGTGGCCCACGACGCGCTGGTCAAGATCACCGGCCGCGACCTGGGACTGATGCCCGAGCCCTGGCTGCGGGCCGTCTCGACCGGCGCCGCCGAGGAAGTCGAGCGGGCACGAGGCGAACTGCCCGACCGCAAGCTGCTGGAACTCAGCCTGCAGGGGAGCGGGGCGGAGTTACGGGAAGAGGCGGAGGACCGGTGGGCCGTCGATCTCCCCGTGGGAGAAGGCGCCCGGCGGGAGATATCCGTAGTCTTCGGGTCGACGGACCACGAGGGCTCGCCGCTGGTCATCCTCTACTCCAACTGCGGGCCGGCCGACCCCGAACACTACGAAACCGTGTTGCGGCAAAACCTGAGGATGCCCTACGGCGCGGTGGCGTTGCGGGAGATAGGGGGGAAGCCGCACTTCGTCATGTTCAACACCATTCTGCGGAAGGCGCTCAGCCCCACCGAACTGCGCAAGAGCATAACGACGGTGGGAGAGCGGGCCCGCCGGGTGGAGCAGACGCTCGGCGCGTGAGGCCGGAGGAAACTTGATTGCGGAGGCCCCGAACGACAGATGCTGAAAAGAACGCACATGTGTGGCGAACTGCGGGCCGAACACGTCGGCTCCGAAGCGGCGCTCTCCGGCTGGGTGGCCAACTGGCGCGACCACGGCGGCCTGGCCTTCATCGACCTGCGGGACCGTACCGGCATGTCCCAGGTGGTTTTCCGGCCGGAGGTCGATGCCGACCTCCATGCCCGGGCCCGGGAACTCCGCAGTCAGTACTGCATCACCGTCCGGGGTAAGGTTCAGCGGCGCCCGCCCGAGATGGAGAACCCGGAACTGCCCACCGGGCAGGTGGAACTGGTGGGCGAAGAGCTGGTGCTCCACAGCACCAGCGAGACGCCCCCCTTCGAGGTGGAGACCTCCGGTGAGGTCTCCATGGAGGTGCGGTTGCGCAACCGGTTCCTCGACCTGCGCAGTCCCGCGATGCAGCGCAACCTGGAGTTCCGCCACAGGCTGATGCAGACCGCCCGCCGCTTCCTGGACGAGCAGGGCTTCATCGAGGTGGAGACCCCCTTCCTCACCAAAAGCACCCCCGAAGGTGCCCGGGACTACCTGGTGCCCAGCCGAGTCAACCCCGGCAGGTTCTACGCCCTTCCCCAGAGCCCCCAGCTCTTTAAGCAACTGCTGATGGTGGCCGGGTTCGACCGATACTTCCAGATCGTCAAATGCTTCCGCGACGAGGATCTACGGGCCAACCGGCAGCCGGAATTCACCCAGATCGACATGGAGATGTCCTTCGTGGACGAGGAGGACGTCATGGGGGTGAACGAGCGGCTGGTCGCCCGTCTGTTCGAGGAGACCCTCGGCGAGAGCATCGGACTCCCCCTGCCCCGTCTCAGCTACGCGGACGCGATGGCGCGCTACGGAACCGACGCGCCGGACCTCCGCTTCGGGCTGGAGATACGGGACATCTCCGAGGTGGCGGAGCAGTGCGATTTCCGCGTGTTCAGCTCGGCCGTCGCCGAAGGCGGCCAGGTGCGCGGCATCTGCGTGCCGGGCGGCCACGAGATGGCCCGCAGCCGAGTGGACCGACTGGTCCAGTGGGCACGTGAACTCGGCGCCGGCGGCCTGGCGTGGTTCAAGGTCCGCGGCGGAACCGCCGAGGGCGGCATTGCGAAGTTCTTCAGCGAGGAAGAGATCGAGGCCGTCCGCGAGCGCTTCGAGGCGGAGGGGGATGCCATCTTCTTCTTCGTGGCCGACAGCCCGTACACCTGCAACCTGGTGCTCTCCCACCTGCGCCTGCGGCTGGGGCGGGAACTGGAGATGATCCCCGGGGAACAGCACTCGCTGTGCTGGGTGGTGGACGCCCCCGCCTTCGAGCGGGACGAGCGCACCGGCGGACTGACTTTTGTTCACCACCCGTTCACGGCGCCCAACACCGAGGACGTGGGCAAACTGGAGACCGACCCGGCCGCCGTCCGCACCCGCAGCTACGACCTGGTGCTGAACGGTCAGGAGGTCGCCGGGGGCAGCATACGTATCTCCGACCCCGACCTGCAGATGCAGATACTGAAGGTCCTTGGCTACGAGCCCGGGGAAGCGGAGGAGAGGTTCGGCTTTCTGCTCCGGGCACTCCGCTGCGGGCCGCCGCCCCATGGCGGGATTGCCTACGGGTTCGACCGGCTGGTAATGACCATGCTGGGGCTGGAGGACCTGCGGGAGACCATCGCCTTCCCCAAGACCCAGCGCGCCGTCTCGCTGCTGACCGGCGCCCCCGGGGAGGTCAGCGGTGAAAAGCTCAGGGAGCTGGGCATCTCCCTGGAAGAATAGAAAACCGGGAGGGAGCGTTGCCCCCTCCCGGCGTAAGTGCCCGGCTTGTGAGAGTTATTCGAACTCGCGCGGACCCATCCGGTGGTGGCCCCGTTGGCCGGGCCGGCCGTGATGCATCCGCCCCTGACGGGGCTGCATGCGCATCGGTCGGCGTCCGGCACGTTCCTGCATGAAGCCCCTTCGCTCCCGCATCCGCGTTGCGAAGTCCTTCAGGCCCTCCAACATCTGCGGCATGTGCTCGTGGAGCGCCTCCACGGTCTCGGGGTCGTCGGAGCGGACGGAGATCAGGACTCCGTCGTCGGTCTCATCCACGTCGAGTTCCACTTCCTCCTCGGCGATCAGGCGGAGGCCCCAACGGGCGTGGCGTCTCTGCCGCATCATCCAGCCCTGTTCTTCGCGGCGCTGACGCGCCCGCTCGAGCCACTCCGGGATCTGCTCCTGCAGTCTGTCGCGGAGTTCCTCGTCCTCGGTGGTGATGCGCACCACCAGGCCTTCGGGAACGGACTCTGTGTCCAGCTCCACCTCACCTGCCAGGACCAGCGGGACCAGAGCGGGCCCTCTGCCTTCGCGCGGAACAGGGAACCGGGGACCGACGTGCTCAGCCGCCTGCTGCAGCCCGGCGACAGTTCCCTCGATGCGCTCGCGCAGCGCATCGGCCCGGTCCGGATCCGTGGTGAGGACCAATTCGACCCCCTCGGGGATCTCGTTGAGTTCGACATCGGCCTGTCCACGCGCCAGCAGGAATCCGAGGGCCTGTCCACGAGCTGCTCCACGGGCGGGCCCTGTCCCTGGTTCCATCCGCCGCGAACGCGGCCGAGCAGGCTCAGCCAGCACCAGCCCCGCGCAGAGGATCGTTCCGAGTGCAACCAGCATAAGCAGTCTTCCCTTGCTTCTCATCGTTCTGCCTCCTTCTGTAGGAGAAACACAGTTCGCATGTCTTACCGATCGTGCCCGTTCCGTGGCGAGCGATGGGGCATGGCCCCGGGCCGATGCATCCGGCGAGGCATCCCGTGGCCCGTCCGGTCCCGATGGCTCCCCCGCAGCATGTGAAACATCCTGCGCCGCTGCTCCGGGGTAAGCACCTCGCCCATCCGGCGCATGTGCGTCAGGACCAGATTCCGGACCTCGTCCTGTATGCGCTCGATGTTGTTGCGGCACGCACGGATGGGCGCCTCGTTGGGTTCGGGGTCGGCCATCAGCTCCAGAAGCCGGTCACGCTGTCTCTGCAGCGTTTCCCGGCGAGACCGGACCTCGGCGTGCAGGCCGCGCCACTGCTCGCGGAGACGTTCGCGCTGCTCCGGCGCCACCTCCAGCCGCTCCCAGGGGGAAGCGGCCCGCGAGGGGGCCTGCAGGGCGTTCGGTCCAGGGCTCGTCCGATTGTAGGCCCAGATGCCCACGAAGGCGATGTTGAAGGCCAGCGAGAAGATCAGAAGCAGGGACAACAGCTTATTCTGCATCTTCCCCTCCTTCCCATTCGCCTTCCTGGAGGAAGGCCAGGTAGAGGTCCGCAACAGAACCACTCGGCGCGGCGGACAGCGAATCGGCGGGGAGGTCGAACTGTTCGGCTTCACCCGATGGCGGCGACGGTGCCTCTCGGAATGCCGAGTGTCCCGCCGCCAGACCCATCCAAAGACCGGCGGCTGCAACCAGAACGGCGGCCGCCCGGCTCAGCATCGGACGCAGGCGCCCCGGCAACGTCCGGAACAGCGGTACCGGACGCGACCCGGCGTCGGCCTTTTCCCGGACGCGGCGGGCGAAGTCCGGCGGGACCATCGGCCCTTTCAGCTCCCCCAGGGCTTCGTCAAGCTCCCGGAGGGCCTCCAGTTCCGCGGCACAGCGGGGACACGCCTCGAGGTGCCGGCCGACCTCGGCGGCCTCCTGCTCGCCCAGCTCGCCGTCCAGGTAGGCGCCCAACCTGTTTGAAACCGTTTCGCAGTTCACTTTTCGACCTCCAATGGCTTAAACGCTGCCGGGGCGAAAATCCTTCGCTAAATTCCGGCTTTCTCCGATCACTCGTGTTCGCCGAGCTGTTCGCGCAGGGCGTTCCTGGCCCGCGAAAGCAGTGAATCCACCGCTGAAACCGAGCAGTCCATTACCTCAGATATCTCCCGATAGCTCATCTCCTGGAAATACTTCAGCACCAGGGCCATGCGCTGCCGGGGGGGCAGCTCGTCCAGCCCTCGGCGGACGCGCAGCGCCCGCTCCCGGCGGAAGGTGGCTTCCGCAGGGTCCTCCACCCCACCCGCACGGGGCCGGAGCGAGTCCAGCGATACCGGCGTTTCGCGCCGGTGGGCGTCCACGCAAAGGTGCCATATGATGGTGAAGAGGTAAGTGCGGAAAGCGGCGGTAGGCCGATAGCTCTCGGCCCGCTCCAGGACCCTCAGGAAGGCTTCCTGAGCGATGTCTTCGGCCTTTCGGGGGTCGCCCAGGAAGTGGAAGGCGGTGTCCAGAGCGGCCTGCTGGTGCCGCCGGACCAGCTCCTCGAAGGCGTCCATGTCGCCCCGGGAGGCCCGGACCATCAGCTCCTTATCTTCCGTCCCCATGAGAGGTCGCCTCGGAGGTGAGGGCGTCGCGTATTCGGACGGCGTAGTTCCACAGATGCTCTGCGTTCTGGACCAGGCGTCGGTCCGAGGGATCGGATTCCATGTAAACGGCCAGCCAGTTCCCGGCCACCTCGACCACCGGCTTCGGGCCGCGCCTCCGCCAGCTCTGAAGGGTTTGCCGGAAGTCTTCGGTCATCAGAGTGCGCACCCGTTCCCGGCTGCCGCCGGCGAAGAGGTACCGCCGCGTGAAACCCTCGTCCTCCGGGAAAGGCAGGCGGTAGAGTCCCCTCACCCCGACGGGTCCGCCGAGAAGGTCTTTCCGGTAGATGCGGCAGTCCGGCAACTCCACATCCACTCGAAGGGCCACCACCAGGTAAAGTGCCGGGGGCAGACCCTTGACGGAGCGGGAGCGGGGCCGGCGGAACTCGCAGTCGAGCAGCAGGTGCTCCGGGGGACGGCCCGCATCTCCCACCAGGTTCTCCACCGTGCGGGACGGGCTCTTCCCGAAGAGGTGAAATCGAGGAAGCTGCTCGAAGGCCGCCGCGCCGGCGCTGCCGTAGTAGCGCATGCCCAACTTCTCGGCCAGTCGTCGCATGCGGGTCGCTCGGGCCTTCCGCCAACGCTCACGCCCCCAGAAAAACCAGTACAGGAACGCAGCCATGCCCGCCAGGAGAACGGGAATAAACACAATCGGCCACGGCAGATCTCCGTTCATCGGGGCCCCCGCTGGAGGACTCTCGTTTCTACTATAGCAATGCCCGCGTCGGGACTCAACGCAGGCGGAACCCCGGTAGGGCGGACGTTAGGCGCCGCACAGCGAGCCGATCGGACAACCACGGAGCCTGCCTGCCGCGGGTGGGCGCAGAAGAGAGGACGAACAACGGAACAACAACCTACGGAGTGCGCGGAGGAGAGGCGAGGCCCTGATGAGTAATGCGGGGCCAGCGGCTCCGCCAGGCGATGCCCGGCATGGAGAACGGCGGCATCTCCACGCGGTGCCCGGAGGCGAATTCGGGCAACTTTTCCCTGCGGATCTCGAGTGCGGGCACGCCTTCGTAAGCGGCGAGCTTGTCCTCTTTTTTCCGGGTGTCCTCGAAGACGCCCCGGACGTCGAAGGCGGGGCGGGCCCCCCTGTGGCCGGTCTCGACCGGGTCGCCGCCGATCATGCCGTTGACTATCTGTTCGGCGAGGAAGGTCCGGCGGTAGCGCTGCTCCCGGTTCAGGCCGGGGACGAATCCCCACGGCTTGACGCCGTTCTTGTGCTCGTTCGGAGAGGGCGGGACCTCCCTGTCGAAGGTGATGTAGAGCAGCTTCCGGTCACGGTTCCCCACCCGCAAGGTCTTCTCTTCCAGGTCCTCTACGATGCCGCTTTGGCCCTTACCCGGACCGTCCAGGATGGTCCATCCGACCTTTCCCTTCATCGCGTCCCACGCTTCCTCGGGCGGCCGAAACCAGGCGGCGATGCCGTTCTCGTCCTGGATCGGTCCCGCAGGAGATCATACGGTACATGACACCCCCGAGTTCCGGGCGCGGCGTGGTGGGCGAGGGGGGATTCGAACCCCCATGGTGGATGGTCCACCACTGGATTTTAAGTCCAGAGCGTCTGCCTTTCCGCCACTCGCCCGCGGGCTGCTGCAGTTTGGGGCCATTGTACGGGCCTGCCCGGTGCCCGCAAGCTGAAAAAGGTTCTCCGGCCCGAAGAAGGGCGTCACGGTAGCCACCAGGGGGGAGGCCTGCTATAGTGCCCGATTCTTGCGCCCGGCAACGGCCCGCGACGGCGCCGGCGAGGGCCTCGTTCAGCCGGAGGGAGAGGTGGCCCCTTCGCAGAGACGTTACTGGCATTTCTACTGGCCGCTGACCCTGATGTGGATCGTCATCTTCTGGGGACGGCTGGCCCAGAACTACGTCCTGCTGGGCTACCCCGAAGGCGTGCGCGAACTGGCCGTCTTCGCGCTGGCCCGGGCGGCCTTCGGCCCCTTCCGGGCGGGGCTTATCTTTGTCCCCCAGATGTCCAACGTCCTGGTGCGGGGCAGGAAGTCCCTGGCCGCAACTCTGCGGTTCATGCTGACTCTCGCCCTGCTGATGACCCTACCGCTGGGTCTGCTGGCCTGGACGCCCCTGGGGGGCCGGCTGCTGCCGCTGATCTACGACGTGGCCCCCCAGCAGATCGAGCTGATCGTTGTCTACATGCGGTACTTCACGCCGCTGATTCTGCTCTACGGCCTGTCGGCCTACTTCGTCGGGTTGCTGATTCAGGCGGAACGCACCGGGGTAGTGACCACGCTTCGAGCCGTGATGCTCGGCCTGCTGGTGGGCATCCTCCTGCTGGGCCGACACCTTGGCTGGGAGCCGGTGACCACCATTGGGCTTTCCCTGCTGCTGCCACGGGTGGTGCACGTCGTGCTGGCCGGCGTGCTGCTGGTGCCGTTCCACAAGCGTCACGCGCCGGAGGAGGACCGCTCCCTCGCGCAGGGGGATGTGGCGGCCTATTACCTGCCCATGCTCTGCAACGCCATCCTGTTTGCGGCGACCCGGCCGATCATCTTCGGCTTCCTTACCGCCCTGAGCACCCACAGCGGGGTGTCGGCCTCCCGGGTGGAAATCATGGTCGCCGGGGTGAGCCTGGCTTTCGCCTTCGGCATGCTCTTCCACGGATCGGTCAACCAGTTCCGGCACCTTTTTGTGACCTTCGGGGAAGAGGACCGCAGGGGGGTGCGGCGCTTCATGGCGCGGGTAACGCTCGTCATAACGGGGCTGATGCTGGTGGCGGTGGCCAGCCCGGCGGCCCGGCTTTTCTTCCGGTACCTGCAGGGGGCGACCGGGGAGACGCTCAGGGTGGCCGTTCAAGCAGTTTGGCCACTGTGTCTGGCCCCGGCAGCCATCGGATTCCGCAACTACTTCCACGGGATGGCCATGGTGCACAGGCGGACCGGCGGAATGGCGGCGGGGGGACTGGTGCGGAACGGCTCCGCCGCGCTCTGCGCCGGACTCCTGATGGCGGTCGGCCTCTACAACCACGTCACCGCCGCCGCCATGCTGGTGGTCGCCTTCATCTCCGAGGGCCTGACGGTGATGGCGTGGACGAGAGGCTGGCGCAGGGAGCTGAGAAACGGCCCGAGCGGTTGAGAAGGGATGGAGGCGGCGACGGGATTTGAACCCGTGAATAACGGTTTTGCAAACCGTCGCCTTGGTCCACTTGGCTACGCCGCCTCCGAGAGAGAAGCGACCACCTCCCCCGATCAATCAACTTAGCCCAGAGACTCCGGCAAGTCAAGTTGCCGGCCGCTCCCCGGTGCCTTTACCGGTTGACCCGCGCGTGGCGGCGAAGTTATCCTACGGGAGATTCGTTCCCTTCCGAGGGTGTTGCCCATGAGCCGGTTGCTGGACTGCATCTACGCGGTGGCCGGGCTGTTCCTGCTGCCGCTGTGGCTGTGGAAGCTGCCCACCGCCCCGCGCTACCGGGCGGGCCTGGGGGAGCGGCTCGGCTGGGCGCCGGTGCTCCGACCGAACCGCCGCCGGCTGTGGATACACTGCGCCAGCGTAGGAGAGGCCTCCATACCCCGCCGCCTGGTGGCACGCCTGCGTGAGCGCTACCCCCGGTGGGAGATAGTCTTCAGCACCAACACCGACACCGGCGCCGGACGCCTGCGGGAACTCTACCCGGATTCCACCGTCTTCTACATGCCCCTGGATTTCTCCTTCACCGTGGGGCGTGCACTGGACCGGGTCCGGCCGGACCTGGTTCTGCTGGTCGAGCTGGAGATATGGCCGAATTTCCTGCGGGCCTGCCGCCGCCAGGGGATACCCGCGGCGATTGTCAGCGGACGCATAGGTCCGGGGTCTCGGCGTTTCCTCAGGATGCTCCAGCGCTTCTTCCCGGCGGTATGGAAAGCGGTTGCCCTGTGTTGCGCCCGCTCGGAGGAGGACGCCGCCGGGTTCCAGGAGGCGGCCCTCCCCGCGGAGAAAGTTTTCACCTGCGGGTCCCTCAAATACGACGCCCTGACGACGGAGGTGGATGCGGCAAGGCGGCGGGAACTGGCCCGGCTGTTCAACATCCCGCCCGGCGCGCCGGTACTGGTGGCCGGCAGCACGCATCCGGGGGAAGAGGCAATCCTGGCGGCGGCCTACCGCGACCTGAAACTTGCCCACCGGGAACTGCGCCTGATCGTCGCACCCCGCCACGTCGAGCGGGCCCCGAAGGTGGCGGCGGCCCTGAGGGGACGAGGCCTTCCGCTCGCCCGCAAGACCGACCTGGACGCAGGCGGAGGTCCGGCTGCCGACGGCGACGTCATACTTCTGGACACCATCGGTGAGCTGACGGATTGTTACGGCCTGGCCACCTGCGCCTTCGTGGGGCGGAGCCTGCTTCCCCCCGGCGGCGGGCAGAACATGATGGAACCGGCCGCGCTGGGGAAGCCCGTACTGGTGGGGCCCTACACCGGTAACTTCCGGCCAGAGGTCAACCTGCTGAAACGGCACGACGCGCTCATCGTGGTCAGAGACCGGACGGAACTGGTCGAGCAGGTCGCCGGCCTGTTGAGTCACCCGGAGAAAGCTCGATGCATAGGGTCGGCGGCGCGGGAGCTTGTCCTGCAGAGCCGCGGTGCAACCGCGCGCACCCTGGAGAGACTGTCCGGCCTGCTGGCGGAAGCGGAGTGATCCGCCCTCTGTGTCCGGCGGGCACTCGCCGTCGGCGCTGCCCACCGCTCATCGCCATACGAACCACAGGAAGGCTGCGGCCGCGCTGACCGCTGCCAGGGTGAAGGGCAGCCCGATCTTGACGAATTCGAGGAAGTTCACCGATTCGTCCTCGGCTTTGTTCAGCAGGCCGTAGGCGACCACGTTGGCCGAGGCGCCGATGGGGGTGATATTCCCGCCCAGGCAGGCACCCACCAGAAGGCCAAAGGGCAGCAGGTAACTGTCGGGCGGGACGTTGAGGGCGTCCACCAGCGGAAGCATGGCCGCCAGGTAGGGAATGTTGTCCACGAACGCGCTGACCAGCACGCTGAACCCAACCACCAGGAGGAACGCTCCCAGCGGGTGCTGACCGGTCAGGTTCCTTATGGCGTGAGCGGCGCGCTCTATGACGCCGGTGCTGTCCAGCGCGTAGACCATCATGAAGACGCCGGCCAGGAAGAAAGCGGTCGACCAGTCATAGGATTTCAGGATTTTGAGCGCGTTCGCGCGGTCATTCAAGTATACCCATCCCCAGGCTCCGGTCCCCCCGGCGAGGCAGACCGTCCCGCCGAACCACACGAAGGAGGGATCAACCCAGGAAGCGCCCGCCAGGCCGGCGATCATCAGCGCCATCACCATGGTGGGAATCCAACTTCTGGGTGCTTCTCGTTCCAGTTCCACGATGGGTTGACGATGGCGGCGGAAAAGCAGCCAGAGCACCACGAACCCGGCCACCGCCCCGGCCTGAACGGCAAAGAAGATGCTCGGACGCCCACGGAGCCAGAAAAAATCGTTGAAGTTCAGGCGAAAGTGTGCGGCCAGAATCATGCTGGGCGGGTCCCCGATGAGGGTGGCCGTGCCCTGGAGATTCGCCGAAATGGCGATGCCGATGATGAAAGGGGCGCTGCTGACCTTCAGCTTTCGGGCCAGCGCCATCGCCACAGGGGCCACGATCAGCACGGTGGCCACGTTGTCGGCCACCGCGCTCAGGAGGCTGGCCAGTGCGCAGACCCCCAGTATGGCCCAGCCCACGTTGGGGCTCTTCTCGATCAGCACGTCCGCACACCAGGCCGGCACGCCGCTGTAGATGAAGGCCTCGGCCATCAGCAGCATGCCGCAGAAGATGCCCATCACGTTCCAGTTGATCGAATCCCAACTCCCCCCCTCCATCTGGAACAGGTCGGCCGGGCTCAGCACAGGGGACCGGCCGAACAGAAGCGGCACCACGAACAGCGCACCTATCCCGATCCAGACGGCTTTGGCCCGGTGCCCCCGACTGAGAACCAGCCAGAGGTAGACCAACCCGAAGACAATGACGGCTATCGTGGCTTCGTTCATAGGTAGGGGAGTTTACTGAGAGAGACGGCCTGTGGTCAAACACGCCATCCTTCGGTGCTGCGTGCCGAAGGTGTTGCGTCAGGCATGCGGCTTGCGGGAAACAGGGGTGTGACCTATAATGAAAAAAGGGTAAAATTCAGTGAAACAGGAGACCACCAGCATGGCGACGCGGAAGACCATCGGCCAGATGCTGCTGGAGAAGGGGCTGGTTGAGAAGCAGCAGGTCCAGCGGGCACTGGAATACCAGCAGAGGTCCACGGACAACCTGCGCATAGGGGAGATTCTCGTCAAGTTCGGCTACGTCAGCGAAGAGGATGTGCTGGAGTGCGTCGGCGAACAGTTCGACGTTGACGTGGTGGACCTGGACGAGGTGCGCCCGGAAATCGAAGCGGTGGATTCGGTTCCCCAGAGCACAGCCACGGCCCACAACATCCTGCCCCTGAAGAAAAACGAGAACTACCTGACGGTGGCCATCAGCGATCTGGACCTCTGCGCGATGGACAACTTGAAGTTCATCCTCAACATGGACGTCAAGCCGGTGCTGGCCCCCGCTCCGGAGATAGCGGACGCTATCGAGCGCTACTATGGGGGCGAAGAGCCCACCATCGACAACATGCTCCAGGAGTTCACCGAAGCGGAGATAGGCGTGGCCGGCGAGGCAGAGGACGAAGAGGAAGGCGGCGGGGCGCCCATCGTCCGACTGGTCGGACTGATCGTCAGCGACGCAGTGCAGGCGCGAGCCAGTGACATTCACGTCGAGCCGATGGGAAGCCGACTCCGGCTGCGTTACCGCATCGACGGGGTGTGCCAGGAGGTGGACTCCCCGCCGAAGACGCTCCAGAAGTCCATCATCGCCCGCCTGAAACTGATGGCCAACATGGACCTGGCCGAGAAGCGGCGCCCCCAGGACGGGCGTATCCCCATGACCGTCCAGGGCCGTGAGCTGGACCTGCGCGTCAGCGACATCCCCACCACCAAGGGCGAGAGCATCGTGATGCGGATACTGGACAAGGAATCCGCCAAGGTCAGCCTGCAGGAATTGGGTTTTCACCTGTCCGATCTGGAACATTTTCGCAACATAATTCGCCGGCCGAACGGGATTTTCCTGGTCACCGGACCCACCGGCAGCGGCAAGACCACCACGCTGTATTCGGCTTTGAACGAACTGAACCGGCCCGATACGAAGATCATCACCGCCGAAGACCCTATCGAGTACACGTTTTCGGGCATCAATCAGTCGGAGGTGAGGAGGGAGATCGAGCGCGACTTCCCCAGGATTCTGCGGGCCATGTTGCGCCAGTCGCCGGAGATCATCCTGGTGGGAGAGATCCGTGACGAAGAGACCGCCGAGATCGCCATCCGTGCGGCGCTCACCGGCCACCTGGTCTTCAGCACCCTGCACACCAACGACGCCCCCAGCGCGATCCCCCGGCTGATTGACATGAACATTCCGCCCTACATGGTGGCCTCTTCGGTGCAGGCAGTGATGGCCCAGCGGCTGGTCAGGACGATCTGCCCCGGCTGCAGGGAGCCGGAGGAAGTGGCCGAGGGGCAGCTCCGGGCCGTGGGATTGAGCAGGGAAGAGGTCGAGGGCATCACCTTCTACCACGGGGCCGGCTGCAACCGCTGCGGCGGAACCGGGTTCTACGGGCGGCTCGGCATATTCGAGCTGATGGAGATGAACGCCGACCTCCGGAGCCTGGCCTTCTCCAAGGCCCCCACCGGGGAGATACGCGAGAAAGCCCGCTCTTACGGGATGCTGACCCTCCGGGAGGACGGCCTGCGAAAAGCCATCCAGGGCAAAACTACCGTCGAGGAAGTGATCCGCGTGGCCGGGGCCGCCGTCGTAGAGGCATGAGTCCGGTCGCAACCTATCGGGAGACGGATTCCTCATGATCCAGATCGAAAAGGTCCTCAACACGGCCATCGCCAAGGAGGCCGAGGACATCATCTTCACCGTCGGCCGGCCGCCCATGCTCCGACTGGCCCGGGAATTGAAGCCGCTGCCCACCGAAGAGCTTTCCGGGGAGGACACGGTCGGCCTGATGAAGGCCATCACTCCGGAACGTTACCAGCAGGAGCTGCAGGAGGAGGGTTCCACGGACTTCGGGTTCGACTTCCAGGAGCAGGCCCGCTTCCGCGTGGCGGCCTTCCGCCAGCAGGGCAACATTGCGGTGGTGCTCCGGCTTATCCCCTCGAAGATACGCAGCTTCGAGGAGCTTGGCGTGGGCCCCGCCGTCCAGGAACTGCTCTACCGACCGCGCGGCATGATCCTGGTTACCGGACCCACCGGCAGCGGCAAGACCACCACTCTGGCCACCATGGTGGACCACATCAACAGCACCCGGAAGGCCCACATTCTGACCATCGAGGACCCCATCGAGTACCGCCACGAGCACAAGAAGTCGGTGGTCAGTCACCGGGAGGTCGGGGTCGACGTGCCCAGCTTCTCCGAAGCCCTCGCGCGGGCCGTCCGAGAGGCCCCCGACGTCATACTGGTCGGTGAGATGCGGGACCTGGAGAGCACCCGTCTGGCCATCATGGCCGCCGAGACCGGCCACCTGGTCCTCTCCACCGTGCACACACAGAGCGCCCAGACCACCGTGGAGAGGATCATCGACGAGTTCCCCTCCGAACAGCAGGCTCAGATCCGGGTGCAACTGGCCAACACCCTCCTCTGTGTGATGTCCCAGGCCCTGGTGCCCCGCACGGACGGCGGGCTGGCGGCCGCCTACGAGATACTGATCGTCACCCCGGCGGTGCGCCACCTGATCCGCGACAACAAGACCTTCCGCATCGACTCGGCCATCCAAACCGGGCGCGAGAGGGGAATGCAACTGATCGACGACCACCTGCTCGATCTCTACCGGCAGGGCCTGATCGAGCGCAGCGACGTGCTGACCCGATGTCGCTATCCCGAAGACGTCTCCAACGAACTGATGGAGATGGGAACGCCCCGGAAATAGAGCAGCGGACCTCAAGAACGGAAATCCGACAGATGACTCAAGACACCGAGAAACGCACCAAACTGCTGGGTCGAATCCTCAAGGACATGGGCCTGGTCACCGAGAGCCAGATCCAGGAAGCCCTGGCCATACAGAAAGAGCAGGGCGGGGCCATCGGGGAGATCCTGGTGCAGCGCGACTACATCAGCCGGGATTCCCTCACGCTGGCCCTGGCAACCCAGGCGGGTATGGAAGTGGTGGAGCTGGAAGGACGTGATATACCCAAGGAAGTGCGCGACCACGTCTCCGCCTCCGTGGCGCGGGCCTACCGCATCGTGCCGGTCCGGTTCCGCAACGGCGTCCTGACGGTCGCCCTGGCCGACCCCACCCATCTGAAGACCCTCGACGATCTGCGGTTCCTGCTGGACTGCGAGATCGAGGGTGCCGTGGCCAGCGAGTCCGACATCGACTGGGCCATCCAGGAGTACTACAGCGGGCAGGAGGAGATGGAGGACATCCTGCAGGAGCTGGAAGACACCCGCGAACAGATGCCGGGCTACGCCGAGGAGAGGGCGGCCAGAAGTGAGTCGATCGACCTGGAAAGCATCGAAGAGATGGCCAGCAGCGCCCCGGTGCGCAAGCTGCTGAACCTGGTGCTGCTGACCGCCATCCAGGACCGGGCCAGCGACATCCACTTCGAGCCGTTCGAGGACGAGTTCAAGGTCCGCTACCGCGTAGACGGGGTGCTCTACGAGATGGTGCCTCCGCCCAAACACCTCCACCTGGCCATCTCCAGCCGCATCAAGGTGATGACCGAGACGATGGACATCGCCGAGAGGCGGCTTCCACAGGACGGCCGGATTTCCCTGGACATCGCCGGGAACCCGGTCGACCTCCGTGTCTCCACCCTGCCCACCATGTTCGGGGAGAGCGTCGTGCTGCGTGTGCTGGACCGGCGCATGGTGGCCCTGGACATCAACGAACTCGGCCTGCGGCGGGAGGACATGGACCAGGTCTCGGAGCTGATGCACCGGCCCAACGGCATCATCCTCTGCACCGGCCCCACCGGCTGCGGCAAGACCACCACCCTCTACGCCGCGCTCCGTGAGCTGAACGACGTGGGCGTGAAGATCCTCACCGTCGAGGACCCCGTCGAATACGACATCGAGGGCATCATGCAGATGCCCGTGCGGGAGGAGATAGGGGTCGGCTTCGCCAACGCCATGCGCCACTTCCTCCGGCAGGACCCCGACATCATCCTGGTGGGCGAAATCCGCGACAAAGCCACCGGCCAGATGGCCATCCAGGCCTCCCTCACCGGGCACGTGGTCTTCAGCACCGTCCACACCAACGACGCCCCCACCGCCATCACCCGGCTGATCGACCTCGGCCTGGAGCCCTACCTGATCAACGCCACCCTGGAGGGCGTGGTCGCACAGCGACTGGTGCGCCGAATCTGCACCAACTGCAAAGAAGAATACGAGCCCACCCCCGACGCCGTCCTCTCCCTCGGCGTCCGCCCCGAAGACGTGGAAGGCAAGAAGTTCTACCGGGGCCGGGGCTGCGACCGGTGCAACAACATCGGATACTTCGGACGGTTGGGCCTGTTTGAGATCCTGGTGATCAACAAGGAACTCCGGGAGATGATGCTCCACGGCGCCTCCACCCAGGAGCTGCGTGCGGCCAGCCGGAAGATGGGCTCCCGGTCGCTTCGACAGAGCGGGCTGCTGGCCATCTACGACGGCCTGACCACCATCGAAGAGGTCGCCCGCGTGACACTTGCCGAGTAAGACTGCCGGGGCCGCCCGAAAAAACCCTTGACATCAGCCCCCGTTCCCCCGATAATAAGGGTAGTGGCGGCTCGCCAATTTTTGATACCGCCCCGGAGTCTTGACAACTAAATGTCCTGTTGTTCTCAGCCGTTTTGAGCGCTTAAGCGCCGGGAGGTAGCACAGAATGCCCGTCTTTGAATACGAAGCCATGAACGCCGAGGCCAAGGCCGTGGTGGATACGGTCGAGGCGGGGGACACCGAGGAGGCCATCAGCAAGATTCGCCAGATGGGCCTGTTCCCCACCCGCGTGACCGAGAAAAAAGCCCCCAAGGGCGAGAAGGGGGAGCGGCGCGGCCGGGTCCGCAAGAAGGCCTTCACCATCGGCGGGGTCAGGGGCAAGGACCTGACCACCTTCACCCGTCAGCTCTCCACCCTCTCGGACGCCGGCATCCCCGTGGTGCAGGCCCTCAACATCCTTGAGCGCCAGATGCGGCCCTGCGCGCTGCGAAACATCGTCGGTTCGGTCGCCGACGAGGTCGAGGGGGGATCGACACTTTCAGAGGCCATGGGCAAGCATCCCAAAGCCTTCGACCAACTCTACGTCAACATGGTGAAGGCGGGGGAGGCCGGCGGTATGCTGGACATCGTCCTCCAGCGGCTGGCGGACTTCCGGGAGAAGGCCGCCCGCCTGAAGCGCCAGGTCATCGCCACCATGGTTTACCCGGTGTTCGTGCTGTTGGCCGCCGGCGGCATCATGACCTTCCTGGTGCTGCGGGTCATACCCGAGTTCATCAAGATGTTCAACGAACTGGATGTCGCCCTGCCGACGCCCACCCAGATGCTGGTGAAGTTCACCCACTGGACCACCAGTTACTGGTACCTGATCCCGGCTATCATCATCGGCCTCATTGCGGTCTACAAACTGATCCGGAGCACCCGCACGGGCAGCCATGTCATCGACTGGCTGAAGTTCAAAATTCCGCTCTTCGGCAGCATCATCAACAAGGCCGTGGTGGCCCGGTTCACCCGGACCTTCGGCACCCTGATGGGCAGCGGCGTCCCCATCCTGGAGGCCCTGAACATCTCCCGCGACACCGCCGGGAACGCCGTGCTCTCCCACGCCATCCAGAAGGTTCACGACAGCGTGCGGGAGGGTGACCCCATCGCCGCTCCTCTCAGCGAGAGCCGCGTCTGCGACGACATGGTGGTCAACATGATCGACGTGGGCGAGGAGACCGGTAACCTCGACAGTATGCTTTTGAAGATCGCCGACGACTACGACGAGCAGGTCGATACCGCCGTCGAGGGCCTCACAAGCCTGATGGAGCCCCTCCTGGTCATTACCCTGGGCGGCATCGTGGCCTTCATCGTGATCTCCCTGTTCCTGCCGCTGATCGAACTGATGCAGACCCTCGGCGGCTGAGGCCGGAACGGCTTCGGTCCGCGCAGAGGAAAGGAGAAAAACCATGCGCATCGCCCGCAAATCGGACGCTTTTACCCTGGTGGAACTCCTGGTGGTCATCGGCATCATCGCCGTCCTGGCCGGGCTGCTGATGCCCGCCCTCATGCGAGCCCGCGTGCAGGCGCAGGAAACCAGCACCCTCAGCCTCATCCACCAGTGCGAGCTGGCCGCACAGACTTTCTTCAACGATTACGGCGACTACCCGCCCTCCCGGTGGTACGAAGTGGACGAGTTCTTCGAGTACGACAGGGACGGCGACGGCGTCTATTCGCGCCGAGGGGTCGATCGGAACGGCGACGGTGACGTCGGCGATCTCGGTGACGACACCCTTCCGGACGAAGTGTGGTTCGGTCCCAACGATCCCCTTCCCAACGATGGGGCTACCTATGAGGACCTGACCGTCAACGGTAACGTCATCATGCGATATCGTTCCGGGTGGCCCATTCCCCTGACCTTCGACATGGACGACAACGGCACCCCTGATTACGATGCGAACGAGGGCATTGAGATTTTCCTCGCTTGTCTCACCACCCAAAATGGGGGCCCTTACCTGGAGCCGAGCAGTGAGCAGCTTGGCAATACGGACGGCGATTTCGACTTCTACGATGGCAACGCGGACGGAACCAACAACCTCTACGAAGTCTTCAACATGTACTGGGGGGGCACGGACCAGGGCACCGATCCGGGCAACGCCGCCCTTAACGGGACGATAGACCGTCCCCTCTTCGAGCTGGTGGACTACTGGGGCAACCCGCTGGTCTATTTCCACAACCGGGACTACAGCGCCCACGACGGCGTCTACGATCCCGGCACGGGCACGCTCGTCTTCGACGATCCCACGGATTCGACGCCGGCCATACCGGAATACGTCGGGTACGTGGACGCCCAGGGCACTCCGCAGGTGGGCTACGCTCGCAGCCGCTATCGCACTACCACGATGACCCACCCGAACCTGAACAGCTTCCAGCTCTACAGTTGGGGCACCGACGTCATGCCGGGACGGGCCTACATCGACCCCAACACCGGCCAGTCAGACCTCATCTACCCGGGTTGGACGGCCGGTACCGGAACCATTCCCAACGCTGCCAACGGGGGGCTGGACCTGGCGGGCGTGTCGGAGACCAACTGGGTGCCGGGCGACGGGAACCTGTGTAACTTTGAGGAGTAGGCCATGCGTTCCCCGCGCGTCGACAAAAGGCAGCACTCCGCCGCCTTCACACTGGTTGAACTCCTGGTGGTGATGGGCATCGCGGCGGTGATCGCCGCCATGGCCGCCGCCAGCTACGTGGGCATCACGCGCCGCTCCAGCCGGGAGGGGGCCCGGGAAGAGATTATGAACGTCATCCGGCAGGCGCGCCATTCCGCGGTGGACAGCGGCCGGGGGGCGGTCGTCCGCATCGACCCGGCCGAGGGTACCCTCTTCGGCCTCTCCAGCGAGGTGGTCGCCGCCTGGCACTTCGAGGAACTCGTCGGGAACACGGTGCCCGGCGCGAAAAACCTCGACGGCACCGCTAACGGCAACCCGTCCATCGCGGAGGGCCACCTGGGCCTGTGTCTCGAGTTCGACGACACCGACGACTACGTCGACTGCGGTTCTTACCCCGTTTACGACCAGACGCAGGGCATACGGCTGGAGGTGCAGGTCAACCCCGCCGCGGGAGCCGGCACGCAGGGCATCATGTCGAAGGCCGCCTTTGACGACGGCGGCAATGACGACTACGGCTACGCCGTGTGGCTCGAGCAGGACACCAGCAACACCTATTCGCTGCACGCCAGTGTCGCGCTGGACGAGAACGCCGCGAACCGGCTGCTCAACTCGGGGACCGACACCGAGCGACTGCTGGAACTGAACTCCAATGACATGGTCTTGCCGGGCCACCGGTGGACGCACGTGGCCATGGAGTTCGACGGGTTCGAGGCGCGCCTCTACCGCAATGGCGTGCTGGTGGACTTGGATTCGCTGGTGGGCTTCGACGCGTCAACCGGCAGCGACGAAGACGACGAGAACGATCCGAACACGGCGACCGACAAGGAATACACCGACAACACCGACGGCACACCTGTGGTGTACCCTCCCTCGAGAATCCGGGTGGCGAGAACGCAAGCGCTGGATATCGGCCACTATGACGACGGTGCGTCGGACTATTACTTCCAGGGTTATATCGACGAACCCCGGGTCATCTCCATCGCGGGCGGTGAGCGCGTCCACCTGCCGGACCGGGTGCCGCTGGTCACCACGGAGGAGTCGATCTACTTCACCGCCGAAGGCACCCTCGACCTGGCGTATCACACCGCAGGGATCCACGTGGCCGTCGGGGACCCCTACCAGTCGGCCGTCTGCGACAGCTACGATGGCACCGCCAACACGTTGACTCTTCGAGCATCAAATCCGTTCCCTCCGGACGGCGGCTACGTTATTGCCGCGGGCGGGCTGTTGAGCTACACCGGCACCAGCGGGCTCGACCTGGAGGGGGTAAATCGTGAGTACAGCCTGGGATCGAGTGACCCTGTCTCGGGAGACGACGTTTACTTCGCCAGGGTGGTCGAAATCAGTCATACGGGTCTGGTCAACAAACAATAACCGGGTGGTGAACCGACAATGAGAGAAGCACATACACAGCGGGACGACGCGGGCCGGCGCGGCGTGGCGTTGATTATCGCCGTGGCGGTCCTGACGGCCCTGTTCCTGCTCGGCGTTCCCTTCGCCGTGTTCATGCGGATGCAGCACTCCGCCAGCACCCAGGCCGTGCAGACCGCCCGCGCCGAGGCCGGACGGCACGGCGGGCTTAATCATACGAAAAAACTGCTCTACCAGGGCGTGAACGAACCCGGACCGTTCCCCTTCGAAGACGCCGACGTGGATACCCTGTGGGAACGACGCGTTCGCCTGCGAACCACCGTTGACAGCTATTCCGCTTCCCTCGATACCCAGATATTGACGGTGAACCACGGCCTCGGCTTCCCCAATGACGGTAACCTGAACACCGTCGACGGCTACCTGCGCGTGGACGAAGAATGGCTTGCCTACAACCATGTGCAGGAGCTATACCCCCATTGGCCCACGGCGGAGCTTGTCGTGCGCCCGTGGAACCGCGGCCTCTTCGGCACCTCAGAGCAAACTCCCAGTCCCGGCGCCACGGTCTCTGTGTTCCCTGAGCGTGAGTTGTGGCACACCGATATCGACGACGAGCAGGGCAAGATCAACGTCAATACCGCCCCCTTCCTGGTCATTGTGAACCTGCTCGGATACCTCGGGATCGGGGAAGGGGCGTCGCCCCCCGCTCCGTATGAGAGTGCTTTCCCCGACGATCGCCAATGGCAGATCGCGTGGGCCATCTCGCAGTTCCCTACCGGCTACGGGGAATGGAACACCGAAGACACAATTCCGGATTCGGCTTATACGCCGTTCCAGAACCTGAGCATGCTCAAGAACGTTTCCTATGCTTCCGGTGAGTCGTGGTTCACAACCGACCCTCTGACGGCGGACGAGCTGGACCGTCTCCGGCCCCACCTGACCGTTATTTCCGAGTTCGTCGACGGCCAGCAATGGCTGCCGGTGTTCCTGGATCTGGATGCCGACATTACGGACTCACCCACCCCTGCGACTCCCGAAACCGCCCAGTGGGCGGCTAACCTCGATGATGCAAAGCGGGTGGCCGTAGGTACCGTGGTTCGTTTCGTTGACTCGGGCAGCAGTCCTTCGGACCTCCGCTTCCGGTCGGTGATTTCACGAAACGACGACGCCCTTATAGTTGTGCCGGCCAATGCCGGGGACGAGACCCTGCGCGTAGACGACGCCAGCCGCTACCAGCGTCTGGAAGACAACACGCGGGGTTACGTGTACATCGAGGGCGCCAACCCTGAGTGGATATCCTACACCGGAGTCGATACCTCGGGCAGCCCCCACTTGCTGACGGGCATCCAACACGATCCCTGGGGAACTCCGACGGACGGTTTGCAGTCTGACCATGCCGACGACACCAATATCGACGGCGGTGTGGTGAGCTGGAGGGAAACCAATGCCCTCCCTCAGAACTATTCCGCCGACGACCCCGACCATTCGGTCCATGTCGAGAATCGCCACCCCGTCAACATCAATATGGTGGACGATCCCGTTACTCTCGCCTCGATCGTCAACGGCATCAGCGACGGGACGAATTCGATTGAGGATGCTTCCGGAGACCTCGAGGCCAGCAGCGTGGCGCGCAACATCCTGAGCCGGGTGTCCGGCGAGTCCCTGAACGGCCCCTACGATTTCTTCGACGGCCCGGACGACGAAACCTGGTTTGGGGACCGGGGCGAGTTGGACGTCTATTTAGATACGGATTTCAGCGAGCCCTCTGTTGAATCCGCCGGAGGGGCGACGACCGACGGGGCCGACCTGGAGGATGACGACGGCACTTTGCTGCAGGATAATTTCAGCCTTACGCCCGGCAACTGGCCGCCGGTCTCCACGGTGCCGCTACGGTTGAACAGTCCGCAGCTTATGGGCATACGAAGCCTGAGTTCGGTGGATAATCGCGCGCGGACGCCGGTCGCCCAATTGCCCCGGGGGGCGGGGTTGGAGGTCGGGCGCAAATACAAAGTGTACCCTCCGCTGGCCCCCATCTGGTTTTTGCTCCGCACGCAGAAGGAATTTGTGGACGAATCGGCCAGCCCCGGGGAGAACATCCTCACTACGGTGTTGAACGAATACCTGTCCGAAGCGGACTTGCTTGCCGATTCGGAGGACCGCTACGTCGACCCCGCCCCGGGTATCGGCGGCGCCGCACCGGAGATCGACGCGGTTCGCCCGGTCAATCAGTACGTGACGGCCGTCGAGGGCCTTCACGAGACAGAATCGGGCAACGTTCCGAGTTTTGATCTGGACCCGGGAACCCACGGAACGGCCGCCGAACAGGGGGGCGCCGTGCCGGACACCACCAACACCACCGCCCACGGCGTGACGGCCGAACGGCTCAGCTACTTCACCGACTATCAGGAGGCCGCCGGCTCCCGCAACTGGGAGGCCGACTCCTTCCACGCCACCATTCAGCCCTTCGCGGTGGACTTCTGGATTCGCCCCGGGGAGGACACCAGCAGCCGGCAGATGCTGCTGGACCTGGGGAAGGCCGGCTATCCGGCGGCCGACGCCGACGCCAACCAGATGTGCATCTACCTGGAGGACGACGCCGTCAAGCTGCGCATCGACGATGAAATCGGGGAGACCGGCACATACGGCGGATACGTGGAGGCCGTCTCTTCGAGCGACTTCTCCATGGAGTCCGGCGTGTGGCACCACGTGGCCGTCGCCGCCGTGGGGACGTTCCGCCACGAGATCGCCATGTTCATCGACGGAATCTACGACCGCAACATGAGCTGGAGTCATTCCGGCGGCGGGCAGGAGGGCTACTTCTGGCCGATCGGCATAGAGACCTCGAACGAGGTTTACACCATCGAATCGGACGTCAATAACTCCGACCTCGTTCCCCTGGTGGAGAGCACCGCCAACCTGCCCCCGCAGGGGATGGTGGTGATCGGCGCCGGCAGCAACCCCTACGAATACACCGCCAACGACACGGCCAACAACATCCTTACCCTGACCCAGCCGGTCACCTATCCGGCCGGCACGCAGGTGGCGCCGATGATCCCCCTGCGCCGAACCGACATCCACGCGAACGATGCCCTGCTGCCGACCATCGGGGACGAGGTGACGCTGTGGGCTCACCAGGACCCCGCGGGTACGGGCGCCTACGTCCAGCAACTTTCCGGCGGAGATACATATTACGGGCCGGTGCAGGTGCAGTCGGTGGAGGACTCTCCCGTCACCCCGGCCCTCCAGCCGTACACCTGGATCGGGTTCAACCCGGGCGACTTCCCGCTCGGCGCGGCGCCCGTAACCACCTTCGACCGGGGGGACCGGTGGAAGGTGCTCAACCACACCGCCTTCTCCGCGGCGGGCCCTGCGCTGGCCGGCGACCTGCCCTGCGGCCCCTCCGGACCCGAATTCCGCATCTGCGAGACGGCCTTCGAGGGTGACCTGGATGAGGTGCGGGTCACGGCCCTGCCCGCCGCCTACGCCAATGTTCCCGGCGGCTGGGCTTCACCCGGCGCCACCCCCCTTACGTTGACACACTGGCACTGGGTGCAGGATGTGGCTTTGGGGGACACCTGGTGGCGGGTAAGCCCGACCACGGGGGCCTATCACCCCACGGCCAGTCCGGCGATGCCGACCAGCGGGGGTTACTTCGCGGGCGCCGACATCGACCAGCAGATGCAGCTCTACAGCTACCAGGAATACGACACGACCACCGGCGAGCTGCGCGGCGTGCGCCGTCTCAACGACGACCTCACCCCCACCGGTCAGGCGGGCGTGGGACCCGTGCGACACCCGGATTCGGCGCGGATCATTCCCCTGAACTTCATCACCGCCGGCCGCCTCTCGGCCAACTACAATATCGGCGACGGCGACGTGCCGCTGGTGGACGCCTCGCAGTTCCCCAGCACCGGCTACGTCAGCATCAACACGTGGAACGGCACGGCGGTGGACGAGGAGATCATCGCCTACGACAGCATCAGCGCCGACGATCTGGTCAGGCCGGTGAATGCCAACGGCATAAGCCCCTACCCGCGCGGCGCCTACGACAGCACGGAGACGGACCACCTGACGGACGATATCGTGCGATACGTACCCGCCCGCTACCTGGACCGCTACAGCGTCAATCCCCGGGGCGGCGGCCCCGACTGGGGCAATCACATCCTCTATACCGACGCGGAACTCACCAGCGACATGTGCATGCTCAGCCACGTGGAATCCCCCGCCGCCGACAGCGAACTCTACAAAATCCAGTACGAACTCAAGGAACCGCTGCAGGCAAACCAGAAGCTGGTGGTGTTGGTGAATCTGGATCCGTGGGATCCCGTTGCCGCCACCGGTATCCACTGGAACACACACCCGAGCGACGACGTCGACTCCTTTCAGGTGGATTCCGACGAGGAGGGAGACCGGCGGGACTATATCGTAATCTCCGAGGATGCCCTCTACGGCGCCATCATCGAAGACCCGGACCCGGCCGACACGGACGAGGTGCGCCACGGAGTGATTCATCTTTACAGCAAGGACCCGGATACCGGGATTATTTCCCGGCCCACGGTGGGGTCGCACGGCGTCCACGTGCGGCACTACTTCGATATAAGCGGTTCAACCAGAGCACCGGTGGAACAGCCCATCGAACTCGACCTGGTCGGGATAGAGCTTGTGGCTGAGCCGCAGACCTTCTGAGTACCTGACAAGCAATGAGGACCCACAGTATGAACCGCATACACCCCCGGACTCGGACCGCGTTGCAGGGCGGCTTTACGCTGGTGGAGATGCTGGTGGCCCTGGCCGTGCTGCTGATATTCGGGCTGATCGCCGTCACCATCCTGAGTTACGGTTCCGGGCTGTGGCGCTCTGCCCACCGGCGCAGTTATGCCTACGACACCGCCACAGTGGTGTTTCAACAGATACAGGAAGACCTGTCAGCGGCCCAGAGCCAGTTCTGGGGCCCCAGCGAGAACGCCTACGACGAGCGGGTCGGATTTTGGGTGGAGCGCGACGAGGCGGACCTCAGCGGGGACGGCACTCCCGACTGGAGTCGTCAGAGAATACGCTTCGTGCGCGGGATCCCGGAAGATACGGCCAACCCACGGCTCCGGCAGGCCGGCGACGGGGTTTCCAACGACGACGACAACGATGACGGTACGATCGACGACAGCGACGACGCCGACGAAGAGTACTACAATCTGAAAGACGACGACGGGGATGATCGGGTGGACGAAGACCTGATGCCCCTGGAGGGCATGTGCGAGGTGGCCTACGTGGTCGGCCTCGGGAGCGATGCCTCGGGTCCCGCCGGCGAGGGCGACAGCGATGAAACCACCCTCTACCGGGCCGTGCTGGGGCCGATCGGACTGGTTCCGACAGGTGCCGATAATGACGGGGACAGCGGCGCCCGCCATGCGGCGATGACGTTCTTTCACGGATTGGACGCTGACGGCGACGGTGATCATGCAGACGATGATGCCGACAGCCTGGGCACTTCGTATCGAATCGACAAGAAATCCGGCCCGCTGGCGGAGGACATCCTGCACTTCGAAGTGCGCTTGTGGACGCAGTATACCACGACGTGGGATCCCGGAACCGAGTTCACGAGCTGGAACTACGAAGAAGGCGTTCAACAGTGCGGCCCCGTCTTCAGGTGGGATCATACTCGGCAGCCCACGGTCGATCCCGAATTTGAGCTCGACCAAGAGCAGCCGGTCACCGGCGATTGGATCGAGGACAATGTCTTTCCCCGACTGGTTATGGTTGTCATGGTGATAGACGCGTCGGAGGAGTACCCAATGCCCCGGCCGCTCAAGCTGAGAGAGCCTCTGAACTCGGGAGATACGAGTATTGCGGTCGAAGGCACGCTGCCCGCCTACAACAAAAGCTGGAAGTACATCCTTATCGAGGACCCCGACAACGGACACGAGTGGATCAGATTCGAGAACTTCGAACCCGACGATCAAGGCGGGGTGTTTTCCCTGGGTACAACCGGCGAAAGGCCCGTAAGAGGCACGGAGGAACCGCCGACACACCCGGCGGGCTCACGCGTCAAATTCGGCTATACCTTCTCGCGGGTGTTCCGCAATCCGGCCGGCCGGGAATACTGGGGTCAGTAACGCGTTGTTCTGAAGCTGGCTACAGGAACTACGGTGCAAGTAGTGATGAGACAATCGAATGCATACGCTGGTTGCGTGACATACCCCGCAGGGCCTAGCAGGAGGACAGGACGATGCGCCCCACTCGGAGTCGGAAACGGTCTACAAAAGCAGCCTGCGATTCCCCCTCTCGGTCGTCCTTCATCCCGCCGAAGGCGGGCGTTCTTCGTGTCCTTCGTGGTGGAAGAAGAGGGGGGTTTACGCTGATTGAGGTGCTGATTGCGCTGGGCATTTTCCTTATCGGCTCGGTCAGCATCGTAGGGTTGTTCGTCACCGCCGCCGCCCTGCACTCGGACGCCGTCAACCGTCGGACCGCGTCCTTCATCGCCCGGAGCAAAATCGCCGAGGTCAAGGCAACGCCCTTCCGCCGGGTCTTCGCGCGCACCGAGATCAGTGCCGATAACGGTGCAACCATAGAGGTAGATGCAGTAACCGCGGACCCAGTATATCCGAGCGCGGCCTTTGACAGGTATCCCGTGCCGGAGGACCAATCCATAGATCGGAGCCAGGGAGCGATCCTGCTGGAAGGGGAGAACGCATCGGATCCTCCGGTCTGGGATGAATGGGCTTATTACACGGGATTGACCGTAAATCCGACAGCGCCCGATACCTTCGACACTAGCGGCGAGCGGGACAAATGGGGGACCTCCTCCGACGACCCACATCCGGCGGGGTCGCGCGTGCTCCAGCCCCGGACGTGGTACTACGTGCTGTCCGAAGCGGCCATTTCATCAGACACCGTCCATGTCCGGGGGGATCCCACGACCCCACCTGTTGCGCCTTCAAGCGGTTACCTCGTCATCGACGAGGAATGGATGCGGTACGGCGACATCGCTTCTTCGGACGATACGCACGGCAGCTTTACCCTGGCCGACGAGGACAACGACGGGAATCCCGACCGTGGACTCGGGGATACGGACGTAGAGGCTCACGACCCCGGCACCCCGGTGACGGTGGCCCGGGAGCATCCCCGGTATCCGGGGTTCTACTACACCGTCCAGTTCTATCCGGCCGGCGCCACCGGCGCGGAGGCAAAGGTGATTATCTCTGTCGCCTGGGGAAGTGAGAGAAAACTGCGACAAGCCTTCTTTTTCCACACCCTCTATACACCCACCAAGTACTGACCGCGGTTCCCCCCGGGCGCTTTGTCTCCTCCGGCCCTTCTCCGCGGTTCGCCGTCGTGCCCTTTCCTTCCGCCTTCATCATACCCTTCGTATTGTCCGCAGGTAGGCGTTTACCGTGGACGCTTTGGGAGCGGTCCACTGCTCGGCATCCGGCCGCCGGGCTCTGTAAGAGCCCTACATACCAGCCCGGGGCGCAGCCCTGGGAGAGAAATCGGCAATAAACCAACGAGCCCTGGAAGGGCGCGACATGTTCGTTCAGGTTGACAGACATCTCGCCATGTACCGGACGAGGCCCGGCTGCCCCGCGTATGTCTCGCCCCTACAGGGCTCAACCATTTTGGAGGCACGCCCAGGTCCCCAGGGCTACGCCCCGGGCTGGTATGTAACGCCCCTGCGGGGCTGCGGCGTGCCGTGTGCAGGAGGCGGGGCACTCCTTGGAAGGCTGCTCAATCGATGATCCGCGAAACGGCAAAGCCGCCGATTTGGACCATTGCTGTCGCTCGGCACGGTAAACGCGTACGTCGGTGGTTTGCTGCTCTCGGTCGTTCTCTTCGCTCTGCGAGCCCCGTTTGATGGGAGGCATTTGCAACCTGCCGGACAGGCGATAGTCTGGGTGGCTCTGAGGAGACGCCGCCTCGCGGCGACGGCGAAAACACCCATTCGATCTTGAGCCGGGAGCCTGTGCCGTGGAATCTGGAAGCAGAGTCGTAGTGTTGTTCGCATGTGCGTTGTCCGTCCTTGCAGCCTCCTGTGCGACGGCCGAGCCCGACGTCGCCCCGGCGGGAGGGCCGGCGGCCACGGGGGCGGGCGGGTCCGCTTCTGCCCCCGCGACGAGGGCGGCCCCTACATCGACCGACGTGGCGGAGTCGGTGGACGTGCCGGAGGAACTCGGCCTGGAGGAAGCCTTCGCCCTGGCCCTGAGGGCGAACAAGGACATCCAGGTGGCCTCGGTGGAGGAGGAGATCGGGGAGAAGCTGATCATGGGCGCCGAGGGCGAGTTCGACGCGGTGCTGTTCAGCGAGGTCAGCCGCGGACGGGACTTCTCGCCGGTCTCCGGGGTGCCCCTGGAGCGGACGGACGATGCGGTAGGGGCCGCTGAGGCCGGTGTCCAGAAGCGCTTCATCACCGGCACGGACGTGGAGGTCTCGGCCACCACGGACTACGTCCGGGACATTGACGGCACGGGCGGCCTGAACCCCACCTGGGACAGCGGGCTGGTACTCTCCCTCACCCAGGACCTGCTGCGGGACTTCGGGCCCCGGGTGAACCGCACCCGGATAGTGGTTGCGCGGAACAACTGGAAGATATCCGCCGAAGAGCTGCGCCGGCGGACCATGGACACGCTCCTCCAGGTGGAGGGGGCTTACTGGGACCTGTATTTCGCCGAGCGAGACCTGGAGGTGCGCCGCCAGCAGTTGGAACGCGCCCGCAGGCTCGTCGATCGGGCGCAGGCATACGTTGAGGTGGGCACCAGCCCGCCCCTGGACATCACCCGCGCCCGCTCCAGCGCCGCACGCCAGGAAGTCAACATCCACCGCGCGCGCAACGCCGTGAAGCGGGCCCGCCACCGTCTGCTCAGGCTGATGGGAGTTATCGATCCGGCCCGTGCGGGGGGGAGCTTCAGCCTGACAGACACCCCATCTGCCAGCCCCTACCGGAGCGACCTGGAGGAGGCCGTGGGGATTGCTCGTCGCAACCGGCCCGACTACCGGCAGACAGAGCTTGGGATCCGCAACGCCGCCCGACAGCGGGACTTCGCGCGCAACCAGCGGCTGCCCAGGCTGGAGCTGTTCGGCGAATACGGGCTGGCCGGCATCGACGACGAGTTCAGCGGGAGCGAGGACGTCCTGGACGACGGCGACTACGGGAGCTGGCAGGTCGGGTTGCGGTTCGAGTTCCCCATCCCCAACCGCACCGCACGTTCCGACTACGCGGTGGCCCGGCTGCGCCATCGGAGGGCCGAGATACGACGCGATTCGCTGCTGGAGCAGATAACCCGTGAGGTCGCCGACGCCCTGGCCGACCTGGAGGCCGCCGACGAGCGACTGAAGACCGCGCAGGAAGCCCGAACACTCTCCGAAAAACTGCTGGAAGCGGAGGAGAAGAGCTTCAACCTGGGCAGGTCCAACAGCCTGGACGTGCTCGACGCGCAGGCGGCCCTGGCCACCGCCGAGCGGGACGAGGCGCGGGCGGCCAGCGACTATGCCACCGCCCTGGCCAGCCTCCTTCGGGTCGAGGGGGTGCTGCTGGAGGCAAGGGGCGTCTCGATGGCGGGTGCCGGGCGGCGGTGAGCGGGGCCTGACCGCGCACGCACCGGGACGATTGCCCTGCAACGCCGTATATCACACACCGAAGCCTCGCAGGGGCGTTACCTGCACAGCCCGGCGCGCAGTCCTGGGGACCCTTGGTTACAGGGGTTCTTTGGCGCCTCGGCTGAGCAGGCCGCTGATGATGAGTTCGACGGCCTCCTCCTCACTCATCCCCCGGGCCATCAGGGTGTGAAGCTGCTTTGAGTCCACGCTGCCGATGGCGGCTTCATGCGTGACGTGCGCCCTGGGATGCTGTACGTTCACCACGGGCGTCGCCTTTGCCACCGCTTCCCCCTGGACGATCTCTTTGCAGTCCACGTGTCCCCGTGCGCCCGGGGCGGAGGCCGTCAGTTCGTTGTAGACGTCGGCCCGGGCTTCCTCGCGGACGGCCACCCGGCTGAGCAGCACGCCGGTTGAGTCCTCGCCCTCCAGGTGCGCGACCTCCCGGATGCTGATGTCGTCGTCTCCGCGGCCGGACATACGGGCCACCATGCGCAGGGAACTCTCGCGGGCGCACCAGCTCTCGTAGTCGATCTCCATCTTGCCCACACGACCCTCTATCAGTTCGAACTCCGTCTCGAAGTTCGCGCCCGCTTCGAGCTGTACCTGCGCCCGGGGCACCACCAGGACGCCGCCTTCCTCTCCGTGAACGTGGCGTTCGAAGTACTTGTAGGAGGCGCCGGCGCCGACCCGGATCTCGGCGTCCATCTTGTGAGTGATGTCCAGCGCGTTGGGGAAGACGCAGTGAGCCAAAACCTCCACTCCGCTTCGGGGCTCCAACTCGACGTCGAGAACTATTTGCTGGACACCCTCCTCCGGCAGCAGTCCGAAGCACATGTGGACGGTGTTGGCGATGACCGCTTCTGCCCGGACGACCATCCGAACCCGGACGCCCTGGTCGAGCTGCTCGGGCTCCACGTCCAGGCCTTCCACCAGGTTGGCGCCCATGATTTCGTTGCCGTGGACCACCAGGTGGGCAACGTCGCCCTCGGCGAAGACCGTGCTGTCCTGGCCCAGCCGGTCGTAGAGGTCCAGCATCATCTCGTAGTCGGTGCTCATGTTTCTTCGGGCCTCTTGGTGATGTCGTGCACGGGACAGGGGATACAGCGGTCGGTGAAGTACTGCCGAATCTTCTCGGCGGAGCCCTCCTCCACGGTGCGGCCGCAGCAGACGAGGGTGGCGGTGTCGGCGTGGGACATCACCTCGCTGCTGTGGGTCACCAGCAGGACGGTGGTGTCGTCGTCGGGGAGGTGGTCGAACAGCTCGAACATGCGGCGGAGGGCCTCCACGTCGATGCCGCTGTCGGGCTCGTCGGCGATCATCAGCTTCGGCCCCATTGCGAGGATGGAGGCCAGTTCGATGCGCTTTCTCTCTCCACCGCTCAGCCCGCTGTCCATGGCGCGGTCCAGGTATTCGTCCGGGTCGAGCGCCACGCTCTGAAGGACCTCCCGCAGGCGCTCCTCCGGTTTGTCCTCTCTGCCGGCGCGCAGGAACTCTCTCACCGGTAGCCCCTCGAAGCGCGCCGGTTCCTGCCAGGCAAGGCTCAGGCCGCGACGCGCCCGCTCCTCCAGGGGTAGGTCATTGATTCTCTCCCCGTCAAAGAGGATTTCGCCCGAATCGGGTTCGTAATCGGGCAGGCCCATCACCGCGTAGGCCAGGGTGGTTTTCCCCGCCCCGTTGGGGCCGACCAGCGCGTGGACCGCCCCGGCCTCTATCTCCAGGGACAGGCCGGCCAGTATGGGCTGACCGTTGAGGGAGAGGGTGAGGTCTTTCACTTGCAGAAGTGCCATCAGCGTTTCCCCCTGAGTCAAGCCGCGCAACGTGCGCGGCGACCCGTTAGAATATCATAGGCCGTCCCTCTTTACAAAGCTTCCCTCCCTGGAGGGCAGCTCGGGGAAGGGGTGTGGAGCGGTCCGGCGGGCGGGGAAGGGGTTTTTGACACTCGGGCGGCGCTCTTGTATACTCACTTGCGGTCCGCATGGAAAACGTGTGGACCGTGCGATTTTGGCTTCTGCCGCCCGGCGGATGCTTGTCCGGGCGAGTTCGCTGAACCGGCACTGTCGGCTTCATTCCACCGTTGACGGGACACGGTCGTGCTTGGCTCCTCAACCTATTGCGGAGTAGCATACTCCCTGGCTGAGGTGCCCGCCACGCTTATCTGGGCCGTGTTGATACTGATCCTGGGCATCGTGGCTGTTTTGTCCGCGATATTACTGCTTCCCCGGGAGCAGGGCGACTATTCGGGGGCGCCTCCTGGAGTCAGCCGGGGGGAGTACCTTCAGCACCTGACCCGGGCGTTGCGCGCCATACGTGCGGTCAACAGCCTGATTGTCACCGAAACCGACAGCGAACAGCTCCTCCACAAGGCGTGCCAGACCTTGACCCAGACACGGGGCTACAAGATGGCCTGGATAGGGATGGTAGAGAGGGGCTCACAGCGCCTTTATCCGGTCAGCCAGTCGGGGTTCGAAGAGGGCTATCTGGAAGAGGCCAGATCAAGCTGGGACGGCTCGACCGAAGGACAGGGACCCACCGGAAGGGCCGTCAAATACGCCGAGCCGGCGGTCGTGCGGGACATCGAGACGGCCCCGGGCTCGGAGCCGTGGCGGGAGGAGGCCCTCGAGCGGGGCTACCGTTCCCTGGCCGCACTGCCGCTGCGCTTCCAGGGGAGGGTGCTGGGCACCCTGAATGTTTATGCGGAGGTGCCCGACGTCTTTGACATCCAGGAGGTGGAGTTTCTTCAGGAACTGGCCGATCACATCGGTTACGCCCTCCACTCGCTCCGCCTGGAGGAGGAGTTGGCCGAAATCGAACGGCAGCTCAGCCACGAAAAGCACGTGCTCAGCGTCTTCCAGCACGCCACCGTCGGTTTACTCAGCACGGACGTGGACGGGGTCATCACCAGCATCAACGGCCGGATGACCGAGCTGCTGGGCAGCGAAGCCACCCCGGAAGGCCTCGTCGGAGAGGTGATGCTCCAGGAGCTGGAGCCCTTCCGCTCGGCCGATAATCTCACCCGCGTTCAGGAGGTCTTTACCGAGGGGCGGGAAGTGGAGTTTCGGGCCGACTGCGAGGCCGCCGACGGACACACCAACTCCCTGGTCTGTCGCGGCATTCCCGCCGAGGACCAGCACGGTAACCTCACCGAGACCATATGGACGGCCCGCGAGTCGGCCGAGGAGGGCGGAGAAAAGTCGGGTTGAGGTGAGTGTCTACTTTTGCTTGGCACACCCTTTGCACCTGCATTCGGGCAGGCGGCGTTTGAGACACCCCGGCGCCGCAAATCCCTCCGTGCCCCTCCTCGGAGGCCCAAATGCAGCAGCAAGAGGCCGACGACGGAATACAGCTCCCCCGGGAGGCCGAGGGGAAAGCGCGCCTGCTGTTCTGGGGCTCCCTGCTGCTGAGCATGCTCATCATCGTGCACATGGTCCTGCTCATACGGGGCTCGGAACATCTTTCCAAGGTGGTCACGCTGTTCCTCACAGCACTGCTGGCGTGGTCATTCATCGTCAGCGCCCACGCCTTTCAGCTCCTCTCGCGCATTCTGCAGCACAAACAGGGGAGCCCGGAACGCTTCACTGACCGTCACACCGGCGTTTTCACGTTGGAGTACCTGACCTCGTGCCTCAAGCTGGAGGACGCCAGGGCCGTTGAAAGCGGGGTCTCGGCCACGGTGCTCTATGTCGACCTGGAAAAGCTGGAGAAGGTCAACGATCAATTCGGCTACACCGTGGGCGACATTGCCCTGAAGTCCCTGGCGGAACTGATGGGCGAGAAGATGCGTTCCGGAGACATCCTCGGCCGGGTCGGCGGCGACGAGTTCCTGATCATCATGCCCGAGACGACTCTCAAGCAGGCGCGTGGAGTCGCCGAGGAGATCCGGAAGGCCGTCGATGCCTATGAACTGGACCTGGGCAAGAGAGGTACGATCGACTACCTGGACTGCCGAACCGGTCTCGCCGTCTTCCCCGCCGATGGCGAGACGCCCGAGGACATCATTTCGGCTGCTCGGCAGAACACGACGCAGGTCGTCGTTTAACAGCCTGCTGAGCCACCGGCGGGTGTTCTCACCGCCTGCGACGCCGCAGGAAGTGTAGCAGCGCCGCACCGGACGCCATACCCACCACCAGCGAGATGACCGGCAGCAGGAAACGCGGCATCTCCGGGGTCCAGAACAGCACCCGGTACTGGGTGTTCTCAACATTCTGGAAGATCACGATCAGCAGCAGCACGACGACGATCAACACGAGGGCGAACTTCACCTGCGTCGCCGTTCGCCCCTTTGCCGGCCTTTCGCTCATGGCTCTCCCTCCCCTTCGCCGGATTCGGTGGGTTCCGACTCCTCCAGGTTGAGCAGGTGGCCCATCTTCTCCTTCTTGGTGCGGAGGTAGTCCAGGTTTTCCCGTGCCGGGGGTATCTCGATGGGCACGCGCTCTACGATCTTCAGCCCGTAGCCGCTGAGGGCGTGGAACTTGCGGGGGTTGTTGGACATGAGGCGCATCTGCCGCACCCCCAGGTGGCGCAGTATCTGCGCCCCCAGCCCGTACTCCCGCTTGTCCACGGGCAGCCCCAGCTCTTCGTTCGCCTCCACGGTGTCCAGCCCGTTCTCCTGGAGCGCGTAGGCGTGGAGCTTGTTCTCCAGCCCTATGCCCCGGCCCTCCTGCCGCATGTAGAGGAGCACGCCCCGGCCCTCCTGCTGGATCATCTGGAGCGCCATCTCCAGTTGCTCTCCGCAGTCGCAGCGCCGCGAGTGGAGGATGTCACCGGTGAAGCACTCGTCGTGCACGCGCACCAGCACCGGCTCCTCGATGGCGGGCCCGGGGGTGTCGTCCGCCGTGCCGATGCCGCCGCAGCACACGGCAATGTGTTCCCTCTCATCCACCAGGGAACGGTAATAGTGCAGCTTGAATCGGCCGTAACGGGTCGGCAGATCGACGCACACCCGCTTGCTCACCAGGTACTCGCTCTGGTGACGGTAGCGGATCAGGTCGGCCGTAGTGCATATCTTCAGGTTCTCTTCGGCGGCCAACTCCTCCAGTTGAGGAAGCTTGGCCATCGTGCCGTCCGGATTCATCACCTCGCAGATGACGGCCGCCGGCTTCAGCCCCGCCAGGCGCACCAGGTCAACGCCAGCCTCGGTGTGGCCGGCTCGGACAAGGGTACCCCCCGGCCGTGCCAGCAGCGGCAGGATGTGCCCCGGGCGGACCAGGTCCGTGGGGCGCGCGTCCTCGGCCACCACCGTCCGAATGGTCACCGCCCGATCTTGCGCGCTCACCCCCGTCGAGATCCCTTCTGCGGCGTCAATCGTTACCGCGAAGGGCGTCCCGTAGGCGCTCAGGTTCTCCTCAACCATCGGGGAAAGCTCCAACTTCTCGGCCAGCTCCGGCCCCACCGCCAGGCACAGGAATCCCTTCGCACGGTTCAGCAGGAACGTCAGCGCCTCCGCGTCGACGTGCTCGGCCGCCAGGCAGAGGTCCCCCTCGTTCTCCCGGCCCTCGTCGTCGACGATGATCGCAAACCGCCCCTCCCGAAGGTCCTCCACCACCGCCGGAATCTCCGCGAAGGGCAAACCGGATTGGGATCGTTCAGGCATGACCTCTCCTCGTTCGCTGCCGGACGCCGGGAAGGCGCGCCTCAGCCCTCCCTCCTGAACCATTGTACGAACTCGGCCAGACCTTGTCTAATCGGAAAGCGGGGATCGTAGTCCAGCAGGCGCCTGGCCTTCGAGATGTCCGCGTAGGTCACCGGCACGTCCCCCGGCTGGTCCGGCAGCCGGTTGATGCGGGCCTCTTTGCCGAGTGCCCCCTCGATCAGGCCGATCAGCTCCCGCAGCTCCACCGGGTCGGAGTTCCCGAGGTTGATGATCTCAAAGTCCAGGGACCGCTCCAGGGCCGCCAGCACCGCGTCCACGATGTCCTCGCAATAGGTGTAGTCCCGCCGGCTGGTCCCGTCCCCGTAGACCGGTATCGGCTCGCCGTCCTCGATCAGGCGGGTGAACTTGTGGATGGCCAGGTCCGGGCGCTGACGTGGGCCGTAAACCGTGAAGAAGCGCAGCGCCACCACCGGCAGGCCGTAGAGGTGGTGATAGACGCGGCACAGCAGCTCCCCGGCGCGCTTGGTGGCCGCATAAGGGGAGATCGGATGCCGGATTGGATCGTCCTCGCTGAACGGCACGTCCTGGTTTACCCCGTAGACCGAGGAGCTGGAACCGAACACGAACTTCTCCACCCCCTCCCGCCGCGCCGCCTCCAGCAGGTTGATCGTCCCCCCGCAGTTGACCTCCTCGTAGAGGCGCGGATCCTCGATCGACGCCCGGACGCCGGCCCGCGCCGCCAGGTGCACCACCGAGTCCACGCCGCAGTCCGCCACCGCCGAACGGCACAGCTCCGCGTCCCGGATATCGCCCTCCAACACCTCAACCTTGCCGGTCCGCAGCGCCCCGGCGATGTTCTCCCTCTTCACCTGAGGGGAGTAGTAATCGTTGAAGTTGTCGAGGCAGACAACCTCCTGTCCCTGCGCGGCCAGCCGGTCCACCACGTGGCTGCCGATAAAACCCGCTCCACCGGTCACCAGCACCTTCATCCGTTCCTCCTGGTCGCCGTAACTCGTGGAGAACATCTTACGGGAAAACCGCGGCGCTTCCCAGCCCCCGGCCTGCAGCTCACCCCATTTATAACCACAAATAAAAGTCTTGCATCTCACGCCACTCTTCCTTATACGGAGACCGCGCCGGCGGCGACGGTCGGGCCCATTTTGCTCGGAGTTGGATCAGGGGTGCTGACGGCATGGCTCATTCTCCGCCCTGCCCCGGGCGGAGGCACCCGAGCACCCTCGAGGTAACGATTGATCGAGAACTCCGGAGGAGCAACGAAGACAACAACTACCATGCTCTCGACAAGAGCTGGAACTTTGTCCTTCAGTCGGAGACCCGGGTGGTAGCCCGATCAGACACGGCGAAGTGCGAGACTGCCGGCGTCGAGCCGGATACCTTCCGACTCATCAAGCAGGAGTAGCTTGTGGCAGTACTAATCCTGTGCCACTGACTACAGTAAGGAAGACGTGGCGTCCTCATTTCGTCCTCGGGTGCTGATTTGGGCTTTCGGGAATTCAGATTTTGCGCGCCAGCGTTCTCCGGGAGCAATACCGGAGCCCGCCAGCCCGGCGAGAACGTTCCGGGCGCGAAGAAAGGGGTGGCATGAAAACTGAAGGGTTTTCACTGGCAAGGATTGCCTTTGTGGCCTTTCTCATGCTTTTCGGGATTGCGTCGGTGTTCGAGGCCCTGTGGGCCGGGCCTTCCCCGGAAGCGGTCTACGCCGTGCAACTGTCTGGTGTGGTGGTGGCCGCGGAAGTTGCGCTGTGGGGTGCCCTCGCCGGCTGGGAACGTTCCAGAGGGCCGAGGAAAAGGCCACGCCTCAAGACAATGCTGCTGAGAGCGGTCTTCTTTGCGGTTGCTATGGCTGTGTTCTCCGTGCCGGTCATTCTGCTGGTTGACAAGGTGAGGAGTCCTTTTCTTGCACTTGTGATCGCGGTGGTCTTAGCGCCATCATTTCTCTATGCCGTCTATATGGCTTTTCGGCTGGCAGCGAGGACTGACCAGCAATCCGCAGAGGGCGCTTGAGTTGGCTCTGTCGGGGAAGCTGAGTTAGCCTGAGGTATTGATGATCGGTTCGGCCTTAGCGGAGGGAGGGACTTTCTCCACATGAAGGCCACCGAAAGCAGTCCTTCCAGGGGATCGACCGACAACAAGGACCTGAACGACTCCGGCTCGAACCTCTCCGGATACGGATACGACAGCTTCGGGCGCATCGCCCACCACCGCTGGAAGGACTCGGGCGGCACCCTGCTGGCCGGGTGGGCCTACGATTACGACCGGGTCGGAAAACCGGAGCCGACAAGGCGTAGGTCGGCGAGGGCGAAGCCCGCAGCCCTGAGCGAAGCGAAGGCGCGAAGCCATGCGGAGCGCAACCGCCTCATCGAGGTGGAGGAGAACCAGAGCGGCACGTGGACGAAGATCGCCCAATACAAATACGACGGCAAGACCCGGCGGGTGCTCAAAGCAGTCACCAACAAGGGCGACCTCAACGGCACCACGCGCTTCCTGTGGGGCGGGACCTCCGATTGGCAGGCGCTTGAGGAACGGGACGAGTCAGGAAATCTCGTCGCCCGGTACACGTATGCGCCCGGTTACCTGGACGCCGTGGCCAGACAGCAACGCGACCTGAACGCGGACGGGGATTTCGCCGATTCGAACGAGGTGGTATGGTATCATAGCAATATAATCTATTCCGTCTGTGCACTCTCGAATTCCTCGGGGTCCGTCGTGGAAAGATACCGCTACGACGCCTATGGAGCCGCGACTGTCCTCGATGCCGACGGCTCCGACGACGCGGACGGAGTATCGGACATCGAGAATCCCTACAGGTTCACGGCCAGAAGGCTGGAGGCGGCCTCCGGCCTGATGCAGTACAGGCACCGCTACTACGACGCGGCCCACGGTCGTTTCGTCTCCCGCGACCCCGCCGGCTACCGGGACGCCTTCAACCTCTACGGCTACGTCACCCAGCGCCCCACATCGGCGACAGATCCGATGGGGTTGACCGGGGACGTTCCTTTGCCGCCACTCACGCCCGGGTACGGCTTCGGAAAGTGGAAGAAGCACGACTGGCAGTATGTAACGGCTTATCCGAAGCGGGTTATCCCGTATGCAGGAGCGACCACCCGGGCTCCCAACGCGCGGCCCGCGAAAGCCGAGACCGTGGACTGCCTTATCAAACGCCAAGACGCACGCGGCGATGTCGTCGAAGTGGGCGGGCGCAAAATGTGGCGGCTGAGGAGGCGGTGGGAGTACAAAAAGGTTGAAGTCAACCTGGAGGAGTGCGCAAGGGAGACTAACAAGCCGGTCAGGTTGCCAACAGTGATTCCTGTAGAAGATTGGAAGATCAGGAAGTACATTCCGATGCTGGAAAACTTGCCCGGCGCGCCCCCTGGGTTAGAGGTCAAGATCGCTTTCTACTACCATTTCTATATCGGCAAGCAAGACTACGACCCCCGGCGTTGTGCAAAAGGGAAGCCCTGTCAAGTCAACACATATCGGAAGGAAGATATAGTGACTGGAAGATGGTCATGGACACGGAGTATGTCCATCCGGTGCCCCAAAGGGTGGCTCGATGATCAAGCGTGGCAGAAGGCTCTGAAGCGCGGCGTCACAGAGAAGTGGCCGGTTCCGAGCCGTGCAGATGCTTGCTGTCGTTGGTATTTGAAGCACAAGACCGGTCTGGTTCCCAAATAGGGTTCCACTATCCAGGGAGGTGGCAATGGGACGCACTAAGAAGTTCGCGCAGGTGCTCTTAGCCGTCGCTTTGGGTGCGGCAATACTTCTATCGGTCTCCGGGGCCGCGCCCCCATCGGAGGCACCCGGCGACGTACAGTCTGCTGAGGAAGGCCGTCTTCGCCCGCCGGAGAACCCATTCAGCTGGGAGCCCCCGTGGACGCGTGAGAAGTACATCGTGTTCCAGCCGCCTTTGCGCGAAAAGGGGCCGGCCGGGATCCCCATATTGGCGGCGAACTACGGCACTGCGGACGACTACGTCAAAGGGATCATTGCAGGCCTCTGGAGGGAATGGTCACGCTATGAGATTACCCACCGTGCACTGGGGGAGCCGTTGCTGGAGACGTTCCGCCAGGAGCAGGACGAGGGGTTGGCCGAGACGCTGGCGGAAGCCCTCGGGAACGTGGCCACAACTTCCTCGGAGACGGCGCCCATCGAGAAAGCTTTAGTTACGCGGCTGCGCAGAGCACAGCGTTCGAGCTTGCAGGAAGAGCTGATCCGCGCTCTGGGTGAACTGAAGGCCGCCCGGGCGGTCGAGACGTTGGAGGAACTGGCCGGCACGGCCGAGCCGAACGCCGCGATTTGGGCTCACGCTGCGCTGGTAAAGATCACAGGGAACCCCGACGGGCACCTCGACGCCGTCGTCAACGCCATGGAGCAAGGGCTTCCCTCGCTGAGTTACCCTGAGGTTACTGCGTGTGAATGTCTGAGGTGGATCGGCCCGGCGGCCGCTCCGGCGGTGCCCGCCATCATCGACAGATTACGAGATGAGCCGTCCCTGCTGCCCTTCCAACTTGATGCCATAAGCGGGATAGGGGTGGTCGGGGCGGAAGATATCCGCTCTATAGAGGAGTACTTCCTCGCTCCCCGGACCCCCGTAGCGTACCGGCAGATCGCGCCCCGTGCATTCTATGATCTCGAGGGGCAAACCGAACTCGTTGTGTCAACGCTGATACGTTTGTATGAGGCCAGCACGAAAAGCGCGGCGGTCCGAGCGGCCATGCTCCAGGCGCTGGGCAAAATCGGGGACGGCTCCCCGGCGGTGGTCGCGCGACTATTCGACGGTGCGCGTTCCCATTATCCCTCCGTCAGGGCGTCTGCTCTGCGCGGCCTGGGTCGGCAGGCCCCGGAGCACCCTAAGGCCCTGGAGCTGCTCCTGGAAGCCGGACGGAGCGACGATCCCAACATCCGCGCGGCGGCCGTGGACGGACTGGGGGAGATGGGACGGGGCGCCGAGGAAGTGGTGCCGGTTTTGATAGAGTCATTGTCGGACGAGCAGGACGCCGTGAAAACCCGGGCCGCACGGGCGTTGGGCGCCTACGGGAATGAATCCGATGCCGCCTTTGGTGCGCTGCTGGGCGTCCTCCGGGAAGAGCGGCGGCATGTCTACCTGCTGGAAAACACGATGCACGGCCTGCGCAGAATGGGGGCTGCGGCCCGTCCGGCGGTGCCGTTGCTGGAGCGCTTTGCGGCAAACTACGGGCAGGCGTTAGAGGAAGAGTTCCGTGTCGAGTTCCGACTTCTGCTGGCCGACACGGCCCACGATGTCCTCAAGAGCATCCTTGGCGACGAACACAAGAGACCAATCTCGGCAATGACCCTCGAGCCGACGCGTTGACCTTCGCCGGAGGCGGCATCGGCCCCTTCGACCGGGCTCAGGGCAGGCTGGCAGTGCCTGGAGGAAAGAGACGGCTCAGGTGATCTCATCGCCCGCTTCACGTACGCGCCGGGCTACATCGACAGTCCGGCCCGTCAGGAGAGAGACCTCAACACGGACGGTGACTTTGCCGACTCTGATGAAGTCGTGTATTATCATGCGAGCACCATCTACAGCATCTTTGCTCTTTCAAATACCGATGAGTCGGTGGTGGAGCGCTACCGCCATACCGCCTACGGCGAGACCACCGTCCTGGACGCCGACGGCACGGAAGATGCCGACGGAGCCAGCGACGTCGGCAACCCGTATCTGTTCCAGTCGCGCCGGTGGGAGCCGGCGGCGGGCATCATGCAATTCCGCCACCGGGAATACGCCCCAGACCTCGGCCGCTTCCTGCAGAGAGACCCCCTGGGGATCTTTACTCGAGCTCGGATCCAAAAATCTAAGTGGGGTGTCGGCGACGCAGACCTGCTCAAGCTATATCAATTTGCCAACTCAAGCCCCATCCAATCGGCAGATCCGCTGGGGACTTCGTGCCATAGGTGGTGGGAGGCGGAACCTGAGTGGCCTGACTGCCCGAAGTCTGAGCCAGAGGGCAACCCGGACTGGTGCAAGGAAGAGTACAGCCCCCTTCACTACGGCTACGTCTGCTACCGCGAAGTAGGGCGCAGGTACGGCTCTCAGCAGTGTTGTTACGCTGGGGACGTTGTAGAGGAGTCGCCGGACTGTATAAATCCAGTGTCCGCCGAGGAAAAAGGCGGTGATTTTTGCGACTATAGCCCGACTTGGATGATCTGGCACTACTATTTCGACGTAGAGGCAAAGGTGCCCCCTAAGCTTTGTCAAGAGTGTTGGGATGAGATGGATCTGCCGCCGCCTGCCCCCGGGTGGATGTAACTGCCGTCTTCCATCCCAATTCTATGATTTGGCTGTCCAAACGCGGAACGTTCGGGGTGAAAGTGGGCGGATACCTTGCTGGTGCGGTTCGCAACACGATTCCTTGGCGGTTTCCAGCAAGCCAAAGCTGCACCGGCGGGAGTTGTCTCGACAGAGCTGTGCCGGGAAACCCGGGGCATCGGACTAATCAGTCGAAGAGACTAGGCAAGGAGGCTCCAATGAGCTTTTCAAACCGAAATACCATTGCTACAGCGCTGTGTGCGGCGGTTCTGGTGGCATGCTCTATGCCGACTGTTGCGCAGGCGAGCGATCTGCACTGGTGGGCGGCCGTGGGGGATGCGGACCACGTCAGGGAACTTCTGAAGAAGGATCCCGATTCGGTAAACGAAAAAGGCCGGCCGCTGCCCCCGGAGCGGTATCAGTTTGAACGCATGGTAATGCTCATGCGGCATCAGGAAATGACGCAGATGGGGCTCCCCGGGCTGGAAGAACCCGCGCCGCTCCACCTGGCCGCTGCATGGGGCCACCCGGAGGTGGTCACAGTCCTGCTGGAGAACGGAGCGGACGTCCATGCAGCCACGGCGGGCGGCTCGACCGCGGTTCATCTGGCTGCCGCAGGGCGGCAAGGGCGTCCCAAAGTCACGAGGGAACTGCTGGAAGCAGGGGCGAAGGTGCGTCGCAGAGATCATCGGGGGATGACGGCCCTCCAGCTCGCGGCCGGGAAGGGCCACGGGGAGACAGCCGAGGCGTTGCTCCGGGCGGGAGCCGAGCACACCATCGCCACGGCGGCCGCGCTGGGAGACGCCCAAGTCCTGAAGGCACTGCTCGATGAGCCTCCCGAGAGCGTGGATGAACCCGACTCAGACGGTTACAGGCCGCTCTACTATGCGGCGAAGTTCGGCCATGGCGCGACCTGCAAGCTCCTCCTCACTCACGGGGCCAGTCCCGTCTCCAGGAACGGTCCCGACGCCCGGACGCCTCTGCACGCGGCAGCCGATCGGGCCGTGGCTGAGGTGCTTGTGGGGGAGGCGAAAAAGGTGGAAGTTCGCACGAAGGAAGGTTACACGCCACTACATTACGCCGCGATGGACGCCGATGCGGGCCGCTGTCGCCTGCTGCTGGACGCGGGAGCGGAGGTCAACGCCGAGAATGACGACGGACGCACGCCGCTTGTGGTAGGGCTGAAGGATATCGAAGTGGTCAGGGTGCTCCTGGAGCACGGAGCCTCGACCGACGTGGCATTCCAAAACGGTGCCACGCCGGTGCACGAAGCTGCCCGTCTGGGGAAAGAAGACGTTCTCCGCGCGCTGCTGGAGAACTCTGCTCCGGTGGGGCGCCGAGACGCGAGTGGTGAAACTCCGCTGGATGAGGCTGCCCACAAGGGCAACTGGGCGGCGGCGAGGCTGCTGCTGGAGCACGGGGCGGCGCATAACGCCGGGACTGCCGCCGCGCTGGGGAACGTCAAGGTGCTGAAGGAACTGATCGACAAGGACCCGGAGGCCGCCGACAGGAAGGGGGCCTCCAACAAAACCCCCCTCTACCGGGCCGCGCGGTGGGGTCGTGCGGAGGCGTGCCGACTTCTGCTCTCCCGAGGCGCCGACGCCGCCGCGAGCGTGCCGGGTTTCGCGCTGCCACCTTTGACCGCGGCGGCAGAGAGTGGAGACGCCGAGACGCTGGAGGTATTGCTTGACGCGGCGGGTAAGTCGGCCTCGGAGGCGGTGGCTGACCCGACTCTCCTCCAGTATGCGGCGCGAAGCGGGAGCGTAGAGGCCTGCGCTCTTCTACTCCGACGCGGCGCAGACGCCAATGCCACCGCCGAAGGGGGAACCACACCTTTGCACTTCGCGGTCACGGGAGGGTCTGAACAGGTTGTGCGGCTCCTTATCGACAACGGAGCGAAGCCCGAGACAGCCGCACGCAGGGGGCAGACCCCCCTTCACCTTGCCGCGGAGCGAGGCGAGAAAGCCATGGTGCGGATTCTTCTCGACGCGGGGGCCGACCCGTTGGTCGAGAATATGTACGGCCGCACGCCCCGGGAAGTCGCCCGAAAGCACGGGCACACGCATGTCGCGGAACTACTCCGGAGCTTTGAGGACGAATCGGCCAAGGGCCGAGACGCCCCGCAACGGAAACCGGTCCCGGCTGTGAATCTTCGCGGTGACTCCCAGGAAGGCCCGCTACAGCCGTTGTCCAAAAATCTGTTGGAGAGCTCTGATCCGAAGAAAAAAATGGCGGGAGTTCATCTGCTCGGCGCGCTCAGCCGCGAGCACGCCGGCCCGGAAGCATTCGGTGCCCTGGCAGAGGCTACCAGGGACAAGAGCGACGAGGTAGCCCTGGCGGCCGTCCACGCCCTCGGCGTGGGGCCTCTGCAGCAGAAGAAGTGGAGGAAGAAGGCGGCTGCCGCCTTGGCAGAAAGCCTGGAGCGAGAGAGTCCATCCGTGCAGTTGGAAGCAATGAAACACCTTGCCGCCATGGAAGAGCCCACGGAGGAGGTAATTTCGGCGCTTCAGCGATTGGCCGGAGCGTCCGATAGCCGCGTCGCCGCCAAGGCCCGCGAGACGCTGATGCAGATGGGACGCAAGCCCGGGCGTTAGCGCGTCCTGTAACGTGTTCGGTGTAAATTAGTTTTCCCGAGGTTGGCGCTGCTTTCGCGGAGGGAGCCCGAGGGCGACCGGAGCGAAAGCAGCGCCGAACCGGAAGGCTCGGGCGCTTCCTCCAACGCGACCCAATGCGGCTTCATACACTGCTGGCTGGCGCAGAGCTTAGTCGGGGCACTCTCGATGGTCGTTTGCTCCGCTTATACGCCTTCGCCGCCGCAAGCCCCCGTGAGCACGTGGATCCTCGGGGACTCGCGTTCAAAGACTGTGACAGCATTTCGTATGAGCTGGCATACAAGACGGATTGGAAGCAAGTTGCGAAATGTGCCGCCTCGCTGGTCGTCTGCGGTGCCAGTGGGGCGGTCTGCGCACTGTCGAATATCGCATCGGTCGGGGCCACTGTCGCTTGTTGGCTCGGCGTCGGTGGCATGTGCACAGTCGCCGGTTTAGAATGTTGGGATGATTATACGGAGACCTATGTGAAGAGCTGTACGTGCTGGAAGATAACAGGGGCGCAACTAGTGACGTTTAGATACTCGGGGGTGTCGTGGTCCAGAGATTCGCGACGGCGGGCGGAGTTGGCGGGCCAAGCGCTTTTTCTCTCCGATCCTATTGACAGCGGCCACAGGCTCACCGCGTCCACCCCGGCTACCGTCTCTTGGCAAGGGACCCGTCACAAGCCGACCCCTTGGTCCGCCCAACAGGTGCCTGACCCGTGGCAATACTATTACGCAGGAAGAGACAAATACGCTGCGTATACGAGATCGGGCAAGGACTGCCCTAATCCCTGGGATTAGGCCATAAGGTGCCCGCACTCAATCATGCGGAGGAATCCTGGATAAACGTATACCCGGCTTGCGGTTCATGGTCGCTTGGGGTTGCATGCTCTGGGTATTGGCGTGGGCAAGACTTTTTCAGCGGTTGTATCCCCCCTCACCCGACTGGCTCGGAGTTACAGAGGTAATAGCAATGGTGGTGATGTTTGGGGGTTTCGGAGTTTTCGTTTGCATCGTCCTTAGATGGCGGCGAGAGGGGGTTCCGGAAGAAGTCCCCTCAGGAAAGCGGCGGGGGCTTGCTCTGGCGGGTCTGCTGGGTGTAGTGAATGCTATGACGCTGCTGGTTTTAGGAGCCTGGTTGCTCAATGGCCTTTGCGAAGAGAGTTGGCCTTGCGCGCTCGGCGCGAGCGGTGCCATTGTGTCTTTGGCCTTGGGGTTAGGTATAGTCCCGCTGTTGGTATGGTTCCGTAGGAATTAATCAGCAGCGAACATTGTCTGCACGGAAGACGCAGAGCGTGCGTGACGCCGCCACCGGGGGACTCCAGATAAAGGTCACCTACCTCTACGACCAGTGGGACGGCACCGACTCCTGCTACTACGACCGGGTGCGCGCCTGGGAGGACGACACCAACTCGGAGCCCTGAGCGAAGCGAAGGCGCGTAGCCACGCGGAGTGCAACTCGACGGTCACCTGGTGCTACACCCGGCAGGCCGGTGTGAAGAGATCGCGTATCGAACTCGCTCACCATTATCTGCATCTGTGACCCGACCGCGCCCCTCCGGGGCGCATGGTTACGGTTGGTCGGCCAGCCAACCAGGGCTAAAGCCCTGGCCTCCATCACACGGCCCCTGTGGGGCCGAAAGAGAACGCCGGGGGCAAGCTGCCCCCGCTACAGCCTGGCCCTGTGGCGCGTACATGTTCAGCGTCGGCGCCGCGGAGCGGCGCGGTCGTGAAGGCCAGG
>CAZEAP010000026.1:0-54969 GCA_964510315.1 uncultured candidatus Brocadiaceae bacterium
GCAACAGGGCCCTCCAGACCCGTGTCCTCACCATCTGGCGAAAGCTGTGGGTGGAAGCGGATAAGATGCCGGCGGACACGGGGAACGAGAACGTTCTTTCCGGCACCATCGAAGACGCCGAGTATTTGAGTTCGGGAGATCATGCCGACGAGACGAAGCTTGTGGTTGAAGGCGTGCCCGATGACTTCAAGAAGGACTACCAGTTTTCCCACGGGGCACCGGGACACATCGTCATAGACGACAGCGAGGTCCTACGGGTGGTCTGGTTCGAGGAGAACTGGGGTGGAGATGACGTCTACGTCAGCGGGAACCAAGTGAGTGCGGACGGGAAAAGCTACGATCTGGTTGATGACGACTACCTTGCCCCGGACGTGTCGGGCGGTCAAGCAAGCTTCCAACTCCGCGTCCTCTGGCCGGAGGAGCCGCCATGTGGCTTGCTGGAGGAGGCTTTCGCCGATGCTTACGTGGATGCTCAAGTAGACAATACGACCCGGGAGCAGAACATCGCGTTTGACAGAAATGTCGAGTCAGGTGAGGACTCTACGCTGATGGATACGGACTTCGACTGGTCGGAGGCGGTCGACAACGCGTTCTGGGGGCTGCACATTACGACGTGTCTTCAAGGCCCTCGCGAAAAGGACCGCGATCCAGCGGAGACCCCGGTACAGGGTGGCGGTGAGAACGACGTGTTGCAGGGAGTCACTGTGCAGGGCAGACGCGCGTGCCTCGTCTACTCTGAGAGCATTCGGGACCTCAGGGCGAGTTGGGATGAATACCGCACTCAGTTTGGCCGGGTCGCAGTGCACGAGTGCGGCCACGCATGCGGCGCCGAACATATCGAAGAAGACGGAGGAGGCGTGATGGAGGGGCCCGGGGCCGGCCAATACCTTGACACGCATCTTTTTTGCCCGGAGAACCTGGACAGGATACGTTCCGAACAGTGGTGAACGGACCGGTTTCCGTTGATTTTGAGCTTAAGACGGGAGGACACAAAACTATGACCATGAGGGCAAGCCGTGCGCGCAGGACCATATCATTCCTAACCGTAGGACTGTGTTTCGCCTGTGGGATTGCCACAGCTGGAGCTGCTTCGCAGGCTCCCTTTAAGTTTCAGGTGAACCCGGCCGATGCCAAAGTGCGGGTAGGGGAGCCGCTGTTTTTGCGCGCCACACTCCGGAACGCAACCGATCGCGCGATGCATGTGGCGGGCATCAGCTATGGCCTCCACGAAACGAAATGGGCTTTTTACGTGAGGGGTCCGAACCCGGACGCCGAATGGACGAAGGTCGCCTACAGGCTTCGCAGTCTTGACTATGCCGGCCGCGTGCCGAAACTGGACCCCGGCGAAGCCCGGTCCTCTTTTTTCATTATCTGGTTCCGCTCCGGATCCGCCGGGTGCGGCACCGAAGATGGGGACCTGGATCCTCTGATGTTCCGCAGGCCCGGCGAATATCGCTACAGGCTGCGGCTGGAAGTGCCATTCCGTCACCCGGGCGGTGAGGTGGGACGCGCGGAGGTGGCGGCCGAAGGCAGGGCGGAGGTGGGACCATGCGCCGATGAAGCGGCGGCGCGTCTTTTCTGCCGGAAACTGCGGCACCAGTACCCGATGTCGATTGGTCGCCAGGAAGCGGAGGAGCTGCTCGACGCCCTGCCCAACTCCCCATACCGGAAGTATGGCAAATGGTTGCGTATCGAAGCCGCCATCAACGAGGGCTTCGACACGACTGAGAGGGGCGGCGGGGCAGCTATGCGTGAGGTGGCCCGACTGCGCGAACTCTCCCGTGATGTTCTGGCCGAGTTCGCCGGAAGCGGCGTCCCTCCGGAACGGGCGGCAAGGGTTGCGAATGGAATCGTCCATCTGGTTCAAGCTGTATTGCTGGAGCAATACCGGGGGGACGGCACGCGGCGACTCGGTGCGACGGCCGCTGAGGAGACCGGCCTTCTGCTTCCTATGCTCCGAGAAGCCCTGCCGCATCTGGGCGTGAAAGGCGGGCTTGAAGAACTCGAAAACCGTGACGTCGCCGCACTGGCGGCACGTGAGAGGAAGGCCGCCGAGGAGACCCTGAAGGACTTGAAGGACCGTTTCCCGCCGTCGAAGGGCATTCGGCGGCTGGAAGATTGGCTCAGGTGATCTGCAAGTTCGGTTTCGCGACGATAGAGCATGAGAATAGCAGCCAGCAGAGCCGCAAAACGGTCCTTGATCATCTGAAGGGCGAATGGCCGACGGACACCAGGCGGCTGAAGAGCTTCCCGCCCGGGCCGGGGACGACTTCTGGGCGGTGCATCTGCTTTCCGGTTTCCAGGGCGCCCCGAGCACGGACCTGGAGCCCGATGGTGAGTCGAGCTCCGAGGCGGTGAAAGGCATCGCGAGCGAGTCACACCACGGCGCTCTGATCTACGCCGAGACCTTGCGGGACGGCTGGCAGAACAGACCCGAAAGGATACGTTGGACGGTGCTGCATGAGCTGGGACATCTCACCGGCCCGGACCACGGCGACGAAGGAGTGATGGAGCCTGAGGGATGGATAGACCATTTCGAGGCGGAGTCCATCGACAAAATCAGGGACAAGGGTTGGTAATCACTTTGAGGAAGGGTAAGGACCATGGGTGCCGGTAATCTTCGTCCGTTTTCTGCTTGTGCTGTTGGACTCGCACTGTTGGCGCTCCTCATCTTCGACCGTGCGCGGCGAGCTTAAGAAGGAGCACCTGTCGGTCCGTGCTGACCTGCACTCCGAGGAATATGTCGTTGGCGAGCCCGTGTTTATGACCCTTCGCGTGGAAAACGTGAGCAACCAGGTCCGGAAGGTGAAGCTGGGGCGCGGGGACAGAATGTCGATAGAAGACTGGAGCATAGCGGTGGGCAAAGAGGACCAACCCGTGGAGTGGGTGCAACTGAGGGACCTCAGGCCCAACTATGGCGCTTTTACCAGCGTGACGCTTGCGCCGGGGGAGTCAGCAGAGGCCCATGTTGCGCTCTGGCATCGGTATTCGGGCGATGCGGAGGAAGTTCAGTTGGTTTTCCCGGCGGCGGGCACCTACAGCTACCGGGTCAGAGTGCTGGTCTGGGGTGCCGACGGGGGAGGCATGCTCAAGCTCCGCTCGGAAGGCAAGATCAAGATTCTCCCCGCCCGGGAAGGGTCCGACGAACTCCTTGCGGGGCTTTGGGATGCGGTCGGCTACCGGGAGCCGGGAGTCGTCGGCGTAGGGCCGTCGCAGTTCCAGCGGCTGGAGGGGATGATCGAGACGCTGGAGCGGGGAGGCGATGATTCGCCGTACGAGTTCTTCCTCAGGTGGCTGTGGGTCAGCACTTTCGCGCGCGAGGGTGAGAAGGTGCTCAGATACGCGGATGATGAGAGCAGATTCCCGGAGCTTAAGGCGAAACTGCCGGAGATGCTGGCGGAACTAAAGGCGGAGGCCGCCAGGCGTCCGGCCGGGCTGCCGAAGGTGGTGCAGAGCGACGTGCTGACCGCACAGGTCCTTTCCGCATACCACGATCGCTCCCTCCAGCGGGTGGAGCAACTGGTGGAGCAGATGCGCGCCGAGGTCCCCCACACCCACCTGCTTCGACGCGCGAAGAGTTGGATGAAGCACCTGCGATTGGCGAAACGCCTTCCGGGTTACGAATGGGACTGAGGAACTCGTCGGCGGGCGATCCGTGGAAGCGGCGAGGAACCGCCGCGGGGCCACCCAGAAGAATCTCCCCATCGGTGTCCCGGCACGCGCGGGCATCGTATGCCACCGACGCACCTTATCACGAGCCGGTCGACGGCGACGACTGGGTGACGGTTGAGGACTCTGCGGAGATGTGGTTAATGTTCAAACCGGAGGGCGAGCACGCTGAGTGGGTGCCCCTGAGAAAGGTTTCCTGGTGGTGGCAGGGGGACGCCAGGAAGGAAGACGGAGAGTGGCACCTCGAGTGGGGGGACAACTCCGATAACCCTCAGAGCGACGAGACCACGCAGCACCCCGAGTGGGACCTCAACGTTATTAACTTGGATTGGGAGAGGGATTAATCCAGGCACAGGAGAAAGGAGGACTCAGATGCGTTGGAAGGCACTGTCTAGCGTTTTTGCGGGCGTTCTGGTGTTGATCACGGCAGGGGCCGTCGTGGGCCTGACCCTACAGTACGGGCCGGCGATGCCCGACTGGCCGCAAGAGGCCCGAGGGATCCGGATTTCGGCCGAGCTGGCCCGGGACAGTTTTGGCTACGGCGAGCCGATCATGGTCCTCGTGCGCCTGAAGAACACCGCGGACCAGGATCAGGTGGTGCGGACGTCACGCTACTTCTGGAAGTTCCGCGGCCGGGACGAGGAGTCGGGCGCCAGCGTGCCCCCGACCCGTTACGGCCGATATATTGCGGGCGAGCTTCCCAATCAGCCCCGGCATTTCGGCGTCCACGGTGGGCTGGTAAGCCCGGGAGGCGAAACCACGGAGCTGCTGCAACTGGACCGCATCCTGGACTTGACCATGCCCGGCAACTACACCGTGGTGGTCGGGTGCCTGGGCGTTCACCGTGATGACCCCGAGGTTATGATCGGATCGAAGCCGTTGAGATTCGAGGTGGGCGGAGGCGGCGGCGCCTCCGGCCTGGCCCAGCTTCTGACATTCGGGGGCGAGGATCTGTGGCAATATTCCATTCCGCGTTCGCTCCGCAACCAGCTCAGCGAGTATGTGAGCCTTCTTGCGAAGGCGGCAACGGGCCCCGAGCCCTACAACGCACGAGAAGAGCTCCAGAAGCTGAAGGCAGATGTCCTCGAAGCCGTCAGAACCGCAGAGGAAGCCGCGGCCCGCCGCAAAGAAGAGCGCTGAGACCGGAGAGGAGCTGAAGGAGGAGGATGGCGAGCTTAAGTGGGGGTGGTGGGGCGGCTACGCGTTGGACTGGTATGGGTTACCGCCGGAGACCGTCTACGTGCAGGCCGACGGGACGGGGGAGTTCCAGGTAACGTTTCAGGTGCATGTCTTCGACTGCTGGCGCTGGATGGAGGGCGGCAACGACCAGTGCGTCACCTCCACCGACACCGTCAAGTTCACCGGGGTTGAGGTCACGCGCGCGTATTGGAAGCTTTTCGACGGGAATCCCGAACTGACCGATTACGAGGTCAGCGACAGTCAAACCGGGCAGGACGTGCCGTGCACGAAGATGTATCCGGGCAGGACCGGCCCCGACGACACGGCCACCTGCCGGAACAAGGTCCGCCTTCTGGCCAGGCTCTCCCAGACGGTTCCGGACGGGGTGGAGGCAGACGTGCATTTCCGGCTCTTTGACGTGGACGACCCCAGCGCCCACGATAACGTCGTGGACGATGATAGCGGGGAGAAGCACAACGACAACCGGCCGGACGGCAGCTTCGGGGCCTCGCCGGCAGAGTCCACGGTGACGGTTCAGAGCGGCGACACGGCGGAGCTTGAGGTGAGCATCACCGAGATGCAGCCGGGCAACAACTGGCGGGTGACGGCGGGCTGCGCGGGGAGCGAGGTGGACGCGGTGCACGTGGACTCCAACGACGGATTCGTCCTGCGGGACGGAGACGGCAACAGGGCCCTCCAGACCCGTGTCCTCACCATCTGGCGAAAGCTGTGGGTGGACGTCGATCAGATGGGGTCGGTCGTGATGAGCCCCGGATTGGACGAGACCAACATTCTGCGGACGCCGGTCCTTGGGGTGCGGTTCGAGGGCGGCGCGACGATTATTACTGTGGACGTTCCTACTGAGTTCAACGACGATGCCCACTTCGGAAGTGGGTACGTGGACATAACCCCCGACCAAGCGGGCGGAGTGTATTACATTTCAACTTCGGCGCTTACCCACCAAGATTACCAGGAGTTGAGCATCTCCGAAGACATTGCGGACGACGTTGGGGATGAGGTAATCCTATGGGATGACGACCATGCCGAAGACCGGAGTGTCAAGGTTCCGTGGCCCAGAGACCCGGACACCAGCCTGCTGGCTTCGGCACTGGAGCCCTGTTATCTGACCTTCGAGCCGGAGGATCAGGGCGACGCCGACAACTTGGGATTCATACGAAACATAGATCCACCGGGGACATGGGGGCCCAGCGACGACTGGAAAGCAGTCCGCTGGGAGGATTATCTTTTCCATGGTGAGGAATGCCAGGCGTTCTGGGCGGTGCATTTGTTCGCCTCTTTCCAGGGGCCGTACCAGGAGGACGCCGACGACCTGAACGAACCCACGCGCGGTGAGACGCAGGACCCCGACGACCATGCGGCCACGTGTTACCTGGAGGTGATCAGGGAGGATCAGGAGGCGGAGAAAGAGCCGAGATGTGCGGTCCATGAAATCGGCCACTGCCTGGGGTCCGACGACGCGAACCTTGATCATGACCATCCGGACGAATGTGTGATGAACCAGAACTTGGATTACAGCGGTTTCTGTCCGTACTGCCGGGATGTGATCCGGGACGGCGAAATTTGGGAGTAAGGAGGGGAAACAATGGGCGATCCGCGCGGACTACAAGGTGTTCTGGTGTTGGCCGCCCTGATGCTGATGTGCTCCGCCGCTGCTGTAGGGGCGGCTCCGGCGCAGTCGGCGTCGATGGACGGATTGAACGTCGAGGTGGAGGTTGTGACCGAGGAAGTGCTTCTCGGGGAGCCGGTGTTCATCCGCATTGACCTCCGGAACACCGCAGAAGTTCCCCTCTACCTGCATGAAATGAAGGATCTGGAAAAGTGGTACTGGCAAGCACGCATACAGGGTCCGGACGATTACAGCCTCGAAATCGACATCTGGCGGGAGATGCAGGGAGGGAGCGACCGCTGGGGGTTGACCGAATGGCAGCTTGGCCCGGGGGAAGCCAGGAGCACTTTCTATCGGCTGTGGTTCTCAGCCTGGATTGCTCCGAAAGAGCGGAAGGTCGCCCTTCCGTTCCCCCGGAAAGGGAAGTACACACTGACACTGTGGGACTCGGTCTCCTGGGGCCGGGAAACGGGGCAGCACACCGAGAGACGGGTCGAGTTCAGCTTCACCATCCGTGTCCGGGGGCCCGGGAAAGGGTTCGCAAGATTGGTGGAAGGGGTCCGCCAGTTCGGCGACGATATGCGGAAGCTGTCCAAATTGGTGGACGACCTGGAGAGCACCCCCTACGCCGACTACGTCCGCTGGCTGTGGCTGCGAGAGTTCCTGGAACAGCCGCCGAGACCGTTTTCCGAGAAGAAGCAAAATGTCCTGAACCGTTGGAAACTGGCCCTTCGATACGCCGACCGGATTCTATCCAATCCGAGGCATCGGGGGACACCCGTGGAGCGATCGGCCCTGACGCTGAAGGCCTATGTCCACACGGCCGCCGCTGGCACGCTCATGAGCTACTGGGAGTATCGCTCGGGCAAGGGGGCCGCAAACAAGGCGCTTCTCGGGTGGTTGCTCTCCCAGATCGGTGCGGAGGCGGATCCGGACAGCATCAGTCGCGAACAATCGGTGCGTATCGCCAAGCAGCAGATAGCGAAGAAACGTTCAGCATTGCGGGAACTCCAGCGCCGATTCCCTCCGACCGAACGCATGCGCAGAATGCAGAAGTGCCTGAAGGAGCCCGGGGTCACGATGCGACGTTTCCTGAAGAGCGTGCCCGAGAACTAACCGGCAACGCCGCAAGGGGCAGATCGCCTGGAGGTAGTTCCGGCAATGGCAGTTTCACGGAGAATGGTTGTGATGTTGTTGACGTTGCTGGCAGTCATTGGCTCTTTGGGTGCGACAGAAGCGAAGTTCGAGTGGCCTCGGCCCTCGCCACCGGAGCTTGCCCTCTCTGTCCGCGTGCTTAACAGCCCGATCCGCGTTGGGGAGCCGGTTTTCGTCAAGGTGGGCGCGCGGAATGATGGACAGCAGCCGGTCGATCTGTTCATGACTCGCTGGTTCGTGGGAGTCCGATGGCAGCTCCACATCAGGGCTCCCGATGAGGAGCGGTGGCATGAGGTGGGGATGCGGCCCGGGCTCCGGACTGCCCCTGCACCGCTGCACAGCTTGACGCTTGAGCCCGGAGAGAGCCTGGTAAAGACGCTGACTTTGTGGTTCCAAGAGGAAGAAGACCATCGGTCGGGAGAGCCGTATCCTCTCGTGTTCCCGAAGCCGGGACGGTACAGCTACCGGCTCTCGGGCGTGTTTGGCTTTCGCAACCCCGTCGCCGGCTGGTATCCCCAGGGAGAGGGGCGGATAGTTGTGCACCCGGGCGAAGCAGGACTTGAGGAAGTGCGGCAATTCGTAGGCACAGAAATGCCGACGCTGAGGCTTGTCGACGCGGAAAACAAAGCGGGGCTGGAGAAGTTGCTGAGGAATATTGGCGAGTCCCCCTACACCCCCTACGTGAAGTGGCTGCTTGCCCGTGCGTTCATCGCCGGGGATTTCAATACCGCCGAGGGCGAGGGCGAAGAGGGGGCGAGACGCGTCGCCTATCTCCATCAGCTTTCCGAGGAGTTGCTGGAGAAGTTCGCCGGTACCGGCACGCCCCCCGAGAGGGAAGCGCTCCTGCTGGGGGTGGTAGTGGGGAGTCTGTGCGCCCACGACCTTGAGCTATGGATCGAGGGCGGCACAGAGGCCCTTCGGGAAGCCGGGTGGGAGCCCGGCGGCGCTCTGCCCAGGTTGCGCGCGCAGTTGAGGACGATGGGCTTTCAAGGTGGCCTGGAAGAGCTGACCGAGCGGGAGGCTCGACGGTTGCAGCTCCAGCAGGAAGAGAAAGCCCGAAGAGCAATGAGTGAGGTGAACAGACGCTTCGCGCCGACCAGCGGCGTCCGATCGGTGTATGCCGAATGGGGCAGGTGGCTGGAGAAGTAGTCGACCCACGCTCCCAACCTCCGAGCTTCAGCGACGAGACAGCCATATTCCCCGCCAGGACGGTGACGGCTGGCCAACATCCCGATCGAGAGGAGAAGCATATGCTGATCCCAAGGCATTGTCTTGTCCGGACGCTTGCTTCGGTCCTTCTTCTGTTTGCCGTGGCGGCGGCACCATGCGCCGGCTCGAAATCAGGGTCGTCCGCGGCGCAGGATACGGCGATGTACCGGGCCAACCCGCGTCAGACTGGCTACTACGAGGCTATCGGCCCCACCAGCGCGCCGGCGGTGGCCTGGGAGACCAAACTGCCCGCCGCTGCCCATCCTCTGGTGGTTGGTGCGGGTCTGGTGCTCTGCCCGATTGTGCGTAACCTCCGGGGGCCCACGGGACTCTCGCGGGGACGGCTGTACGCCCTGGATGCCGACAGCGGCACACAAGCCTGGGTAGTTCCGGAGCTGTCTGGTCCACCATCGGGGCCGGCAATTGCGGACGGACAGGTCTTCTTCTCCGCAGGCACAACGCTTTCCTCGGTGGATCCTGTCACCGGGAAGGTCGGGGGCGAACTGAAAGTAGGTGACCATATCACCACGCCATGCACAGCGGGCGGCAACCCCCTGTACTTCGGAACCGATGGAGGATACGTAGTGTCAGTGGGAACGGACTTGCAGAATCCCAGGCAAATCCAGCTAACGGAGAACGATCCGGGCTCTGAGCTCGGTGACATCTTCGCCGCTCCTGCGGCCGACGGCGGCACCCTCTATGCGTCCACCACTGGCGAATACGTCTACGCGATGGACCTCCAGGACGGCAGCGTCCTCTGGCAGCAGCCGATTGAGTACCTGTATATCTACATGGCGCGGGTCAACTCCCGCGTCTGCGTCACCGACGAGCACGTGCTCTACGCCCGCGACCTGGAGACCCTGGTGTGCGCCGACAGGCAGACCGGCCAGACGCAGTGGGAGTTTGCCGTGACAAGCCCTTTCATCACCGACTTCGCCGTGGATGATGATATGGTTTACGTCCCCGATACCGCGGGCGGTCCCGTTTACGCCTTGCACCTGGCCGACGGGACCGTGGCGTGGCAGTTTGAGCCGCCCTCCCGGCCCGGGCATGTGTCGGTGGATCAACAGCAGGTATACTTCGGCACCGCGGACGGCAGAGTCTACGCGCTCGATAAGAGCAACGGGCAGGAGAACTGGCATATCGACTTGGACGTCCAGGAGGGTATCGCGGCAGCGCCGGTTCCGACATCCTCTGCGCTCTTTGTCGCCGGCAGGAAGGGCAAGGTCTTCCGACTGGAGTAGGCACGGTTCCCCGGCCTACCCCGACCGGGCTGGAGCCCGGGCGCAGGAGTGGGAACTCCGGCTGCCGCCCGGGAGGAAACTCGGCCGACGCAAAAAGGGGGCCCTGCCCGCCCGGCGGCGGGGAGGGCCCCGGTTTGTGTTCGCCACGTGGTCTCAGAAGAGGCCGACCACGTTACCCTCTTCGTCGATGTCCACCTGTTCGCCGGCCGGCCTGGAGGGCAGGCCGGGGATGGTGCGCATCGTGCCGCAGAGGGGATAGAGGAAGCCGGCGGCCATCGAGGGGCGAATATCCCTGATGGGCACGGTGAAGCCGGTAGGCCGGCCCTTCAGGTTCTTGTCGTGCGACAGCGACAGGTGGGTCTTCGCCATGCAGATGGGCATCTTGTCGTAGCCCAGGTCGGTGAACAGCTTGATCTTGCGGCGGGCCGTGCGGCTGTAGCTGACGCCGTCCGCGCCGTAGACCTTGGTCGCGATGGTCTCGATCTTCTCCCTGATCGATGCGTCATCGGGGTAGAGGAGCTGGAAGTCGCTCGGCTTCTCGGCGGCCTCGACCACGGCCTCTGCCAGCTCGGTGCCGCCCTTCCCTCCTTCGGCCCAGACATCGCTTGTCACCACGCACTCGGCGCCTGCCTCCAGGGCCTCCTCTCGGACGACCTCGATCTCGGAGGGTTTGTCGTCGGTGAACTTGTTGATGCAGACCACCGAGGGGACGCCGAACATCTGGACGTTCTCGATGTGCTTGGTCAGGTTCTCGCAGCCCCGGCGTACGGCATCCGGGTTCTCTTCCTTCATCTCGTCGGGGATTGGCCGGCCGGCCACGACCCTGAACTCGCCGCTGTGCATCTTCAGGGCGCGGACGGTGGCCACGACGACCACGGCGTCGGGCACCAGGCCGCTCATGCGGCACTTGATGTTCATGAACTTCTCCATCCCGATGTCGGCGCCGAAGCCGCTCTCGGTGACAACGTAGTCGGCCAGCTTCAGTGCGATCTTGTCGGCCAGGATACTGCTGTTGCCGTGGGCGATGTTGGCGAACGGGCCGGTGTGGACGAAGGCCGCTCCGCCCTCCAGGGTCTGCATGAGGTTGGGCTTGAGCGCGTCTTTCAGCAGTACGGTCATGGCGCCGGCACATCCGAGGTCTTCGGCGGTCACCGGTTCCTTGTCGTAGGTGTATGCGACCACGGACCCCCCGACGCGTTCCCGCAGGTCCTGCAGGTCTTCGGCCAGGCCGAGGGCGGCCATCAGCTCGCTGGCCACACTGATGTCGAAGCCCGCCTTGCGCACGAAGCCCCTGGCGAGGCCGACCACGATCTCCTCCAGCGCCCAGCGATCGTTCAGGTCCACCACGCGATTCCAGCAGATGGTGTCGGGGTCGACGTTCAGGCGGTTGCGCCTCCGCATGTGGTTATCCAGGAAGGCGGCGGCCAGGTTATGGGCGATGCTGACGGCGTGGACGTCTCCTGTGAGATGGAGGTTGAAGTCCTCCATGGGGACCACCTGGCTGTAGCCTCCGCCGGCGGCGCCGCCCTTGATGCCGAAGACCGGCCCGAGGGAGGGCTGGCGGATGCAGACAAAGGCGTTCTTTCCGATCTCGCACAGCGCCTGGGTGGCGCCGATGGTGGTGACGGTCTTGCCCTCCCCCAGCGGGGTGGGGGTGATGGCGGTTACGTCGATGTATTTGCCGTCGGGGCGGTCGGCCAGTCTGTCCAGCACGTCCAGCTTGACCTTTGCCTTGTAGTCGCCGTAGAGTTCCAGTTCATCGCGCAGGATGCCGGCTTCCTCGGCGATGTCCTCGATCTTGCGCATCTCGGCCTTCTGGGCAATCTCCAGATCACTCAGCACGATGCTCCTCCTTTAGTTTGGTTCAGCTACCTATGGGGCGGCCGCGCGAGGACAGCACCCTCTCGACGGCCTCCACGATGCTGTCCATCTGGTCCACGCAATGCAGGTAAAGGTCTGCGGGCAGCCAGTTGGGCAGCTCGCCGTCCAGTTCCAGTTCCAGTTTCACATCGGGGGTGGAAAAGACCACGCGGGGTGCGGCGGCCAGCGGGCTCCATCTTTTCAGCCACCGGCAAAGCTCCGCTCCATCCATGCCCGGTAGAATCAGGTGCAGCACGACCACGTCGAACTCGCTGTCGACGTCCACCTTCATCATGGCCCGCTCGGCGGAGGCGGCGGCCTGAACGCGATGTCCGCGCTGATTCAGGCGGCGCCGGACGGTTTCCGTCCGCTCGCAGTCGGCGTCGACGTAAAGGATTTTGGCCATCCTCAGGGCCTCTCCCCTGATGCAGTGGATGTCTCGGCCAGGCCGGCCGCCTCGAAGACCTTCTCCAGGTTCACGTACTCTTCGATCATCTGCTCGGCCATCTCTATCTTGTCGACATCCCGGGGCGTGATCTTCGGCACCAGGCTGCGGACCTTGAAGGCGGCCCTGGCGGTGTCGTCCTCGACCAGCAGCACCGGCACGTCCACGGCGCACAGGATGTTGATGATGCTGATGTGGGGGATGAAGCCCCCGGTCAGCAGCAGGCCGGCAACTTCCGGCCCGGTGCCCCTGTCCTTCAAAAGGTGGGCGTTGATGGAGGCCAGGATATTGTCCACCCTGTCGCCGGGCACCACCACCAGGCTGCCGTCGGTCAGGTAGTTGATCATGTGGTGGGGTTCCATGGCGGCCACGATGATGTCGCGGATCTTGTTGTCCAGCTTGTCCCCTCCGCACAGCACTTCCAGACCGAACTCGCTTTGGATGTGTCGCATGGTGGGATAGGTCAGTTGCCGCCGGTAGGGAACGACTCCGAGGCACTCCATGCCCTGGTTTTCCAGCCCCTGGCGCACGGCCGCGCTGACCTTCTGGTACTTCTCCTCGTAAACCTTGTTGATCACGGCACCGACGATGGGGACCTGGTGCTCCTCAAACAGCGCGCGGTTCAGCGCGATCTGGTCGATGCAGCGTCCGATCCCGCCACCGGTCACGATAATGCAGGCGGCCTCCAGCAGGCTGGCAACCCGGGCGTTGGAGGCGTCGATCACCGACCCCACCCCCGCGTGACCGGTGCCCTCCACCACGGCCAGGTCGTGGTCGGCTTCCAGCCCCTCGACGGCCTGCCGGATGGGGTCGTAGATGGACTCGGGGTCCGGCTCGTAGATGTACTCCCTGGTGAAGCCGCGGGGTATGGTCACCGGGCTGAGGTCCTTGATGGGGCCGGCCGCCTCGAGCGCCCGCTTGAACAGCACGGCGTCCTCGTCGACCTGCTGCTCCTCCTCCAGCACGTAGCGCTGGCCGATGGGCTTGATGAAGCAGGTTTTGTAGCCGCGTTTTCTGGCCGCGCTGTAGAGCCCCAGGCTGATGGTGGTCTTGCCGGCGTGCTGCTCGGTGGCCGCCACGTAGATGCGCTTCATGGCGCCTCCTCCGGGCGGCGGGCCGAGGGAGTGCGGCCGTCGAGCGCGGAGACCAGCTTCTCAGCCGCAACTATGCCGTCCTCCAGCGAGAAAATCCGCAGCATGTTGTCCGGCAGCAGCACGCGGCAGGAGGCGGGGAAATCCTCGTCCGCTTCGTGCCGGACCACCTCGAACTCCAGGAGGGGAAAGAACTTCACCACGCAGCGCAGGGGCTCCTCGCCGGCGGTCACCCCGCCCAGCTTCTCCACCGCCTGAAGGAATGCCTCCCGCTCCCGCCCCGCCGTGCGGGTGAGTCGGCCGTTGACCCGTCCCTCGAAGACCCGCTGGTAAGAGCGGGCGCCGGCGAAATCGGCGAGGGAGACGAACTCCTTCGGCGGCACCGGGTCCTCGGCCGCCAGGTAGTCCAGAACCAGTATCTGCCAGACGATGTCCACCTCTTCGCCGCCGGCCGCCACCCGCATGCCGTAGGGGTCGAGCCCGACCTGAACCTTCCAGCAGAGCATGGGGACGTTCAGGTCGCCGGAGGGCTCGATGTTGACACCCAGCTTTGCCGGGCGCGAGGGGTCAAGCCTCTCCCGAGCCCTCCGGAGCGCCCTGTCGCGGGCTATCTCGTAGTGGTCCTGCTCCGGCAGGTTCAGAAGGCCGCGTTTGTCATTGGCGTCGGCGGACAAAAGCTATGGCGCCTCCCGGCGCTTCATTCAGCGGCTGGTCATGTAGGCGGCGATGTAGTCGTCGCAGTAGAGTTGCTTCTCCAGGAGCACTTCGGCGGTGATGGCCGACTGCATGAGGTCCTTGTCGAAGGCGTCCATGATGGCGGCGTCCAGTCCCGCCCCGATGCACATGGCGACGTAGGTGCTGTTGAGCAGGGAGCGCTCCTTGCAGTTCTGGCTCACGTTGGAGAGGCCGAGGATGAACTTCGGCGGCGGGTCGGAGACGACCTTGAGCTGGCGGATGGCCTCCATGACGGCCGCCGGCTGCTTGGGGGCCACGTTGACCGGCAGGATGACGGGGTCGATGAAAACGTCGGAGACCTCCAGCCCGTGCTCCATGGCCTTTGTCACGATGGTGGCCCCCATGGCCACCCGGCCGTCCACGTCCTTGGGAACGCCGGATTCATCGATGGTCAGGGCGATGAGCCGGGAGCCGGTCTCCGCGGCCAGGGGGACGTAGCGCTCCAACTCCTGGACGCTTGCCTTGGTGGAGTTAATGATGGTGGGATTGTCACAGGCCTCCAGCGCCTGCTGCATGACGTCGAACTTGGGGGTGTCGATGCAGATCGGGGCGTCGCTGGCCTCCTGGATCGTCTCCACCAGCCAGCGCATGTTGTCGATGTCCTTGCCCCTTGTGGGACCGACGTTGACGTCGAGGGCGTCGGCGCCCGCCTCGAGCTGACGCCGGGCCAGACCCTGGATGGCCTCGGCGTCGCGGGACTCGATGGCCTCCTTGACCTCCGTGAACATGCCGTTAATGCGTTCACCGACCACGAACATACTGGCGCTCCTTTCTTCGGTTTACCGTCACCTTCGGGGTCGCGGGCATCAGCCGGACAGCGGCCACATCTCCTCCACGGCGGCCTTGGCCTGCTGAAGGGCCTCCGGGTTGCGCATAATGACCAGTTCCGCGCCCGAATGGATGTAGCTTATCGCGCTGGCCGACTCCCACAGCGGGGCCCTGATTTCGCGCTCTCCCCAGCGGGGATTTTCCTCCTTGGGCGCGGCGGCCTCCTTGACCCGATGGATCTCCTTGCCGATGTTGACGACCACCGGCTGCTGCAGCAGCTTGTCGCCGCTGAGAGCCGCATTCCGACCGCGCTCGACGGTCGTGTAGATGTACACCATCCCGAAGCCCAGCGCACCGGTCGTCGGGTGCATGACCATGTCCTCCAGGTCCATTCCCACGTCGCGCAGCAGGATGTGAAGCTGTTTGGAGAGGTTGATGTCGGAGGGGGCCTCGGCGATGATCTTGTGGGAGTCGGCCAGGCAGCTCGCCGCCAGGGTGCGGTAGTTGTCTTCCTTGGCGGTGCCGAAGAGGCAGTTCTCGCCGGCGGCGGCGTGTGTGCACTTCGGCAGGACCTCGTTGTCCACGTCGTCCTCGTCGGTGCCCCACACGATCAGGGGCAGGCCGGTGCCATCGAGGACCTTCTGGATGTCCTCGACGCACTGTTCGGCACTTCTGCCCTCCCGGTCCGGATGGGCGGCTTCCAGGTGGAGGCAGACCAGGTCGGCGCCCCATTCCTCGCAGGCGGCGGCCCACTCCTCCAGGTCCTGAGCCACCTCCGCCACGTGCTTTCTTGCCTCCTGGTGCCAGTCCTCGACCCCGGCGGTGCTGATCTCCAGGGCGAAGGCCGGAGGGTTGGGATACTCCGCTTCGAAGCCGAGCATGGGCAGCCCGGTCTCCCCGCCGATCGTGACGGTTCGCGAGCGGGTGCCGCCATCCTCGCTGGTGGCACCGATAGTGACCTCGTTGATGGTTCCGCTGTATCTCTGCTTAACGTCCGGCACTGCCATGCTTCAGGCTCCTTTCCGTGTGGGATGGTCCTTTTTGCTCCGCTCCACCTCACTATCTTCAGCAGCGGCGCATGCTATCCGGTCGGCACCTCTTCGGCAACTGCGGGCCTCGGCGGTCGGACGGGTCTGGTTCGATCTTGCCGCCGTCACGCTCCTTCGGCCTCCGTGACCGAGGGAAACTCCTCCGTATGCGTGTGCGGCAGAAAGCAGGCCGACACAAACTGGTCCATGAAGTCGGGGTGTGTGGACAGCTCGAAGTAGGTCATGCTGTCTGCGATCTGCCTTGTCTTCCGGTAATCGTCGGCGCTCCGCGCGGCCATGGCAGCGCCCTTCAGAGAGGTGTTGCCGACGAATTCCATGCGGTCGCGCGGTACGTCGGGCAGCAGGCCGATGGCCACGGCGTTGTCCTTGTCAAGCCGCTCTCCGAAGCCGCCGGCCAGCATAATGCTCTCCAGGCCTTCCCATGCCATCCCCAGGCTCTCCAGCAGGATGGTGCCGGCTGCGTAGATGGCGCCCTTGGCGCGGATCAGGTTCTCCACGTCCGCCTGGGTGAGCACGATGTCCCGCTCGCCGGCGGCCCGCTCGGCGGGGACTACGAGGTATTCCAGCGAGTCGTCGGCCAGGCGACGAACGCCCGGGGCCTCCGGTATGAGTTCACCGGTCTTGTCCATGGCGCCGGTGCGGACCAGGGCGGCCAGGAGGTCGATGTATCCGGTACCGCAGATGCCCACCGGGGGTTCTTCGTCGATGGTGCGCCAGCGGAGGGTCTCGTCATTGTCCAGCTCAAAGGTGTCGATGGCACCGGCCCGGGCGCGGGTGCCCGAAGCGCTGGCGCCGCCCTCGAAGGCCGGTCCGGCGGAGGCGCTGCAGCAGATGAGGAACTCCCTGCACCCGACCACGATCTCGCCGTTGGTTCCCAGGTCGATCAGGGCGGCCGGCGCCTCGCGGTCGGCAAGCTCCGTGGCCAGCACGCCGGCGGTGATGTCGGCACCCACGAAAGAGCTGACCGAGGGCAGGCAGAAAGCCCTGCCGGCGGGGTTGATCTGAATCCCCGCCCTGCCAGGCCGCACCGACGGCGGGCGGTAGGAGCAGCCCACGTAGGGCTCACGACGGATCCACACCGGGTAAAGGCCGAGGAACAGGTGCATCATGGTGGTATTGCCGCTGACCATGAGGCCCCAAACGTCGTCCCTCTCCAGGCCGGCCTCCTCCAGCAGTGCATCGATCAAGTGCTGGATGTCACCGGCGACCCGCTTCTGCAGATGGGGGCAACCTTCCTCCTCGGCGCGCTGGCAGTGGATTATGCGGGAGATGACGTCCGGGCCGTACATCGCCTGGGAGTTGTAGCAGGATGCCTCCAGGCCGACCTCCCGGGCCAGCAGACGAGCCTTCACGGCGGTGGTCCCGATGTCGACCGCCACCATGCAGCAGGGCCTGTCCTTCGCCGGACCGGCGTGCATCACGCGGTAGCCCCAGGGCTCCACCGACACGGTGGTTTCGGGGCGCCACTCGGCGCTGCGGAGCCGCCTGGGGAGTTCCCTCAGGACATCAAGGTGCAGATGATAGTCGGCCTCGCGCCACTTGCGCAACGCACGCACCAGCCGCTGCGAATCGGAGATGTTGTCGTCCAGGCTGGGCGGCCTCAGCTCGAGGGAAACCCGCTCTACCATGGCGCCGGCGGGGGGGAAGTCCGCCGACAGTGGTTCGGCCCGGCGGAGGGTGACCTCGGTCTCCAACTCCCGGCTCTCTTCGGGGACGAACACCTCCAGGTCGGCTTCGGCGGCCAGGCAACGGCAGGCCAGGTCCATCCCTTCGGGGGGGGCGTGGCGGGTTTTGAGTCGTTCGACCTCTCCGCGGCGTATCTCCACGCGGCAGTAGCCGCAGACCCCCTGCCCGCCGCACTGGTTCCGTATGGGGACGTCCGCCCTGCGGGCGGCGTCCAGCAGGCTGGTTCCCGGATCGACCTCGACGGTCAGTCCGGCGGGTTGGAAGGTGACCCTGGGCATATGAGGTTCATCCCACCAGGTCAGGCCATTCTCTGTTCAGGAACCGCGGGATACCGCTGGCTTCCTTGGGTCCCACGATGACCTTCCGGCCAAGCTCTTCGGAGAGTTCGCCGCTGATGACCGCCACCAGTCCGGGGATGACGGGTTTGCGGTAACCATCGGACAATTCGTCGAAGACGCCGCTGGCCTCCACCGCTTCCTTTATCTGTTCCGGTCCGAACTCGTCGGCGGCCCAGGCCGTCAGCACGCTGGTTCCTTCGGTGTCCACGGCGAGTATGCGGGAGGGGACGCGGCTGCCCTCCACCTCGCTGAGCACGCTGTAGTAGGTGAGCGAAAAGTTGGTGGTAATCAGCAGCGGAGCCTCATCGCCGGGCTCGTTGACCTCGTAGATCTTCGGCTCCACCTGCACCGGACGCTGCGGGTCGATGTAGATGCCCTGCCGGGCGCAGAGCACCGGAAGGATGTACTCCGGCCGGTCGGTCTTCACGGCGACGATGCCGGCGTACTTATAGGCGTAATGGCATGCCTCCAGTGCCTGCTGGACCGGATCATCCGCCCATGCCAGCACCAGGACGGGGTAGCCCAGGGGCCGGTAGGTTTCGTTCACGGCCGCACGGCGGGTAACCGTCAGGAACTCCAGGCCCTCCCGGGCGTCCACCTCCCCGGGGCAAAGCACTATCTCCTCGACGCCGGCGTCACGGGCCTTCTGGGCGTCGGCGTCGCATTTCTCCAGGTCGCCTTCCACCACCATGGGCAGTTCCTGCTCGCCCGCAAGCTCGATGAGTCCATCGGAAGGGCCCTGCCTTTCCCACAAAAGCGGGCGGGCATCCGCCAGCGCCTCCGCCGCGGGGCCGAGCAGCTCGGCCGAGTCCGCCGTCAGCACCAGCGGGTGGCCGAGTGAGTCGTTCAGCTCGAGGGCGGCGTCCTTCAAAGCGTCGGCCTCGCCGGAGGCGCAGTGCAACACCACGGTGTCCACCTCGATGGTCTGCCCGATCCGTTCGAAGGAGAGACTCTCGACATGTTCGGCCTTCTCCTGGAGGTCGTCGGTGTCCTCCACGACTACGGCGATTCCGCAGGGGTGGTGGAACTTCTCGTCGTGGCGGAACATGACCGTCTCGTTGCCGATCTCCAGCGCCTTTTCTCCCGTCCCGATCGTAACCAGCTTCTGGGGAGGCGCGCTGGCCTCTCCCAGTTCCTCGGCGGCTTGGTCGCTGACGTGAGGGCACTCCTCCAGGGAGGCCTGCTTCGAGGCCACTTTCATGGCGAAGGCCAGGCAGGTGGGTACGCCGCAGTCACCGCAGTTGGTCTGCGGCAGCAACTGATAGATGTCAAGCCCCGTCATTGCCATTTTCCAGTTCCTCCTGCACGGTGCACTGAAGTTGAGGGAAGATGCATACGCCAACCACGCGCCGAGGTGCGTGGGCAACGCGAACTCAAGAACATATAGCACCAGGGCCGGGCGCGCAACGAAAGACTCCGCACTCTGAGGGCGCGGGTCGGTCGCCATCGGCCAGCGTGCAACGGGCGGCCTCAGTCACGCCGTGAGCCGGGCACGCCCAGCAGCGACTCCATCTCCAGCGCGGGATGGCCGACTTCCTGGAGGTGTTTGACCAGGTCTTCCCCGTTGGTGGCAACCGTTTCGTCGGCAATCTTCTCTACGAACTCTGGAATGCCCAGTTCTTCAGCGCGCTCCTCCAGGTCCTCCCGCATGTCTTCTTTCAGTTCGGTGGGCAGCCAGACGACCCGACGGAGGCCGCCTTCGTAGCTGATGAACTTCTCGCTGAGCATGTAGCGCCGTCCGATGCCCAGGAAGCCGGGGGTCTGCACTCCGCCGCCGACCTGCCCGGCCAGCGTGCTGAACTCCATGCCGATGGGGGTCATGTCGGTGTGCTCCCGGTTGACCACCATGACGCCGTTGGCTTCCGGCACGATGGCCACGATGCACTCGAAACAGCCACAGGAGGTCATCGGGTTGTTCATAAGGGAGTACTGGCAGTAGCGTTCGACGGACCGGTTGGAGTTCTCGTAGACGAACTGGTTGACGCCCTCCCACTCGCCCATCTCCTCATCGATTGTTTTCCCCTTCTCGATGGGCTGGTTGCAGCCTTCGGGGCTGATCTGGTGTGCGGCCTTGCAGTCCAGCCAGTCGTAGGCGCCGCAGAGGCCGGGTCTCTCCGGGCTGACCACGCAAACGTGGTTGGGGGCGAAGGTCTGGCACAGGGTGCAGGAGTAGAAGACGTCCACTTCCTCGTCCTTGAGGCCGGCGAGCCGCGCGTCCCTGGCATCATAGGCCACCTCGGCCCGCTCCAGCAGATCGTCCAGCTCGTCCTGGTCGGTGATGACCCTCACGGCCACCTTGTCGACGATCTTCCCGTATTCGTCGTGCAATTTGGCGTGGAGAATGTTCCCAATGTGCTTGAGGCGGAAGCCCTGATCGAAGGCGTTCTTGCTGAACCTGATCCACGCGAGGTGACGCTGACCGATGTGCATCACGCCGGTGGCGTGGTTGAAATAGCGGTGTATCTGCCGCTCCAGGATGCCCTCGAAGTCCTCCTGCATCTCGCGGCCGGCCACGAAGACCTCGATCCCCATGTCCATGCTGGCGCCGGGTTCAACGTCATCTATGCCCTCCCCCACCACTTCGATGGTTCCGTCGGTTATGTCGTCCATCTCCACCATCTGGAGGTATTCGACGCAGCGGGCATTCTTCCCGCCGAACTCGACCTGCATCTCCTCGCGGCGGACGCGCTCCCCTTCGAAGGCGGCCGCGAATGCCACGGGGATGTCGATCTCCTCCACCTTGACCTTTACGCCGCGAACCTCGATGCAGACGGGGACGAGTTCCTCATAGTCGGTCTCCCGCACGAGGGCCTCGTAGGTGGTGACCCCGGTGGGCCGCACTTCAGGGGTATCCTCACTGTCGCTGATGACCGGATAGCCCATCAGGATGGCCCCGGCTCCGGTGGCGTACCAATCGTCGGGGATCGAGCCGAAGGTGATGCCGAAGGCGAAGACCCGGTCCCGGGAGTATTGGAGGATTCTCTGGGGTTCGCCCGGGTCCAGTCCGCCGAAGGTCAGCGCGCTGCGGACGGCCCAGTTCAGCACGTGGATGGCGTCGCGCGTCCGCGGGCCGGTCGGAACGATGTAGGTGTCCCACCCGGTCTGGACTTTCTCCCGATCGAGCTGCTCCTTCATGCTGCGGCCGTCGCGGTTGGCCACGGGGAAGATGAGGATGTTCCGTTTCTGCAGCTCCCGGATGACGTGGACGGCGGTCTCGTCGTCGGGGGCGGGCCCCAGGATGGCGGCAAAACCGGGCATGCGACCGTCCACAAGCTGGATGCCCACCTCCCGCATGGAGGTGTCGCCCAGGAAGCCCAGGTAGCCGTCGTCCGGCTGGTATCCGTTCAGGTAGTCGATGGCGCAGAGTATCTCCTGGGCGAACATGGTGGCCGCTCCGGAGTCGAGGCCGCCGCCCAGGTAGGGCAGCCAACTCTCTTCGGCGGGGATTTCCGGCAGCAGGTCCTCCCGGCAGTGCTTCAGGACCGGCTCGCAGTCGGCCAGTGTCTGGACCTTCCGGCCGGTCAGTGCCAGTATCATCGGCAGCGCGAAGGCCGTGTCGGGGAACTTCAGCTCCGCATCTTCGCCGTGCTGCTCCACAGCCTTCGTCCACGCCTCTTCGGCCTGGCCCACGAAGTCGTGAGCCCCGCGGATCACCGCGCTGAACACCTTGTACGACATGACAGACCTCCTCCTTTTTTCCTTACCCAGTGGGCAGAGCAGTCTCGGTTCAGGGCGTCTGTCCCCGGCGGACGGTTCCGCACGCCGGGGTTCCCGAACGCACGCCCTCCACAGGCAGTCCGAGGGCATGCGGCTCCTCTGCTCAACCGGCCGGACCGTCTTTGACGGTGGACTGCGTTGCCGGCGTCTGTTCTCTGATCACGGCTCCCGCCGGACACACCTCCAGGCAGGTGCCGCACTCCACACATTCTGACTGATCTATGGCAAAGGGCTCTCCGACCCTGCCCTTTTCCCTGTCTTCCTCAGTGGCCGCCGCGGGGCGCTTCCCCGTCTCTCCGCTGATGCAGTCGGCGGGGCATTCCCGCGCGCAACGGCCGCAGCAGATGCATTCGTCCCGATCGATGCTGTAAGCGACGGTGCCTCTCTTCTCGCGCAACGCCCTGAGGTAGTCGTCCTTCAGGGCCTCCTCCAGGTCGCCGATGTGCCGGCAGCCCGTAGGGCAGGCGCGGATGCAGGCCGGCTCCTGTCCCTCCTCAATGATTCCTTCGCACAGATCGCACTTGACGGCGACCTGGAGCGCCTCGTTCCAGAAAACGGCTCCGTAGGGACAGGCGCGCACGCAGGCTTTGCAGCCGATGCAGTTCTCCGGTTCGGTGAGCACGCGCCCCCCCTCCTCGTCGCGGTAGAGGGCCTCCGAGGGGCAGACCAGAACGCAGGCGGGCTCCGTGCAGTGCTGGCACTGCACGGGAAGGGCCTCTCCAGCCGCCTCCAGGACGTGGACCCGCGGGGTCAACCGGACTCCACTCCGCAGGGCCTCGGCCATGTCGTCAAAGTCGGCGTGGGCCAATGCGCATGCCGTCTCACAACCCCGACACGCCACGCAGTGCTCCAGGTCGACTACTATGGCGCCCGTGGACACTTGTGTCATTTGCTTCTCTCCATGGTCGGCGGAACTCAACTGGCGGGAGTCGGCGCCTCCTCGGCGGGCTCCGGAGTCTCATACATCATCTCGGAGAGTCCGAGCGCCTGGCGCCTGGAATCAATGTGGTCGATCATCAGGCGGGCCGCCTTCAGGGGATCACGCTCGAAGGCGAGCTTCCCGCCGAAGTCCTCCTCCATGCCCTCGGTCAGGTATTCCCACACCTGTTCGCTGCCGGCGACGGGGAAGGGCTCGGCGCAGACGGTGTAGACGCCGCTGGCGGCGACATAGGTGGCGATGGAGATGGCCTTCTCGCTCATCCACTCGGGGGCGGCACCGGCCACCGGCAGCTCGGCGATGTCTTCTCCGAGGCCGCCTTCCTTGACCATCTCGACACAGGCCAGCAGGATTCGACTGTTGTCCACACAGGAGCCCACGTGCAGAACCGGCGCTATGCCGACGGCGTCGCAGATCTCCTGCAGGCCGCGACCGGCGTACTGCTCGGCGGCCTCCGGCCGCATCAGACCCGCCTTGGCGCAGGCTATGGCGCTGCAGCCGGTCTGCACGACCAGGACGTCGTTGCGGATCAACTCCTTGACCATCTCCACGTGACCCTGGTCGTGGACGGTCTTCACGTTGTTGCAGCCCACCACTCCGGCCACGCCCCGGAGCCGACCGTCCATGATGCCCCGATTAAGCGGTCGGAACAACGGGCGGTATGTGCCTCCCAGTGTGCTGAAAATGCTCTCCACGGTGTAACCGGCGATGAGGTCCTCCGAATCCGACGGGATGTTGGCCTCGGAGGGGTCGCGCTCCTCGAATGCCTCGGCGGCGCTCAGCAGTATCTTCTTCGCGCTCTCCAGCGCATGTTCCTCCTCGAACTCCATGTGCTTGACGCCCTCGAAGGTGGCTTTCCTGGAGGTGGAGATCAGCCGGGTGGGCATTCGAACCGCGAAGTCGGCGATCGCCGGGAAGATGCACTGCACGTCCACCACCATGGCGTCCACCGCGCCGGTAGCCAGGGCCAGCTCCTGCTGGAGGAAGTTCCCCGCGATGGGGATGCCGTGGCGCATCAGTATCTCATTTGCCGTGCAACAGATGCCGGCGAGCTGGATGCCCTCGGCGCCGGCCTTCTCGGTGGCCTCCTTGATTTCCGGCAGTTGGGCGGCGGCCACGATCATCTCCGAAAGGGCCGGCTCATGGCCGTGCACCACCACGTTGACGTAGTTGGGCCGGAGCACCCCCAGGTTGGTGCGCGCCTTGATGGGCTCGGGGCCGCCGAACAGCACGTCGCTGAAATCAGTGGCATACATGCTGCCGCCCCAGCCGTCGGAGAGGGCGGTGCGGATGCCCTGCCGCAGGATGTGAACCGGCTCGCTGTCCACCCCGATGTGCGTTGCGTGCATTATGCGCACGATATCGGCGTCGATGCCGTTGGGAGTGACGCCGGCCTTCTCCCACTTCTTCTGCAGCTCTTCGGGAGCACGGTCCACCAGCCGCAGTTGGCCTTCCTGCCGCCCGAAATCGGCCAGGGCGAGTTCGGCAATCTGCATGGCCAGCTCCTTGAGTTCTTTGTCCTCCGTCTCGATGCCGAACTCCTCGGCCATGGCGCGCAGCTTGCCTTTATTCTTGATCTCGTAACCTTCGGCCTTGCCGAGGGCAGTCATCAGCAGCGTACGGGTGACGTCCCGGCCGTGGTCGGAGTGGGCGGCGGCACCGGCGGCGATGTGTCGCGCCAGATTGCGGGCCGCGATGGTGCCGGCGGTGGCCCCGCAGACGCCCCGCTGGGCGCCCTCACCAAACGGGTCGATCCGACAGGGGCCCAGAACGCAGTTGCGGCAGCAGATTCCGAGTTTGCCGAAATCGCACTGCGGCAGGAGGGCCTCGTAGCGGTCCCAGGCCAGCTCGAACCCGCACCCCGCCGCGTGGTCGATCATCTGCTGGGAGGCCTTGTCGATGCTCCGCTTTTTACTTTCTGTGGACATGGGTTCCTCCGTAAGTCGTTGCTTTCTTTGTATTGATGGGACTTCTCGATCCCTGAACTGGCTAACCTGATGCGGCCCCGCCCCCGATGCCTTCCAGCAGGTCGCGCACCAATCGTTTCTGTTCCTCCGTGCCCCTGTAAGGACAGGTCCCCTCCAGGTCCGCCGTCGCAACGGCGGGCTCGTAGGGAAACCTCCCGACAACGGGCACATCGCCCAACTGGTGCTCGACCGCCTGAAGCTCTTCGGTGGAGCGATACTTGTTCACCACGGCGGCCACGTCGGTGATGCCGATCTCGGCGGCGTAGCGGCGGATGGTGAAGGCCGTTTGAATGCTGCGCCGGCCGGGTTCGACCACCACCAGCATCCGGTCGACTCCTTCGGCGGTTCCGCGCCCCAGGTGTTCGACGCCGGCTTCCATGTCGAGTATGACCGGCTGATCGTCGCGGAACAACAGGTGGGCCAGCAGATTCTTCAGGAAAGCATTTTCGGGGCAGAAGCAGCCGGCGCCCCCCTGGGCGAGCCGGCCCATGCGGAGGAGCTTGAGGCCGTCGGCCTCAACGGCGTAGCGGTCAGGGACGTCGTCCACCCTGGGGTTGAGGCTGTAGAACTCTCCTCCGCCGCCATCGGCTCCGGTTCGCTCCGCGATAAGTTCCTTCAGTTCGGAGATCGGCTGCGGCCAGTCGGATTGTTCCAACCCCAACGTCATGGCCGCGTTAGCATCCGGATCCGCATCTATCAAAACGACGTTTCGGCCTTGTTCGGCCAGGTAGAGAGCCAGGAAAACGGCGACGGTCGTCTTGCCGGCGCCGCCCTTCCCGGTTATGGCTACTTTCATTTCTCGCAGACCGGAAAGACACCATGTGTACCCCCGCCGACCGGCAAGGGGCAATCTCTTTATTTTAGCAGGGCACCGGGGGGTGTCAACCAAATGACCGGAAAGAGACGAGAGGCGCTCAGGACGGGAAGGCTCCCGGCACTGCCGCCTTCGGTTCAGAATAGCTGAAAAGGTAGCCCACCAGCGCCCCGTAGAGGAAGTTGGAGATAGTCATCTCCGCCGCCCCCCCGACCTGGATAGTCCCCGGGAAAAAAGGACCGGCGCTGAGCACCGGCGCCAGACCCCCCAGCACCCCCAGCACGCAGGCCACGGTGAGTGCCGCCTCCAGCCGGCCGCCCTTCATCATCTTTATCAGCGGAAGAGCGAAGACCACCAGCAGCAGGGCGTGCCCGGCCTGGATGAACCACCACAGAGGCAATCCCACCCCGGCAGACTCGGGCCCCGCCCCGAAGGCTCCGGCACTGAACCACCTTGCGCCCCCGAGCTTCAGCACCAGCCGGACCGACAGGCAGGCGCCCAGCCGCCAGAGCCACTGCCCGGTCGGCATGTGGAGCCGCGCGCTTTCCCCGGTGACCGAATCGCTCCACAACCGACCGGTGATAGCCACCACGAACCCCGAGAACACCAGGGCCATCAGGAAGCCGTGCGCCATCAGCAGTGCCGCCGTGGCCGCCATCACGTCGCTGGAGAGGGCTACAAACGCCTCACTGTGGGGCAGAAAGCTGTAAACGCCGAAGTAGGCCACGAAAACCGCGCACATCAACTGGGTGCCCCTCCACCGGGAGCGCAAAGCGGGGTAGGTAAGCGCGGCCGCCACCAGCAGCTTGGAAACCACAATGCGCACCAACAGGTCGGTCTCCGCCGCCGGCATTCCGGAATAATCCCCCAGCCGGGCCAGCAGGATCAGCGACAGCAGTGCCACGCCGGCCAACAGGAGACCGGCCAGCACGGCGCGCCAAACGTAGTTCATAACCGCAGCAATCATGGCAACCTCGGCCCACAGTCCTGCCGGAAAAGCCTCACGACAAGCCCCCGTTCCGCGCGCCGGAAAGGATAGCAGAAACCGCCCCCCTACGCAATCCGGCGAAGCCCGGCAAGGCGCCGCCTGGCGGCGTCAACCGCAGAGCATATCGGGCCGGCCGGCTCAACTGGAGAGCCCGTAGAGCAGGACCTTCAGGGCCAGACGGCTGGCCGAGGGTTCCAGCACCGAGGGACAGCGGAAGCAGGGATGCCCCTCGATGGCACTGCTCAGGTCGTACTTGCTGTATACCACCACCACCCGGCCCTGGTGCTGAAGGAACTCCAGCATCGGCCTTTTCACGCCGGGCTGCCCCTCCCGGACGACCTCGGTGTAGTTCACCTCGTCGAGGGGCGGGCCGGTTTCCAGCAGCGGGTGTCCCACCGGCAGGGTCTCCAGTTCGTCCTCCGGGAATGTCTGCCTCATCAGCCTGCGGAAGGACTCATCGAACCGCCGACTGCCGCAAGCGGCCTCGGCGAAGATGAAGCCGCCCCTTTCGACGTATAGCCTCAGCTTGTCGGGAGTCTTCTGCCCCAGTTGCAGCGGCTCGATGCCGGTCACATACAGCATGTGGGCGCGGAAAGGGTCTTCCACGGCGAGATCGATGGGCACCGGACGCGCGTAGATGCTGATCCCCGCTTCCTGACTGACCATCTCCAGCACGCTTCGCCAGGCGGTCTTGTGTGGTCGCCACCGGCCGGAATGGACGAGTTGGCCCAGGACGAAGGCTCCCCCCGTGACGGGCTCAGGCCGCTCCTCCCGGGGCACGTGGAAGGTGGGTCGGGCCAGTTTGCCCTCCAGGTTCTCCAACCCGGTCACGTAGGCGATGACGTTGGCGCCCAGCCGGAAATGCGTGTGCTCGAATCGGGCCACGTCCCAGGGACAGGACAACCCGTTCGGGGCGTAGACAACGTTCAGCCAGCAGGGGCCGCGCACCACCTCCAGGGGCGGGCACTCTTGCGGGGACAGCTCAAAGTGGCAGCTATACAACGGGTGCGTCTCAGGCAGCTTCTCCAGAGCCTGTTCGGGGGGCAGCACTTCGTCCATCAGGCGGCGAAATGCGGTGTCAAAGCGCTCGTCGCCTCCGGCCGCCTCCGCCAGGATGAAACCCCCGGCCCGGAGGTAATCCTTCAGCCTCTGCTTCTCCTCGGGATGCCACTGCGGCTCGCCGCTGCCGCTCACGTAGAGCACGGGCGCGGCCATCAGTTGCGCCAGGGGCGCGCGGAGGGGCACGATCTGGTGGTCCATGGGCTGGTCGATCTGCCGGCCGACGAAGTGGACCAGCCAGTGCGCATCATAGCGGTGCTTGTTCCATCCCCCGGCATACTGGGCCTTCTGGACGACTACCGGGGCATTGCCCTTGCCCAGGAAGAGCAGCATGAAGCAGCGTCTCAACAGTGGCCAGGCCGTACGCTCGCCGGCCAGGACCTCCCCCCGCGCGCCCTGGACAAGGTGTTCCACTCCGGCGCGGTACCAGTCCCGCTGCCCCAGATAACGCCGGGCCAGGATGGAGCCGGCCCGCTCCAGCCCGTAGAGGTAGTAGAACTTCCAGGTGTTCCTGTTGGGGTTGACCTGCACGGAGAAGTTCCGGGCCAGCCAGTTGAGACCGTTCCGAAGAGGCCGCTGGCTCGCATACAGGCCGCAGCGGCCCTCCTCCACGTGCAGCCAGAGGTCGCACAGGAACAGGCTGGCCACCCCGGCCGCCGTCATGCTGCCGCTGAGGATGCCGTTTGGCTCCAGGTATGACCAGCCCCCGTTCTGGTGCTGGCGGGAGAGGAAATAGGCGCGTGCTGCCCGCCACGTCGCGGGCGGGACTTTGACGCCGCTGAGAGCGGCCGAGTGCAGCCCGAGCAGCGCAAACTGCGAGTTGGAATTGTCCGGCCGACCGGTCACCTCGTAGGACCAGCCGCCGGAGTCCTGCTGAGCACGCACGAGGTAAGCGGCGCCGGCGGCGATCTGGGGCCGATACCGCTCCGGGTCCACGCTCCGGAGGGCCATTATCTTGAGGGCCTTCTGATAGACGACCTGCTTTCGCGGGCCGGCCTCCTCGGACACCAGGAATTCCGCGCCCTTTCGAACCGCGGGGTCGTCGGCCTCGGTGCCCGCGGCCCGCAACGCCAGCACCGCCAGGGCCGTCTGTCCCACAGGCCATGCATCCCTTTCCCCGCGGAAAGAACCGTCCGGCCTCTGGGCAGCCCGTACCTGGGTCGCAAGGCTCGCCATTTTACGCTCCAACTGCTCGGCCGTGACTTCGGCGGTGGCCGGCGCCGGCCACAACAGCCACGGCATGAGCAGGCAGAGGACGAAGGCCAGCAGGTGCGCCGGGAGAGGATGATCCGGCGGGCGGTCGCGCGGGGCGGGAGGCGTCAGGTTTTCCGCAGCAGGCATCTCTTCATTTTCTTGAAGGGGGTGTGGAGCACGTTGCCGAGCTGAACCGGCCAGGGCTTCCGCCGGAGGTAGGCCAGTTGCCGGGGCGTGAGCCGGTCCTCCAGCAGCCGCCGGAAGTGCTTCCTCGCGTGGTAAAGGTCGCCGGTTTGGAACTGCCGCCGCAGCCAGCGCACCGGGAACGTCCGCCCGCCGAAGCGCTCCGGGACGTGGAAGGCAATCTGGAAATCTATCAGGTGGGGATGCCCATCTTCGCCAACCAGAATGTTGTCGGCCTTCTCCAGGTCCACGTAGGCGATCCCTCGGCGGTGTATGCCGCGGAGGAGGTGAAAAAGTTCCAGCAGGAAGTTCCGGCTGACCTCGCAGTCACGTGTCAGGGGGTGGCCGGGTACGTACTCGCGAACAAGGCCGGTTGGCCCGTGGAGTCCTCGGAGGCGGGGCACGCCCCTCAGGTCCTGGAGTCTGCGGATGACCTGGGCCTCGTGCCGGGCCATAAGCCGACTCAGCCCGACCACCGGCAGCCCCAGCCACGGCGTCTGCCGGTAGGACTTCAGCACGACCTTCCGGCCTCCCCTCTCGTAGAGGCCGACGGCGGCCAGGGAGTTGTGCTTGAAGACTTTGCACCGCCGGAAGCTCCGCCCCTCGCTGCGTATCTCCTCGGGCAGCCCCTCGGCACCCAGGGCTCGGGAGCGATGTGTGAAGGCCATTTTCACGCCTTTCGCCGAGGACGAGCGGGCGGGTCGTAGGGCGGGCGGACTGCCATTCAATATATCAGGGCGACGGCACTGGTCAAGCCGCCGGCCCGGAACGCAAAAGGGCGGCACCGGAGCGAAACTCCGGCGCCGCCCCCCTGCAGCAGCGGGAGTGGGAGAAAGGCCGCTCAGGGAACCCTGATCTTCATTCCGGGCTTCAGGTCTTGCGGCTTGCTCAACCGGTCCCGATTCGCCTCATGTATACGGCGCCACTTGCTGCCGTCGCCGTAGTACTTGAGGGCTATCCGGAACAGTGTGTCGCCCTTCTTCGCCAGATGTACCCGTCCCGATTCAGCGGAGGTCGTTGTGCTGAGCCTGGGGCTCGAATTGTCCTTCGCCGTCTCGGCTTCGGCCACCTGCACCGAAGGGATGCGGAGCCTGGTATCCGGCATCAACCTCCGGGGGTCGCGCACGGCGTTCTTGTTGGCCTCCAGGATATCCTTCCACTTCCTGGTAGTTCCGTAGTATTTGCGGCTGATCGCCCCGAGGGTTTCCCCCTTCTGAACGACGTGAGTCACGTCGCGGGGCGGCTCCGGCTCGGCGGGCTCCCGGCTCTCTTCCGTGGTCTCGGGCGGTTCCAGGCCCAGCCTCTCCGGTTCGGTTTCCTCTATGACGCGGCGTATCGCCGCCTCCTCGTCGGCTTCCTGCTCGGACGGGTCGGCTGCCCCGCCGACGTGGATGATGGTCGGCGACGGCGGCCACTCGGAACTCTGTTCCTCTTCGCTCAGGGGTTCCTGGACGAGAAGGTCCCGGTACAACTCGGCCAGGTCCTCGTCCATCTTCGAACCCTCCACCTCCTCCGCACCGCCCCGTTCCATGGCCGTGGGCTGTCGGTCCCTGTCCCCGCCCCACATGGCCAGCAGGATGATGCAGACGGCGATCAACGCAAGTATGCCCAGCAGTTGTGCCTCTTTCAGCTTCATGACGGACTTCCCCTTTCGGCCTCAGCCGATTGCGCCGCGACTTCCCAATCCCGTTGCCGGTAAGTTAGCCCATCGGCGAACGGCAAAACAACTAACCGTACGAAGGGGCCGAGGGGCCGCGCCCTGCTCAGGGTCCGTGATCCTGCAAAGCTACGCGGGAAAAAGGCTTAGGATGGCCGCTCGCTGCGTTTCCACCGCATGTGAACAAGCGAAATCACGCGTCAAAAAAGTCGCGCCTTTTCCGGGGCCCCCCCGCGCTCGCTCGGCCCTTGTCCGGCGGTCGCGCGCGGCGTAGGATGTGAACGGGTCAAGGAAGACGCTCAATCGGAACTCCGCCGAAAGGTGGCCCGGATGAAAGTGGAAGTGGACGAGGACCTGTGCATCTGCTCGACCCGCTGCGAGCAGATGTGTCCCGAACTTTTCCAGGTGGTCGGAAGCGTCGCCGAGGTCCAGGCCGACCCCGTCCCCCCCGGGCTGGAGGACAAATGCCGTGAGGCCGCCCGCGAATGCCCGGCCGGAGCGATCAACATCCTGGAAGGCTGAGCCGATCCGATCATCGGCCGAGCCCTGAGAAAGGCCCGACCTCCAGCAGGATTCGGAACCCGAAGGTCGGATCACAGCTTTCGGGGGAAGCGGCGTAGCGCTGAGCCGCGTGGGCGCGGGCCGGTTCGGCCGCCCACGACCCACCGCGCAGAACCTTGCGCTTTCCCGAGCCGGGGCCGGCCGGCTCGTCGGTGGGTGCAGAACCGTAGTATTCCGGATCATACCAGTCCCGGCACCACTCCAGCATGTTGCCGTAGATGTCGTGCAGGCCCCAGACGCTGGACCTTTTCTCGCCCGGCGGGTGCGGACGGCCGTCAGCTCCCGGCCGGCACCAGGCCGCCTCGAACAACAGCGCCGGGGAACCGCTGGCACCGTAGGGGTTTTCCGACCCGGCGCGGCAGGCGTACTCCCACTGGGCCTCCGTGGGCAGCCGCACGACGGCGCCGCGTCGGCCGGAAAGCTTCTCGCAGAACGCCCGGGCCTCCTCCCAGGAGACCGCGGCCGGGAGGCCAGAGCCCTGTTCGCCGCAAGACGGCGAGCGACCCATCACGGCCTCGAACTGCCCCCGGGTTACCTCGGAGGCCGAAAGGTAGAACGCCTCCCGGATGCGGACACGGTGGGCCGGTTTCTGGTCCTCGGCAAACGCTTCGCCCTCACGGGAGGTCCCCATGACGTATTCGCCCGCCGGAATCAGCATCCACACCACCGGGGAAGCTCCTTCGAGCGTCCACTCGCGGCGCACCGAGATGCCCAGCTCCCGGGCCGTGGCCCGCCGGCGGCGCTCGGCCTCTTCGGCGTCGAACGGCCAGCGGGTGAACCGGATAGCGGTCAGTTTTTTCTGGAGGAGGCGATGCGCCTTTCCTGCACGCGGACTTTCCGGGCAGGCGGTCAGGAAATCCGTCAGCGCAGGAACGGTTCCGCCGCCCCGCTGAATGTGGTTCATTACGGCGGCCCAGCAGTCCTCATCGAAGCCCTTCTGCACGGCGGCGACTTTGTGGCACAGTTCCTCCAGGCCGAGCGCCGAGGCGGCACTCTGAAGCTCCCTCAGGCGGGATCGGGCCCGGCCGAACTCCAGTTCCTCTATCAACCGGGCCACCTCCCGCAGATCATGGGCAGCCTGATCGGCGATGCGGCCGCGCGTCCTCCGGGCGAATCCCCCAATCCCGGCGGGGGGCGGGGCCTGCCGCTCTATGTTACGGGCCAGCCGGTAGGCGGCCTCATATCGATGCCGGGCGAGGAGTCGGTCGGTGGCCGCTTCGGCCGCATCCAGCTCTACCAGCAGGTTCGACATGATCTCGAGGTCTTCTCGGGCCAGGGCTGCCGCGGCCCGGGCGCTCTGCTCTTCGGCCGCCAGACGCCCCACGAACAGACCCAGCACCAGCAGGAGCGCCAGGAAGGCACCGGCGATGGCCAGCAACGCGCGCTGGTGTCGGGAGGTGAGCCGGCGCACGTGGTAGAGCCCGCTGGCGGGACGGGCCTGCACCGGTTTGCCTCGCAGGTACCGCTCCAGGTCATCGGCTAACCTGCGGGCGCTCTCGTAGCGCCGTTCGCTCTGCTTGTGGAGGCATTTCAGGACTATGGCGTCCAGGTCCGAATCCACTTCGCGCCGCACCGCCGAAGGGGGGCGGGCGGGCTCCTCGCGGATCGTCTGCATGGAGTCGCCCGGCCGGGCGCAGTCTATCGGGTAGGGCATCGCGCCCGTGAGCAACTGATACATCACGACGCCGAGGGAATAGAGGTCCGAGCGCTCATCGATCGCCTCGGGGTATCCGAGGGTCTGTTCCGGGCTCATGTACGACAGGGTGCCCAGTATGGCGCGGGTTTCACCGAGAGGACTCTCCTCCCCTTCCGCGCCCCGTTCGGTCATGCGGGCCAGCCCGAAGTCCACCAGCTTCGGATTCCCCTCGTGGTCCACCAGGATATTGGCGGGCTTCAGGTCCCGGTGTACCACGCCATGCCCGTGCGCATGCTGAAGCGCCTCACAGACCTTGATGAGCAGTCGAGAGATCTGCCGGACCCCCAGATTCTCCTCGATGACGTACTCCCGGATGTCGCTTCCCTCGACGTACTCCATGGCCAGGAACAACTGGCCGTTCAGCTCGCCGAAGTCGCGGACCGAGACGATGCCCGGATGCTTGAGTCGGGCGACCGCCCGGGCTTCCTGTCGGAACCGGGTGCGGTAAGATTCCGAGGCGAAGCGCCCCTTCCGGAGGAGCTTCAGCACCGCCGGCCGGCCGGTCTCCACCTCGACCGCCTTATAGACGGCCCCCATGCCGCCCCGTCCCAGCGAATCGATGACCTCGTATCGGTCGGCGAACTCGGCCCTCACCGCCTCCAACTGCTCCTCTTCGTACTCCCGGACCGAAGCCATCACGGAGGTCTCCTCCTCCATCGCCTCGGTCGGCTCATTGGTGGCGGTTGCGGTCCGGCGCCTCCATTTATCCGGGACAAAGCAGCGACCGCATTCCCCGCACTGGAGCGTGGGCGGCCAGGTGGGAACCTGCAGAAGGCTGCCGCATTGCGGACAGGAAACGCGCTCGCTGCCCCGCAGCCAGAAAGCCCGGTGGCAGGCGCGACAGCGCACCTCTCCCGCAGAGCCGGGGCTCTCCATGAGGCTCTCACAGTAGGGGCAGCGGACCTGGACCTGCATCGGACCTCCTGAGCCAACACCCGCGTCCGGCGCCCCCCTCGACGCGGACGCGTACTCCTCACCCGGATCGCAGTAGTCTAAACAACGGCGCGGGGGCGATGGCAATGGACTGCGTGAGCGCGGCGCCATAGAGCGCCTGCGGCGGCCTCTGCATCGCCGCACGGGCCGCAGAAAAAACGGCCGGAAAGCGGCATAACACGCGAGCGCCCGCAGGGACGCCGGCGACCGGTCGGCAAGCAGGAGCGGCGGGCCGTCCCGGCGCGGTCAGAGTCAGCCCTTCACAACCCCGAGCGGCTCCAGACGGGCCACTTTGCGTGTGATGCCGGCATCGTGCATCACCGAGACCACCGAGTCCACGTCCTTATAAGCCTCGGGCATCTCTTCGGCCAGGGTGTCACGTCCTTCGTAGCGGACGGCAACTCCCCTGTCCTTCAGCTCTTTCTTGATGCTGCGGCCCTTGGCCTTGCGGATGGCCCCCTTCCGGCTCATCACTCGGCCGGCCCCGTGGCAGGTGCTGCCCCAGGTCTGCTGCATGGCGCGCTCGGTGCCCACCAGGAGGTAGGAAGCAGTGCCCATGCTCCCGGGAATCAGGACCGGCTGGCCGACGTCCTTGTAGGGGGCGGGGGTTTCGGAATGTCCGGGTGGGAAGGCGCGCGTGGCCCCTTTGCGGTGCACGCAGAGGCGCCGGCGCTCTCCGTCGACGTCATGCTCTTCGAACTTGGCGATGTTGTGACACACGTCGTAGACCTGTTGCAGGCCCACCTCGTCGCGACCCTTGCCGAAGACCTCCTCCAGGGCGCGCTCCAGCAGAGACAGGATGGTCTGCCGGTTCGCCCAGGCGAAGTTCGCGGCGCAGGCCATGCCGGCAAGGTAACGCTCCGCCTCCGGGGTAGCCAGCGGCGCGCAGGCGAGCTGCTTGTCCGGCACCTCAATGCCGTGCTTGCGCGTGGCCTTCTGCATGGTTTTGAGGAAGTCCTTGCAGACCTGATGACCGAACCCCCGGGAGCCGCAGTGTATCTGGAAGGCGACCTGGCCTTCGGCCACGCCGAAGGCGTCGGCGACCGCCTGGTCGTATATCTCAGTGACCACGTCCACCTCCAGGAAGTGGTTGCCGCTGCCGAGGGTGCCCACCTGCGGCCTGCCGCGCTCGATGGCCCGACTGCTCAGCACGTCGGGATCGGCTCCCGGGAGGGCGCCCTCGGCCTCGGTGCGTTCCAGGTCGTCCTCCCGGCCGAACCCCTGGTTCACGGGCCAGCCCGCCCCCTCCACGCAAAGCTTGCGGAATTCGCCCTCGGAGAGTTTGCGAATGGCCTTGGAGGACCCGACTCCGCAGGGCACGTTGTCGTAGAGTGAGCTGACCAACTCCTGCACCCTGGGCTCCACGTCCTCCCGCGGGAGGTCCGTTACCACCAGGCGCACGCCGCAGTTGATGTCGAACCCGATTCCACCCGGGGAGACCACGCCGCCCCGCTCCTCATCGAAGGCGGCCACCCCGCCGATGGGGAACCCGTAACCCCAGTGGGCGTCGGGCATGGCCAGCGAGGCCCGAACGATCCCCGGCATGTGGGCTACGTTGCGCGCCTGCTCCAGCGCACCGTCGCTCCGGATTCCCTCGATCAGTTCGTCGTTCGCGAAGACGCGGACCGGAACGTTCATCGCTCCGGAAACCGGCACCTCCCACACGTGTGAGTCCACCTTCCTCAAGTCGATGTCCTGTTCTGCCATGACGAACGGCCTCCTCTGCCTTAAGGTCTTTACACCATCGTGCTCTGTAGAAAGCATCCATCGGCACTCAAATCGGCCCGGCGCATCCCACGCCGTCATGCTGAGGCGCCCAAGCTTCGCTGGCAAAAGATGCGCTCGCTCCGAATGACATCGGGAGCGGTGTTCCGCCGGATCGCACATCATTTCTACAGAGCAACATCATATGTCGAGCACGATCCGGACCCGGAGGGTTCCGTCCTCTTCCCGGATGTTCAGATCGTGGTATGTGACGGCTTTGATCAATCGGCGAGGCTGGTGACGGTCGGGCTCCAGGCACTCCCCTGAGAGCTGACCGCTGAGGCGTCGTTCTTCCAGGCAGTCAACCCGGGCGCGAGCCGGGGCGAAATCCCGCCCTTCGAAGGCAAAGAGGATCTCTTCCAGCCACTCGACCAGCAGTTCTTCCGGCTCCTCGCCCTCCACCTCAACCGACAAGTACTCGGTCTCCTGCACCGATTCGCGGTCCAGGATGGTCTCTATCAGCGCGAGGGCTGCCTCCTCGAAGAGCCCTTCCAGGCTCTCGGCCCATACCTCCAGTCCCAGATCGGCGGTGTGTTCGAAGCTCTCGTGCCCGCGCGCAGGATGTCGGTTGCCGCTCAACAGCAGGCTCCCTCGGTGCCCCCGTCAAGTGCATGATGAGCCAGGCCGGCGGGAAAGTCAAACCGCCGCGAAGACGGCGGCGGGGCGTCCCCCTTACTGCAGGGGCCCGCCGACCTCGTCCAGTATCCGGCAGATCGCCCGGATGTTCTCCAGCGGCACGTCCGGCTCGCACTCGGCGTAGAGCATCAGGCCGCCTTCGGGCAGGCGCAGAGACTCGACGGCTTCCTCCACGTGCCGGCGCAGCCCCTCCGGCTCCGCAAAGGGGAAAAGCTGCCGGTCAAGGTCCAGATGGATGCAGACCTTGCCCCTGGCCATCCGCCTGAGCCCCTCCAGCCCGTTCGCCCGGACCTGGGGGTTGAGGACGTCGACGCCGCACTCGATCAGGTCCGGGACGATCTCCAGGACATGACCGTCGGTGTGGAGCCGGACCGGCACGTGGGCCTCGGCGCACAGACCGAACATCCGGCGATAGCAGGGCTTGAGGTATTTTCGCCATTTCCCGGGGCTTATGGCGAGCGACGTCTGGAAGCCCAGGTCGTCGCCGAAGCTCATCATCTCCACCCCGCACTGGAGGTTCTTCTCGATGGCCTTCAGGTTGTAGTCCAGCACCATCTCGGTCAGTTCCGGCAGGCGGGGATCGTCGGTGGCCACGTCCATCATGAAGTTCTCGAAGCCCCGCAGATAGTAGAGGCGCATGTACATGGAGCCGTGGGGCAGATGACCCCACGCGATCTTGCCGTTCTCCTTCGCGTGCCGGCACCGCCGGCGGAGAGCCCGCCAATCGGGGCCGGGACCCCAGCCTTCCCCCTCCGTGATCGGATCGGGCGGGGCGTAGGTCGCGAGGTCCGCCCAGTCCTCCAGCGGGTGCTCGACGACGGCGCCGTCAAGCCCCTCGGCGATGTTGTCCCAGACGCAGCCCCAGTTGTCGGTGAAGCGCCCCCGCCGGTATCGCATATCCCCCGGCGCGTCGAAGTCTTTTTGTCCTTTCCGCAGGTGGGGGAAGAACCGGGGGAACTCCAGCAGCACCTCCTCCAACTCCTCCCGGTATTTCCTCCAGGTGGCCGGCATGATTGCCACGTTGCAGGGAATCCAATCCGGCCCCTGGAAAAAGGCCGTTTTCAAGTAATTCCGAGCGACTTCATCCTTCGTATTCATCTCGATCATCACAGGCACTCCCTCTCGGGCGGGAACGAGGGATTATAGCCGTCTGCGGCGGGCCTCAGGTGGAGGCTTCCCCGGCGGCGATGCGGTCGATCTCGGGGCGACTGTAGAGCCGCCCTCCGCCAACGCCGGGGCAGTTGCGAACCGCCCTCTCCCAGCGGCTCCGGCTCGTCAGCAGGTGGGTCCAGAACGGGAAGGTCCGGCACTGGACGGGGCGCACGGGGTAAACGCTGCAGCCGTCCGGGCCGAGGAGCACGCAGTCCCCGTTGTCGCGTTCCTTCAGGCTGATGCGCCACCAGACCCGCCGGCAGTAGAGGTCCCGGACCCGGGCCGCCGGCATCTCCAGATGGGCGGCCATGCGCTGGATCTCTTCCCTGTCAATCCAGACATAGCCGGGGGCGCCACCGCAGCAGCGGCCGCAACGTTGGCAGGCGAACCGGAGTCCGTCCGCGTACCAGACGTCCCTCTGCCACCTGGTGCCGGCTTCGCCCACGGGGCTGGTTTCAGTGAAGATTCGCGGTTGTTCGGGCAGGTTCGGGGCGGGAGTCCTCAGGCCGGACTTCCTGCGGGGCGGGGATAGCCGCCTGTGGCCTTGCCCTCGTCCGGTTCGGTTGTCCCTTCCGCCTTCTCGGCGGCCTCCCTCTGTTCCTGTTCGGCCTTTTTGGCCTCACGCTCGGCCGTCAGCTCCTCCACGGTGGTCCCGTCCAGGATCGCGGCCACCTCCTCACCTTTGAGCGTTTCCAGCCGGAGGAGCCCCTCGGCCACCGCCTGGAGGCCGTCGGCGTGTTCTTCGATCATGCGGCGGGCCTCCTGGTAGCAGTTCATCAGGAGGGCCTGGACTTCCTGGTCGATTTTCTCGGCCATTCGCTCGCTGTGGCGTTTGCCGCGGGTTATCTCGTTGCCCAGGAAGACGTGCTCTTCCTCGTCGGTGTAGCTTATCGGGCCGAGTTTCTCGCTCATGCCCCACCGGGTGACCATTTTACGGGCCAGTTCAGTGGCCCGGTTGATGTCGTTCTCGGCGCCCGAAGAGATGTCTCCGCAGAACATCTCCTCCGAGACGCGTCCGGCCAGGGTCATGGTCATGGTGCCGACGCACTCCTTCTTCCGGAGGCCGTACTTGTCCTTCTCCGGCAGCACCATGGTCATCCCCATGGAGACGCCGCGTGGGATGATGGTGACCTTGTGCAGTGGCTCGACGTCCTCGTGCAGGTGGGCCACCAGGGCGTGGCCGGCCTCGTGATGGGCGGTCAGCTTCTTGTCCTCTTCGCTCATCACGCGGCTCCGCTTTTTCTGCCGCCCGAAGCGAACCTTGTCACGGGCTTCCTCCAGGTCCGACTGCCGCACGCTGTGTCGGCCCTTCATGGCGGCCCGGATGGCGGCCTCGTTGATGAGGGCCTCCAGGTCGGCGCCGGTGAAGCCGGGGGTGCCCCGGGCGATCTCGTCCAGGGCCACGTCGTCGGCCGTCTGCACGTCGCACGCGTGCACGTCGAGGATGGCTTCCCGGCCCTTCACGTCCGGCATGTCCACCACGATCTGGCGGTCGAACCGACCGGGCCGCAGAAGGGCGGGGTCGAGCACGTCGGGGCGGTTGGTGGCCGCCATCACGATGACGCCTTCATCCCGGGTGAACCCGTCCATTTCGCTGAGGACGGCGTTGAGGGTCTGCTCCCGTTCGTCGTGGCCTCCGCCCAATCCGGTGCCCCGTTTCCGGCCGACGGCGTCGATCTCGTCCAGGAAGATGATGGACGGCTGGTTCTCACGGGCGTTGCGGAACAGGTCCCTGACGCGGGCCGCCCCCACGCCCACGAAAAGTTCCACGAAATCGGAGCCGCAGAGGCTGAAGAACGGCACGTCGGCCTCTCCGGCGATAGCTTTGGCCAGGAGCGTCTTGCCGGTGCCGGGAGCGCCCACCAGAAGCACGCCGCGGGGGATGCGGCCGCCCACACGCTGAAACTTCTGGGGCTTCTTCAGGAATTCGACCAGCTCCTGCACCTCCTCCTTGGCCTCCTCGACGCCGGCAACGTCGTCGAAGGTCGCCTCCGACTTCTCCTTCTGGGAACGTTCGGTGCTGTCGCCCACGAACGGCATCCAGCCGTTCTTGCTGCCCACGGCCCTCATCTGCCGGTTGAAGAAGTACAGCATCAGCAGCAACAGCAGCACGAAGGGCGCTATGTTCACCAGGGCCAGCGTCCACAGCCCGTCGCCCTGTTCATAGGCCACGTTCCCCTCGGGCAGTGCGCGTGACCACTTGCCCAGGTTCTCCTCGATGAGCCCCTCCGGCAGGGTCAGGCGGACCCGGCTGGCGGGCTCCTCCGCGCCCTTAAGGGTGGCCTGGAGCTCGGTGCCGCGGATGTGCAGCTCGGAGACCTGCTTGGAGTCCATCAGGGCGAAGAACCGGCTGGCGCTCACCTCGTTCGCCCCCGGCTCGCTCAGCCGTTTGAACAACGTAACGCCCATCAGCACGGCGCCCAGAACGAGGGCCCACAGCAGGAGCTGGCGTCCGACACGGGGCCCCTCGGGCTTCTCCGGCTCGTTCTGCTGATCGGGAGGCGTGGGGGGTCTGCCGTCTCTGTTTCTTTTATTGTCCATTTCGACGCAGCGTCTCAGAAAACTGGATAGGAGGGTTCAACTATGCATTCTACCAGTTCGCTTCCATGCTTTCCACAAGACGCTGCGCCAGCTCCCGGATGGGGACCTCGAAGGGGGCCTCCTGGGGGACAAGGTCGGCGGGAACCGGGTCGCCGTCGACGCCCGCGCCCAGCTCCACGGCGGGGGTTACGACCTGGGTTGACTCGACGATGGTGCGGGGCTCCACGAGGTCGGCGCCCGTGAGCCTGTCCCGCCACCAGTACCGGACCTCCAGGGAGACCCTTTGCAGCAGGATGGTTCCTCTTTCGGCCTTGACCCGCGTGTGCTCGGTCACGTCCACCAGCTCGCCGGTAAGGATGCTGTCGGCCTGGTCCCTGGCGGCCGGCAGCAGGGGAGTTCTCAGCTTGATCTCTTTCATGACCGCCCTGGTCAGCGGCACCTCCAGGCCGCGCCGGAAAGTGCGGTTGTCGAAGCCCTCGACGTAGATGGTTCGGATGTCCTCGCGGAACAGGTTCCCGGCACGGTAGCCCCAGCATCCGACCGCGAGCAGCAGAACGACCAGTGCACCCAGCGCGAGCTTTCTCATTTGCCTGCTTTCCAGATGCCGTAAGGTTAGCGCGAGGAATCCTCCGTCCGGACCCCGGGCAGGCCGACGGAGCGCATCCGCCCCGCGAGCGGCCTCCGCAGTTGCTGCTTGACGCCGTGCAGTTTTTTTTCGGCCCACTCGGCCTGGGGTGAACCGGGGAATTCATCCTTCAGGTAGCGCAGGTAGTTGACCGCCGCCCAGGGCCGGCCGCGCGCTTCGATGTAAAAGCGGGCGATCCGGACGTTCAGCTCCGCCCGCTGCTCTCGGACTTGCTCTGCCTTCTGCCGGGCCTCCGCAGCTTTGGAATGGCGCGGGAAGGACTCGGTGAAGTCCGTGAACGCCCGCTGCGCCTCGCGGAAGCCCGCCGGACCCACCGCGAGCCGTTCGGCCCGTTTCCACTGGCACTCGGCGATCCTGTACCAGCAGTAGGGCACCCACTCGCTGCGCGGATAGAAGCTGACCAGGGCCAGGTACTGGTCCTCGGCCTCCAGGAAGTGGCCCGCCGCCAGGGCGGCATCCGCCTTCCGGCGAGCCAGGTCGGCGGCTTCATAGGTGTCCGGGGCACTCTTCTCCAGCCGGTCGTACAGTTCGAAACCGGCCTTCAGGCTCTGGCGCGTTCTTCTGCGCGCCGCCTCGAGCTGGAGTTCGCGAGCTTCGGAAGCCACCGGTGTGTCGGGGTAAGCGGAGGCCAGTTCGGCCAACTCCTCGAATGCTTCCTCGTGCGAGCCCCGGCTCAGCAGGGCCCTCGCGATGAGCATCCGGGCCTCCGGCACCCACTCGGCGTCCGGGTGCCGCTGAACCAGGTCCCGCAGCTCGGCGATGCCCCCGGCCCACTGCCCGGTGCCGATCAGGGCGTAGGCATGCTCCCTGCGGGCCTCCGGGTCGTCCGGGTCCAACTCCTCCAGCTCCACCTCGCCGGTCTGCGGCATCCAGACCGAGACGGCCCGCGCCGTCCCTGCAACCATGCAGAGCACACCGCAGAGCACGCACAGCAATCCAGTCAGCCAGGCATCTGTCCGCACGCCGGCACCTCCGCTCGGGGGAATCACGCGGGGATTCTATCAGAACCAGCCGAGGTTTTCACATCCCTTCGCGGCACAGTTTGACGGCGAGCCCACACGACGGAAGGAACTGGCTTCCCGGCCTGGATTCGAACCAGGAACGGCAGGACCAAAACCTGCTGTGTTACCAATTACACCACCGGGAAGCAGAAGGGGAAGAGGACTTCCCCTGCACGCCTTGTATCAGTGCATGGGCAGGAAATCAAACCGGGCGGCCGGCGCGGGGCATCAGCTCCCGTGGAATTTGTCCCACAGCTCGAAGGAGACGAAATAGTCCCCCTTGACGATGAACTCCTTCTCGCTGGTGACGGTGGCTCTGGAGACCGTGTCCCCTACCTCGGCGATGGTGATGACGCCCTTCTTGCGCTCTTGCCCGTCGGGGGTTCGGCCGAAGACGACGTAGACCTCGTTCTCGCGGAAGCCCACGTCCTGGCCGCCCTCGACGAAGACGAAGTCGTTCTCCGGGTCCACCCGAACGACCTTGCCGGTGGGTTCCAGTTGATCTTCCCTTTGGGGGCCTCGCACCTCTTCCCAGTAACGGTTCTCCCACCGCTTCAGTTCCCTCTCCAGCCGGGCCACCTGCTCTTTGCGCTGGTCGATGGCGTTCTGGAGTTTCTGCTGAACGGCCACGGTTTTCTCCTGCTGGTTCTCATAGTCGGCCAGCAGTTGCTCGTAGTCCTCGCGCAGGTTGGCCAGTTGATTCTTAAAGTCTTCAGACTGCTGGTTCAGCTTCTGGCCGAACTCTTCCTGCGCAGCCACCAGATCCTGCTGGGCCTCCTGCAGGTTGGCCGAAAGGTCTTCGGTCTTGTCGGTCAACTCAGCTACCTGCTCGGTGAGGGATTCGTAGCGTCTCTCGTAGGCCTCCAACAGCCCGCTGACCTGCTCGAAGGTGGCCTCTCCCTCGGCCTCCAGCTTTTTCTGGAGGGGGGAGGCTGCCAGGGCGTCCTCGATGCCGCCCAGGCTCTTCCACCCCAGGGTGGGCAGCACGTCCTTCTCGTAGCGGGCGGCAAGCTTCAGCTTCTGGGCGACCTTCTCGAACGTCTGGGGGTTGTAGCTGACTCCCAGGTCCGTGGTCGTCTGGGTGGGCAGGTCCCAGTTGTTCTGGGTGAACACGGCGCCTATGTTGGACTTAACGGCTTCCTGGTTGGCCGCGATGGCCTGCCTGGCGAGGGCCGCCTGCTGATAGAACCAGATGCCACAGCCGACGCCGGCAAAGGCCAGGATCACAAACACCACCAAGGCGACGACAACCCCTGAATCAGAACTCCGTCTCGCGGCGGCCATCTGCTCTTCTCCTCATGGATTAGCGTTCCGTGGACACGCTCCGGGTTCCGCCGGGCGTGCAGCGCCGGTCCACCGTCTCTATTTATGCCGAGACTTCGCTCTATAAACTTATACTCACCGAGGGTCTTTGTCAACTCCTATCCGCAGACCGTCGGCGAGAAGCCCCGGCCCCGACCGGTCTGCGGGGCGACGGAGCGGTTGACACCAACCGGCCCGGCCACCAGAATGGGCGCGATGTCAATGCCTCCGGGTGGATTGGACCAGCCCATGGCCGAGGACCCGACTTCCGAACCGCGGCAACCACCGATAGCGGAAGTAGCGCTGAACCTGCCGGTCCAGAAGACCTTCCACTACCTGATCCCCGACCGGATGCGCGGCCGGCTGCAGGAAGGCAGTCGGGTGCGGGTGCCCTTCGGCAATCGCTCGGGCGTGCTCGGCTACTGCGTGGGACTGCTCTCGGACTCACCTTTGGCCGAGAACCGCCTGAAGCCCATCCAGAAGTGCCTCGACGCGGAACCCCTGCTCACTCCCGTACTTCTGAAGCTGGCACGCTGGATGGCGGACTACTACTGGTGCGGCCTGGGGGAAGCCCTCCACGCGGCCCTGCCCCGCGCCGTGCGCACCCGAAGAGAAGCCCGGAAGCTGCAGTTCGCGTGCCTCCAGATTTCCCCGGAGGAAGCCGAAGAGCTGGCCGAGGAAATCTTCGAGAAGCGCCCGGCGCAGAGCCGCATACTCCGGGGGCTGGCCGCGACGGGCGGTGAGGCCCCGCTGGCGGAAATCCTGAAGTCCACCTCCGCCTCTCGCTCCTCCTCGAAGGCACTGGCCCGGCGGGACATTGTTCGCATAGAAAAGCGGGCGGTGGACCGGAATGACCCTCTGAGCGACCTGGATTTCCCGGCGCCCGACTCCTTCGAGCTGACCGCCGAACAGCGGGTTGCCTGCCAGGCCGTCGCCGAGCGGCTCAGCCGCGATGCCTTCGACGTGGTGCTCCTCCACGGGATCACCTCCAGCGGGAAGACCGAAGTTTACATCCGTTCCATCGAACGGGTGGTGAAGGCCGGCAGGCAGGCTATCGTGCTGGTGCCGGAGATCAGCCTGACCCCTCAGACGGTGCGCCGGTTCGGCGCCCGGTTCGGTCGCATGGCCGTGCTGCACAGTCGACTCACCCAGGCGGAGCGCCGCCAGCAGTGGAAGACCATACGCCGAGGGGAAGCCGACGTGGTAATCGGCGCTCGTTCCGCCATCTTCGCGCCGGTGCCGCAGTTGGGCCTGCTGGTGATCGACGAAGAGCATGAGAACAGCTTCAAGCAGGACAGCGCTCCCCGCTACCACGCCCGGGACGTCGGCGTAATGCGGGCCAAGATGGAGGAGGCGGTGGTCGTTCTCGGCTCGGCCACGCCCTCCCTGGAAAGCTACCACAACAGCCGGATCGGCAAGTACGCCGCTGTTCGGCTGAGCGAAAGGATCGGCGGCCACCCGCTCCCGCCGGTCGAGGTGGTGGACATGCGGCAGGAATGGGGGGGGCACCGGCGAATCCGGGTCCTCAGCCGGCGACTCCAGGCGTGCATGCGGGAGAGCCTGGAGAATGGTGAGAAAGTGATTCTGTTCATCAATCGGCGGGGGTTCGCGCCGTACATTCATTGCCCGCGCTGCGGATACGTGCTGAAGTGTCCCCGCTGTGACATCACGCTGAATTACCACCGGCGCATTGATGCGGTGGAATGCCACTACTGCGGCCACCAGCAGCGCCCTCCCTCCTGCTGTCCGGAGTGCGGACTGGACAAAATGCGCTTCAGCGGCACGGGAACCGAGAAGACCGAAGCGGCCGTGGCCGACCTGTTCCCCCGGGCGGCGACGATCCGGATGGACAGCGACACCACCCGCGCCCGGCAGGCGCATCGGCAGAAGCTGGAGGCATTTGCCGAGCAGGAAGTCTCCATCCTCATCGGCACACAGATGGTGGCCAAGGGGCTGGACATCCCCGAGGTGACCACCGTGGGAGTGGTCAACGCCGACGTCGCCCTCCACCTCCCGGACTTCCGCTCCCGGGAGCGCACTTTCCAGCTCCTGGCCCAGGTGGCGGGCCGCACCGGGAGGGGTCCGGCGGGCGGGCGCGTGATAGTACAAACGTTTATGCCGGAGGAGCCCAGCATCCGTGCGGCTGCGGGTCACGACTACGAGGAGTTCGCCGGGCACGAGCTGCCCCTCCGGCGTGAACTGAGCTACCCGCCCTTCGGTCGGCTGGTCCGGATCATCTGCCGGGGGCGGAAGCTGGAGCCGCTCGAGCAGTTCTCCGGCGAGCTGGGCCGGGCGGTCAGGAAACTGTGCGGGGAGGCCGGGGACGGCTCTCAGGTGCTCGGCCCGGCCCCCGCTCCCATCTCCCAGATGCGCGGACGCCACAGGCGACATCTGCTGATCAAGGCACCCGACGCCGGATCGGTGCGAGGGCTGCTCGCGGAGTGCGGGCCGCTTCTGCAGGGGCCCTCGGGCGTGAAGGTGGTGGTGGACGTGGACCCGGTGTCAATGATGTAGAGGCTGCTTGAACTGCTCAGACCGGGCGCTGACGGGCCTGAAAAAACGTTTGACATCAGTGAGGGGATGCCTTATCATCCGGCCTGCATTGATTGAACCGGTCGTTCGGTAGGTTCGAATTCAGCTTTGACTTAGCAACTGTTTCACCGACCTTTTGGAGGCGGTGTTTGGGCGGTTTGCGGAGGAGGTGATGCCCGTCCACGGCGGAGTGCAATAAACGGGAATGACGAGTCGGCCGATGAAGACACAGTCTTCCTTCTAAGGGGTGTGCAAGATGAGCGTGAGTGAACAGCAAGTGCAAGGCCGGATCGCAGAGGCAAGGGAGTCGTTGCGATCTATCCGCGCCTCTTTGCGAACGGGCACCGTGGTGCGGCTGTTGGGGCTGGTGGTGGGCCTGATAATCGTGGGTATCTACGTGTCGGCCTTCCTCGGCCTCGGCAAACGGGTGCTCGAGTCCGGCCAGATGCGGGAACAGCTGCAAAGACGCTGGGACATGATCCGTACGCAGGAAAGTTTGAACGCCGAAGGTCTTGAGCAAGTACTCAGGCAGGTGGGTCCGGTCTACGCCAAAGAGGCCCGCGCCGCCCTGAAGGAACTCGACATAACGTCGAAACTGCGGGAACAGGCTCAACTGGCCTTTGAGGACATTCGCCCGGTACTGTTGAAACAGTTTGAGCGGGTGCGACCCAGGGTCACCAGCGCATTGGAAGCCGAGATGGACACCACTCTTGAGCAAATCGACACGCGTCTGACCAACTTCCTGGAAGACCGCCTGGCACAGATGATAAGGGAGCAGGAAACCTCCGTGCGAAGGACGGCGGACGTCACCGAGCAAGAGGTGGCGGAGATACTGGCGAACGTTATCACCGCCAACCAGGAAGCGCTGAAGAACGTCGTCGAGAAACGCTGGAGAAAGGACAAACAAGAGCTATACCGCATGCGCGAACTGGTGGCTCAGTTCCCGCCGCTTCCGGAGATGAGCGAAGATGAAATGCTGCAGCAGACCTTCCTCGTGTTGATGGGCCTGCTCAAGCATAAGCTGCCCGCCTACCAGTTCAGCGCAAGACTGGAGATTCCCCCCGCTGAGGCCGAGCGACGGGAAGCCCCTTCCATCCCCTGGCAGAAAATACCCGGGGAATACCGAGAGAAGGTCCGCGAAGCTCTCGGACCCAGCGGCGAAGAAACGGGCGTTCCGTGGGACAAAATCCCTGAAGAGTACCGAGACGAGGTCAGGAAAGCCTTCGAAGAACAGGAGGCCGGGGAATGAACCTCGGACGGAACCAGAGCCGTCGGACCATGGCGGGGAAGATAGTTCCCCCACCGGACCGGCGGCAGGGGAACTCCTCCAGTCGGACATCCCGACTTGCTGAGAAATCGTCTATTTGCTGGGAGGACGCGTAATGAGTGACACAGAAATGACCCCCGAAGCTGAAGAAGGCGGAGTCCCACAGGAGGTGGCAGACCAGTTGGCGGCGCTGGGCGCCGAAGTGGACCACATGGCTCGGCTCGCTGCCAGAAGCTGGAAGATCACCGCAGTGGTCTTCGTAGTGCTCCTGGTAGTCATCGCCTCCTACCTCGCCTACATCAGGTCCATGCTGGCGGAGCAACTCCAGCCGGAGTCGCTCGTCCAGATGGGCCTGGATCAAGCGAACAAGGTTTTGACGGCTCAGGGCGCCCCTGAACTGGGTTCGGGACAGTGGCGAAGCTGGGCCACCGAAGAACTCAAAGAGCAGGCGCCTTCCGTGGTCGAGCAGCAGGTGAAACCGCGATTGGAGGTCATGATGCAGCGGCTGCCTGAAGCTCGGCAACAGATGGTGGAGCAGTTCGAGGCCAATGCCGCTCAATACGTGGACAAGGCCGTGGCCGAGTTCATCAACGAAGGACTGCCCCGCGGCCGAAAGATGCTCCTGGACGAGCTGGAGAGCACCGTCGGTATGCTCGTCGACAGGGTGGAGGGCGACCTGGAATCCGTAGTCCAGGGCGTTCTCCAAGAACACGAGGCCGATTGGCGCGCGCTGGAACAAGCCGACTGGGACGCTCTCCGAACCAACATGGAGAGGGAACTTGAGCGGGAAATGGGCCCGATTCTCGACAAGGTCTTCGTCGGCATCGACAGGGGCATGCGACGGACCAGGAGCAGCATGGAGGAACTGCTGGAAGACTACAGGTTCGGGCGGCTGAGCAGAGAGCAGAAGCTGGAAATCCAGTTCATCAGGCTGGTGCACGCCCTGTTCCGCAAGAAGGCCGCTGAGCCCCGGCAGCCCACTGAAAGTCTGTTCCGGCGCCTGCTGGATCAGATCGAACTGCCGACCATCGAAGCTCCGCCCGCCGAAAGGGTCGAAGGGCGGCCCGCGGCCAGGAAGATCGACTGGGAGCAGATTCCCGAAGAGCACAGGGATTTCGTCCGGCAGATGGTCAAAGAAGGAGTGCCGCCGAAGGAGGAGGCCGCCGAAGGCCCCGCCCCGAAGGAAGCCATCGACTGGAGCGCAATCCCCGAAGAGCACAGGGAATTCGTCAAGAAAATGATGGAGGAAGGCCGGCAGGCCGAATAGTCAGCGAAGAGGAGACTACAAGCAGTTTTCATAAGGGCGCAGCCTGCAACGGCAGCGTCTCTCGGAGTGGGAGGACATGTCTCTCTCCGCACCTCATACCATAGAGCCGTTGCGGCTGTGCCCTTTCTTTCCCTCTGCCCCACTGATCGCGCCACCTCCCCACTGGAATCCTGCCGTTGCGCTTGACAGGGCTCCGCCGAAGCGCTAAAGTGGCTTCTGTCACTACACAGAGCGGTTCAGGGCGGCCAAACGCATTTTCAGCGTTCTCAGCTCTGTGTGCCACCTGGAGCAGCCCGGATTCTCGGCTTCCCTGCTGTTCGTTGCTTCTGCCCGAACTCGCCAGGACACTCCGTTGCGGGACCCGGGGCGTGGGTCCCCATCAGCAAAAGGACTCGAAAGGTCGCCTTTGTCCGGGCAATCTCTTCCGTGCGGAACGAATGCCGCCGAGCAATCCGCTGTCTTCGGAACGGCTTCGGCGGACCGCTTCGGGGCGCGTCTCCCGAAAGGTTCGGTGAACCAAACGCTGTGCGGAACCACCGAGTTCCGACCATCCAATGTCCGAGAAGTTCTTCATCATCGACGCCTACGCGCACATCTACCAGTTCTTCTACGCTATAAAAGGCCTGACCGGCCCCGACGGGGAACCGGTGAACGCGCTCTACGGCTTCGCGCGCATGATCGAGAAGCTGAAGGAACAGTACGACCCGGACTACCTGGCCGTCGCCTTTGACGGCCCGGGCGAGTTGGAACGCCACAAACGCTACGAAGACTATAAAGCCGGCCGAAAACCCATGCCCCAGCCCCTCCAGCGGCAGATACCCCTCATCCGCGAACTGCTGAATGCCGCCAACATACCCGCCCTCTCGGCCGAAGGCCAGGAGGCCGACGACGTCATGGCCACCGTCGCCGAGAAGGCTGCCGGAAGGGACATAGAGACGGTCCTGGTAACCACCGACAAGGACGTCGAACAGGTCATCGACGAACGCACCTCCGTCCTTCACGTCCACAAGGACAGAGAGGTCATGCTGGACCCCGAGGAACTGAAGGAGCGGAAGGGCCTGGAGCCCTGGCAGGTGGTGGAGGTGATGTCCCTGGCCGGCGATACCACCGACAACGTCCCCGGAGTTCCCGGCATCGGCCCGAAGACCGCCACCAAGCTGATCCGACGGTTCGGCAGCGTCGAGGAGCTGTACCGCAACCTGGATCAAGTCTCCGGCCCCAAGACGCGCCAGAACCTGAAAGAGAACCGCGATGAGGTGGAGAAGGCGCGCGACCTGGTTCGGCTCGAGCGGGATGTCTCCTGCTCCATCGACTGGGAGCAGTGCCGCCTGGAGGACGGGAAGCCGGCCCCGCTGGACCAGTTCTACAGAGCCGTCGGATTTGACTCGCTCCGCTCCGGCAACCCCGCCCCCCCGGCACAGCAAAGCTCCCTGTTCGAGCGACGCACCGAGCCGGACAAACTGGCCTCCACCGAGAAGGATTACTCCGCCGTCACCTCCGCCGAAGAAACGGCCCGCCTTGCCTCACGGCTCGGAGAACTCAACCGGATATCGGTCGACCTGGAAACCACCAGCCTCCGGCCGCGGGAGGCGGAGATCGTCGGGATCGCCTTCAGTTGGGCGCCCGACCAGGGGGTCTACGTGGCAACCGCCGGTCCCCCCGGCAGCGATTACTGCCCGCGTCGGAAGGCCATCCAGTTGCTGAGGCCCCTCCTGGAAGCGGAAGAGCCCCGGAAGATGGGTCAGAACCTGAAGTACGACATCTCTGTTCTGAAGAATTACGGCGTCTCCGTCCGCGGGGTATGCTGCGACTCGATGGTGGCCTCCTACCTGCTCCACCCCGCGGGCCGCAGCCACGGACTGGACGCCCTGGCCCGCCGCTACCTGAACTACGAGCCGGTGAAGGTCACGGAACTGATCGGCACCGGCGACGCACAGACCACCATGGACCGGGTCCCGCTCGCGAAGGTAACACCCTACGCCTGCGAGGACGCGGACGTAGCCCTCCAGCTATGCGACCTCCTGACCGAAAGACTCCGGGAAGAGGGCCTGACTGAGCTTTTCAGCGAACTGGAGCTTCCACTCGTCCCGGTGCTGGCGGAGATGGAATGGGAAGGCATCAAGGTGGACGCCGCCAGGCTGCGGGAGCTGAGCGAGGAGTTCGCGAGCAAACTGGAGGCGCTGGAACGGAATATCCACCGGGAGGCCGGCGAGACCTTCAACGTCAACTCACCCAAGCAGCTCAGTACCGTTCTGTTCGATAAGCTGGAACTGCCGCCACCGAGGGGCGCCAAACGCACCACCGGCTACTCGACGGCGGCCGACGTGCTGAACGGGCTCAAACAAGAGCATCCCATCGCCGACTACGTGCTGCGCTACCGTGAGCTTCAGAAGCTGAAGTCCACCTACGCCGACGCCCTGCTGGAGATGGTGCACCCCGGGACCGGCCGCGTGCACGCGAGCTTCAATCAGACCGTCACCGCCACCGGCAGGCTCTCCAGCAGCGAGCCCAACCTTCAAAACATCCCCGTCCGCACCCCCCTGGGGCGAAGGATACGCAGCGCCTTCGTGCCGGCGGAGGAGGACATGTCCCTGCTGAGCGCCGACTACTCCCAGGTCGAGCTGCGCATCATGGCCCACTGTTCCGAGGACCCGACGCTGCGGCGTGCCTTCCGGGAAGGAAGGGACATCCACCGCTTCGTGGCCGCCCAGGTCAACAACGTGGAGGAAGAAGAGGTCTCCGACGAGATGCGGCAGCAGGCCAAGGCGGTCAACTTCGGGATCATCTACGGGCTCAGCCCCTACGGGCTGAGTAAGCAGATCGGCATAGAGGTCGAACAGGCCGAAGCCTTCATCGCAGGATACTTCGAGCGTTACCCCAGGGTGAAGGAGTTCATCGGGCGCACCGTCGACCGGGCGCGGCGCGACGGCCACGTCGAGACCCTTTCCGGGCGGAAACGCCGGATCGAGGGCATACGCGGCTCCGGGGCCACGCGCAGCGCCGCCGAGCGGATCGCCGTCAACACCGTTATACAGGGCTCGGCCGCCGACCTGATAAAACGCGCCATGATCCGCATCCACCGCAGCCTGCCCGGCGTAGACGACCGGGCGCGCATGCTGCTGCAGATACACGACGAGCTGGTCTTCGAGGTCCCCGACCAGAGTCTCGACCGGGTCCGTCGTTTCGTGACCGAACAGATGAAGGGCGCACTCGACCTGGCAGTGCCGCTTAAGGTCGATACGGCCGTGGGCAAGAACTGGGCGGAAGCCAAATGAGCAGAGAAGACAACCCGCCCGCCGGGCCCCCCGTGATAGGTGTGGTCGGCGGACTGGCCGGCGGCAAAAGCACCGTGGCCCGCCTCCTGCAGAAAAGGGGCGCCGCCGTGGTGGACGCCGACGAGATCGCCCATCGCGTGCTGCGACGGCCCGACGTGCGGGAGAAGCTGCGCCGCGCGTTCGGTGGCGGGATACTCGGCCCGGACGGGGAGGTGCGGCGGGATGCGCTGGCCCGGGAAGTCTTTGGCAACCCGGAACGCATCGAGGAACTCAACAGCATCGTGCATCCCCCGGTCATTCGGGAGACACGCAGGCGCAGAAGCAAACTCCTGCGTCGCGCGGACCTGCCCCTCGTCGTGCTGGACGCCGCCCTGCTGATGGAGGTGGGCCGGGAAGAGGAGCTTTGCGACGCCCTGATATTCGTCGACGCCCCGACGGAGCTGCGGCGCCGCCGGGCCTGCGAGAAACGGGGCCTCAGCCCCGAGCAGTTCCGTCAGAGGGCAGCGGCACAAATGCCGCCGGAGAAGAAGAAAGAACGTGCGGATTTCGTAGTGGAAAACACCGGAACAATCCAAGAGTTGGACAAACAGGTCGAACGGCTCTGGCCCGCCCTGTGCGGGCTCAAAGGAGGGGCGTTGACCAACACACCGCCCGCGTAGGGCAAAACTTATCTCGCGCACAAGGAGGTCCAAATGACGCGCGCCGATCAGAGTACCACCCAAAAGGGGGACGGGGTGAAGTCGGACGAACTCCACATCACCCAACTGCAGAAAATGACCAACAAGCAGCTTCGGGGTCTGGCCCACGAACAGGGCCTGAAAAACACCAGCGGCCTGAAGAAGCAGGAGCTGATCTTCAGGATTCTCAAAAGCCGGGTGGACAAGTCCGGCAACATGTACGGAGAGGGTGTTCTGGAGGTGCTGCCGGACGGGTTCGGTTTCCTCCGTTCCTCCGACTACAGCTACCTGCCCAGCCCGGACGACATCTACGTCTCCCCCAGCCAGATACGCCGCTTCGGGCTCCGCACCGGTCACCTGGTGACCGGCCAAATCCGCCCGCCCAAGGACAGGGAAGACCACATCGCCCTGCTGAAGGTGGAGGCGGTCAACTACGAAGACCCGGAGGGCGCCGGCAACTTGGCCGTCTTCGAGGACCTGACCCCTTACCATCCCACCGAGCGCTACATCCTGGAGCGGGAGCCCGACGAACTGGAGATGCGCATGGTGGACCTGGTCACGCCCCTCGGCAAAGGCCAGCGGGGGCTCATCGTGGCCGCCCCGCGGACCGGCAAAACCATACTCCTGCAGAAAATCGGTAACTCCATCGCCCAGAACAATTCCGAGGCGGAGCTGATCATCCTCCTTATCGACGAAAGGCCCGAGGAGGTGACCGACATGCGCCGGACCGTTCCGGACGCCGAGGTCATCAGCTCGACCTTCGACGAGCCGGCCAGCCGTCACATCCAGGTCGCCAAGATGGTCCTGCAAAAAGCCCGGCGGCAGGTTGAGTTCGGCCGCGACGTGGTCATCCTGCTGGACAGCATCACCCGTCTGGCCCGCGCTCACAACACCGAGATGCCCCACAGCGGCAAAATCCTCAGCGGCGGCGTCGAGGCCAACGCCCTACAAAAACCCAAGCGCTTCTTCGGCAGCGCAAGGAACATCGAAGAGGGCGGCAGCCTGACCATCGTCGCCACCGCCCTCGTGGAGACGGGCAGCCGGATGGACGACGTGATCTACGAGGAGTTCAAGGGCACCGGCAACATGGAGCTGCACCTGGACCGCAACCTGGCCGACCGCCGCATCTGGCCGGCCTTCGACGTCACCCGCAGCGGCACCAGGAAAGAGGAACTCCTGCTGGACCCCGAGGAACTGAGGCGCGTCCAGCTCCTCCACCGCATGCTCAACGAGATGAACCCCATCGAGGGAGTGGAACTGCTGCGGGACAAACTGGCCGAAACCCAGAACAACGCCGAGTTCCTCATGAGCATCAACGTCAACCAGCGGTAGCCGGTCCTTTAGAGCCCGCCCCGGCCCCGGGGAGCGGAGCGTCGGCAAAGGAGCAAATACCGTGGGGGAAAGCCTCAGCCTCCGGCAACAGGTCGAAGGCGCCCTCCTCGGGGCGGTACTCGGCGACGCCTTCGGTCTTCCCCACGAGGGGGCCACGCGGGAGTGGCTCTCCCGCGAACCGGTCCAACGTTTGGCCGGAGGGGGGCCGCACGGCCAGCCTCCGGGCACGTGGTCGGACGATAGCTCGCTGCTGCTGTCCCTGGCCGACGCCCTCTGCTCCGGATACGACCCGAATCGCATCGGCGCCGCCTTCCTCCAGTGGTGGAGAGAGGGCCGATGGACCCCCTACGGGCGCGTCTTCGGTTACGGTGCCACGACCGCCGCCTCCATGGAAAGAATGAAGGCCGGTGTCAAACCCACCTCCGCCGGCCTTGCGTCCGAAGGCAGCAACGGCAACGGCTCCCTGATGCGCACCCTCCCGGTCGCTCTTTATTTCTCCACCAAACGCCGCACCATGCTGGAGGCCGCCCACGAGGTCTCCTCCATTACCCACGCCCATCCGCGTTCCCTGATCTGCTGCGGCATCTACTGCCTGCTGGTCTCCTACGTGCTCGAAGGCGCAAACAGAGAAGACGCGGTGGAATCCGCCGTCCGGTTCGCGCGCTCCTACTACACCGGAGACCCCTGGCGGGACGAGTTGGGGCACCTCGACGCCGTGCTCTCCCTCGGGGTGGCGAACCTGGACCGCTACCAGGTGCGCTCCGGCGGCTACGTGGTGGAGACCCTCGAGGCCGCAATATGGACCTTCCTGCGCGCACGTGACTACCCCAACGCGCTCAAGATCGGCGTCAACCTGGGGGGCGATACCGACACGGTGGGATGCGTGGTGGGCGGCCTGGCCGGCACCCTCCGCGGACGCGACGGAATCCCGGAGGAATGGCTCGCGGAACTCGCCCGACTGGACGCCATAGAGCAGCTCTGCGACCGGTTCTACAACGTGGTCGAAGGCCGCCGCTGACCGGCAGGGTCACGAAGGCCAAAGCTGCTCTGGAGAAATGATGCGCGGTCCGCCGGAGCACCGCTCCCGATGTGATTCTGCTGTGAGGCCGTCTTCCAAGTGCCGGGCCGGTTTTCGGTCGCCGAAGAGTGGGGTCCATCGGCTATACGTGCTCAGAAGCACAAGACAGGCTATCCGAATCAGAGCGGCCGGCCTGGAAGAACGGCAGCGCCGCCCACGCGGCTCCCTGCCCCTCCCGTCGCCGGCGCGCAGCGGCTTGAAGGGTGACGAGCTGCCCTACTGCCCTGGCCGTTCGCCTTTCCTCTGCGCTACTCTGCGGCCTCTGCGGTTACGTCCTCTCTCCCCCCGCACTTCTTTTTGGCTCCGCTTTTTCTCCGCGTTCTTCGTGACCTTCGTGGTCGTTCGTTGAGCCTTCAGCCTGCTCTGTAGAAACCATCCATCGACGCTGAAATCGGCCCGGCGCCTGCCGCGCCGTCATGCTGAGGCGCCTTATTCCCAGGCGCCGAACGCATCTCGCTCTTTTGCCGGGCCGTACCTTCCCGTACCGGCCGCCCCCGGCCCCAAAGGGGCCATGTGATGGAGGCCAGGGCTTCAGCCCTGGTTGGCGGTTCCGTATATACAAGGTCCCTCCGGGGCTTTAGCGCCACAAGGGCAGGCTGTAGCGGGGGCATCTTGCCCCCGGCCTTCTCTTTCGGCCCCGTAGGGGCCATGTGATGGAGGCCAGGGCTTCAGCCCTGGTTGACCGGTCGACCGACCGTAACCATGCGCCCCGGAGGGGCGCGGTCGGGTCACAGATGC
>CAZEAP010000027.1:0-53977 GCA_964510315.1 uncultured candidatus Brocadiaceae bacterium
GCGATCTCTTCACACCGGCCTGCCGCCAGGACCCGCCGTCGCTCGCTCCGGATATCCTGCGGCACAGCCGCCCGGTCAGGCTTTTGCGCATCGGGTACCTCACCGCGCCCCTCCGGGGCGCAATTGGGTTTTCGCGTGAAATACCAGGGCTGAAGCCCTGGCCTTCACGACCGCGCCGCTCCGCGGCGCAACGGCCACGGACCGGCCGTCGCGGGACTCCTCGATGATCCGTCGGACATCACACTTGCCCAGGGGGGCACCCCCGCACAACGGCCTCCGCCGCGAACCCTGGCTTCCACGACCGCGCCGCTCCGCGGCGCAACGGCGACGGACCGGCCGTCGCGGGACTCCGCTATGATCCGTCGGACGTCATACTTGCCCAGCCTTCACTTTCGGCCCCGTAGGGGCCATGTGATGGAGGCCAGGGCTTCACGACCGCGCCGCTCCGCGGCGCCGACGCTCAACATGTACTCGCCCCAGGATGGGCGAGTCACATGTGGCGCACGGGCGGAATCACCCGCTACGCGCGCTCCTGTTGGTTGCTGAGGCTCTTACCCCAGGGCTTGCGCGCTCTGGCGGGCGCACTGCGCCCTGGGCTACGCCTCAGTCGCCCCCTGTCGGGGGCTCTTGACGAGAAGGCCGGTCTTCGGGCGCGAGTCTGACCTGCCGTGAGGATCCGAGACAGTCAAGATGTGCGTAAAGACAAGGGCACGGGGACCGGTCGGCTGACAGGGGAAATCCCTTCTGCTAAAATACCGCCGGAGTCGGTCGGAACTTCCAACCTGCGGAGGCTGCAATGAGCGGGATTTTCGGTGTTGTATCCCAGTCGGACTGCATGGAAGACCTTTTCTACGGCACGGACTACCATTCTCATCTGGGCACGGAGTTCGCCGGCCTCGCCATCAAGGACGGCCAGATACACCGCTCCATCCACCGCATAGCCCACGGACAGTTCAAGAACCTGTTCGATCAGTTCAACCGCTCCCACTCGGCGCGCATGGGGGTGGGAGTGATCAGCAGCCGTGACCCCCAGCCCATCGTGGTGGAGAGCCGCTTCGGGGCGTTTGCGCTGGTCACCACCGGCCTGATCAGCAACGCCGCCGCCCTCGGCAAGGAACTGATCCAGGAAGGGGTTACTTTCAGCGAGATCGAGAACGGGCGGATGAACCAGACCGAGCTGGTTGCGAAGATCATCGCCCAGGGCGCCGACCCGGTGGCGGGGATAGAGAACGTCTTCGAGAAGATCGAAGGATCGGTTTCGCTGCTGCTGATGACAGACCGCGGCATCTACGCCGGCTCGGACCGTCGCGCCCGTTTTCCCCTGGCCGTGGGGGAGAGAGACGGAACCGTGGCCGCCGCCAACGAGACCTGCTCTTTTCCGAACCTGGGAATCAAGGTGACCAAGCACCTCCAGCCCGGCGAGATCGTCCGGTTCGACAGCAACGGCCTTGCCGACGAAACCGGGCCGAAGGGTTCGAAGGAAATCTGCGCGTTCCTGTGGATTTACACCGGCTACCCCGCTTCCACCTACGAGGGAGTCTCCGTGGAATCCGTCCGGGAGCACTGCGGGCAGGCCCTCGCCGGGAAGGACACCGTCGAGGCGGACCTGGCCAGCGGCGTGCCCGACAGCGGGACCGGCCACGCGGTGGGTTACGCCATGGAGAGCGGACTGCCCTTCCGCAGGCCGCTGGTGAAATACTCGGCCGGCTACGGCCGCAGCTACACGCCCCCTTCCCAGGAGGTGCGCGACCGCATCGCGAAGATGAAACTGATCCCCATCGAGGACATCTGCCAGGGCAATCGCCTCATCGTCTGCGAAGACTCCATCGTCCGGGGAACCCAGCTAAAGAACCTGACGGTCCAGAAGCTGTGGCAGGCCGGAGCCGCCGAGGTGCACGTGCGCGTGGCCTGCCCGCCGCTGATGTTCCCCTGTCGCTACAATATCTCGACCCGTTCGGCTGGAGAGCTGGCGGCACGGCGCGCCATAGCCGCCCTCGAGGGGGACAGCGGCGCCGACATCGCCCAATACCTCGACGAGAGCAGCGAGAAGCACCGTCAGATGGTGGAGTGGATACGCGAAGACATCGATTCCACCAGCCTGACCTACCTGACGCTGGACGAGATGCGGAAGGCCATCACCCTGCCCGGCGCGGACCTCTGCACCTACTGCTGGAACGGTGAGGGGTAGGCTCCGACGCCCGGCGCCACCTCAGGCATCGCGGCTTCGCCGGCGCCACTCATCGGCCTCTTCCTGCAGAGTGCGCACGAACTCCCAGCTCTCCTCCAGGCACTGAAAGGGGTCCATGTCCCGGGGCGGCAGCATCTCCCACAGCATCACCAGGCCGTCCGGATCGGGGGCAAGCTCCAGCAGACCGCGAAAAACCTCCCGCAGGCCCACGTCGCCCCGCCCCAGGGGCGCTCCCTCCACGACGAACTTCAGCTCCCGCGGGTCGGGATGGACGCGATGGTCCTTGAAGTGCGTGCCGATGGCGTAAGGGGCCGCCTCGCGGCAGCCGGGCACGCTCCGCTCTCCGATGAGATAGGTGTTGCCGGTGTCCAGAAATATGCCGAGGCGAGGAACGCGCTCGCACAGTCCCGCCAGATCGCTGCAGTAGTAATCCCCGTGGTTCTCGATGCCCAGCGGATAGCCCAGCTCGTAGCAGCCCCGGGCGACCGGCGCCAGTGCTTCGGCGAGGACGTCCATCTGCTCCTCAAGGCAGGGCTGATCCATGAAGCGATGGACCCGCCCGGCCGTGGTGGTCACGATGGAGACCTGGAGCAACTCGCCGTACTTCTCCAGTTCCCGCAGGAATTGCTCCCCCCGACGGTGCACCTTCGCCATATCGCCCCTGAAGTAGGGGGCCCGGAAGTGGACGGCGGGCCGGAGATCGTTCTCGGCGATCATCTGCGCGACTTGCTCCAGCCGCTCCGGCGTCTCCGTCACCCTCAACCCGAACGAGCACGACCGGAAGCCGTGCTCCCGGGCGAACCGGAGTTGGTTCAGCACCGGGTCGCCGTCACGGACGTTGAACTCCCCGGGCCATAAGCCCGCGTATCCCCAGATCATGCGGCGCTGCTCCCGAACAGAGTACGGCAGGGGGCCGTTTGCGAATCCCCGCCAAAGACCGCTCGCCTGCGTGCAAGCGCCGCGTTATAGGACCTGCGTCGAGCCGAAACAAGCGAGGCGCAGAAAAGGCGACGGAGGTCGACCGAAGTCGCCTCAATCGACCTCCACCATCTCGTAGTCCGGGCTCCCCAGTCCCATCTGTTCGCCCGCGCGAAGCTGGTCGTAGGGATCCTTGCCCCAGATCTGCTCCAGCAGGTGGCCGCCCTCCTCGCGCCGCGTCACGTGGCCGGGGAGGGAACCCTCGATGAAGTCCTCCTCCCGGATCAGGTCCAGCGAAGCGTTCTCGATCGGCAGTATGCTGCGGGAGGCGGTGATTCCGATGTCCGGCACGATGTTCGGCGTGGTAAAGCCCCAGCAGTCGCAGAAGCTGGTGATGTCCAGCAGCGCGTTGATGTAGAGGACGCTCTCCGGATCGAAGTGTTCCAGCACCTCGCGCGTGGCCGCCGCCAGGCCGCAGTGGAAGTAGTAGATGCTGCGGTCGTCGAAGTCGACGGCATCCTCCGGGCAGGCCAGCACACAGTGGTGGCAGAAGATGCAGTCGTGGAAGAAGATGGTGAACTTCCCGTCCTTGTCGAACCGCGCGGCGCCGGTGGGGCAGCCCTCGATGCACTGCTCGCAGTGGACGCACGCCTCCTCCTCCCAGCCCACCTCCTGGGAGGTGAGGGCGTGGATGGCGCCCCGGGTCCTGCGGGTGACCGCACCCATTCCCAGGTTCTTGACGGCGCCGCCGAAGACCGACAGCCCGTGCCCCTTGAAATGGCTAAGGTCAACCAGCGCATCGGCGTCGACGATGTTGCCGCACAGCTCGACCTCCTCCAGGCCGCGGTAGTCGACCGGCACCGACCGGAAGTAGTTGTCCTTCACCCCGGCGGCCGGGTAGAAAGGTGCGCCGACCACTTCCTCTGTGTAGCCGCGGGGCACGAGCCGGTGCATCGCCGAGGTGCCGTCGGTCAGGAACGGGTCGGCACCGGCGTCCTTCAGCTTGTCCACCAGCATCCGCACGAACAGCGGAGGGACGGTGCTGAAGCCGAGGTTGCTCCCCACGTGAAGCTTGACGGCCGTGCGCTTGCCGTCGAACATGCCCTTCATGGGGAACTTGTCCAGCATGCGCACGAACTTCGCCGGCAGCGAAGCCTGCGCGCTGATCTCCTTCATCCCGATGGACGCGAAGTGAACCGTGCCGTCCTGCATGGTATCTCCCGACAGTTTGCGTAGTGGTACTCGCGGGAACGACTTCTCGCCACGAATGGCCCATTCTATCGGGCGCCGGCGAATCCTCAACCGCCGCGCCGCTCCATCTTCCGTCGGGCCCGCTCGCAGACCGCCTCGCGGAGGTCAACGCCGACGCCGGAGATGCCGAACTCCTCCGCCCGGAGGGCCGGGCATTCGCCGTGGCCGCATCCGGAGTCCATCACCCGGCTCCCTCCCTCCAGTCCCAACCTGCGGCCGGCGACCAGGACTTTCTCGGGCGTGACGGGATTGACCAGCTCCATGAACTGCTCGGATATGTCCTTCAGCTCAAGGAATTCCATCTCATTCTCCTTCAGATTCTGTCGATCCAGACTCCCGTCATCTCGCGCCGGCAGCGGCAGGTGAAGCCGGCCGGAGCGGCTCGAGAGGCCTGCTGCTTGATTGCGGGGGGCGGCTGAACTATACTGACCATTCCTATCGGGGGGTGAGGGCGTAGCTCAGTTAGGCAGAGCAACGGACTTTTAATCCGTAGGTCGTGGGTTCGATTCCCACCGCCCTCACCATCCTTAGAAGCCCGAGAACGGCCACGATGAGCCTTATCGGGCTTTTTTGCGTTTTCGCCCGAACACTTGTCATTTGTCCCGTATTGTCCCGTATTGTCTGCCTGTTGCCCGTCTGAAACAGGCAGTAACGCAAGCAGTGAATCGGTGCCGGTCGCGGCGGCCTTCTCTCTTTCTGCCGGCGTCAGGTCGGGGAGTTTCGCCACGGCTTCGGCCTGCCCCTCCAGCAGTGAATGAGTATACCTGTCCATCGTCAGCGTAATGCTGCTGTGGCGCGCCAGGGCCTGAGCAGTCTTCGGGTGAACCCCACTGTTCGCCAGGGCCGTGATGAATGTATGCCGCAGGGCATGGAAGTCCACGTATTCACCCTTGTCGTTTTCGTAAGAGATGCCGGCAGCCCTCAGGTCCCGCCGCAGCATTGGAGCGCCCTTCCCTCTCCACATGTTGAAAACAGGCGCTGCCGGGAGTCTGCGGGCCGTATGGCGCTCCAGGAGCGCCGCTGTATCCTGCCGGAGGGGAAGCACGTCTTCGCGCCCGCTTTTCGTGTACGCGGCCTCTACGCGCACCGTGGACGGCTCTGCGGCAAGCTCCAGGTCGCCCACCGTCAGGCTGCGCAGTTCTGAATGGCGAAGGCCCGTCTCCAGGGCCACGCGATAGAGCAAGGCGCGCTCCTGTCCCGACATGCCGTGGTGCCTGCCCGCTTCGGCCGTGGCCTCCAGGAGCCGCCGGCATTCTTCTGCGGAGAGGGCGCGGCGCTGGCGCCTGATGTCGGGGGCCGTGTTGCGGCGGCTCAGGTGCTTCGTGGGATCGGCCGCAAGGCGGCCCTCCCTCACCATCCAGCCGCAGAAGGTCCGCAGCGCCGTCAGGTAGTGATTTCGCGTTGCCAGGCCGAAGGCGCCCTGCTCTACCTGCTTGTGAAGCCAGGCGCCCACGGTGCCGCCGTCCAGATCGCGGGGAAGGCGGAAGCCGCAGCCCTCACAGATGCGCAGCACGCGGCCGGCCTGCTGCTTCACGTGGCGCTCGCTGTCCCCCTTTGCAAGCAACGCCCCCTTCCATTGCTCTACGTGCTCTGAAAGGGTGCGAGCGCCGCCGGCGCGCCGGGGCGATACCATATCCCAACGGGCCAGGTTGTCCAGTATGCGCCGGGGCAGGCCGTCCAGCCACTTCATCAAGGCCACGTCCGGGGGCTCGCCCACGGCCAGCAGGGATACCAGACGCCCCAGCCGGCGCCCCAGCGCTTCGGTGGCAGCCTTGTCGGTGAAGCCTGCCATGCTGTGCTTGACGCCCGCATGGTCGGTGAACTCGACGTACCACTTGCTGGCGGTCTGTGTGTTCCCCTCAGAATCGGTATACTTGCGCCTGAAAACCCTCATTTGCGCCTCTTTCCTCTCAGAAGCTCTCAGGCCGCGCCTGCGGGCAATGGCGGCCATTCTGCGACTTCGGTTCTCGACAATCTACTTTTCAAAGGGCCGAGAGAAGGGGCGGGAGCACGAACCGCCCCCTTCCCGGCTCTACCATGTCGCGCGGGAAGGAATCCGCGCTTGCAGGCTTTTCTCGGCGGCCTGCCGGCGCCGCATGAACTTCGCGGGGTGGCTATCCCGCGCCGGCCTTGTTTTCTATCGCCCCGCCGGTCAAGGGCGCCAGGCTATCAGGCGCCGTCCGAACGCACGGCCGCACGCGGGTCGTTCAGCATGGCGCCGTAATCGGAATAGACGCGCCAGGCGACGGCCAGCACGTTGACCTGTTGATTCAAGCCCATGTACTCCACGGTCGGGCTCTGGCGCCCGTCCAGGAATCCCACCACTACCGGCATGTCCTGCGGGCTCGCGAGGAGATACCACGCCGTTGTGCTGGCGTTCGCGAACTTCTCGGTGTTGGATATGCGGCTCTCCACCTCCAGGCTCGCCGCACCCTTCAGGGCGTTGCCGCTGGGCTCGCCTTCGGCAGCCTGAATCTCCAAGCTCTCCAACAACGCCCGGCCCGTGACTTCCAGTTCCGGGGGCACCGCAAGGACCTGCGGCAGGATATCCAGGTCGTTCCCGTCAGTGTCCCGCTGCCCGCGCATCGCCGCAATGGCGTTTGCCAGGGAGGCGGCGTCAAGGTCGCTGTCGGCGCCGGTGAGCAGGTTCTCATTATCCGCATGGAAGAAGTTGCCGGCGTTCGCCAGGATAGTAGACCACACCAGGTCATTCAGGCTGCGCATCGCCATGCGGCCAAAGGCGGCTGCGGTCTGGCGGATCACGCCGGCGTCGTCATTTATGATGTCCTGCCGGCTAACCTGAAGGACCTCTCCGTAGGTGCCTACGGAGAAGGTGCCGGTTTCTTCGGAGAGCGTCGCGTGCTTCAACTCTCCGTCGCCGGCCACCTGCTCAAGGGTGCCGCCCCAAGTGGGGCGGATAACGTTATGGTCCTTGAAGTCAGCGGCAGGTTGCACGTTGGCGAAGCTTCGCCAGGTCGCCGGCGTCTCCCGGTAAGCCTGTTGGACTACCTTGTTTGCAGCGTCGCCCAGGGCCACCGGCAGGCTCCGCGTCGAGAAAGCCGCCTCTATCATCTCCCGACGGCTCCGGGGTTCATCTACGTGTTCCAGACGGAGCGCCGCTCGGCACAGGTCTACCATCGAGCCGGTCCGCAGGTCTTCGGCCTGCTGCGCCGTCTGCTCACCGTAAGCCGTTTCCGCCACGTCGGCCCGGCCCGCATGCAGTAGCGCAGCGGCACCAAGTAGCCTTGCCGGTTCAACCTGCGGGCTGCCGGCGCCGCGAGGCACGAAACCGCGCAGTGAAGGCCGCGCCCCTCGAATCAGCGCAAGCTCAGTCTCCCGCGCGTCCCAGCCTTCCGAAACGGCCTTCGCCTTGATGGTGGCCAGGTCGGCGTTGCTGGCGGCGCCGAACTGGTCTTCATATTCGGCGCACAGGTTGTGTATGGTGACAATCCGCGCTTCTTCGCCGGCCTTGACGGCCGCGCTGGCGCGCACCTGTTCGATTCCCTTTTGCCCCTCTACCACTTCGGTTTCATCTGCCATTGTTCTTCTCCTTGCTGCAATGGAAATTTGCGTATCGGCGTCGGCCCCCAGGGCCACAACGGACACCTCCCGGAGCCGGCCCTTCTCTATCAAGGTTAAGCTTCGCCCTTCGGCCTTCAGGGTCCGACCGTTCACCTGCACGGTGTCGCCGGCGCGCACCTTTTGGCTCTTGCGGGGCTCCACGCCCACGCTGGCGCGGAGTTCTACGCCCTCACGGGTCAGAGCCAGGACCTGCCGGCCGGCTTCTGTCGCCTCCGTCAGCACGCCCTCAACGTAAAGGGCGTTGTCGCGCACCTGAGCGCGCCCGTGCCCGATGATTTCGCCCAACTCGTTCTTATGCCCGGACAGGAAGGTAATCTGCCCGCTGATGTCCAGGCCGGCCAGGTCAATCACAACCGCTCCCCAGTCGGGCACGGTCATGACGCCGCCTGAGTAGGCGAGCATGGAGACGCGGGGTCGCTTCTTCTTGCCTTCGCCGGCGGCCGTCAGCTCGACTTCGCCGGGGCCGATCACAAGGTCGCCGCATTCGGCGCGAGCATCCCCTCCCGAAGGCCCGTCTAAATTAGACACGCCTTCGGACAGGCCACTTGAATCAGACAGGCTACGCGCTTCGTCTAAATCAGACGAACCGCCCGTTTCAGCCCACCGGGTTTCACAGACGGCCAGCCGCTGCTCGCTGTCGGGGTATTCCTTCCGCATTGTTTCGTCGGTCATGCAGCGCTCCCGGAACGTATCTTCTATTTCGTTCTCAGTCGGTTTCGGTAGTGGCATGGTCTACTTCCCCTTTAAGCACTTCGGCAATTCCCTTGCGCACCGGCTCATGTTCTTCTTTGACAAGGCGTGTGAGCAGTTCTTTCGTCTCCGGCAACAGTCGTTCCCCCACGCGCGCATGCAAAACTATGGCAAGGCCGTTACGCTCGTCTTCATCTTCGGCCCGCGCTATTTCGTCCAGCAGGTCGGCCAGCGGCATTTCCATTTGTCGCTGCCATTCCTCGTTGCCCTTCTGCCACTGGTCGAGTTCGTCTTGAAGCTCAAACGCGGTCTTCTTCTCGGTGTGTCGCCCTATAAGCCATAGGCGGCGACGTTCCAGTTCGCAGGCGAAGTCAACAACGTCGTCTTCTGTCCAGGCAAGCCGCCGCTTGTCCTTCTGTTGCCTGGGCTTCGCCAGGAAATCGTTTTGCGTCAAGTAACGGTACGTGTCGCGGTTGGCTTTGTAGCCCAACGCCTGGAGCACGTAAAAGACCTCCCCCGTCTCCAAGGGGAACCGGATATTCTCCACTGTCTCCCCGTCAGCGGCCTTGCTTATTCGGCTCTCCCTCATCCGGTCCAAGACAGACCTGATGTCTTCTCGGATTTCCGCGCGGAAAGCAGCTTCGTAGCCTTGGGGCGGCGGTATGTAGCTCATCGGCTCGCTCCTGTGTCTATCTACTCACTGATATGTTATCACATCTACGAGCATCTGTCAACCCCTTTTCGGCCGGTATTCCAGCGTCCCGTACCCGGCCCAGCACAACGGCACAGCGATCATCCCGATTTCGCGGGCCTGCTGCGGCGTCAGCGTGTCGAACCGGGCCGATGCCTGCTTAAAAGCGCGGTAGTAGCGCTTCCGCAATTCTTCGCTCCAGTCCACCCCGCCCGGCGCCTGCACGTCCTCGATCGGCGGCGGATCGACAGCCACAGCGCGCCCCGCCTCAGTCGCCGCGTAGATCACGTGCCGCTTCAGCGTACTGCCCGCTTGAAGCCAACCGCGCAGCAGAGCCGGCAAGGCGCATTCCTCCTGAAAGACAAGCTCACGCCGGGCGGCACGGTCTTGCGTTTCGCTCCAGTCCACACCAGCCAGCCACGTCTCCCATGCCCCGGACCAGTTGATGCCGGTCTGCCACGGCTCGCCCGGTGCGGGTAAGCCGGGGTGTCCCGGCGCATTCGAGTAGGCTACCACCTCGCGCACCGTAGCAACCCCGCAGGCCAGGTCCGGCAGCCCGCAGAGCGCCCGCGCCCGGGCCTCGCCCGCATCCGTGAGCCGCACGCCGGTTGTCCGCACGGCGTTCTTGATGCGTTCGACGAACCCTCTCTGCACAAGGTCGTCAAGCGCCCGCTCTGTCCGTTTCTGCTCAGCACCCTTGCCGCCACCGCGTAGGGCAACCCCGGCAGAGGGGTAGTCCCGGCGGGCCTCGTATATATTCGTCATGCGCTGGTGAGGCGCCCATTGCCGGTTGGGCGCAAAGGTCGCGTCCACAGCCGCCAGCACTTTTACCAGAACCTTATCTTGTCCGCTCATGCGTGCTACCTTTCCCTCCTGTCGTAACACCTGTCAACGGCAAGGTCCGGGGGATTCAATTGCTGTCGCCTTCTCCAAACGCCGCCGAAGGACCCAAAAGCCCCAGGTGAGTGCCACAGCAGCGCCACAGCAGCGCCACAGGAGCGCCACACCTTCGCCACAGGAAGCAAACGCCGCAGAAGGCCACGAGAGGCCCTCGCAACAGCACGCCACACTTGCCACAGGTTCCCCGGACATCTGTGTGTGTATGCGTGCGCGCGCGCACTCGCGCGAGAAGTAGAATACTCCTGTTGCATCTGTTGCGGATTCCTTAAGCTCTTGACACGTGGTGAGTTAGAACAAGCCGTTCCTGTTGCGTTCCTGTTGCGTTCCTGTTGCGTTCCTGTTGCGCGGTTCGTCATCGCCGCCGCTCCAGGCCAATCCCGACGAAGAAACGGCCGCCGTCATGCGTCTGGTGGTCTTCGCAACCGTAGTCGTCTCGCAGGCGCCGGTAGGCGTTCCGCTTGCTGACAGGATGCAACCCGCTTGCTTCGGCCCATGCCCGATAAGCGTCATACCACAGGCCGCGTCTGGCCTTCCCATGTGGCGAGACGATGCAACATTCTTCGACGAACGCCGCCACGCTGTCGTTGCGTATATGGTAATCTTTCAACTCCAGCCCCACACTTTCCGGCTCAGGGAAGCGCCAGTCGTGTTCTTCGGCCAGCATCTTCAGACCGCTGACGGCCAGGGCGAAAAGCACCTGCTGGGCCTCTGTGGTGCTGAGCTTGTCGGGCATCTGGCGGTCTTCCCCGCTGGTGTCCCGAAAACGGTTCGTAAACGGGAGCAAGAAAACCCGGTCAAGCCAGGCTTGTGATTTGTCGCGGGCTCGCGGCATTTCGTTACAGGAGAAGACCAGCCGCGCATACAAGGGCGCCTTGTAGGCGTCCTTGCATTTGCGCTCCACAGTGAGCCACGGGTGCCCGCCGGTCAGGGCCTTCACGTGTGAGACCGTTTTCATTGACGTGCTGTCCAAGTCGTCGAAGCAACCGACGAGCTTGTTCTCCAGGCGGGCCGACGCAAAGCGGTTTTCGGCCAGGTCCTGGAGGGTAACCTGCGTCCAGTTTCGCGGGCCGATCATCCTCAACAGGGCATCAAGAAACGTCGTTTTGCCGGTCCCGGCAGGGCCTTCCAGCACAAAGAGCTTGTCCGCCGACAGGTCGGGTATCAGCAAGTAGCCCATCATCATGCAGGCCACCTCCAGACAGTCGGCAGGCAGCACGTCGGCCAGGAATCGCTCTACAACGGGCGATTCGGCGTCGGGATTGAACTCCGCTGGCACTTGAAAGGTGCTGTAATCTTCAGGCCGGTGGGGTCGTAGCTCCAGGGTGAGCGGATCGAGCATCCCGGAACGGCAGTTGATAAGCCGCCGGTGCGGGTTCCAGTCGTTCCACGACACGCGGGGCACGTCCAGGGCCAGCAGCCTTTCAGCTTCCGCCAGGCGGCCGGAGTTGGCGCATTCCCCGAGGGCCTGTTTGCCCTCCACGTTCAGCCCCACGGCCGGGCGCCAGGCCCCGCCGACGTATTCCATCAGCCGGCCGGCGCCGTTCTCAGGGTCGAAGCCGAAAACAAGCTCATGGCGCACCTTCAGCCACCGGGCCAGGCGAAGGGGTATGAAGGTGTTCTTCTCGAAGAACTGCGAGGCGGCGTCTTCCGAGTCTTCCCACTCCAGGGCGCCCTCTACCACTTCTGTCAGGTCGGCGCCGGCCCGGAGCCGGTCGTCAAGGTCGCGGTCTCCGTTGGGGCTCACGAACTTCACGCCGGACCGCACGTTCGCCAGGACGCGCCCCTGCGCGTCCCTCCACTTGCGCCCGGCGTCGTCGGGGTCGGGACAGAGCACAACCGCGCGACCGGCCAGCAGCCGGGCCAGGTCTCGCGCACAGTCCTTGCCGACGGCAGCGCCGGCAGTGCCCACCACGGCGGGCCAACCGGCCGAGAGAGCGGCCACGGTGTCCGCCTCCCCCTCGCAGACAAGCACGGGGTCCGGGGCGTCGGCCAAGCCCTCCGGGTAGAACAGCCCGTTGTGCTCGCCCCTGCCGGTCAGGGACTTGACTTCGCTGCCGTCCCGCAGGGCGAAGGGGGAGTTGTTGGCCTTGCGTGACTTCCAGCCCACGATGTTGCCGTCGGCGTCCCGCATGGGGATACGAACGATGCGGCCGTCGCCCTCCGCTCCGAGGGCCTCCAGGGCCTCCCGCTCCCAGTCCCGGCGGTCCGTAAGCTCCCGAAGGGGGTCATACTTCCCCACGTTCTCGCCTGAAAGGCCACCTTCGCGGTCGGAATCCGGCAGAAAGGAACGGTCCCTGAGCCACTGGAACGCGCGCCCGGCCTCACAGTGGAGGACGGCCCGCACCAGCCCCACGGCGTCGCCGCTCTCGCCGCACCGGTGACAGTGCCACACGGGCTTATCGGCGGCAAGCTCGCAGTGATGGGGCGGCTTCGTAGTGTCAGCGTCCCGCTCGCACGCGGGGCAATAGATGAACGCCTTTGCGCCGCGCTCTCGGACCTTCAGGCCCAGGCGCCGGGCCACGTCCCTGATGTCTATCCGGTCAACCTCGGTTGCCGTGCTCATGCCGACGCTCCCTCCCGCTTTCGGGCCAGGAGCAGGACCATGCCGGCCGATGAATTATCAACCGTGACAAAGCCCGACTTTGCCAGCTTTCGGGCCGCCTTGTGGACCTCCGCACGGGTAAGCCCGCGCTGGGCCAGCTGGCGGTAACCTGTCTTGTCCAGGAGCGCCCGACCGGGGCCGTCGCGGCCGATACCGCGCCGCACGTAGGCCAGCAGACAGTCTGCTTTTGCCGTGGTGATGGGGTCAGTGCTCATTGCTCACTTCCTTCCCACTCCCAGCGGTTGCGGGGCGGGCAGCCGGCCGCAATCCAGGCTTCGATCTCCCGTCGGCGCCACTTAGTTGACCGGCCGACCTTCACGGGCCGGGGCACCTTACCTGCACTGGACAGCCGATAGAGCGTCGAGCGGCCGATGTCCAACAGGTCGGCCACATCTTCGGGGCTAAGTAACAACGCTTCTGTCTGTGTGTCGGCAGTCATGTGCACCTCCATCGTGGGCCTGCGGCCCGTTGACTTTGCAGGGAGGCGCGGCCTACAATGCCGAATGGGCCGCAAGCCACAAGACTCATCTTCGCGTGTGCCTTGCGCCTCTTGCCCGCTCGGCGTTGCTGCGCCGGGCGGGCCTTGTTCTATCTCGACACAGACAGTATAGCACAGATAATACCATACGTCAAGGAGATTCCGCTTCCTCTTCGCGTTTTGCCCCCCGACGTGCTGCTTTCTCAATCGCGCTGCGCACGGCTTCGGACAGGTCCGGCCACCGGCGCACGAGTTCGGCCAGGCGGGGGAAATGGGCCGCCAGGGCAGGCAGTAGGGCAGGCAACGGCTCGGGCAGGTGTTCTAAGTTCTTGTAAGGGGGAGGCTTAGGGGAACCCGTTGACGGACTTTTAATCCGTAGGTCGTGGGTTCGATTCCCACCGCCCTCACCAGTCTCCCCTACCTTTGAGGCCGGCCCCCTGCGCTGCCGCGACGCGGTTCGCCGGGCTCAGTCCGGCTCCGCGGCCGACACGGCGTGCCAGCCCCACAGAAGCAGGGCCGCCGCCCGGGAAAAGCCGCCCAAGCGCGATGGCCACGGCGAGGCCAACGGCAAGCAGTGTCATGAGCCGGGCGGCCAGCCGGTGGACGCAGGCCGCCTCCCGAAGCACGGCGGCCACCTCGTCCGCCTCCTCGAAGCGGGCTTTTGCGAACGGTGCATTCGGTGCTATGCGCCATGCCGACCCCCTTCAACATTTCGACAAAGCTCAGACCACCCCAGGTGCATCCGCAAGACGGCGTCTCGGGCCGCCCTCGCGAACGACTCGAGGCCAGGACGCCGGGCATGAGAACACGCCGCGGTGCTGCATAGGCTCGCGGTAGGCCACCTGCGCCGAAACTAATGGAACTCCACTTGTGTCTGACAGGGTTCCTGCGTAATCTACTGTCCTGGCACATTGCGGAGGAGTGGGCAAGGCCGGTTGACTGAGATAGGCCGGAGGTCAGAAACCGATGTGCGCTTCCCTGTGGGATACCCATGAGCTGGTCGACATCGCGCGGGAGTACCGTGCAGACGCTGATGTGATCTTCTACCGGGGGGACGTCCGCGACCTGCTGCCGGATATTCCCGATGAGAGTGTCCAGCTCATTGTGACCTCCCCGCCGTACAACATCGGAAAAGAATACGAGAAAGACCGCAGCCTCCGCGAGTACAGGGCGTTTCACAGGTCGGTCATCGGTGAGTTGCTGCGGACTTTGGATCCGAGAGGGAGCATCTGCTGGCAGGTAGGGAACTACGTAGACGACGGAGAGATTTTGCCGCTGGACTATCTATTCCACGGCATATTCTCGGAGTTCGGGCTGCACTTGCGCAACCGGATTATCTGGCGGTTCCGGCACGGTCTACACTGCGCAAACAGGTTCTCCGGCCGATACGAAACGATCCTGTGGTACAGCAAGACGGACGATTATGTCTTCAACCTCGATCCTGTCAGGGTCCCTCAGCGCTACCCGGACAAAAAACACTACAAAGGACCCAGGAGGGGGCAGCGGTCGGGCAACCCTCTCGGGAAGAATCCGTCCGATGTCTGGGACATACCAAACGTTAAGTCGAATCACTGTGAAAAAACGGCGCACCCATGCCAGTTCCCCGTGGGCTTGGTTGAGCGCCTCATTCTCGCCCTGACCGATGCGGGTGACTCTGTCTTCGACCCTTACGCGGGGGTGGGGTCGGCATGCGTGGCCGCGCTCAAACGCAAGAGGAAATTCATCGGCGCCGAGATCGTAGAGAGATACGCAGAGATTGCCGTCGAGAGAGTACGGAAGATGGCGCGCGGCGAGCTGAAGACTCGACCGATGAATAAGCCGGTCTATGAACCGGAGGTCGACGCGCAATACGTGCAGCAGTTCATAGGTGGAATACTGGACGACACGGGCAAAAGCGAGGAGGAAGACTGAGTTTCATGCATCTGGCGAAGAAGCATTCCCACCTGAACGGCGAAGAATGGCTGCTTGTGCACCAAAAGGGGGACTATGACGCACTCCTCAATACCATCGCCGATATAGACGCCGAAACCTGTCGCACAAAGAAAAGCAGGGAAAAGCGGATGGAAGGACAGCTCTTATACAGCCCCACGGACCTTAACGCAGAATTCGCCCGAAGGCTGGGCCAGAAAGGCTGGGAGTCCGAACGTTACGACTACTACATCGCCCACAACCACGAACAGACCGAAGCAATGGCGACGATGGAGCTGGACCGGCAAAAGCACTACCTGGAGGAGCAGGGATATGAAGCCATTCGCTCCTACAACCAGACCGACCACGTGAAAGACAAGGTCGCAATCGAGGTTCAGTTTGGCAAGTATGCTTTCGTGGCTTACGATCTCTTCGTCAAGCATCTCGTCTTTTACACGGGGCGACTGATCAACGTGGGCATCGAGATACTTCCCACCAAAGCCATGCAGCGACAGATGTCGTCAGGGGTTGCATACTACGAAGGCGAACTGTACAACCTCCTGCGCCACGGACGGAACAGCCCACCGGTCCCGCTCGTCATCCTGGGAATAGAGCCTGAGTAGAAAACTCTTTACTTCCTGACCACGGCGATGCAGGCCGGGGGAACCGGCGTTGAGACGACGGTGGCCGGCCCGGCCCGCCACATGCGCACTCCGCGCTTGATTGCCTCGGCGACATCTATCTCCAGCACCTCGGGCGAGGCGCCGTGCCGGGACCCCACCCGGCGCGCCCACTCCGGCGTCGTCGACAGGTGCACCATCCGGCGGCCCCGGGGCCTTATGCCTTCCCCGAGTATCCGCCCGCCTTTCCGCGTCGGCGTGCCGTGGTAAAGCTGCGCCGGCAGCTCGGAGGGCGCTGCGGGCGGCCGGCGCTCCCACATGGTCCGGCCCTGGGGGACGGAGTGGCCGAAGTTGGCGCGGATCCGCCCGCCGCGAATCTCGAAGCGGCGCTTCGGGTCGGCCTCCACCACATCTTTGATATTCTGCTCCCCTACCCCCATCCGCTCGGCCAGCTTAGCGATCGTCACGCGGGTGAAACCGTCGGGGTCGAGCCGAAGGTCCAGGTCCTCCGGGTGGTGGCGCAACAGGTAGGACAGCCGCTTGCTGAGCCTGACCGGTTCTTTCCTGCGGGGCATGGCGGGTCCGGCTACCGGCAGAGGTCATCGTCGTGTGCCGTTCTGACCGTCAGGTCGGCGCCCCAAAAAGTCAGTCTCCCTTCTCTTCTTCTCCACCCCCGGCGCCGCCGAACTCCTTCAGCACGTCGGCCATCTCCCGCAGACGGCGGTCGACGCGGCCGTAAACGCTGTCTTCGGGGAACCGGCCCTCCTCGTCCCGGGTGCCGGCGGAGACGCCGGTGAGCAGCTCGATCCCCTCCTCGACGGTATCTACGGCCCAGACGTGGAACTTGTCTTCTTCCACGGCCTCGACCACGTCCGGGCGCAGCATCAGGTTCTGGAGGTTGCGGGCGGGGATCAGCACGCCCTGCTCGCCGGTGAGCCCTTTGTCGCGGCAGACTTCGAAGAAGCCTTCCACCTTCTGGTTGACGGCGCCGATGGGCTGTACTTCGCCGCGCTGGTTGACCGAGCCGGTGACGGCGATGTCCTGGCTGAGCGGCAGGTCGGCGAGGCTGGAGAGCAGGCAGTAGAGTTCGGCGCAGGAGGCGCTGTCTCCCTCCACCTCGGAGTAGGACTGCTCGAAGCAGAGCCGTGCCGAGAGGGAAAGCGGTTTGTCCTGCCCGAACAGGCGGGCGAGGTACCCGGTGAGGATGAGGACGCCCTTGTCGTGGATGCTGCCGCTCATCTCGCTTTCCCGCTCGATGTTGAGCACGCCGGCCCGGCCCACGGCGGTCATGCATGTAATGCGTGAGGGTTTGCCGAAACGATAGTCCCCCAGGTCCGCGACGGAGAGGCCGTTGACCTGCCCGGCGACCTCGCCTTCGGTGTCGATGAGTATCTGCCCCTCCTCGATCAGCCTCTGTATCTTGTCCTGCAGCATGCGGGAGCGCGTGCGGCGGGCCTCGATGGCGCGGTTCACGTGGCGGGCTTCGACCTGTTGGGCGCCGTCGACGGCGGCCTCATGGCCGGCCTCCGCAATGGTGTCGGCCACGTAGAGGAACTGGGTGCTGAGCCGCTCCTGGTGGGCGGCCAGCCGTATGCCGTGCTCCATCAGCCGCACGGCCGCCTCCCGGGTGAAGGGCGGTAGTTCGCCTTCCTCGCAGCGGGCGGAGATGAAGGCCGCGTAGCGGTCGAGATGTTCCTGGTTGAAGTCCATCTCCACGTCGAAGTCAGCCTTGATCTTGAAGAGCCGCCGGAAATCCTCGTCCAGCATGTAGAGCAGGTGATAGACCAGGGGGCTGCCCACCAGCATGACGGTGACGTTGACCGGCATGGGTTCGGGCACGAGGGTGGCGGCGGGAGTGGGATGATAGCGTTCCCAGACGTTCTCTATCCGTACCTCGCCGGTGCGGATGATGCGCTTGAGCCCCTCCCAACTGAAGGGGTTGCGGAGCACGTCCAGCACCTGGAGGATGATATAGCCGCCGTTGGCCCGGTGGATGGCCCCGCCTTTGACCATGGTGAAGTCGGTGGTCATCCCTCCCATCTGCATGCGGTATTCGATCTGGCCGAAAAGGTTGTAGAAGGTGGGGTTGCGCTCCTCGACGACAGGGGCGCCCTCGGTCCGGGAGTTGTCGATCACGACGTTGACTCGGTAGCGGTTGTAGAGCTGCCGTTTAGCCCGCGCGCGCAACTGCGCCACGAAGCCCTGTTCCTGATCGTCCTCCTTGAACAGATCAATGTTGTCCAGGATGTCTTCCCTGACCTCGTCCAGAAACTGCACCACGTCGTCGAACTCGGCGTATTTCTCCTTCAGCTCCTCGATGAGGGGGCCCACGGCGAAGACCGCGACCTCCTGCTCCAGCTCTTCGGCCTCCTCCCGAGCCTCCTTCTCCAGCTCCCTGATGCGGGAGACGGTCTCTGAGGCGAGTTCCTGCACCTTCTCGCCCTTTTGGCGCAGCTCTTCCTGCTTCTCCGGGTCCAGCTCTTCGAACTCGTCGGCCGAGATGGGCTCCCCCTCCACCAGGGGAACGGCCACGATCCCCGCCGGGCTGACCTCCACTGCATGTTCCAGCTCCCGGGCTTTCTCCCGCAGTTCCTCCAGCAGTTCATTCCGCTGTTCCTGGAGTTCCTGCCGGACCTTGTTTCTGCGTTCCTGGTAGCTTTCCTCCTCGAATGCCTGCCCGATGTCCTCCCGGGACTCCTCGATCAGGTTGTCCATGTCCTGGTGCAGTTCGCGACCCTTGCCGGCGGGCAGCTCGATGGACTTTGGTTCGTCGGGCGTCTGGAAGTTGTGAACGTAGCACCAGTCGGAGGGTGTGGATTCCTCGCTTGCTTTCTTGCGGGCTTTGGCCCGGAGCGCCGAGTTTCGGCCGGTTCCCACCGGACCGGCGGCGAAGATGTTGAAGCCCGAGGCTTCCATGTCCAGCCCCTTCTCGATGGCCTCCATCGCCCTCTCCTGGCCGATGGTGTCGGTCAGGGGCTCAATCTCCTCCGTGCTGTCGAAAGAGAAAACGCTCGGATCAATCATCCTGCGCAGCTTCTCGGCCGGCAGTCGTTTCTCTTCCCGCAGTCCCGATTTGCCCATCTGTCGCTCTCCATTTAAGGCCCACAGTCAACTCGTCGCTCCCTCGGCGGCGCCCCCACGCCGCAAAAGGCCGCGTCCGGCCGGCAGGCGAAGGCCGGACTTGCCCCCGTAATGGATTGTTGATACCGTCCCTGAGCGGCTCTGTCAAACAAACGGCCCGTCGACCCGCGGCGGCCCGTTGAGGCCGGCGAACCGGAGTATAGGAACCACGGAGGGCACGGAGAGAGCCAACGGCACAGTTGGGCACAACGGCAAGTGGAACCGCAGAGGACGCAGAGCAACACAGAGTAACGACGAACGACAGAGGGGAACCACGAACGACACGGAGAGCACGGAGAACCACGACGACTGAAGGCAGGCGCGAGAGCGGAGCGCCGCTCCGGATGCCATCCTGAGCGAGCGCATTCTCAGCGAGCGAAGGAGCACGGCGTTTGGTCCAGAGCACCTGGCACGGCTGGCGCCGGTTTCGGGCGGAGGAGGCGAACGGTGACGGTGCAGGTTCAGGGCAGCAGAACGGCAAGATGCGTTCGGCGCCTCCACGTGCTTCGTAGCGAAGGTTGCTTCGCGCAGTAGTAGAAGACAGGGCGCCTCAGCATGACGGCGTGGCAGGCGCCGGGCCGATTTGAGTACCGATGGATGCTTTCTACAGAGCAAATTCATAATTCTCAGGGCATCTTCGACCTCGCGCATATGAAGAGTGCTCCCCCGGCCTGATAGGCGGACATGAACCCTCCAGAACGCTTCTTCTGCGATGCGATGCTCGGCGGGCTGGCCCGGTGGCTTCGGGCCGCCGGCTACGACACCATTTTCGACGCGCACATACGCGACGGAGCCCTGGTCCGCCGCTGCCACGAGGAGGGGCGTCGGCTCCTGACCAGCGACGGGGAGCTGATGGAGCGCTACGCGGTGACCGAGGGGGTGGTGGAAAGCCTGTTCATTCCTCGGAACACGCGTCCCGTTCGCCAACTGGCCCACGTGATGGACGAGCTGCATCTGAAGCTGCGGGACCCCCGATGCATGGTGTGTAACGGAGAACTGGCGGACGTGCCGCCGGAGGAAGTTCGGGAACAGGTCCCTCCCCGGGTCCGGGAAGCGTGCGACCGGTTCTTCCGGTGCCGGGGATGCGGGAAGACCTACTGGCGGGGCACCCACTGGGAGAGCATCCGGCGGAAACTCCGCAGGGCGGCCGGCCTGGAACGGCAGGACAGAGAGACCGATGATTCACTTGCGTCGGAAGACGGTTTGGCACATAATAGCAACACTGGGTGAGGTTTAGAGTTGATAACAGTGTCGGGCAAAAGCCAGAGAATTCTCCAGATCTGTTCCCTCCTAAACGCTTGTGCCCGCGGCGTTTATGCCCTTGAGAAGCACTGGATATGTCCGGAGTAGAACACGCATCTGAGGCGCACGATTCGGGCGAGCAGCCTGTTCCGTCCGACCCCTCCGAGTTGAAGGAACAGGTGCTCGGCCTGCGCCGTCAGCTCCAGCGGGCGCAGTTGCGCATCGAGTCCCTGGAGAAATCCCTGAAGTCCAAGGGCTCGACCGAAGGTATCGTGCGCCCGGCCGGGCGCGACCGCAAACTGCTGGCCGAACAGCTCGAACGCCAGGCTATGCTGCTGGAACGTGACGAGCAGGTAGCCCGGGAGCTGCAGAGAAGCCTTCGGCCGGTTACCGACGAATCCGTCGAAGGCGTTCAGTTCGCCATCCAGTCCAAGCCCGGAACGAGGGTCGGCGGTGATTTCTACGACATCATCAACCTGTCCGACAACTTCATTGCCTTCCTCATAGCCGACGTCAGTGGCTACGGGCTGCCGGCCGCAGTCATCATGGCGACCGGGCGACTGGCCTTCCGCACCTACGCCAGTGACGAGCTGAATCCCCGCCGCATCATGGAAAACGTCAACAGAGCGCTTCTTCGCAGCACCCTCGCCGGCCACTACATGACCGCCTTCCTCGCCGTGCTGGACACCGAACTGCTCAGCCTCCAGTACGTTAACGCCAGCCACTGCTGCCCTTTCGTGATACGCGACGGCGGGGTCATCCCGCTGGACACCGAGGGGCTGTTCGTCGGCATGTTCGAAGACGGACAGTACGAACAGAAGGGCATTCAGTTGGAGCAGAACGACCGCATCTTCCTCTACACCGACGGGCTGCTGAAGGGGTTCGAGTCCCGTGACCGCCGCGAATCGGAGCAGAAGCTGCAGAGCTATCTGAAGGAGAAGGGCGCTCTGGATATCGAGTCCATGGTCACCAGCCTGGCGGGCGTGATGGAAGAACCCGAAGACGACGTCGCTCTGCTCGGGGTGGAGTTGCTCCTGGAGAAGGCCCAACGCAAGGAGATCGCCATCCCCAGCATCCCCAGCGAACTGAACCACGTCGAAGACGCCATCCTGCCGGTTCTGGACAACAAGGGCTACGGAGAGCGCAGCCGGTTCGCCGTGAAACTCGCCCTGGAGGAGGCCGTCATCAACGCCATCAAGCACGGCAACGAGCTGGACGATACCAAGAAGGTGGGCATCAGCTTCTACGTGGGCGAGGACCGGGTGGTCATTACCGTCACCGACGAAGGCGAAGGCTTCCAGCCCGAGGAGGTGCCCGACCCCACGAGTGGGGACAACCTGCTGGCCACCTCCGGCAGAGGACTGGCCCTGATGCGGGCGTCGATGGACGAAATCCGTTACAACGACAGTGGCAACGAGGTGACGTTGGTGAAATACGCACCCTGGGCCGCCGGCAAACAAACCTGACCTCTCAACCACCGAATTACACCAATGGCCAGAGACACCGCGCAGAACGCGACGATAGATAAAGAGTTCCACGATGACGCCTGCATACTCCACGTCTCCGGCCAGATGAGGGAGGCCGGCGCCGACATGCTCCGGGAAGAGCTGGACGAAGTCCTGGAGGACGGCCACTACCAGTTGGTCTTCGACATGGGGGATGTTTCGTTTATCAGCTCAACCGGCCTCGGCCAGATGATGCGGGCCTTCCGCACCGCAACTGAAAACGGCGGCTACGTCCGCATCGTCGACCCCCAGCCGCTGGTCGAAGAGGTCTTCCGCTTCACCAAACTCCACACCCTCATCGGAATCTTCCCCACCGTGGAGGAAGCCCTCGAGGCCGAGTAAGCCCGGCCCCCGGCCTCTACGGTGCCACCGGGCGCCCGGCCCGGGCGGATTCGTAGACCGCCAGCACTATCTGCACGGCGTGTCGCGCCTCCTGGTGCGTGACCTCCGGCGCGTTGCCGTTGAGCACGGCGGCCACGAAGTTCTCGATCTGCCGCCGGTGGGAGTCCCCGTAACAGCGCTTCCCGGGAGTGGCCGCCGCCTCGGCACGGCGCGAGGCCCTCTGGATCTCCTGCCGCAGTTCCCTCTCGGCCTCCTCGTCGCTCAGGCTCAGTCCGGACACCCGGCCTCCGCCGCCGGTCGACAGCGCGAAGGAGCCCTCCGTGCCGCAGAAAACGACCCGTGCGTCGAAGTCCAGGTGGCTTCCAGCGGTGGCTTCGATCGTCCCCACCGCACCGCCGGCAAACTCCAGGGAGGCGCTCGCGGTGTCCTCCGTCTCGATGCAGCCGCCGAGGCTGCGATTCGTCCAGCGGCCGAACACGCTGGTCACCGGGCCGGTCAGCCATTGCAGCATGTCGATGCTGTGGATCGCCTGGTTGATCAGCACGCCCCCGCCCTCCCCGTCCCAGGTTCCGCGCCACGGGGCACTCTCGTAATACTCTCGGCTCCGGTGCACGTGGACGCGAACCCCGGCCGTCAGGGCTTCTCCGAACAGGCCGTCCCGGACGGCCCGCCGGGCGATCCGCGCTGCCGGGTCGAAGCGGTGCTGGAAGACCCCGCCGAGCATCCGACCCGTCCGTTCGGCCGCCTCCGACATGCGCTCCAGGTCCTCCCGCCGGATAGCCAGGGGTTTCTCGCACAGCACGTGGGCGCCGGCCCGGAGAGAAGCCACGGTGATCTCGGCGTGGTTGTGGTGCGGGGTGCAGATGCTGACCGCGTCGGGCCGCGCCACACGCAGCATCTCCTCGTAGTCGGCGTAGGGCGTCCCGCCGTAGGTCTCGGCGCACCGCTCGGCTCGCTCGGGGACAACGTCGCAGGTGGCGACCAGCTCGGCAGCGGGGCACAGACGCACAGCCTCGGCGTGGACGGGGCCGACCACGCCGCAGCCTATGAGGGCATAGTTAACCTTGTTGTTGGACATGACAGGTCACGTCTGCTACAGGAGACATCTCGCGCCGCCGGGGACGCATTTGCGAACCGTAAAGAAGCCGTACCCTTCCATCGGGGTCGCCGCATGGTATGGGGCCGAAGGCGTTTGTCAAGGTAACCGGGAGCGAATGGCGCAAGGGCCGCCGGTTTCCGCGCAACCGACTCGCTCGGCTCAAGGTTCCCCTCCCGGTTCCGCTGCCGCCCTGGAGGCGGCGGCCAGCTTCCGCAGGTTCAGCCCTTCATACCAGAGCACCGCCAGACCGACCGCGGTGATGGGGAACACGTTGACCGCCCACATCATGGTGGCGAACGCTCCCGCCTCCCCCTCCGGCACCCCGTATAGCTGCACGCCCGCCATGGCGGCGACCTGGAATATGCCGATGAATCCGGGGGCCTGGGGGACCACAACGGCCACCGTCACCAGCACCTGGGCCAGCAGGACGCCGGCAAACGGTATCTCCAGGTCAAAACTCCTGGCCACCCACCAGGTGCTGAGCGGGAAGCACAGCCATATACCCAGCGTCAGCGCCACGGCCAGGACGACCCGGGAAGGGCTCTTCAAGAAGGACAGCGATTCCACCGCGGACCGCATGAAGCCGTTCAGGGGTTCCCGCCAGGGCGAGGGAAACACGCGCAGGAAGAAATCGGTAACCCCCAGCACCCATGAAGGCCGGAAGGCCATCGTCACAAGCGCCGCCATGACCAGGAGGGTGAACGCGGCGAACCAGAGCCCCCTGGCGTGAAGCTGCTCCACCAGCATCGTCCCCCGCTCCGTCGCCTCCGCGCCGCCGGTCGCCGTCGGCAGCAGAAGGGTCAGAAACAGCAGAAAGGTGGCCCCCACCAGGTCGAACAGCCTTTCCAGCCCCATGGCCGTGCCGGCGGCGTGGCCGAAGCTCATCCCGCTCAGCCTGTGCAGCACATAAGGGCGGATCACCTCCCCGGCCCGTAGCGGCAACACGCAGCTCGACATGAACCCGATGCAGGTGGCCGCCCCGACCTGGCCGGCGGGAACGTCCGCCACCGGCTTCAGAAAAACCTTCCACCGAACGGTCCTCAGCACGTAAACCCCGGCGATGAAAGCCACCGAGGGCACCAGGAAGCGGTAGTCCGCCCCGGCGAAGGCCCGCCCCACCTGGTCCCAGTTGCCGCTCAGCCGGTAGAGGAAGAAGGCCACCGCCGCCGCGCTGATCAGCAGACTCAGCGCAACCATCACGGGGCGTTTCCATCTTCTCTGCATCGGGGGACTCCCGCCGGCGCCCGGAGAGCCCCCACTGTAGCCGAACGCCTCAGCGCCTTGCAAACGGCCCGCGCTGCACGACCGCGCCGCTTCGCGGCGCCGACGCTAAACGTGTACCGGTCGTACGGCCGGCGACTCCGATGTGGCGCACGGGCTGAATCGCCCGCTCCGCGGGCTCCTGTATGGGGTGGGACGCCGATATCCCCGGGTTCGCCCGCTTCGCGGGGGTCACCCGGGGCTACGGCTGAGGCGCCCCCTGTCGGGGGCTCTTGACGGGAGGCCCGGTCCCCGGGCGCGAGTCTGAGCTGCCACGAAAATCCGAGACCGTCAAGAAAGCAACCTGACGGTGTAGTGACGTAGGAGGCCCCGCAGGGGCCATGTAATGGAGGCCGGGGCTTCAGCCCCGGTTGCCGGCGCATGAAAGCTAATTGTGCGCCCCGGAGCGGGCGCGGTCGGTGCGAGCATTCTGAAATTCACCGCGCCCCTGTGGGGCGCATTTCGCTTATCCGGCTCATCACCGGGGCTGAAGCCCCGGCCTGCACGACCGCGCCGCTCCGCGGCGCCGACGCTAAACGTGTACCGGCCGTACGGCCGGCGACTCCGATGTGGCGCACGGGCTGAATCGCCCGCTCCGCGGGCTCCTGTATGGGGTGGGACGCCGATATCCCCGGGTTCGCCCGCTTCGCGGGGGTCACCCGGGGCTACGGCTGAGGCGCCCCCTGTCGGGGGCTCTTGACGGGAGGCCCGGTCCCCGGGCGCGAGTCTGAGCTGCCACGAAAATCCGAGACCGTCAAGTATGTGACGCGCCTTGTATGTTTGCAGAAAGCAACCTGACGGTGTCGTGACGTCGGAGGCCCCGCAGGGGCCATGTAATGGAGGCCGGGGCTTCAGCCCCGGTTGCCGGCGCATGAAAGCTAATTGTGCGCCCCGGAGCGGGCGCGGTCGGTGCGAGCATTCTGAAATTCACCGCGCCCCTGTGGGGCGCATTTCGCTTATCCGGCTCATCACCGGGGCTGAAGCCCCGGCCTGCACGACCGCGCCGCTCCGCGGCGCCGACGCTAAAAGCACACAGGCGCCCGCTCTGCAGGCCGCGCCGCTCACGGTTCCGGCGACTTGCGCCGGCCCGGCCGGGGCGCTATGCTCCGCCTCCGGACGCCCTCTTATGGGCAGGTCCCTTTGAAAACCACTCCACCCTGCGGAGGCGCCGGATGTCCGACAGCACAGACGATGCGAGGTATAACGACCCGGACGCGCCCCTTTCCGAAAGGGTGCAGGACCTGGTCTCCCGGATGACGCTGCAGGAGAAGGTCTCACAGATGGTGCACGGGGCGGCCGCCGTGCCGCGCCTGGACGTGCCGGCCTACAACTGGTGGAACGAGTGCCTCCACGGCGTCGCCCGCGCCGGCAAAGCCACCGTCTTTCCCCAGTCCATCGCCATGGCGGCCTCCTTCGACGAGGAGCTGATGCACCGGGTGGCGACGGCCATCTCCGATGAAGCACGGGCGAAATACCACCAGGCCCTCCGCCAGGATAACCGCCAGCAGTACCTCGGCCTCACCTTCTGGTCCCCGAATATCAACATTTTCCGGGACCCCCGCTGGGGACGGGGGCAGGAGACCTACGGGGAGGACCCCTACCTTACCGGCCGCATGGGCATTGCCTTCGTGCGCGGGCTCCAGGGCGACGACGACCACTACCTCAAACTCGTCGCCACCCCCAAGCACTTCGCCGTGCACAGCGGTAAAGAGTCCGAGAGGCACCATTTCGACGCCAGGGTAGACCGGCGCGACCTCCGCGAGACCTATCTGCCCGCCTTCAAGGCATGCGTGCGCGAGGGCGGCGCGTTCTCGGTCATGGGCGCCTACAACCGTACCAACGGCGAGCCGTGTTCCGCCGGCAGGACTCTCCTTCAGGACATCCTCCGCGACGAATGGGGCTTCGAGGGCTACGTGGTCTCCGACTGCGGGGCCATCCGGGACATCCACGCCAACCACAAGGTAACCGAGACCCCGGCGGAGTCCGCCGCCATGGCCGTCCGCAACGGGTGCGACCTGAACTGCGGTGAGACCTTCGACTGGCTGATGGAAGCCGTCGAAAAAGGCCTGATCGACGAGGCCACCATCGACACGGCCGTCGAGCGGCTGTTCCGCGCCCGGTTCCGGTTGGGGATGTTCGATCCCGACGAGCGCGTGCCGTGGGCAAAGACGCCCCCGGAGGTGGTGGGCTGCGAAGAGCACCGGGAACTCGCCCGCCGGATGGCGCGCGAGTCCATCGTCCTGCTGAAAAACCAGGGCGACCTGCTCCCCCTGCCGAAAGACCTGGACCGCCTCGCCGTCGTCGGCCCCAACGCGAATTCCCTGGAGGTGCTCCTGGCCAACTACCACGGCCTGCCGGGCCGCTACGTAACCCCGCTGGAAGGGATCGTGGACGCCGTATCGCCGGGCACCAGGGTGGACTACGTGGCCGGCTGCGGGCTGATCGACGAGTCGCCGCGGGGCAGCGGCGGTGCGGTGTGGTGCGCCGAACGGGCCGACGTGGTCATCGCCGTGATGGGCCTGGCGCCGATGCTGGAGGGCGAGGAGGGCAACGACGCCCCGCTCTCGGAGGGCGGCGACAGGGTGCGTCTCGGCCTGCCGGAGGTCCAGCAGAAGCTGCTGGAGGAGCTGCACGAAACCGGCACGCCGGTGGTGCTGGTGCTGACAAGCGGCAGCGCCGTCACCGTCAACCGGGCCGCCGAGAACGTGCCCGCCCTGCTCTACACCTGGTACGGCGGAGAGCAGGCCGGCGCCGCCCTGGCGGACGTGCTCTTCGGGGACCACAGCCCCGGCGGCCGGCTGCCGGTCACCGTGGTGAAGTCGCTCGATCAGCTTCCGCCCTTCCGGGACTACGCCATGAAGGGACGGACGTACCGCTTCATGAAAGAGGAGCCGCTCTATCGGTTCGGGTACGGCCTGAGCTACACGACTTTCGATTACTCCGGTCTGCGGCTGAGCCCTGCGGAGATCGGCCCCGACGAGCCTGTGACCGTCGCCGTGACCGTGGAGAACTCCGGCGAGAGGCCCGGCGACGAGGTGGTGCAGCTCTACGTGAGCGACCTGGAGGCGTCGGTGCCGGTCCCGCGAATTCACCTGGAGGGTTTCCGGCGGGTCCACCTGGAGCCGGGGGAGCGGAGGGAGGTCACCTTCACGCTGACGCCCGGGCAGCTCGCCTGTTACGACGACGACGGACGGCCCTTCGTCGAGCCGGGACAGTTCGCCATATGGGTCGGAGGAGGCCAGCCGGAGGACCCCACCGCCGGCGCCCAGAAGGCCACCCTCACCGTCGGAGACTGACCCCGCGAAACGAGTCCGCCGCCGAGCGTCGGGGCACGTGCGCAGCAGGAACAGCGCCCGGATTCTCCCCGGCTCGGCTCCGGGGAGAGCCCTGAATTCGAAGCTTTGCTTGACGGGCTGTGGCTCGATGCTAAAATAAGGCCGGCGGCCGTTCCTACGGTCCCGGGGTCAGGCAACAAAGCCGCCGCGCCCCGAGGAATTGGGTCTCTCCCGCGCCACTCTGATCCGGGAAAAGCCGGAACGCCAGATGCCGAGTGCTGATTTCTGCCATCTGCACGTTCACACCCAGTACAGCCTGCTGGACGGCGCCTGCCGGATCGACGACATCGCCCAGAAAGCCGCCCGCCTCGGTATGCCCGCCGTGGCCATTACCGACCATGGCAACCTCTCCGGCGCCGTGCAATTCCACAGCACCCTCCGCCGGCACGACGTCAAACCGATCCTCGGCTACGAGGCATACCTGACACCGGGCGACCGGACGGAACGGAAGCGCGGCTCGGGCAGGCAGGAACTCTACCACTTAACCCTCCTGGCCGCCGACCAGACCGGCTGGCAGAACCTGCTCAAACTGGCCAGCCTGGCCTACCTGGAGGGCCTCTACTACAAACCCCGCGTCGATCGCGACCTGCTGGCGGACTGCGCCGAGGGCCTCATCTGCCTGACCGGCTGCATGCACAGCCGCCTGAACTCCTTCCTGCTCACCGAAGACACCGATTCGGCACGGAGCTGGCTGGCCGACATGCGGGAGCTGTTCGGTACGGACCGGCTCTACGTGGAGCTGCAGGACCACGGCCTGCCCGACCAGCGGGAGGTCCTGGCGCCCGCCGCCGAGCTGGCCAGCAGCATGGACCTGCCCATAGTGGCCACCAACGACTGCCACTACATGGAGGCGGAGGACCGGGAGTGGCACGACGTGCTGCTGTGCATCAGCACCCACTCCACCCTGGACGACGAGGACCGCTTTCGGCTGGAAACCGACCAAATCTATTTCAAAAGCCCCGAGGAAATGGCGGAAGTCTTCGGGGATTACCCGGAAGCGCTCGAAAACACCCTCCGCGTAGCCGACATGTGTGAGGTGGAGCTGGACCAGTCCCGCAAGTATCCCACCTTCCGACAAGAAGACAGGCCGCCGGAGGAGAATCCCGAACTGCTCCGCTCCCTGGCCAACGAAGGCCTGCGGAGGCGCCATGACGAGGTATCGGAGGAGATGCAGGAGCGGCTGGACCACGAGCTGGACGTCATCGAGCAGATGGGCTACGTGGACTACTTCCTGATCGCCTGGGACTTCGTCCGGTTCGCCAGGGAGCAGGACATACCGGTGGGCCTGCGCGGCAGCGGCGGGGGCAGCCTCGCCCTCCACGCCCTGGGCATAACCGAGCTGAATCCGCTGGACTACGACCTGATCTTCAGCCGGTTCATGGACCCGGAGCGGAAGGAAGCGCCCGACATCGACATCGACCTCTGCGAGAAACGCAGGGAAGAGGTCATCGATTACGTCAAGGAGAGATACGGCCACCGCTGCACCGCCCAGATCATCACCTTCGGGACCCTGCAGGCCCGCAACTGCGTGCGCGACGTCGGCCGGGTGCTCGGCGTGGACCTCCAGAAGGTCGACCGCGTGGCAAAGATGATCCCCTACGGCTCGTCCCTGCAGGAAGCCGTCGACCAGGTGCCGGACCTCGGGAAGCTGGTGGGCAGCGACGAGGAGGTGGGGCGGATCGTCGAATACGCCCGCAAGATCGAGGGCCTCCCCCGGCATGCCAGCACACACGCGGCCGGCGTGGTCATCGCCGACAGGCCGCTGTGGGAAAGCCTGCCCCTCTACAAGAACAGCGAGGGGCAGATCATGACCCAGTGGGACATGGACGACCTCGCTGCGATCGGCATGCTGAAGATGGACTTCCTGGGTCTCAGCACCCTGACCATCATCGACAAAACGCTGGCCATCATCCGGGAGAGCGGCAAGGAGCCGCCCGTGCTGGACGTCAACGAGATGGACACCGGCGACGTGGAGACCTACAAACTGCTGACCGACGGCCTGACCCAGGGCGTCTTCCAGCTGGGCAGCGCGGGCATGCAGCGGCTGCTCAAAAGGCTCCAGCCGGAGTGCATCGAGGACCTCATCGCCGTGGTGGGCCTCTACCGGCCCGGCCCGCTGCAGAGCGGCATGGTCGATGACTACATCGAGCGCCGACACGGGCGCGCGGAGATCACCTACCCCCACCCCGCCTTCGAGCCCATCCTGAAGCCCACCCACGGCGTCCTGCTCTACCAGGAGCAGATCATGCGCATCGTCAACACGATAGCCGGCATGAGCATGTCGGACGCCCTGACGATGATCAAGGCCATCAGCAAGAAGAAAGAGGGCGTGATCCAGCGCCGGCAACAGGCCTTCGTCGAGGGGGCCGTGGACAACGGGGTAGAGCGGGAGACGGCCGAGCAGATATTCGGCCACATACTGCACTTCGCGGGCTACGGGTTCAACAAGGCCCACACCAGTGCCTACGCCTTCCTGGCGTTCATCACTGCTTTCCTGAAGGCCCACTACCCCACCGAGTTCATGGCCGCCAGCATCTCCTGCGAGATGGGTGACACCGACGAGGTCGTCGCACTGATGGAGGAGTGCGGGGAACTGGGCATCGAGGTGCTGCCACCCGACATCAACGAGAGCCGCGCGGAGTTCACCCCGCTGGAGGACGGGAACCTGAGGTTCGGGCTGGGCGCGGTGAAGAACCTCGGAACGAACGCCGTCAGCTCCATCCTCCAGGCGCGCGAAGAAGGCGGACCGTTCACCGACCTGTTCGACTTCTGCGAGCGCGTCGACCCCCACGAGGTGACCCGCGGCGCCATGGAAGCGCTGATGAAAGCCGGCTGCTTCGACAACCTGCCCGGCACCCGAGCACAGCAGATGGCCCTCCTGGAGACGGCCACGAAGGTGGGCGCCCGCATCCGCAAAAACCGCATGCTCGGCCAGCGGACACTGTTCGGCTCCGAGCAGGAGGACCCCGAGACCCGCATGGAGGCCAATCTGCCGGACGTCCCCCCCTTCAGCGCACGCGAGCTGGCCCACCAGGAGCGGGAAGCCCTGGGCATCTACGTGCGCCACGACCCACTGGTGGACTACCGGAGGGGGCTCCGGCGTTTCTGCACCAGCTTCGCCGACCGGATGGAAGACGTCCCCGACGGCACCGACGCCGTGATGGGCGGCATGCTGGAGAAGGTGCGCCGCAAGACCACCCGCGCCGGCGACCCCATGGCCATCCTCAAGGTGCTGGACCTGAGCGACACCTTCGAGTGCGTGCTGTTCCCCCGCACCTACGAAAAACACCGCGAACTGCTCCAGGAGGGCGAGGTCCTTTTCTTCAGCGGAAGGATCAGCCGGCGGCGCAGCACGTCCCTGCACGTCGATCGGGTGATCCCCTTCGACGAGGCCGGCGCGCAAAAGGCCGCCGCGGTCCTGCTGACCGTCCCCTGCCGGGAGGCCGAAGCCGGCCTGTGGGAATCCCTGCGCCGGCTGGTCGAGGCCAATCGCGGCTCCGTGCCCGTGTTCGTGGACCTGATCAGCGACGGGTTCCGGCTGCGCTCCCGCGTGGACAACGGCCTGAAGGTGAAGACCTCCGAGGAGCTTGCCGATCAACTGGAAGAGCTGCTGGGGGCCGGGCGCGTCCGCTTCGCCCTGGCCCGCGGCCGAAAGCGGAGGGGAGGCGTCCGCGCGTGAGAATCCTCGGCATAGACCCCGGCACGAAGGTCTGTGGCTGGGGGGTGGTCCGGGCCGACGGCCCCTCGACCGAAGCGGTCGAATTCGGGGTGGTCAGCGGGGGAAACGCCGACGAGCCGGTCCGTCTGAAAACCATATTCCAGGGGCTCACCGAGATGATCGAGCGGACCGATCCCGACGTGGCGGCGGTGGAGGGAGCTTTCTACGGCAAGAACGTGCGCACGGCGTTGAAGATCGGGGAAGCCAGGGGCGTCGCCCTCCTGGCCGCCGCCGGCCAAGGGGTCGAGGTCGTCGAATACGCCCCCGCAACGGTGAAGAAGTCGGTAGTCGGCTCCGGGCGCGCCCACAAGTCCCAGGTCCAGAAGATGGTCCGGGCCCTGCTGCACCTCCCGGAGGAGCAGGAGTTGCCCGAGGACGCCGCCGACGCCCTGGCCCTCGCCCTCTGCCACGCCCAAAGGGCCGGAACCCCCTGAGACCGCCCCGCCCGGCACCCCAAGTCGGCACCCCATCGACGACCCGGCCGGACTCCCCCCCCGAAATGCGGAATTGTGAATTATCCACTTGCTCTGCAGAAATGATGTGCGAGACGGCGGGGCGTTAAAGTACGGCGTGGGAGGCGCCCGGCCGATTCGAGTGCCGACGGATGCTTTCTGTAAATCCGTTCCAGAACTTCCGGCGGTCTTCCATCTGTGTCTATCAGTGTTAATCAGTGTCTGGCGTTTTTCGTTTCCTTTTCGCCCGTCGGCAGTTTTTCATCCGTGTCCGGCCGGAGCGGGAAAGTACGGCGTGGGAGGCGCCCGGCCGATTCGAGTGCCGACGGATGCTTTCTATAAATCCGTTCCAGAACTTCCGTGAGTCTTCCATCTGTGTCTATCAGTGTTAATCAGTGTCTGGCGTTGTTCGTTTCCTTTTCGCCCGCCGGGAAGCAGGGGCATCGCTGGCGTGCGAGGCGGCGGGGCGGTAAAGTACGGCGTGGGAGGCGCCCGGCCGATTCGAGTGCCGACGGATGGTTTCTAAAGAGCAACCTCAGTTGGGAGACCCCCGTTAACCATGAGACCGCGTGCTTTCGACTGGATTAGTGCCGCAGTACTGATGACTGCGCTGACGTTGCCGGCGACGGCCGCCCCGTCGGTGGATTTTTCGGAAGGCTTTGAGGCGGGCCCGATGGCGCTCAACGCCGGCGCCGCCGTGGTGGCCAACCGGCTCCGGCTGACCGACACCTCCAGCGGCAGCCAGGCACGCTCGGCCTACCACCGGGACAAGGTACGGGTGGATCAGTTCGTGACCAGGTTCACCTACCATGTCCGCAGCGTGGGGGCCTCCCCCACCGGCGGATGGGCCTTCGTGTTGCAGAACCAGGGCACCGACGCGGTGGGCAGGAGCAAATCCACCGGCACGCACGGCTGGGCGCCCACCAACCCCGGCCTCGCGTTGCGCATGAGAACCGGCGCCGGCATGTCCCTGGTCGAGAACACCGGCGCCGGGCCGGGGAGGATCAAGGCCGGCCCCATGCGCCCGGAGTTGGGGACCTTCACCAGCGGCGACCCCTACACGTTCCTGCTGGCCTACGACGGCTCGGTCCTCCACCTGATTGTCACCAACGAACGCACCGGGGACAGCTACTACCAGCACTTCAAGCGGGGCCGGGAGGGCGATACGCCCCTGGACATCCCAGCTGTCCTCGGAGGCGATGCGGCCTGGGCCGGCTTCACCGCCGGCACCGGCTCACTGGAGGAGCGGCGGTACGTGCAGCAGATCGAGTCCTGGACCTGGTGGGCCGATGAGGGCGAGATTCCCCCGGTCGCGCAGTTCAGGCTCAACGGGCTTTCCCCCTACCAGGCCCTCGACGGCAACGTCGTCCGCGCACGGGCCCCCTACGAGGTCCAGTTCACAGCCGATACCAGCTTCGACGTGGACGGCTCCGTCGCGCGCTACCGGTGGGACTTCGGGGACGGCAGCTCGGAGCATTCAGATAAACCTGTAGTGGAACATGCCTACGAAGAAGCGGGGAGCTACGAAGCGGAACTGACGGTGGTGGACGATGAGGGCAACCGGTCCGACCCGCGCTCCATCCGCATCGTGGTCGGCGACGCCCTGACACCTGTGATCGAACCCGGCCGGACAAACGGTGTGGCGCCGCTCAGCGTGTTCTTCGACGCCACAGGCACGGCCGGCTTGATGCAGGGGGATTTCCTGAACGCCCGCTTCGCCTGGGACTTCGACGTGGACGACACGGACCCACAGGGGCGCTACGAACACGGGGAGGGCTTCGCGGCCGCCCATGTGTTCGAGAAGCCGGGAACCTACCGGGTGCGCCTGACGGTCACCGACGCCTCCGGGGAGACCGCCACCGCCGAGACCCGGATCACGGTGGACGAGGTGGACGAGAGCTGGACCACCTACCACTTGGCCTCAGACGGCGACGACGCCAACCCGGGGACGCTCCAGCGACCAAAGAAGACGCTGCACCACGCGTTGGAGGAACTCGCCGGCCCGAGGGTACGCATCCGGCTCAGGCGCGGCGACACCTGGCGGCTGAACCAGGCCCTGACTCTGTCGGCCGACGGCCCGGGCGTCGTGGACAGCTACGGGGACCCGTCCGACGAGCCGCCCACGATCAGGGCGACCTGGGTGGACGGCGCCTACCGCATGATCCGCATGCGGGGCAGCGATTGGCGGCTGATGCACGTGGCCGTGCGTGCAGGCAGCAACAGCCATCGCGACCCCCGCCAGCCGGGCGGCGTGAAGCTGAGCGGACGCGACAACCTGGTGGCCGGCGTCCGGTTCACCAAACTGGGGTCCTACATCTCCCCCCTGTATGGCGCCCGCAACGCCATCTACGACAGCTTTGCCGCCGATGCCGGCCCGTACTTCGTTTACGGCTCCATGTCCCGGAGATTCGCCATAATCGGCAATGACGTCGAGGTCGAGAGCGACCATGACGAGCACGTCATACGTTTCCAGGGCGGCCACAAAGGGTACATCGCCCACAACAAACTGCGGGCAAAGAAGACCAAGAGCAACGTGCAGTTGCGCGGGGACACCAGCCAGGTGGTCGTCTATGACAATGACCTCTTCGGGCGCGGCTCCGGCCCTCACCCGCAGAACGACGCCAGTGAGGAGTACGTCCATCATGTCGTCTTCGAGGGCAATCGCTTCCTTTACGTGCCGGCCTACGAGGGAACGCGGTTCGCCGCCGCGGGGACCGCGGTCGGCGTGACGGCGCGGCACGTGGTCATCCGGAACAACCTGACGGTCAACTACGGCCGGCTCTTCGCCGTCGGCGCTCATCCCTGGGTCGGCCCGTCGGTGGACCTGCGGGTCTACAACAACACCGTCTATGCCGACGACACGGCGGGCAGGCACAGCGGCCTTCTCTGCAGCATCTACGACGCTCGATCGGTTAACGTGCGGAACAACCTCGTATACAACAGCGTGACCGCGGCTCCGAAGCCCTGGGTGCGGCTGGTGTCGGTAAGCAAAGGGGCGCCTCGCACGCTGAGAGCGGACCACAACCTGTTCTGGGCTCCCGCCTGGGAAGATGGCGAGGGGCTGGTCCGAATCGACGGCGAGGGCCTGTCTCCGGCGCAGTGGCGCGAGCGGGGCTTCGGGCGGGGGACGTTGACGGCCGAGCCGCTGCTGCGCTCCGCCGATCCGGCGAGCGAGGGATTCATGCATCTGCGCGCGGACAGTCCGGCCGTGGACGCGGGCGCCGCGGTGCCGGTCTTCATCGACATGGAGGGGCGCGAACGCCCGGCGGGGAAGGGTTTCGATATCGGCGCCTTCGAGAGGCCGGCGCCCCCGACCGATGGGTGAAACTACGGTCCTTTCAGCGCCCAGGGACGCCAATCCTCTACGGGCACCGGCGCTTCGTCTGCCTTATCGGCAGCGACGCCGGCCACGCGCCGGCCATGCTGGACACCATCAAGATCGGGTTCGAGTCGAACGATCTGCTGGAAGCCGACTACTCCCAGGCGTCCGGGCCGATCCGTGGGCCGGAGGGCATCGCGAACCGGTGCGCCGTCAGCGCAGCGCAGGATGTAGGCGAACGCGCTCATCGCCTCGTTGATAGGAAAGACCGAGGTGGCGTGTCAAGGGTAAAAAGACCTTCGTGCACGAGCGGCTGGCCTCGGCCATGGGCGATCCGGGATGCCTGAGCATCTTCGGGCGCAAGGCAACGCCTCACCGCCTCTTCGTCGAGCACCTGACGGCCGAGTACCGGGTGCGCACCGAGGGCCGCGGTCGCACCGTGGACGAGTGGAAGCTGCCCGCCCACAGGCCCGACACCACGGCTTGTGAGCAGAGCGAGCAAACGCGTCGCGACCCCGAGCCTGTCGAGGGGGAGTCCGCAGGATGGGACGCCGCAGGCGCCCGCAAGCACTGGCCCTTGACAGGCATGTCAAGGGCTGGTTCGATTGCGTGGTGGGGTGTGCCGCAGCCGCCTCCATCGAGGGCGTCGAGCGCATCGGCGCGGCCGTGCAGTGGCCCGGCGAGCGGAAGCGTCTGAAGCTCTCGGACCTGCAAGCGAAGCGACGGTAGACGAAGGCACGGGTAGTGGACAACAATGACAACGGAACCTATAATAAGGAGTACTCCGATTGCTTGCCATGGGACCCAGGGCGCTGCCCAACCACTCCCCGCGAGCGGGCGCACGGCGGCAGAGCTATGTCCTACGTCTATCGTGAGGCCAACGCAGATGTCGGATCTCTCCTTCATTGAGAAGGACAAGCTCGAACGGCTGTTTGGGATGGCGAGCGGGTACGTCTTGGACTTCACCAATCGGACCTTCGCTGAGTTCGTGCTCGACAGCGTAGGACGCGATGTCTACGATGCCAAGTATGACTATGCGAGCGATTCAAAGGCAAATCGGCTCCGGGCGTTCTGGCAGCAGGAGCCGAATCACGTTGTGGGTAAGCTCACCGATGACCTATTGGAGTACTGTTGTGGTAGTAGCGGCAAGAAGACCGATGAGCGACTGCTTGAGGAGTGTCGCCAGATTGCTCAACGCCTGCGGGAAGGGGCGCCCGTCGAGCACATCGAGGCAATCGTGACGGAAGGCAGGGGGCACGATTTTGAGGTCCTCGTGCGTGCCGTACGGGAAGCCATTGACAAGAATGAACCGGAGGCCGGTCTTGATCGGCTTCATACGTTCGTCGTGAAATACGTGCGCAGCGTCTGCGAGAAGCGAGGGATCAGCACAGGCCGCGAAAAGCCCCTACACGGCCTATTCGGGGAATACGTGAAGAAGCTGCGACAGGAGGGGCTGATTGAGTCCGAGATGACCGAGCGGATTCTGAAGTCCAGCATCAGCACAATGGAAGCCTTCAATCGGGTCCGCAACGAGCGAAGTCTTGCCCATGACAATCCTATCTTGAACTATGACGAGAGCCTTCTTGTCTTCAACCACGTTTGCAGCACGATCCGCTTTGTTAAGGACCTGGAAACACGCGCCGATAAGCCGGCCCAAGCAGATACTGTGAGCGACGAGGCCGGAGACGATATCCCCTTCTGATGACTGCATCGTCAGCGTGCCAATACATGCCTGAGGCATCAACCGCAAGGGCACTCCTCTTCGCCGAGCACCTGACGGCCGAGTACCGCGTCCGCACCAAAGGCCGGGGCCGCACCGTCGACGAGTGGAAGCTGCCCGCCCACAAACCGGACACCACGGGTTGCGAGCAGAGCGAGCAAACGGGGCGCGAGTCCGCAGGCCGAGTCCGCAGGATGCGACCACGGAGTGGCACACAACCACTGGCCCTTGACAGGTGTGTCAAGGGCTGGTTCGACTGCGTGGTCGGCTGCGCGGCGGCCGCCTCCATCCAGGGCGTCGAGCGGGTGGGCGCAGCCGTTCAGGCAGGCGCCAAAGAGAGAAAACGAATCAGATTGTCTGAGATTCAGCGAGCGAAGCGGTAACTCGTGACGGCGAGCGAGCCTATTCCCCCGTCGCTTGCACTCGCTGGCTGCGGTCGTTAACCTGACGAGGCGCTGTTAGGCCCCGAGCGTAGTCGCGGTCATCGGCAAGTCAGACGCTCAAGGAATGCGAAACAATGAGTCGAGTAGCCGTTTCCAGAGGCGTCCTGCAATGGGCTCTTGATCGGCGCGGCGCGTCCGTTTCTGATTTGGAAACCAAGTTTCCGAAATTAGCCGAATGGTTGGAGGGCCTGCGGCAACCCACTTTGCGCCAGTTGGAGCGTTTCGCCAAAGCCACGGCCACACCTCTCGGCTTCCTCTTCCTTGAACAGCCGCCAGAGGAGCGGCTGCCCATACCCCACTTCCGGACCATCGAAAGCACGGAGCTCCAAAGCCCTAGCCCCGAGCTCCTGGATACGTTCTACAGTATGCAGCGTCGCCAGCTGTGGCTGCGTGATTTTCTGGAAGAGGAGGGATGCGATACCTTGCCATTCGTAACTTCCGCGAAGAAGTGGGAGGAGACTGTGTCCGTCGCGGTCCGCATGCGGAACTTGCTGGGCTTCCAGGAAGGATGGGCGGCAAGAGAGCGACGGTGGCAGGACGCGCTCCGGACGCTCCGTGACAAGATGGAGGATGCGGGCATTTTTGTGGCAGTGAACGGTGTTGTTGAGAACAACACGCATCGCAAACTCGACACCGCGGAGTTCCGCGGCTTTGTTCTGGTGGACGAATATGCGCCCCTGGTCTTTGTCAATGGGGCGGACGCTAAAGCGGCCCAGATGTTCACGCTGGCTCACGAGTTGGCGCACGTTTTCTACGGGAGCAGTGCGGCCTTCGACTTGCGTCAGATGCAGCCAGCGGATGAGCCTATCGAGAAAACGTGCAATCAAGTGGCAGCGGAGTTCCTCGTACCTCGGGAGGAGGTAGTTCGGCAATGGGAACGCGCGCGACGGGCACATGAACCCTACGAAGCTCTCGCGCGTCACTTCAAAGTGAGCCAGATTGTGGCGGCAAGACGGGCCTTGGACACGGGCCTGGTGAGCAAGAAAGAGTTTTTCGATTTCTACGAAGCGTACCAGGAGAAACGTAGGCAGAGGAGCTCAGGGGGAAACGGAGGGAACTTCTACTATAACCAAAACTTGCGGGTGGGGAAACGGTTCGCGCGGATCGTTGCCACTGCCGCTGAGTCAGGCAACATCCCGTACTCCGAAGCCTATAGACTAACTGGGCTGCATGGTAAGACCTTCCACAAGTACGTGAAATCATTGCGCATCGGGGGGCTAGAGTGAGCGAGTGTGCTCCTTACGTGCTCGATGCCGACGTCTTCATCAGAGCGAAGAGGGAGTATTATGCTTTCGATCTGGCCCCCCAGTTCTGGGAGGAACTAGCACGGCGAGCCGCAAATGGACAGGTCTTGAGTGTTGACAAAGTCGCCGGCGAGCTATCTCGCTTCGAGGATGAATTATCTCGTTGGGCCGCGAATGATTTCAGCGAGGCTTTTGCCACGACTGACGACGATAGTGTTCTGGAGTGGTATCGCCAGCTGATGGCTTGGGCACAGGCGCACGGCCAATACCGGGATGCCGCCAAGCGGGAGTTTGCCAACGGTGACAACGCAGACCCATGGATCGTGGCGTATGCCAAGGCCGAGGGATGTACGGTCGTCACTAACGAGAAAGCAAGGCCTGAGAGTAAGAAGAGGATTCCGATACCCAACGCATGCAACGCCTTTAATGTGCCATATTGCACGCTTTTTGTGATGATGCGGGAAATCGGCATGCGAGTCTGATCAGCCGTATGGCCTCCTGGCGGTGACGCAACCAGAGAATGCGTTGCTGCCGCTTTTCTGTACCCCTCAACTGTTTGCGGGCAGAACATCCATGACCCCCTTGCGACACAGGATGGATCGCGTACGATAGGGTCAAAGTGAACAACGGGCGACAGTCCGGCGGCTGATCACCGCCGGGCTGCTGAGCCAGAAAGCAAGGAGCCGCATGGGGCCACGCACCTGCGCGGCTCTTTCTATTTGGCGAATCGCCCGGAACGGCAGGCTGGAGGCTTGAGACCTGAGGCTTTGAGGTACGGCGACGGCAAACAGCAACGGCCCCTCCAGTCTCCAGCCTGCAGCCTACAGCCTGGAGCGAAGCGACCATGGCCGACGACGTGAAGGACGCCATAGAGAAGAACGCGCAGGGACCCCGCCGGGCCAAGGGCGACGTAGGCGAGGTCCAGCAGCACAGCCTCAAGGACCAGCCCTTGACATCTGGCGTCGATGTCAAGGGCCAGGCCGATGCCGACCGCTACCTGGCATCGAGGGAGGCCCGCTCGAAACCCCACAAGTCGCTGCGGTTCGCGAAGCTGTCCCCACCGGGAGCCTGACGGCAGGCGTCAGGCTGGAGGCGTGAGACTTGAGGTACGGCGACGGCACAAACGGCAAAGGCGAAACGGAATGCTGGGTTGGCTAAAAAGATTGGCGGGCGCGAACGGGAACGCAGCCCCGGCGCAACTGACAAACGCCACCCTGGCGAGGCGCTACCTCGCGCTGGCCCGCTCCGGCGCCCTGCGCGCGCGCCCTTCGACAGGCTCAGGACGGCTCTTAAGCCGCTACGACGCGGCGGTCACCACGGCCGACAACCGCCGCCACTGGCCCTTGACACACCACTCAGGCGAAGGGAGCAAGGCGTTCGGCCGGAAAGTCCCTGATCAGCAGCTCAATGGTCTTGCGACGGGTACGGCCGTTCTTGAAAGACTGCTCCCTTTGCCTGGCTTGAGCCGGCGTCTCGAATTCCTCGTAGTACACCAGATGGAGTGGTCTTCACCGAGATTCCCCATTTACCGTAGCGAAGTTACACGTTCGCCTTCACCATGGCAGTGTAGCCCCCCGCGCTGTTCGTCAAGGACGAATCCGTGGAAGAAAGCTGCCGCACTGGTCTCCCGCCGCCGTTTGTCCGGGGAGATACGGCCGCCCGAAAGGTGTTTTTCGGCCATCGAGAGGCACCCTGACTGTCGAGAAACCACGAAGTCAGGTTTTTCTGTGAAACCCGGCATCACTCGTCAGGTCGGAGCGGGGGATAGCTGCCGGATGCGGCGCAGGACCGCTCCGAACAGTTCCCGCGGGACCGCCACCTCGGCCATCTGGAACACGACGTAGCGGGCGTGCCGGACGACCTTCGCCCCGATCTTGACCAGTTTCTCCCGCAGCGTCGTCAGCGACCAGTGCCCCGCCGGCTCCGGCAGGGCCAGCCGGCGCATGAAGTTCGCCAGGTTGTAGGCCAGCGCTAAAAGCTACGGCCGAACCGCGTTGTCCATGAACCGATGGCAGGACAGCCGCGTCCATTTAACCGCGTTCTTGCCTTCCTTGATCCATTGCTCGGCCGTCCCGCGCTGGTTGTAGAAGCCGACCACGTTCTTCGACCACCACCTCAGGTTCGTCACGATGAACCCCGCGCGAGGGAAGAGTTCTCCGAGGCGCGACTCGACCCTGGCCACCACCCGCCGCTCTTTCTGCCAGCCCTTGACAGCCGCTTCTGTCAAGGGCCAGATGCCGTCGCGACCGTTGACCGGGGCTCGCCGTTGCCACTTGCCGATCTATACGATTGTTCCTTGACATGACTCCCCGGAACGAGTACCGTTGCGAGACGGAACTGCTGTCGGCACCGTTCCGCTCTTTGACAATGTGACTACGACGGACGGAAGCCGCTATGCTCCCGAGTCATGCGGCGTCCGAGGGCGTCCGCGAGCCAGGACTGGCGGACGGGTTCCGCTCGCCCGGGCGCTGCGTCACGCGCTGAAGGCCGTTTGGGCGGTCCCGGCTTCTCACAATTGGCCCGATATCTTTGGGCTTGAGCCGGGTCTACGCACCGGCCCCGCTTCTCGTGAGCAGGCTGAAACCGAGCCCGATTACGAAACGAACCCATTCCGACGCATCCTCCCCCTGAGTATGCGGATACGATGCATAATCCAAAGTGGACATCTCCGGTGGAGGAACAACCGGTCCTTTGTGCTCGGCACAGTGTGGGCCGGGTGTAACGGACGGCGGGTGGTGACGCCGTCGAGATAGATATCGCTTGGGCCGCCGCCTTTGCCCGCAGCTCATTTGTCCGGCTCACCCCGGCAACTTGCCGAACAGAGTCAGCGCCGTGTGGTCCGTGATGCGCACGCGCCGGAGCCGGCCGGCGAGGGATTCGGGTCCCTTGAAGACGACGATGTCGTTGCGACGGGTCCGGCCGCTCAGGTTGGAGGAGTCTTTCTTGCTGACACCATCCACCAGCACCTCGACCTCCCGTCCCACCAGGGCCGCGCGGCGCTCCAGGTCCACCCGCTCCTGGGCCTCCAGCAGGATGCGGTGGCGCTCTTTCTTGACCTCCGCCGGCACGTCGTCCTCCAGGCGGGCGGCGGCCGTGCCGGGACGGGGCGAGTATTTGAACATGAAGCTCTGCTGGAAGCGGACTTCTTCCAGCAGCGCGAGGGTCCGTCGGAAATCCTCGTCGGTCTCTCCGGGGAAACCCACGATGAAGTCCGAGGCCAGCTCTACGCCCGGTATAAGCTCCCGGGCGCGAGCGACCACGTTCCGGTAGTCCGCCGCCGCGTAGCCGCGGTTCATACGGGCGAGGACGGGGTCGGAGCCGCTCTGGGCGGGCAGGTGGAGGTGCTCGCAGACCTTGTCCCGTTCACCCACGGCGGCCAGTATGCGTTCCGTCATGTCTTTCGACTGGCTGGTGACGAAGCGAATGCGCTCCAGTCCCTCCACCTCGTCGGCCTCCTCCAGCAGATCGGCCAGGTCGACCGGCTTCTCCAGCCCGGCGCCGTAGCTGTTGACGTTCTGCCCGAGGAAGGTCACTTCCCGCACCCCGTCGGCCGCCAGCGTCCGCACCTCCTGCATGACGTCCGGCAGGGGGCGGCTGACCTCGCGGCCGCGGACGTAGGGGACGATGCAATACGCGCAGTAGTTGTCGCATCCCCGCATGACGCTGACGAACGCGCTGTGGTGCGAGCGCCGCATGCACGGATCCCGCTGGAACTCGACCCGCCCCTCCCCCTCGAGGTCCACCACGGGTCCTTCGCCGGCCAGGATCGCTCGGAGGTATTCGGGCACCCTCAGGAAGGCGTGTGTTCCGCAGACCAGGTCTACAAAGGGGAAACGCTGCCTGATGTGGTCGCCGAGCCGCTGGGCCATGCAGCCGATGACGCCGAGAACGAACCCGTCCTCATCCTCCGCGCGGTTCCGGTATGACCCCAGGTGGGAGAAGACGCGGTTCTCGGCGTGCTCGCGAACGCTGCACGTATTGTAGAGCACAGCGTCCGCGCCCTCCGGCGACTCGCACAGGTCGTATCCCGCCTCGTCGAGACGGCCCTTCAGCAGCCGGCTGTCCAGCCGGTTCATCTGACAGCCGAAGGTGACGATGCAGACGCGGAGAGGAGTGGAATCCATGGTAAGCTCCGTCAGCGGTTCAGCGGGCCTGTCCCGCGAGGGCGCTCTTCACGAGTTTCTCGACGGTCTGGCGGCCTCTGCGGACGTCGCGGGCGTGTCGGCCTTCCACGTTCAGGCGGAGTTCGGAGCGCTTGCCCGGCTGGCGCAGGTTGAACCACCAGTCGCGGGTGCGGACCGTAAGGCCGTCGATCAGGTCCCTCTCGGCATTGGTGAATTCGTCCCGCACGCGGGTGAGGACCTTGTCGGCGACCTCGCCGGCCGGGAGGGGGATGGAGACCTCTCCGCTCCGGTTGAAGCGTTCCAGCTCGCCCGCCATCTCCGAGAGACGCCCCTCCTCGCGCGAGAGGTGGGAGCAGAGGATGAGCAGGGCGAGAAAAGGCGAGTGGAAGCGGAAGAAGTCGCGGAAGTAGTGCAGCCCCGTCGCGTCGGCGCCGTAAAGGGCGTCATTGCGGCGGAAGTGGCGGGCGAATGCCTGGCGCGTGGTGGGGGCGCTGACCGGCTCACCGCCGCTGTTGCGGACCCTCCCGCTCAGGGCGGCGCTGGAGCGGACGTCGAAGGTCACGCACTGACCGGGGTTCCGGCGCAAAAGCTCGGTGGCAATCAGCGCGGCCGCCGTGTCGTGACGCAGCAGGTTGCCCCGCTCGTCGAAAAAAGCCACCCGCTCCCCGTCGAAGTCGAACGCTGCCCCACCGTCCGCGCTCGAATTGCGCAGGTCGCTTCTCATGGAAGCGATGAGCTGCTCCGAGGGGAACCGTTTGCCCAACAGTTCGGCGTGTCCGTCCTCCTCGAATCGTCTCCGGATCGGCTCGACCGCCAGTTCTTCGAAGAGGCCCTCCAGGACGCGGGCGGCCGTGCCGTTCCCCGCGTCCACCACCAGGTTGAGCGGTTTGAGGTTGGGTGCGAACTTCAGCAGGTAGGCCAGGTACTCGGGCAGTGGTTCCGCCGTGGAGACCTCGCCCGGCAGGCGGCTGCAGCCCAGCCGCATGCGCCGGGCGATCAGGCCGACCTTGTCCAGGCCGCTGCCGAAGCCGATGATGCTCCCGTCGGGGCCCCACAGCCGAACGCCGTTGACCTTCTCGGAGCTGTTGCCTCCGCCGATGAACGCCCCCCCGGTGAACCCGTCGGTCCCCAGCACGAAGCCCAGCACGTCCGGTGGAACCGTGCCCAGGTTGACCACGTCCGTGCCGCCCCGGTTGACCCCTTCGGAGAAGGCGCGGGTGAAGCTGCGGCCGTTCTCCCGCACGTCACAGGCCACCGCCAGGCGTCGCCCGGACGGGTTCTCCGCGCGGAGCAACTGGGCGGAGGCCAGGCCCACCTTCCGCATCACGTAGTCGTTGACTTCCTGAGGGACCCGCCCCAACACCGCACTGCGGCGGAAGATGGAAGCCGACACCTTGGGATCGGTGGGGACCGAACCGGCCACTTCGGCATCCCGGTGCGGACAGAGCAGGCACTTCGGATACTGGTTGCGCTGACGCGTCCGGCAGATAGCGGCCGTAATGCTGTATTTCTCCCCCGGACAGCTCCTGCGCTCTTCATCCCGTTTTACCGTCATATTTCGGCTCCTGACCCGATATGCGCCTCTTCGTAGGATAAGCGAGGGGCGCATTAGCGTCAAACACCGGCCGCCGCCGAAGCCGGTGGTCCCTTTCCGGAGGACGGAAACCTTTTCCGCCGGGCAGAGCATGGAGCACCCCGTGAGGCCCCGACGGCCTGTGCAGCTCGACCCCCTGCGACGGCCGCAGCGCCCCTGCAGAGGGCCCGCAGACCGTCGAGGGCGGCCCGGCGGTACGAGCTTTGCACCCGCCACAATGAGTACTTACGTCAGCCCGTGGAGCATGCCACACGTGAAAGCCCTCATTGCCGAACACGACGCCGAACTGCTGACCGCCCTGGAAGCACGGCTGAGCAGTTGGGGCTTCCGTCCCCTCACGGCGAGGAACGGCGAAGAAGCCCGGAGGGCTCTGCGGCGTGACGGACTCAGCCTGGTGGTGTGCGACAATGACCTGCCCGGAGCGCCGGGCCCGCGGCTGTGCCGGTGGGTCCGGGAGACCGAAGGGGGGAGTTACGTCTACCTGGTGGTGCTGGTCCGGGAAGAGCAGCGGGACGGCATACCGGCGGCGCTGGCGGCGGGGGCCGACGACTGCACGGCGCTGCCCCCGCGCTGGCCGGAACTGGAAGCCCGCCTGCAGGCCGCCCGCCGGCGCATCCGGCTCCAACAGCACCTGCTCGACACCCACAGGCGGCTCCTGCAGATGTCCACGCGGGACTCACTGACGAAGCTGTGGAACCGGCGGGCGATCCTCCGCATACTCCATAATGAGTTCAGCCGCCACTCGCGGCAGGAGGAGCCGCTTTCGGTCGCCATGCTGGACCTGGACCGCTTCAAACGGGTCAACGACGAACTCGGCCACGCCGCAGGCGACGAAGTACTGCGGGAGAGCGCCCTCCGGATGAAGGCTGTCCTGCGACTCTATGACAGTCTGGGGCGCTACGGGGGAGAGGAATTCCTGCTGATTGTCCCCGGCTGCGCAACCGACCATGCCCGCGGCATTGCCGAACGCCTGTGCCGGGCGGTCTCCGAGCGGCCGATGGCGACGCCGAACGGACCCGTGTCGATCACCCTCAGCGGAGGCGTCGCCGCCTGCGGCCAGTTGTCCGCCGACACGCCCGACGCGCTCCTGCAGGCCGCCGACATGGCCCTCTACCGCGCCAAGGGAGACGGACGGAACTGCGTGCGCACAACGGATGCCCTCCGGGCCGTCGACGGGGAAGAGGGGCGCGACCTCCTGCTCCCCTCGACACAGGCGGCCCCGGGACCCGGAAGGTGAGATCGGCGCAGAGAGCGCGGCCTACAGGTCGCACAGGATGAGAGCGACGTCGTCCTGCAGGCTTCCGGAAGGCAGCCGCACAAGGTTCACAAGTTCCTCCGCCGCCGTCTCCGGCTCCCCCGCGCCGGCGGCCGAGCATATCTCCGACCTGCCGGCATAGGCCAGCAGTCCGTCGGTGGCCACGAGCAGCCTGCCCTTCCCCCGTCTCCGGTCAACAGGCGTCGGACGGGCCGCTCCGGTGCCGATGAACGGTTTGCGATGCTGGGCGGCGGTCAGCTCGACACAGCGGTTATCGGTCAGCAGGAAGGCGCCCGAGTCCCCCACACTGGCGCCGACCAGCACCTCGGGGCAAACGGCGAGGATGACAGCCGTGGTCTCCCCGGCTTCGGGGTCCGCCCGGAGGGCCTCGTCGGCCTCCCGAAGCGCCGCGCACCAGAAGCGGGCATCGGTGGGATCTTCCGCCCGCTTGAGTTCCCGGCGGACATATTCCAGCACCCCCTCCGCGGCCTCGGCACCGCCGGCCCTCCCCCCGGCGCCGTCGGCCAGCACGAGGACGGTGACCTCCCCCCGTCGCATGACCTCCGCGCGGTCCTCATTCCGGGGACCCGCCCCCACGACCCGTCTGGCGATGGAAAGCCCGTCGGACATGGATTCAGAGCGTCAGCAGCTTATTACAAACGCGCGAGGAGAGCTACACTGCACGGAACCGGACGGCGGGCGGGCGTTGCCCTATACGATTTCGAGCAGTTCGATATCGAAGACCAGGTCTTCGCCGGCCAGGGGGTGATTGGCGTCCAGCTTGACCTCGGAGTCGCTCAGTGCGGACACGCGCACGACCATGTTTCCGCCGTCCTCGGTCTCGATCTCCAGTTGCTGGCCGACTTCCAGGTCCAGGTCCTCGGGGAACTTATCTCTCTCCACCACGGCTTCCATCTCGTCGCGGTGTTTTCCATAGGCCTCACCGGCGGGGACCTCGGCCGTCACCGAATCGCCGGGCTCCAGCCCCAGGACGGCGTCTTCGAACCCGGGGATAACTTCGCCTTCGCCCAGCGTAAACTGCAGCGGTTCCTCGTCTTGCGAACTGTCGAATACCTGGCCGTCGGACAGTTTGCCGGTGTAATGCACGCGGACGGTATCTCCACTCTCGGCCTTTGCCATCTTAGTCGCCTCTTCGCAGAATAACTTGATTCTCCTGCCTCGCGTGGGCGTCTACGGTGCGCCGTCGCCGGGGGTCCCGCCGAACTTGTCCAGCCCCCCTCACGGCGGAACGCCAGCCCTATAGTTATTATCAGTTCGACCGACCTTCGTCAAGCGCGGAGCCCGGCGGGTCTGCTCCGCGCGCACACGTGCTCCCGGGGCGTCTCGCGTTATAATGGGGTCTGCCACCAGCTCGCACAAGCCCAAGAGGCGCCGGGAGCTTTGCCCTTCGGCATGACGACAAAGATCAAAGAGGCTTTCCTGCTGTGCGGGGGCGACAGCGCGCGGCTGGACTTCCCGAAGGAAATGCTCCGTGTCGACGGAGCCCCCCTCGCGGCGGCGGAGGTGCGGAACCTTGAGAAGGTCTGCTCCCGCGTGGGGGTGATCACCAATCGGCCCGCATATCTGGAGCACTGGCTGACGGTGCCGCTTTACCCGGACGAGTTCCCGGGACTGGGACCGCTGGCGGGCATCCAAGCGGGGCTCCGGCGCAGCGACGGGCCGATGGCCCTGTTCACGGCCTGCGACATGCCGCTGGTCTCCGAGGAACTGCTTCGACGCCTTAAGAACGCGGCGGCCGGCTCGGAAGCCCCCGCGCTGGTTCCCCGCACCCGTGGACAGCCTTTCCCCCTGCCGGGGGTCTACGCGCGCCGCCTGCTGCCCCGCCTGACCGAACGGCTGGAGAAGGCGGAGGGGCTGAGCGCGCTGGATTTCGTCGCCGAGGTCGGGGGCGAATACGTGGACCTATCCGCCGAGGTGGAGGGGGAGCTGCGTGACGTGGACGAGCGCTCGGCCCTGGACCTGCTCCGGCGAAGGTTCCGGGAGGTGGAGCCCCTCCCGGTGCGGCGCACGCGGATAATCCGAGCCGGGCCCGTGCAGCCAGAGGGCGGTAAGCCCGCGGAGGACCTGCTGGCCGCCGAGGTCGCCTACTCGCTCCGGGTCAACGGCACGCCCATCGCAACGCTGAGGTGCCTGCCGACGGCCGTGCGCGAACTGGCCGCCGGTTCGCTGGCCTACCGGGGAATCATCGGACGGGACACGGATATCGAAGGCATCGAAGTGGACCACGAAGCGGGCCGGATACTCGCCGCAGTGGACCTTGAGAAGGAAGCCCTTGAGCGGGCCGGCGGCGACCGACCGACAGACGACCTGCCGGAGATTGAGAGTCCATTCGCCGTTCGCGGCGAGCACCTGCTGGAAGTGATCGGCCGGCTGGGGGAGATGGCTCCGGTTTTCCAGCACACGGGAGCCACGCACCAGGCGGCGTTCAGCGACGGGGAGCAAGTGCTGCACTTCGAGGAGGACCTCGGCCGCCACAACGCACTCGACAAGGTCGTGGGCCACTGCCTGCTCGCCGGAACCGATACGACGCGCGGAGTCCTGCTGAGCACCGGTCGTCTGACAACCGAGGGAGTGACAAAGGCACTTCAGCAAGGCGTTCCGGTCCTGGCCTCCGGCTCGGCACCCACCGAGGGGGCCGTGGAGCTGGCCGAAGGCACAGCACTGACCGTTGTCGGCTTCGCCCGGGGAAAGCGACTGAACGTCTACACCCGGCCGCAGAGGATCCGGTGGGAGGAGGGAGCCGATGAGTGAGGAAGTGCTCTACGAGGCAGAGGACCTGTGCAAGAGCTGCCCCATGGGGGGAAGTTACGGTCAGGGTCTCGGCGGGCTGCTCCGGTGGCGCCCCGGGTTAAGGGGCATCAGGGCGTCATCGGAGGGGAGACATCACGCTTTGCGGCGGATTCAGCCTGCGGCGAGTGCCTGTTGTATCTTCTCGCCGAGTTCCTCCACCCTGTAGGGCTTCTGGACGAAACCTACCATGCCGGGCATTTGGAGGATCTGTTCGGTATCATCATTCATGCCGTAGCCGGTGGAAAGCACGGCTCGTGCGTTGGGATCGATGCGGCGCATCTCCTCGAAGCATTCCCTGCCTCCCATCCGGGGCATCACCATGTCGATGATCGCCAGCTCGACCTCCTCGGAGTGCTGCCGGTAGAGTTCCACCGCCTCCTTACCGCTCGTCGCGGTAAGGACTTCGTAGCCCAGCCGTTCCAAGATAGCCCCACCGACGCGGAGGACCATGTCCTCATCGTCGACAAGCAGTATGAGTCCTTTCCCTTCCATCAGGTCACCTCGTTCGGGTTCGGCGGGCCGTGGAGCGTCCTCCTCGGCCTCGGGGAGATAGATAGAGACCTTCGTACCTCCTCCTTCTTCGCTGGCAAGGTCGACGGCTCCGCCGTGGTTCTCCACGATTCCGTAGACCATCGCCAGGCCCATGCCGGTTCCCTCCCCCGGTTGTTTGGTGGTGAAAAACGGATCGAAAACGCGGCTCCGCAGTCGCTCCGGGATGCCGCAGCCGGTGTCGCGCACGGAGATGACGACGTATTCCCCCGCGTCCAGGTCGAGCTGTTGAGCGTGGAATTGCCAGTCCAACTTTTTCCGAGTGGTCCGGAAGACCATCCGTCCGCCGTCGGGCATGGCGTCTCGGGCGTTGGTGGCCAGGTTCAGAAGCACCTGCTGCATCTGCGCGGGGTCACCTACCACGGGTAGGCTATCCTCGCAAAGCTGCTCCTCCACCTCGACGTTTTCCGGTATGGTGCGCTCCACAAGGCGAAGTGCATCGCGGACGACGGCGTTGATGTCCATGGTCACGCTCTGGTACTTGCCCTCGCGGGCAAAGCCGAGCAATTGCTGAACCAGTTCCGCTGCACGCTGAGCGGCGTCCCGAATCGTCTGTGCGGCCTCGTGGACTCCGGTGCCGGGTTCGCTCTCCAGCTCCAGCATATCGGAGCCGCCGAGTATGACGGTGAGGAGGTTGTTGAAATCGTGGGCGACTCCTCCGGCCAGTTGGCCGATGGCCTCCATCTTTCGTTTCTGGCGTATCCGCCTCTCCATTCTTCGCCGTTCTGTGATATCCCGGTCCACGCCAAAGACCAGGTATTTGTCACCCATATCCCGCGCCACGGCCGACCACTCGTGCAGGTTCTCTTTCCCATCCGGCCTGATCCAGGAGGCGGTGCCCCGATGGGGCAGGCCGTCCCTCCGGCGTCTTTCCTGCCGCCGCTGGCTGGCCTCCTCCATTCGGGGCCATTCTTCCTCGCCCACCAGCATGGATACCCGCCGGCCTATCAGCTCTGACCGCCTGTAGCCGTAGGTGCCTTCCATCGAGGGATTCGCACTCAGCACTGAACCGTCCGGCCCCAGCACCATGACCGCGTCGGCCGAGGAGCGCAGGAGCGCGGCCCACTGGCAGACCGCCCCCTCGACGGCTTTCCTTTTCTCGGGCCAGCTCACGATGCCGATCAAGCCTTCAACGCCGCCCTCGGCGCTGGTAATGGGAATCTTTCTGATGTGCTGGGTGAACGGCCCGCCGAGCGGAGGGGCCAGGGGCGCACCACCCCCGCGCCGATCCGGAGCCGGACTGATCTTCTTGGTATCAAGCTCCACCTCTCCGCTTTCCAGCACTTGCCGGTCGGCCTCCCGGTAAGCCTCCGCCTCCTCGGGGGGGAACAGGTCGAAGTCGGTCTTCCCAATGATTTCTTCCGGGTCGAGCCCCTGGCTCCGGGCGAACGCGTCATTGACGTAGGTGAACCTGAGGTCGCGGTCCTTCACAAAGACGTGCTCCCTCCAGTCGCCCAGCAGCTCCCGCGCGCCTTCGATCTGCTGGGACATGGTGCTCTCGGCCTTCTTGCGGGCGGTTACGTCTCGGCAGATCAGGGAGACGGCCCCCACTTCTCCGTCCTCGCCGAATACCGGCGACATGGTGAGGGCCACGTGGAAGCGGCGGCCTTCGCTGCTGAGCTGAGCCACCTCGAATCCATCGACCGTCTCGCCTTCGGCGACCCGCCTCAGGGCCTCCTCGACCAACTCGCGATGCTCGGGCGCGGCCAGGTCCGCCAGGTTTCGGCCTTCTACTTCAGCGCTGTCGTAGCCGTAGAGTTGCTCCGCTGCGGGATTCCAACTGAGGATGCGTCCGTCGGCGGCCAGGCCGGCTATGGGATCGGCCGAGGAGTCCACCAGCGCCGACCAGTGGCCCAACAGCCGTGATGCGCGGCGCCGCTCCTCGGTCCACGTGCCCACACCGACCAGGGCGGTCACCCGGCCGCGTTCGTCCTTAATGGGAATCTTCGTCCATCTTTCGCACCGTTCCAGTCCGCTCCAGGGCTCGGTCCAGGTGGTTTCCTGGACCACGGGCCGGCCGCTCTCGATCGCTTCCCGGTCATCGGCCAGGCTCTGCCGTGCCTTCTCCGGACCCATCATCTCCGGGTCGACCAGGTCCCGGTCGCTCTTGCCGAGCATCTGTTCGGGCTGGAGACGGCGCTCCCGGGCGAAGGCTTCGTTGACGTAGAGATACCTCAGGTCCCGGTCCTTGACGAAAACGCGATCAGAGATGTCGTCGAGCATGGAGCCCGTCCGCTCGCCGCCGGCCCGAAGCGCCTCCTCGGCCCGTTTGCGCGGGGTAACGTCGCGCATGGCGCCGACTATGGCGGTGAGTCGTCCTTCCTCATCGCGCACCGGCGTGCGGGTGTTGCTGACCTGAACGTATCCGCCGTCGCGGCGCTCGAATCGGTACTCGACGGTGCTGGGCCACTCCGTTTCGGGGACACGTGTGTCGGGCATCGGCCATGCGGCACCCAGTTTTTCTCTGTCCTCGGGGTGAATCCTTTGCCGCTCCCCCTCCAGACCCAACGCCATGTACTGCTGGGGCGTAAACCCGGTGAGTTGCTCGACCGAGGGGCTCAGATAGTCGTAGCCCTCCGGGCCACATTGAACCCTGTAGATCACGTCCCGGGTGTGGGCCAGGACTTCGCGGAATCGCTGTTCGTTCTCACGGAGTTCCGCTTCGGCCTCCTTTCGCTCGGTGATGTCCCGCACGATCAGGGAGGCGGCGACGACGTTGCCCTCGGCGGTGGTTACAGGGGAAATGGTCAGCTCCACGGGGAACTCCGTGCCGTCCTTGTGGAGATGACGGGCCTCCCGGGAGCGGATGGTCTCGCCCCCCCGGACGCGCTCCAGAGCCGCCTTCGCCTCTTCGCGGGCGTCCGGCGGCACCAGCTCGAAGAAGGACTGCCACTGGAGTTCCTCCGGCCGCCACCCGTATATCTCCTCGACGGCGGGGTTGAGCATGAGGAGTTCTCCGTCCAGGCTTACGCCGAGGACGGCGTCCCCGGAAGCCATCATGAGGGAGGCCTGTTGACAGACCATGCTCTCCCACAGGTCTCGCTCCTCGGGCCACTGGACGATGCCCACCAGGCCCGCAGGTTCGCCCCGGCGGTCAGTGATCGGCACCTTCTGGACCTCCATCACGACCGGCCCGCCGAGGACCGAGTCACGATTGGGGACGCCGGGTTTACGGATGACGTGGGGGCCCTCTCGCGCCATAGACTCCAGGTCCTCCTCCCGGAACGCCTCGGCCAGCTCCTCGGAAAACAGGTCGTAGTCCGTTTTGCCGATGACCTCTTCCGGCGAAAGGCCGACGGACTCAGCGAAGCCTTTATTGACGTAGCGGAGGGTCAGGTCGGCATCCTTCACGTAGATGTGGGGCTCATAGTAGGAGAGGGCCTCACGGGGCTTGATGCCGGCTCGTTGGAGCGTCTTCCGGGCCGTCCGGCGGGCCGTGACGTCCCGCAGTATGCTGACCACGTAATGGTCCCCGCCCCGGTGCATGGGGACGGCCGTGTATTCGAACTCGTTGTCCCGCCCGTCGGGGCGTTTCCAGGAGGCGGTTCCCGTGTAATGACGCCCTTCGCGGATGCAGCGAGCCGGATCACTGTCGCCCGTGTGCCGCTTGATAAAGCGGTCGACGTCGGCCGCCTGCCGGAGTTCCTCCCGCGGCCGGCCGGACATCTCGACGTACCGGTCGTTGCAGTAAAGCAGCTCCCTGTTCCCGGACTCCGGGTCGCATCGGGTTATGCTCACCCCGTCGTAGGCCAGGTCCATCATGCGGCGCAGGTGTTCCTCGGTTTCCTCCAGGTGCTGTTCCCTGAGCCGCTGCTTGGTTACGTCGCGGTTCAAAACCATGATGTACTGCATGCCGTCCCTGTGCCACGGGATGGCGACCCACCAGAAGTAGTTCTCCCGTTCGTCTGGCCGTCGCCAGGAACTCACGCCGGTCATGGGCCTTCGGGTGGCCAGGCAGCCGTAGAAGCTCACACCCCCGTAGTTCCACTCCAGCTTTTCTTCCAGCCCCTCGAAGTCCGTCGTCCGTTTCAGTTCCGCGCGGGTACGGCCGGACATCTCCACGTAGCGATCGTTACAGTAAAGGAGCCGACGTCGGGGAACCGTGGCGTCGTACTCGAAGACGGCGACTCCGTCATAGGGATCCTGCGCAAAGACCTCAAATGCCTGCTCCGGCTCGGGCCCTTGCTCCACGCCGGCGGGAACGCCCTCTCGCTCAAACCTTTTCAGGGCCTCCAGGATCGTCGGCAGGACCTCCGCGGCCGTCTCCCCCACCACCGGCAGGACGATGTCCGTGCCGTACCATTCTGCGGCCCAACGGCGGCCTTCCTCGCCGGTCCACAGCACGAAGAGGGCCCCGGGAACCGCGGCGCGCATCGCCGAGATGGCCCCTTCCCGACGGGAAACGTCCTGGAGAAAGCCGGCTGCCACGATATCCGGAGGGGAATCGCTCTGCGCGGCGCGGCGTAGTTCTGCAACCGCCGCCCAGTCGAACGACATGGAACGCGTGACGCGGATATCAGAATCGGCCTCGGCCAGCACAGCGGCCAGAGAACCCTTCTGCGATCCCTCGGGCGCAACGGTCCATGCTTCAAGCGTGCGGGTCATATGGTGCGCCTCTCGAAAGCTGCACAATCACATCACAAACATTCCCCCTCACGCACGCTATCAGGATTAAGTCATTGGATAGCGTTGCATTTTATCACAGCATGCCGCTCGATTGGTAGGGTGCAAATAGCATGCCCGCCGGTCGTGTGGTGGGCTTGTGCGCCTCAGCATGACAATGTGCGGGCCACCGCCCAAAATGTCATCCTGAGCGAGCGCATCTTTTGCCAGCGAAGTTTACCCGCCCGGGGGCCGGGGCGGCGTGGCGGTAAAGTACGGCGCGGCAGAACGGCGAGATGCGTTCGGCGCCGGAAGGTAAGGCGCCTCAGCATGACGGCGCGGCAGGCGCCGGACCGATTCGAGTGCCGATGGATGCTTTCTACAAATCAGTTCCAGAACTTCTGTGGGTCTTCCA
>CAZEAP010000028.1:0-47321 GCA_964510315.1 uncultured candidatus Brocadiaceae bacterium
GAGGCTGACCGTTACGGACCGGCAGATCGGCGTGCTCGGGGAGTGCCCCCGATGCGGAGAGATAATGGAGATTCGTGAGTCGCACTTCGAAGGGGCCACGGTGGTGGCCGGTCCGGCCGGAGTCGTCGGGCCGGAGACCCCGCTGCTGCCGGGCGTCGATGCCGTTCTGGACGGGTTTCGTTTCCTCAGGGAGGGCGCGGAGGCATTCGGTGCTCATCAGGGCCTGCTATCGCGGCTGGGTCTGATCGGCACGCTGGTGGCCGGCCTGGTAGCTTTGCTTCACCTGGCGGTCCTGGCCCTCAGGAGCGGCAACGTTTCCTGGTTCGGACTCGGGGTGGGGGCCCTGTTGGGCGCGATCGTGCTGCACTACCTGACGGCGCGCTTTCTGCACGCGATGGACGCCCTGATAGGAGACCGGCCCAGGGAGGCGGGGGTACCGGCCTTCATGGATTCGATGGGTCTGGTCGCCGCGGTGGGGGGCATCGTGCTGCTGGCCGTGGCGGTGGCGGGAGCCGGTATGGGCCTATCCCTGCTGCAGGTTCTTCTCTCCGTTGCCGGGGCGCTTCTGCTCGCCCAGGTGACCGTATGCTTCCTCAACCCCAGGGAGACGATGAACCTCCGAAGACCGTTGCGCGACCGCACCGCCGGTGAGGGCGCCCTTGCCATCGTGGCATCCGTCCTGCGGTCTGCGTTGCTTCTGGGTCCGCTGGCCCTCGTGCTTGGCGTGCTTGGGGGGGTCTCGTGGATGATCGTCTCGATGATCGTGGCGTGGTCAGGTGTGGGAGGAGGGCAGGGCGGATTCGTGGCGGCCGCTGCTACCGTGACGGCTTCGGCTCTCGTGCCGCCGGCCCTCTACCTGGGCTACGTGTTCGCGATGCTGGTGGTGGATTTCCTGAACGCGGTATTTCGCATCGCCGCCGCCCGGTAGCCCGGTCCCCGCTGAGGGTTGCGGGATTGCTCAATGAACCGACTTCCAGGGGTACTCCGGGTTGTCGATGAACTCGGCGGGAAGCTCGGGGAACTGTTCCCGGAGGTAACCGGCCATCGCCTTCATGCCCGGCTTCTCCGCCGTGGCATGGTTCACGATGAGGACGGGGACGTCGCGTTCGAGAGCCCAGAGGAGTGCCGCTTCGGTGTTGATGCCATCGTCGGTGGCGAGCAGCAGGTCAGCGTCCAGCCGCTGCATCGACGGCAGGTGAGTAATGGCGCCGGTTCCGACCGCCATGCGGCTGACCTCCCTTTCAGGTTCGCCGAACATCAGCACGGTATCCTGCCCCAATTCCCGGACGCGTTCGAGGACCTTCCGTGCGGCGTCCTCCACCGTGCATTGCCCCAGTAAGCAGAGCCGGTAGAAGGACTCGACCGGCCGGGGTTCCGTGTCGAATCCCAGGTGTGCGGCCCATGCGTCCGGAATGCCCACCTCCGGCATCCGGTCCCACGTATCGTGGCAGCGCAGCACGGTAATGCCCAGCTCGTCCAGCAGGTCGTGCTTGGCCTCCACCACTTCGCGCCCGAGCGGGTCTTCCCGATATCTCTGCAGGTCGAACTGCTCGTGGGTGATGAACAGGTTCAGTCCCTTTGCCGCGGCGGTGCGGACGGCCGACTCCGTGGCGATCCAGGCGGTAGCCATTCCCTCGACTTCCATCTCCGGATCGCCGTGGAGGAACTGGTCGCAGGTGTGGGTCCAGTCCACCCACTGACCGACGCTCTGAAAGTGCTCCCTGATGTCCTTCGCCCGCATCATCTGCCTCCTGAGCGAATCACCTGTAGTTCCGGGCGAACCCTCTACCGGAGGTCCCATATGTCGGCAGGCGTCGCCCTTGCGAAGGGGACTTTACGGCCTTCCGCCGACATCGTCAAAGGACTCGGCCGTTTGCGGCGGGGCGTCCCCGGATGTATCATGCCGCGAATGGACAGTCCGAGTGACGCATCGGCACCCTGTCTCGGCAAGGGAGCGCGACAGTGAGATACAGAATTCTCGGCTCGACGAACATCGAAGTCTCCACCGTCTGCCTGGGCACCATGGCTTTGTGTCCCCACCCCACCTACGGCAAGCCGGACGATGAAGCGTCCATCGGCGCCATCCACGCCGCTCTGGACGCCGGGATCAACTTCTTCGACACCGCCGAGGCATACGGCGCCGGCTATGCGGAGGAGACCCTGGGGCGAGGCCTGGAGGGGCGGCGCGAGGAGGCCGTCGTCGCCACCAAGGTCTCCCGCGGCCACCTGGGCTCGGACGACCTGAAGAGGTCATGTGAGGACAGCCTGCGCCGCCTCCGCACCGACTACATCGATCTCTACCAGGTGCACTGGCCCAGCCACGAGATACCGTTCGAGCAGACCGCCGGGGCTCTGGAGGAACTGAAGGAGGCCGGGAAGGTGCGGGTCTGGGGCGTCTCCAACTTCGGACGGAGGGACCTGCCGGAGATGTTGGAGGTAGGTCGCCCGGAAGCCAACCAGGTGCCCTACAGCCTGCTGTGGCGCGTGATAGAGCATCATGTCGTGCCCGTATGCACGGAGCACGATGTCGGGATCATTTGCTACAGCCCGCTGGCCCAGGGCATACTGACGGGCAAATTCGAGGGCCCCGAGGAGATACCTGCGCCCCGCAGGAGGCCCCGCTACTGCGACGGAGAGGTCATGGACCTGGCCTTCGACGTGGTGGAAGAACTGCGGGAGGTAAGCGAGCAGATCAGCGAACCGATGGCCGACGTGGCGCTGGCCTGGGTGCTGGCCCGCGAAGGGGTGAGGTCCGTGATAGCCGGTGCCCGGGACGCCGAACAGGTCGCTCAGAACGCCCGCGCCGGCAACCTGGAGCTGCCCGCGGGCATCGTGGAGCGACTCACGGAGGCTTCCCAGCCGTTAAAGGATGCCCTGGATACCAATCCCGACATGTGGCAGGCGGGCGAGGAGTCCCGCTATCGCTGAGGAGGCCGGGACGTTTGCTCCACTGAAACGGCGGGAGACCAGTTTTCGAGAAGGGCTGTTTTGGGTGTGCGTCGAGAAAAGCTGCGGACCGTACTCCGGGAACTCATCCCGGAGGCACGGGCGTACCTTGTCGAGGCGATCCGACTGCCCAGCACCCACGGCAACGAGGTCGAGGTCGTCGTTCACGCCGAGGAAACCTGGCGGGAGGCCGGCTTCGAACCCCGGCGGCATCCCATGCCCGAGGACTTGACCGAAGACCCTCAATACACCCATCCGGGTGAAGACATCGCCTTCGCGGGAAGAGAGAACCTGGTCGTGCGGGTGCCCGGCGCCGGCGAAGGGCGCAGCCTCATCCTCAACAGTCACCTGGACGTTGTGCCGGCCGAAGACTGGTCGGCGGCCTTCGAGCCGGAGGTCCGGGAGGGGATCATCCGCGGGCGGGGCGCCTGCGACGCCAAAGGTTGCGTGGCCGCCATGTTCCTGGCCGTCCGCGCGATGCAGGAGCTGGGGCTGAAGCCGGCCGGCGACCTGATCTGCCAGATGGTCATCGACGAGGAGGTCGGCGGCAACGGCAGCCTGGCGCTGATGCGCGAGGGCGTCCTCGCCGACGCCGCCGTTGTGCTGGAACCGACCCAGCTCCACCTGCACCCGGCCAACCGGGGGGCGGTGTGGTTCCGCCTGGAGTTCGAGGGCGAATCCTGCCACATGGGCCGAAAGCACGAGGGCGTGAACGCCGTCGGACTGGCCTGCGAAGCCATGGAGATACTGCACGGCTATGAAGAGGAGCTGCGCCGCGATGCCGAGGATCAGCCGCTGTTTGCCTCTTACGAGCTTCCCGCGCAGGTCAACGTCGGTGTGCTGCGCGGCGGCGAATGGCCCTCCATGGTCGCCGGGTCAGCGGTGATGGAAGGCGGGGTCGGTTTCCTGCCGAACCGCCCGATGGAGCGGGTGAAGCAGGACCTTGCCCGGTTGCTCGACGAGGAGGGCAGCTCGGAGTTGAGGTCCCGTTACAGGCTCTCTTTCCCCCGCCTGCACAACGACAGCTACGAGACGCCGCCTGACCACCCCTTCGTAGAAGCTTTTCACGAGGCCACCCGGCGCACCGACGCGGCCGAGGACGTGACCGGCTGGAACGTGAGCTGCGACGCCCGCCTACTCGCGAAGGTTGGCGGCATGCCGACGGTCGTCTTCGGGCCGGGAAGCATACAGGACGCCCATTCGGCGGGGGAGTGCGTGAGGATGGACGACATACTGACGGCCGCCGAGACGCTGGTACGAGCGGTAGAGGAGTGGTGCGGCAGCTAAGAGAAGGACGAAGAGCGAAGGTCGAAGTGCGAAGTATAAAGTTCGGAGCTTGCCCGCGCCGGCGGGTGTAAAGTTTGAGTAGCGGCGACGATGAGGAGGAGACAGAGGATGGCAAAGCCGAGAATCTGCGTGATCGGCGGCGGGACGTTCGGGCTGATGCACCTGCGGACGTTCCACCAGTTGGAGACGGAAGGCCGGTGCAAGCTGGCCGCGCTGGCCGACGTCGACGAGGAAACACTGCGAGACAGGGAGCGCGAGTTCGGGGTGCGCACCTACACGGACTATCGCGACATGCTGGCCGAGGAGGAACCGGACGGCGTCACCGTGGTGACCCCCGACCATCTGCACCGCCAGATGGCCCTGGAAGCCCTGGGGCGCGGCATCCCCGTGCTGGTGGAGAAACCCCTGGATACCACCGTGGAGGGCTGCGAGGAAATCATCGAGGCCGCCGAGAGCAAAGGGCTTCTGCTGGAGGTGGATTTCCACAAGCGCTACGACCCCTATCACGTGGAACTCCACAGCCTGGCCCGGGAGGGGAAGTTCGGCGAGATCGAGTACGGCTACGCCTGGATGGAAGACCGCATCGAGGTGCCGCGCGACTGGTTCCCCCACTGGGCCGGCGATTCCAGCCCCGCCTGGTTCCTCGGAATCCACATGGTGGACCTGTTCCGCTGGGTGGCCGACACCCGCGGCGAGGCCGTCTACGCCACCGGCGTCAGGAAGAAACTGCCGTCCGTGGGCGTGGACACCTGGGACTCCATCAGCATGTCCGTCCGCATGGAAAACGACATCTCCTTCCAGTGCCAGGTCTCCTGGATACTGCCCGACGCCTTCGAGGCCATCGTCAACCAGGGTATCCGCATCGTCGGCAGCGAGGGAATCATGGAGGCGGACACCCAGGACCGCGGCTCCCGGAGCTGCTTCGCGGAGACCGACCGCATGGAGACCTACAACCTGAGCTTCTTCCGCGAGAGCACCGACAAGTCGGGGCGGAAGGTGTACGGCGGCTATGGCGTGCGGGCCATCGCCGACTTCGCCGACAACCTGTCCTTCCTGCTGGAGGGCGGGGAGCTGGAGGAACTCGCCGGCAGCTACCCCGACGGCACCGACGGCCTGGAGGCCACGCGCATCGTGGCCGCCGCGCACGAGTCCCTTCGCACAGGCGAGGTCATCGACATTTCGTAAGTGAGGGCGCCGTGGCCGGGAAAACTTTCAGCCTTGAGCCGAAGCAGGTCGCGCCGGTAGAGACCGAATGGCGGCGGATCGTGACCGCCCTTCCGGTTCCCGAATCGGTACCGATTCTGAAGGAGTTGCGCCAGTTTGAGCCCCGCTCGATGGCCGGCCAGCCGCCGGTGGTCTGGGACCGCGCCGAAGGCTGTCGGGTCCACGACAGGTGGGGCAACACGTGGCTGGACTGGTCCAGCGGGGTGTTGGTGACCAACGCCGGACACGGCCACCCGCTCATCCGCCGCGCCGTGCGGGAGCAGACCCAAAGACCGCTCCTTCACAACTACTGTTTCCCCAGCGAGCCCCGCGCGCAACTGGTCGCCAGGCTGGTCGAGGTCGCTCCGCAGGGAATCGACAAGGCATTCATGCTGACCACCGGGTCGGAGACCACCGAGTGCGCCATCAAGCTGTCCCGCGCCCGGGGCCTGGAGCGGGCCGGGCCGGAGAAGACCGTCATCGTCAGTTTCGAAGGCGCTTTCCACGGGCGCACCCTCGGGGCCCAGCAGGCCGGCGGCATTCCGAAGCTGAAGGATTGGATCGTCAACCTCGATCCCGGCTTCGTGCAGGTGCCGTTCCCGGACGGCTTCCGCTGTGAGGACGTCGGATTCGACGTTTTCATGGAGTCCCTGGCCGATCAGGGCGTGCAGGCCGAGCGGGTGGCGGGCGTGATGATGGAGACGTATCTGGGGGGCGGCGCCAGTTTCGCTCCGCCGCGATACGTCCAGGAGCTGCGCGACTGGACGCGGGAGCACGACGCCCTGCTGATCTTCGACGAAGTCCAGGCCGGTTTCGGGCGGACCGGAAAGTTCTGGGGATTCGAGCATTACGACACGGTGCCCGACCTGATCTGCTGCGGGAAGGGCATCGCGAGCGGCATGCCGCTCAGCGCCGTGCTGGGCCGGGCGGAGGTGATGGATCAGTTCCCGCCCGGCAGCATGACCAGCACCCACACGGGGAACCCGGTCTGCGTCGCCGCTGCCCTGGCGAACCTGGAAGCCCTCCGGCGGGACGAACTCGTGGCGAACGCCGCGCGGGTGGGGGAGGTGCTGCACGCGGAGCTGGACGGCCTGGTCGAGCGATTCGGCGAGGTCATCGGCGCCCACCACGGCCGCGGGATGGTGGCCGGGCTTCACGTCACCCGGCCGGGCTCGAGGGAGCCCGACGGGGACCTTGCGTTCGAGGTGGTGCGGGCCTGTTACGAGCGGGGGCTGCTGATGTTCGCGCCGGTGGGAAAGGGCGGCGCCACCATCAAAATCTGCCCGCCCCTCACCACCCCCGCCGAGGCCGTCAAGGAGGGTGTGTCTGTCTTGGATGAGGCGATGGCGGCTTGCCTGTAGGCTTCCTCCTCAGAGGCGCCAGAGGGCTTCCTCTACGCACTCGGCGGCCACCTCGTAGGTGCGGCCGTCGATGATCTTCACGTAGGGTTTCTCGCCCCTTACCGGCAGGCGGCCGCGGCTGACGCGTTCCAGGCGGGCGGTGATCGGCGGTTCCACCACGTAGGGTTCGATGCTTTCGGCCTCCCTTACGGCCTCGGCAGCGCACTCACTGATCAACTCGTGAGCTTCCGAGGCGGACAGCAGCCGCGCGCCCTCCACTTCGAGACCGTATTTGACGACGGCGGTCAACACGCCGGGGAGGAATTCCTCGGCTTCCGCGCAGGCCTTGTCGTCGCCGCTGACCATGATGGTGGGCACACCGTTCTCCCCACCGATGGCGGCGTCGATGCCGATCTCCCCGGTCTTTCGGCCGTTCAGCCGGAAGTTCTGCCAGGAGGCCGAACTCATGGTGTGCTCCAGAACGGCCTCGGGCGTCCCGGCCATGGCGTGGAAACCCAGCAGTATGAGGCCGTCGCATTCCTCGACGCCGGGCAGCCGGCGTCTGCCGGTGGCGCCCATGACGTATTCGGCGCGCGGGTCCAGTTCCTCCCAGACGAAGTTGTCGCCCCGGCCGGAGTGGCCGTCCTTGACCACCACGGCGTCGGCGCCGCCGGCGAAGCAGCCCTCCACGCAGGCGTTGACGTCCGCGGTGAGGAACTTTCGGCCTTCCTCGTAGAGGGTCTCGCCCTTTTTGACCTGGTCGCTCCGGCAGATGCCGCTTACGCCCTCCATGTCCGTCATGACGAATATTCTCACCGGATGATGCCTCCGAACTGAAGTGGCGGGACGGAGCGAAGATACCCCGGCGCCGGCGCGTTGTCAAAGCGGCGGAGGCGGGGCTGGCCGGCGTCGGCGGTTGACAGCTCCGAGCCTGTCCCTATACAATCGGTCCGTTTTAGCACTGCATGGAGCAGACGGAGGCCCGATGGCCGAGAAAGTTGTCATAGTGGAGTCCAACGCTAAGGCCCGCACCATCTCCCGCTACCTGGGAGAAGGCTACGAGGTGACCGCATCGAAGGGCCACGTCCGGGACCTGCCGAAGGACAAGTTCGGGGTGGACGTGGAGAACGACTTCGAGCCGACGTACACCACGCTGCCGGGCAGCCGCAAGATCGTCGGCCAGCTCCGCAAGGCCGCCGGGGACGCCGAGGAGGTCTACCTGGCACCGGACCCCGACCGTGAAGGGGAGGCCATCGCCTGGCACCTGGAGCACGTCCTGCAGGTGCCGGAGGAAAGGGTCAAGCGTGTCACCTTCAACGAGATTACCCCCGAGGCCATCCGGAAGGCCTTCCGCAGCCCGCGCGACATCGACAGGAACCTTGTGGACGCCCAGCAGGCGCGGCGCATCCTGGACCGCATCGTCGGCTACGAGCTGAGCCCCCTGATCAGCAAGACGGTGGTGCGCGGCCTCAGCGCGGGGCGAGTTCAGAGCGTGGCCCTCCGGCTCATCGTGGAACGCGAGCGCGAGCGGCAGGCCTTCGAGCCGGAGGAGTATTGGGAAATCGCCGCCATCCTTCGCCGGGCCGCCGGCGAGGCCGCCTTCGAAGCAGAACTGCACAAATTGGACGGGGAGGACCCCGAGATCCCCTCCGAGGAGGAAGCTCAGAAATTAGTCGAGCAGCTCCAGGGGCAGGACTTCGCGGTCGAGTCGGTCGAGGAGCGCACCACTCGCTCGAAGGTCTACCCGCCGTTTATCACCAGCACCATGCAGCGCTCGGCCAACACCCGCCTGCGCTTCAGCGCCGACCGCACGATGCGCGTGGCCCAGCAGCTCTACGAAGGCGTGGATGTCGGCGCCGAAACCGTCGGGCTCATCACCTACATGCGGACCGACTCCACCCGGGTGTCCTCCGGGGCGCTGAAGGCCTGCCGGGGCTACATCGACCGGGTCCACGGGGATAAGTACCTGCCGAAGAAAGCGCGACGTTTCAAGAGCCCGAAGGGCGCCCAGGCGGCGCACGAGGCCATCCGGCCGACCGATGTGGGACGACGCCCCCGCGATGTCCGGCAGTATCTGAGCAAGGCTCAGTACCGGCTTTACAACTTGATATGGCGTCGTTTCGTGGCCAGCCAGATGAAACCGGCGCTCTACCGCGTGCGCACCGCTGAGATCCGGGCCGGCGAGGCGCTTTTCAGGGCAAAGGGGCGGAAGATGACCTTTGACGGCAACCTGCGCGTGCTCCGCCCCAACAAGGAGGAGAAAGACCAGGTCCTGCCCGAGCTGGAAGTGGGGCAGGGGCTGGAGCTGGAGGAACTGCAGCCGTCCCAGCACTTCACCGAGCCGCCCAGGCGCTACACGGAGGCCTCCCTGGTGCGTGAGCTGGAGAAGCGCGGCATCGGCCGCCCCAGCACCTACGCACCGACCATCCGGACGTTGCTGAAGCGGAACTACGTCCGGCGGAAACGCCGTTCCCTCCAGCCCTCCGAACTGGGTATGGTGGTCGCGGACCTGCTGGTGGAGTATTTCCCCCGGGAGATGGACTACAGCTTTACCAGCCGGATGGAAGAGGAGTTGGACGAGGTCGAGGAGGGCAAGCGCCCGTGGCGCAGCGTGCTGGAGGAGTTTTACGAGGAGTTCAGCAGCGACCTGGCCGAGGCCAAGCGGGGCATGGAGCTTCCCGAGCAGAAGGACGTGCCGGAAGAGGCCTGCGAGGAGTGCGGGCGGCCCATGGTGGTGAAGTTCAGCCGGAAGGGCGACCGCTTCCTCGGCTGCAGCGGCTTTCCCGAATGCAAGAATACCAAGAGTATCGTCGCGGAAGAGCAGAAGACGGATTTCGAGTGCCCGAAGTGCGGCGCACCCATGCTGAAGAAGACCGGCCGGCGGGGACGGGAATACCTGGCCTGCTCGGCCTTCCCGAAGTGCCGCAACATCATGGGGATAGACTCCGAGGGAAACCCGGTGGAGATGGAGTCGCGCATCAACACCCGCTTCAACTGCCCGCAGTGCGGGCGCCGCATGTACGTGGAGGAAGACGGCGACGAGCTGGTCTGCGGCGGGTGCGACAACAAGATACCCCTCCTCACCGTGGAAGAGGCCCTGGAGCAGACCGAACTGCCTCCCGAAGAGGAGCTGCCCCGCTGCGAGGAATGCGGCGAGCCCATGGGCGTGCGCCGGAGCCGGAGGGGGTTGTTCCTGGGCTGCAGCAAGTATCCTGAGTGCAAGAACACCGCCGCACTCCCCAAAGACCTTCTCCCCGGCCCCGTGCCCACCATCGAGCGCTGCGAGGAATGCGGCCGGCCGATGCTGATCCGGTGGGGCAAGTACGGACGGTTCCTCGCCTGCAGCGGGTTCCCGAGCTGCCGCAACACCTGGCAACTGCCTTCCAAACCGAAGGAATGCCCCCGGGAAGGCTGCGACGGACACCTGATCAAGAAGTTCTCCCCCGACGCGGAGGCCCATCGCGGCTGCACGCGCTGGCCGAAGTGCACGTTCACCGAGGAGATCGAGACGGCCGAGCAAAAGCAGGAGAGCAAGTAACGGCCGCGGCGGAGCCCGGCGAGCCCGGTGCCCGGAGCGAGGCTGGCCCCGCAGGGGCCGTGTGATGGACGCCGGGGCTTCAGCCCCGGCTACCGCTGTTTGTACGGGGCGGGCGCGCTCACAACTTCTTGAACCCGGCGACGGCGCGGCGCGCCTTCTCGAAGGAGACCGGCGGGGGGAGGACGCCGGCCGAGGTGAGGAATATCTTCCGCCGGTCGGGGCAGCTTGCCAGGTCCGCGGCCACCGTCTCCACGATGGTCTCCACCGGTTCCAGCCACAGCGTGGCGTTCGTACCGCCGATGAGCGCCTTCGAGCGCATCCGCTCCCGCCCCTCGGCCAGGGTGGTGTCGCCCACGGGTGGGGTGGTGTAGGCCTCGTTGACCTGCGCGGGAAGCCGGTCGATCATCTCCAGCAGGGCGTTCAGCTTGCCGCACATGTGGTGCACCGCCACCGTGCCGTGCTCGATGACGAGATTACCGTAGTCCCGCAGGTGGGGCAGGCAGAATTCCTCGAACATGGTCGGACTGATGAGGGTTGTGCTGGTGTTTTCGGTCAGCCAGAAGCTGTCGGCCGGCACGTAGGGCAGCAGCGCCCTGAGGTTGCGCAGGCGGTCGCGGTGCATCAGGTCCAGCACTTCTCCGAACAGCTCCGGCTCGTCGTGCATCAGGAACACCGTGTTCTCCGGCCCGCAGAGGTGCTCCACCAGGTTCATCAGGGGGGAGGGGCCGATGCCGGCGAGCGTGAAGGCGTCCTTCTCCTCCAGCTCTTCCTGGCGGGCGGCCCACTCCGCCGCCTCGTCGGCGTCCACGGAGTAGGCGGTGTCTTTGAAGAGCCAGCGGAGCCGCCGGAGATTCTCGGGACTGTCTGCGGGAAACCTGGTGGGATGCCAGCTCTGGGTGTAACGGTCGTAGGTATCCTCGGCGACCAGCTCCCCGTCGGGCGTTTGGCTGACGGTGCGGCGGAGGCCGTTCTCCCGGGTGCGGGTTCGCTGCACGTGCGGCCCCTTCTTCTCAGCTCGGGTCCAGCAGCCTACCAGCAGGTCGCAGCCGGCGGCCTCCAGCAGCTCCACCGGACCCATCTCGCTGTAGGGCTCGGGCTGGGAGGACTGCCAGGTCCGGTTCGTCATCTTCAGCCACACCGGGAAGCGGTCGACTTCTTCCCCCCGGAAGGTGGCGAAGATCCGCTCCCGGTTGCCCATCGTTTCCGTGCTTCGCTTATCCGCCATGGCCCGGGTCCCTGGTCGATGGATCGGCCGGCACCTTCGGCGCCGTCGAAGCCATTGTAGGGGCGCGGGCCGTTCAGTCAATCCGCGGCCGTAGCGGTGCGCGCCATCTGCGATAGACGGACAATCAGGCGGTGGTCGCCGCGCCCTTCGGAGAACCCGGCCGCGTACTGCACGCCGTCTATCAGTACGAGCAGCTTCTGGAGCGAGTCCAGCTCCTTCTCGGCCCGTGCCTCGCTCTTGCCCCCTTCCTCTACCGCATGTTGGATGAGGAAGTCACGATGGCGACGCACCATCCGGCGGACGGGCCTGGATTTCATCCGGAAGGTAAAGAAAGGCGTGCCCTCAACGGAAGAGACCGCGGCAGGGGCGCCGCCCTCGACGGTCTCAACAACCCGGCGGGCTGCCTCGAGGGACGTGCTGAGGATCAGCTTGTCCTCCACCAGCCCGAGCGTGGGACTCAGCTCGCGCCACGGCCCCGGCTTGTTCACCAGCAGCGTGGTGAGCGGAACTCCCTGGTGCTCGGCGATATGAAGCGAGAACTTCGGGTCCCCTTCCAGGGAGACGGCCGTGGCGGCGGCCGCCGCGATACTCTCCAGGGCCACCGGGATGTGGCTGGTCTCTCGCAGTCTTACCACGGCCGAGAGGGCTGGAGGCGCCCAAGGTTCGGAGGCGGGAGTCACGAACATTGCGGCCTGGCCGGTCAGCTCACTGAAGAACTGCTCACGGCTGTAGACTCCCCCGGTCACCCGGACCAGACGGTCGAGAACGGCCTCCATGAAATGTGCTCGCATGGGAGCCGCTTCCCTGAGCATCCCCATGGCGCTCTCCCAGGCGGCCGCGGGGTCTACGCTGCGCGCCATCGCGAGTCCCGCCTCGGGCGGCACCGCCCCCAGCACGCTTTGCGGTCCCTCCTGGGGCAACACCCGGCGGAGCTTCGCTGGTCGGCGGCCCTCCTTGTAGATGATCCGCAGGCGGAGCGCGGGATGCTCCCCTTCCTCCGGGGCGAGGACCGCATAGCGGACGTGGGGCAGGACTTCGGAGAGGCACAGTCGAAACATCGCCTTGCGCCCCCCCCGGCGGTGCGGCCGCCCGAACCCCCGCAACGCCTTCTGCCGAAGCTCAGTCGCCAGGGGGCCGAGCACCGACTGGTCGACGTAAGCGAACGCGTCGGGATCGCCGACCAGCTTCAACGCCTCCCGATAGTCGGGAGAGTTGCTCAGCGGCGGGGTGGTGCCGGTCTCCACGTCGATGACGCGCTTCAGCGCTTCCATTTCCTCACTCACCGCCAGGACCCTGCCCATCACCACGTGATGGCGGGTCTTGCTCTTGAGGTGGACGGTTTCGATCACGAAGTCACCGTGTTTGCTCGATTCGGAGGCATTAAACCTATCGGTGCTCTGTTCGACGCGAAGGAATTCCCTGACGGCTTCGCGCAGGGTGCCCTCGTCCTCGGCCTCCGCGACGAGGACCCCGGTTTCGTCCGCGAAGCCGGCGAGGCCCACCTCGCGCCCCAGGATGTCGGTCAACACCTCACCCACGTCCACCTCGTGGGCCCTCTGGAACTGCTTGATTTCCTCCCTTGCCTTCTCCATCCTCTCGGCGAATTCCGGGGCAAAGGAGGGGTCCTGCAATCGGGCCATCAGGCCGCTCTCCTTAAACGCGCTATAATGCTCTTCGAGGCTGCGAACTTTGGCGAAGAATCCGCAGCTTTGGGGGACATGGTCTTCCACGGCGGCCCGCGTCGACGACGCAAGGGCCGCCACCAGGATCACTACCAGGCCCGCAAACAACGTGCTTCTGGCTTTCATGACTTGCGCTCCTTCGGGATGAAGTTGCGGTTGAGGCTCGGGCTCTTCGGTCCGGGCGCCGGGAAGGCGTCTTCGGTATCCACATCGCGCTCATCGGCTGCCGCGGGCCTACCGCCGAGCCGGGAGAGATCGGGCGCCGATAAGCGCGTCGCTGACAGGGCCCGCAGGGAAGACTCCCCGGCGCTCAGTGCAGCAGCTCCGGCGCCCCTGGCACCCTCCAGGGCCAGGCTGAACTCTTCCCACAACGCCGCGGTGGCCTCGCCCGCGGCCGCGTGGAGGTCTTCCGGTTCTTTGGAACCGCGCGTTCCCAGGTTGAGCACCAGCACAGAGGCCAGGCCCAGAACGACAAGTACCGCCGCCGCGGCGAGGAGGGGCCTCCGGTGCACGGGCGGACGCCGGCGTTGGGCCTTCAGCCGCGCCAGGAAGGCATGCCCGTCGACTTTGGCCTCCTCGTCGTTCATGACTTCGCGCACCGCCCGGTCCAGCAGTTCCTCGGATGGTTTTTCTTGTTTCATCGCAGTTCTCCCGGCAGTTGCGCGCCCAGCTTCGCCTTCAGCCGTTTCCTTCCCCTGTGCACCAGGACGCCGGCGTTACTGGGGCTTACCTCGAGGGTTTCGGCGATCTGCTTCAGGGAGCTGCCCGTTGCCTTCAGCTCGACGGCCGCCCGCTGCATCGGCGGTAGTTCCGCGAGCCCCGCCCGCACCGCCGAGAGCAGCTCCTCGGAGAGGGCGGTCTCCACGGGGTCCGGACTGTCCGGGGATTCCAGCGCGGCCATCAGCGACCACCCGTCCTCGGCCTCCGCGTGGAGGCTGCGCAGCTCCTCCCGGCGCGTGGTCTGGTTGATGCAGGCGTTGGTTATCGATCGGAACAACAGCTTTTCCCCGTCGTTCAGCAGGTCGTATTCGCTATGTTCCAGAAGTCGGAGGAACACGCCCTGGACGACCTCCTCGGCCCTTCCGGGCCGGTCCAGCAGCGTCCTGGCGTAAGCGACCGCCCGTGGGGCGATGCGCTTTATCCAGGCGTCCAGTTGGTCTTCCGCCGATTTCAAGCGTGCACTCCGGCCGGAGCAGCTCCATCTATGTGCAAGAACACGAAAGCCGCCCTGATCTTACACAGTTTTTCCGTAAGTTCCGAGGTGAACATGCGCGCCGCACGGAGAGGCCGGAGGATGCTTTCAGGGTGTGCGAGGAGGCAGCTAAGGCCAGAGTCCAAGACCGCCCGGTGGCTCAGAAGCGCACCGAGAAGCCGGAGAAATCTCCCGTGTATTCCTCCCAGTCCACGTCGACCGATTCCACCCGCGCGGCACGGGGTCCCTTGTGGCACCAGGAGACAAGCTGGCGCACCCTGTCGCGAGGCCCTTCGAAAACGGCCCCCACTTTGCCGTCGGGGCGGTTCCGCACCCATCCGTTCACCCCCAGCTTGCGCGCCTTCTTCCGAGTGGTCGCACGGAAGAAAACCCCCTGCACGTGTCCGCTGATCATAACTTCGGCCCGTACCTTTTCGTCTTCATCGGCCATGACGGATCCGCCGGCTGGAGTCATCGACGCCCCCTGCCACGCGGCGGCGCTTTACAGCACGGACGGCCCCGCGTAGCATGTACACTGTCAGTGTAAATGGCCCTTTTCCGCACTGCAATCAAAAGCTCGCACTCACCAATGACGCGCTCGGCAAGCGATGGTCTGCCATTGAACGACTTCGGTTGTATCGCCGACGTTTACGATCAATTGGTGGGATGGGCTCCGTACAAGCGCTGGGTGGAGCATCTGGAGGGACGACTCCGCACCTGGGGATTAGGCCCGGGGGATGCCATTCTGGACAGCGCCTGCGGAACGGGCCTGTCCACCGTCCCCTGGGCTCTCCGGGGCTATGAGGTGGTGGGGGCCGACGTCTCGGAGCAGATGCTGGAGGTGGCCCGCCGGCGGGCCCGCGAGGCGGGCTGCTCCATACGCTTCCTACGGCAGAACATCACCGACCTGCATCCGGGACGGCTGTTCCGCGTGGTCATCTGCATGCACAGCGGCCTGGACTACATCCTTGAGCCCACCGAACTGCGCCGGGCCTTCCGCTCGGTGCGCGGATGCCTGAACCCCGGCGGGCTGTTCGCCCTGGACAAGTGCCTGGACGTGCCGTCCTTCTACAAAGAAGACTACGCGGAGATGCGGCAGCTTGACTGCGGTACGGCCGAGTTCCACTACCGGTGGGACCGCGGTCGCCGGCTGTTCGAGCAGCGATGCGTCGTCCGCCGCGACGGAGGCGGGGAGCCCACGCTTACCGAGGTTACCTTCCACCTGAAAGCGACTCCGCCCGAGAGGCTGCGCACCTGGCTGCGCCAAGCCGGCTTCGAGGAGCTGGAGCCGGTGAGGGAGTTCACCGTGCTGGACCCCGGGATGGGCATCTTCAGGGCGGTGTAGCCGGCATGCCGCCGCAGCGGGTGCCCTGATGCGCACGGTCAGAACTCGGGATGGCGCGCGAACGCGCCTGTTTGCCGCGGAGCTACCCCTTGTGGTAGTGTGGCCGGTCGCCGCCAAGAAACGGGGAGGACCCGATGGCAAAGTCCCCAATGCCCAAACACGGCCGCCGTTTCCGCCCTGTCGTCACGCCCGAGCACATCCAGGAGGCCGTCGCGGAACTGGGGGAGCAGATCGTCGAGGTTTCTCCAGGACCGGAACTCCTCGTCGTTGTTGCCGTGCTGAAGGGTGCGGTCATCTTCCTGGCCGACCTGGTGCGCCATCTGGCCATCCCTCTGGAGGTGGAGTTCGTGCGGGCCCGCAGCTATCGGGGCGCACAGCAGGAGGAGGTCGAGGTGATGGGCGATTTGAGCGCGCTGGGCCTGGAGGGACGCGCCGTGCTCCTGCTGGACTGTGTGCTGGACACGGGGCGCACTCTCTCCGCCGTGCAACGGCGGGTGAACGAATGTGGTCCGGCCGACCTGAGAACCTGCGTGTTGTTCAGCAAACGCAAGGAGCGGTCGACGCCGGTGCAGCCCGACTTTGTTGGACTGGAGATCCCCGATGTCTTCGTGGTCGGCTACGGGCTGGACCACGGCAATCGCTGGCGGCACTTGCCCTACCTGGGAGCCTATGAGGAATGAGCCGGAGCGGAGAACACAAGGGAGGCCGCCCCGCAGTGGGCATCGACCTCGGTGGTACGAAGGTCCGGGCGGGCGTCGTGGACCCCGCGGGCGACATACTCGGCGAGATGAAGGTGCCAACCCGGGCCGACACGGACGCGGAAACCGTGCTCGGGAACATCGCCGATGCCGCCCGGGGAGCCATGAGCGAGGCAGGCGTGAGGGCGGGAGACGTCCGCGGGGTCGGGCTGGGTTCTCCCGGGCCCCTGGACATTCGGGAGGGCGTCCTTATCAGCCCGGTCAACCTGCCGGCACTGCACGACTTTCCGTTGCGAGACCGCCTCTCGGAAGTGCTGGATCAGCAGGTATCTATCAACAACGACGCCAATTGCTTCGGGCTGGCGGAGGCCCGATTCGGCGCCGGCGCGGATGCCGAAGTCTGCTGCGGTTTGACCCTGGGGACGGGTCTCGGATGTTTCGTTGTCATCGGCGGGCGGCTTTTCGACGGGCCTCACGGGGCCGGCGCCGAGATCTGGTGCTCCCCCTACCGGGGAGACAGGGTGGAGGAGAAGGTCTCCGGCCGGGGCATTGCCAGGAACTACGAGAAACTGTCGGGCCGTCGGGCCTCCGCCGAACAGGTGGCTTCCCGCGCCGAAGAGGGTGAGGAGGAGGCGCGGGAGGCATACCGGGAGTTCGGACGGGACCTGGCCGTGCCGGTGGCCTACCTGTGTAACGTAGCAGATCCAGACGTGCTGGTGCTGGGCGGCTCCATCACCAAGGCGTGGAAACTGTTCGGGGAAGTCATGGTGGATGAGGCGCTGAAGTACATCAATGCGGTCAACCGCGAAGTGGTCCACCTCACGCCCGGCGCCCTCGGCGACGAAGCCGCCGTTCTGGGGGCTGCGTCGCTGGTGCTGGTGTCGCAGGAGCCCGAAAACACGAAGGAGGCCCCGTGAGCGGCGATCCCGATCGCATCCTGGTTACGGCGGACCTGCACTTCGGACTTTACGCCCCCGGGGACGAGTGCACGCGGAAAATGGCGGAGTTCGTGCGCGATTCGGGCGCGGACGCCTTCATCATTGCCGGTGACGTCGGCGATGCCGAGTCGCAAAGCTTCCGGGGCTGTCTGGAACTCTTCGGAGATTTCCCCGGCGAGAAGCTGGTCACTCCCGGCAACCACGACCTCTGGACCACCGGTCCGGACAGCTATGAGAAATACCAGAAGAGCCTCCCTGCCCTGGCCGCCGATTGCGGATTCCACATGCTCGACGTCGGACCCGTTGCTGTGGGCAGGATCGGCTTTCTGGGCAACATCGGGTGGTACGACTACAGCTTCCGCAGCGGGAAGCTGAACGTCGAGCCCCGCCAGTATGCCCGCAAGGAATTGCCGGGGGTTTGCTTGTGGAACGACGTGCGGTTTATCGAGTGGGATATGACGGACGAGCAGTTCACGGAGAAATGCGTCCGGAAGCTGGAGCGCAACTACCGCACGCTGGAGCCCCGCGTGCACACGGTAGTAGCCGTCCTCCATCACGTGCCGTTTCGTGAGCTGCTCTACGGCCCGTCCAGTGCGGCATACGAGTTCTGCCGGGCCTTCATGGGATCGGAACGCCTGGGGAGGCTGCTGCTGGACTGCCCCAAGGTCCGCTACGTGTTCAGCGGCCACCGTCACGGGCAGGACGCCGCGTCGGTGGACCATCTGGAAGCCTTCGTGGTGGGCAGCGAATACAGGCGCAAGAGGCTGCTGGAAGTGCACCTGGAGGAGGGAAGGGTCAGGATGCATCTTTTCGAGCCCTCGGGACCGGCGGAGAGCCGGAAGCTGAGCCCGCCGCCGGGCCAGATGTGATCCGGTCTTCACCGGGTGTCCCGGGCGCTGGATGCCGGCCCCTGTTTAAGCTCCACGTGGGGCGCAAGTTACGACTCGTCTCGGCTTCCGAAAGGCCGTCTCTCGGATGGACAAACGGGTGCGCATTTCCTATAATGTAGGTATCCAACCAAGCAAAAAAGGCGGGTAAATCCACGCGATGCTGAGCACGGTCCTGGAGAAGATCGGGAACGCTTTCAAAACGGTCCTGGGCACCTCAAACGAGCGCCTTCTGCGGGATATGGTGCCGCTGGTGGACCGGATCAATACCCTGGAGCCGGAGTTCCATCGGAAGACCGATACGGAGATACGTCAACTGACCGACAGGCTGCGCAAGCGTCTCCGGGGACCGAAGACCTACGAGGAGAAGCAGGAGATACTGGACGACGTCCTTCCCCAGGCATTTGCCAACGTCCGGGAAGCGGCCCGCCGTGTGCTCGTAACGCCTGCCGAAGACAGCCCTTATCCCACCATGCGCCCCTTCGACGTGCAACTGATTGGGGCCGTTGCACTCCACCGGGGCATGATCGCCGAGATGGTTACCGGCGAGGGGAAGACCCTGGTGGCTACCTTCGCCGTCTACCTGAACGCCCTTGCCGGTGATGGGGTCCACATCGTCACCTTCAATGACTACCTGGCCCAGCGCGACGCCGATTGGATGAGGCCCGTCTACAATCTGCTGGGCATGACCGCCGGGGCCATCCGGTCCGGCCAGTCCCCGGAGGAGAAGCGGGAGGCCTACGGCTGCGACGTTACCTACGGGAGCAACAGCGAATTCGGCTTCGACTACCTGCGGGACAACATGGCCTACACTCCGGAGGCCCAGGTCCAGCTCACCCGGGGACTCAACTATGCCATCGTCGATGAGGTGGACAGTATCCTGATCGACGAAGCCCGGACGCCCCTGATCATCAGCGGCCCGGTGATGCGCCAGCCCGAGAAATACTACAAGGCCAACAACATCGCACGCTCGCTGAAGCCCGGCGAGGATTACATCATCAAGGAAAAGGAAGAGACCTGTCACCTGACCGACGAGGGCATCGGGCGGGCTGAGCGGATGCTGAACGTAGAGAGCCTCTACAGCGAGGCCAACATGGACTGGCCTCATTACATCGAAACCGCTCTCCGGGCTCACCGTTTCTTCGAGCGGGGCGCCGACTACATCGTCAAGGACGGCGAGGTGGTCATCGTTGACGAGTTCACCGGGCGACTGATGGAAGGGCGCGTCTGGGGAGACGGACTTCACCAGGCCGTCACCGTGAAGGAGGGCTTGAAGCTGCGGGAGGAGACCCAGACGGTCGCCACCATCACCTACCAGAACTTCTTTCGCCTCTACAACAAGCTGGCCGGCATGACCGGAACAGCCATGACGGAGGCCCCCGAGTTCCACAAAATCTACGACTTGCCGGTGGTGGCCATTCCCACGAACCTCCCGCTGATCCGCAAAGAACACCCGGACATGGTGTTCCGCACCCAGGATGAGAAGTGGAAGGCGGTGGCCGAGGAGGTGGAGGAGAAGCACGAGGAGGGCCGCCCCGTCCTGGTCGGCACCACCAGCATCGAGAAGAGCGAAGTGCTCAGCGATCGGCTCCGGCGCCGGGGCGTCGAACACGAGGTCCTCAATGCAAAGCCGGAGGTGGCCGCCCGGGAGGCCGAAATCGTCGCCAAGGCCGGCCAGTCCGGCAACGTCACCATCGCCACCAACATGGCGGGCCGTGGCACGGACATCGTCCTCGGCTCCGGCGTGGCCGCAAGGGGGGGACTCCACATTGTCGGCACCGAGCGCCACGAGGCCCGGCGCATCGACAACCAGCTCAGGGGGCGGGCCGGCCGCCAGGGCGACCCCGGCAGCAGCCGCTTCTTCGTGTCCTTCGAGGACGAGCTGATGCGCATCTTCGCCCCCGAAGGCATGCGCAACTGGCTGGCCAAAGTAGGCATGGAAGAGGGCATGGCCATCGAGAGCAAAATGGTCAGCCGATACATCGAAAAGGCACAGAAACGGGTCGAGGAATACAACTTCGACATCCGCAAGGGCCTGCTCGAATACGACGAAGTGATGGACAAGCAGCGCAAGAGCATCTACTCCTGGCGGCAGGGGTTCGTTCAGAACCGCGAGGTGGAGCAGGAAGCGCTCGCTCTCCTCGAAGACGCCGTCCGGGACGGGGTCGCCACCTACCTGGAGCTGGCGCAGAACTGCGACAAGGCCGTCAACGTCGCCCGCTCCCTCACCGCGGGGGAAGAATACACCGTCGACGAAGAGGCCCAGACCTGCGGGTTGACCGAAGACGGCGTCGCTCGGGCCGAGCGGATGCTGGGACTGAGCAGCCTGGACAGCGAGACCAACCGGCACTGGCTTCGCTACATAGAAAGCGCCCTGCGCGCGCACTGGTTCTCCGAGAAGGCGGTCGAGAGGCTAAGGGAAGAGCTGGTGCGCGACCTGCGCGACTGGTTCGAGCAGAAGTTCGGCGAGAGGCCCGAGCCCCTCCACTGGGACGAACTCCTCTCGGGCCGGGTTGAGGAACAGTTTGTCGAGCAGGCCCGCGAACTGTTCGAGCAGAGATGCCGGGAGCTGGGTAGGGAGCGGTTGCTGGATTTCGCGCGCGCGCTGGCCCTTCGCACGATCGACATGAAGTGGAAGGACCACCTCTATGCGATGGACTCCCTCAAGAGCGGCATCGGCCTGCGGGGCTACGCCCAGGTGGACCCCAAGCTGGAGTACAAGAGCGAGGGCGGGGCGATGTTCGAGAAGATGCTGGTCAGCATCGCCGACAACTTTACCGACCTGCTGTTCCGGGTCGAGGTGGAGGAGCGCACCGGCAGGGAGGTCAGCGACGTCTGGCAGATATCGGAGTCCCGGCACGACGAGTTCGACGTGGGCCAGTACGCCCGACAGCAGGAGCAGACCGCACAGAACGGCGGCGAGAAGACGGTCACCAAACCCATCCGCGTCGATCAGAAAGTCGGGCGCAACGACCCCTGTCCCTGCGGCAGCGGCAAGAAGTACAAACACTGCTGCGGCCGGCACGGCTGAATCTCACGGCGACCGGCGGGAGGCTTCTTGCCATCAGTGGCTGCAGTTCTCGCCGGAGCGGGGCCGGCGGTTGCCGCGGCTGCGGGCTTCTCCTTTGCTCGGTCGCTGGCGCCTTTCGCCCTTCGTCTTTTCCCCTGGGCGACTCCGCGTCCTGTGCGCTCAATCATGCTGGTGTTGCGCGGTCGGCCTGTCCTCGGGCTCCGGGACGAGTATCTCCACCTCCTCCAGCCTCTCCAGGTTGACGCGGGGCGCCGCCTCGACGCGGTAAAAGAGCGGGTGCATCGGGTCGGGCCTTACCTCCTTGACCGTGCCCGCCGGCAATCCGTCCGGAAGGGCCAGTCCCGGAGCCGGTTCGACCTTCAGGGATGTGGTCACCAGCACGTCCCCCGACTCGATGAAGGCGTCTCTGTCGACCCACTCCACCCGAAAGGTCGGCTCCGCGGCGCCCACCAGGATGCACAGTTTGCGGGTGGCGCTCAGCCGGCAGGGCACCACGCTTTCGGGGTCGGTGAGCAGACGCACTCGGCACTGCAGCGGTCCCGCCTCCATCACGATGCCCACGAGCGCGCCGTCGCTGGCGGCGGCCAGCCCCGGCTGCACCCCCTGTATCCTGCCGGCTCGCACCGTGACGCTCCGGCGGGCGGCCGAGGTGTCGTAGGACGCCACAGGGGCCCGGACGGCCCGGAAGGGAAAACGCCTCAGCTCCAGCTTTTCCATGCTGCGCAACCGCAGTTCCCGGCGCATCAACTCCTCGGCGAGGTGGACGTTTGCGTTGCGCAGCCTCCTCACCTCTCGGGCCAGCCCCCGCCCGCGGTCCTCCGAGAGGAACATCTCCGTCAGCGTGCCCGTGGTGGCCAGAATCTCCCCCGTGCCCTGATAGACGGCGGTCTCGGCCGGCCCCACGGCTTCGTTGAACAGGACCCTGGCCGGGGCGGTGAACCGTGCCGGAAGCAGGAACAGGAACGCCCCGACGGCCGTCAGGCTCAGCAGAAGCTTCGTGCGGTTCCAAATCCTGGCGGCGAGTCCGGCCACCGTCGAGGTCCTCGGCAAAGGTAGTTGGCAGCGGGGTTCGCTGGTATGTGTAACCGACCGCCCGCGGCGCTTTCAAGCCGCCCCTCCCCTGGGCCATGCACCGTTTGACCCCAACGTAACTGTCTGCCGCCGGGACGACAGACGGGCGCCTACGGAAGGCATAGCCATACAAGCGGGACGTAAGGCACGACTATGGGCCGGCCTCAACCGGAGCGAGGGCACGGATGCGCCCCTCGGCGTGTGACCTGTCCCGCCCGCCCAGGCCGGCCTGCATCGCATTGCGATAGCTCGCGTAGGCGGCCGCGGGCTGTCCGGTTTCCTCGTAGCAGACGGCCAGCATGTAATGGGCCTGCGGTTCACTGGGGAGGGTTGCGACCACGTCCCGGAGGAGGGGAAGGGCGTCGGCGTATTCGCCCTGGTTGAACCTCGCGATGCTCAGCCCGTAACGGGGGCTGAGGCCGCCGGGGAACTGCCGGGAGGCCTTCTCGAACTCCCGCTCGGCCGCCGCATGGTCTCCCTCTGCCAGATAAGCGCGCCCCAGTCCGATGCGCGCGAGGACGTATCGCTCGTCGACCCGCAGCGATTCCCGATAGGCGTCCTTTGCGCTCTGGACGCGTCCTACTCCAAGCAGGGCGTCGCCCTTGAGCCGGTAGAACGGCGCCTGGTCCCCCCGATTGGCGAGGGCCTCGTTGGCCGCCCCAAGGGCTTCGTCGAACCGTTTGGCCTCCAGCAGCTCCATTCCCCGGTCGTAGGGCTCGAAGGCGCGGTCCACGGCCTTGAGCCTCTGCAGGTGCTCCTCCCATCGTCCGGCGTAGAACCCGTCGCCCTGCACGTAACGGGACGAATCCAGGTCCTTTGTTTCGATGACCGACCGTATCTCCCCGAGGCGGTTCTCGGTCTGGGGGTGGGTGGAGAGGTACCTGTCGAGCATACCCGGCCGGCGGTCCCGGAAGGAGGCAAGGAGCTTCTGCATCTGGATGGCCCCCTGGGGATCCCAGCCGGCGAGGGCCATGTAGTAGGTGCCGACCCGGTCGGCCTGTCGTTCCTGCTCGCGGCTGTAGGACAGACCCAGCATGGTCACGCCGAGCTGCCCCGCCCCCAGGGCCACCCGTCCCAGCGTCGACTCGGCGGTGGCGTAATCCGCCGCCCCGAGAGCGAGCGAGACGACCATCTGGGTGCTCAACTGTTTGGCGCTGTGGCCTGCGGCCACGTGGGCCAGTTCATGCCCCATCACGGCGGCGAACTGGGCCTCGTTCTCCAGGCGGGCCAGGAACCCGCGCGTGGCGTAAACGTGTGCCGGCGTGGCAAAGGCGTTGATCACCGAGGTGTTCAGCATGGTGAACTCCATCGGCATCTCCGGCCGGTGGGAGCATTCGTGCAGCCGCATCACGATCGTCCCGAGGTACCGGTTCAGCTCGGGGCCGTGATACTCTCCGTCGTACATGAAGATGATGTTGGGATGGTTTCGGTGACCGAGGGACACCTCCTGCTGGTCGGTGACCAGGACGAACTCCCGTGATCCGGTGACCGGGTTCACCTGGCAACCCGCCGCCAGCAGCAACGCCCCCAGGCAGGTCAGGGCAACGCTCCTCATTCTCGCCGCCAACATGGGCACATCCCCGCTTTCCGTGTTCATAGCAATGAGTAGCGCGACGCCCCCGCGATGTTCAGGCCGGCCGGAAGCCCTGTGCCCCAATTCCGCCCCCGACGATGTAGTCCGGCTCCCCGGCGTCCGGGTCTGTGTAGTCCAGGTGCTGCTCCAGTTCCTGCAGCGGCGGCTGCCGCGGCGGCTCCACGTCCCGGATTCGACGGGATATGGTGCATCCGCTGATGCACAGCAAGGCCAGCGTGAATGCCAGAAGCTTCCCCGGCATGTTCGGGACTCCCTGGATAGATTTCTGTTGAGCTTAGCCCGCGGGGTCGCCGGCCGCAAGAGCCGTTTGACACTACCTGCCCCGAGTTCTATGATAGCTTTAGCGGCGGTGCGTTGTGCTCCGCGGCGGGCCTGGCGTAAATGCCGGGCATGCAAGGCTTTATATCCACCTTAGTGCAGATCGGCTGCGCATGTCGCCCGAAGACTCCCCGACGCGAATCACCGCGGACCTGACCGATCCCCAGCGGGAGGCCGTCACGTTCGGGGAGGGGCCGCTGCTGGTGGTGGCCGGAGCGGGCACGGGCAAAACTCGGGTGATTACGCGGCGCATTGCGTGGCTGCTGGCCGACGGTGTGCCGAGAGACCGCGTCATTGCCCTCACGTTTACGAATAAGGCGGCCGAGGAAATGCACCGCCGCGTGGAGGCTCTGGTCGGCAAGGACGTCTACGTTACCACGTTCCATAGTTTCTGCGCGCGCTTTCTCCGTCGGGAGATCGGCGGCATAGGGCGCGACCCCTCCTTTACCATCTACGACCGTGCCGACTCCCTGCGGGTCGTCCGCCGCACCGTGGGCGAGATGCAGCTCGACGATGCGACGTATTCTCCCGCCGACCTGTTGGATTACATCGGCCTCCAGAAGGACCGCATTGTCGGTGCTGAAGAGTGCGTGGAACAGGCCGTGGGGGTGGAGGAGCAGACGTGCGCCGCGGTTTACCAGCGATACCAGGAGCATCTGGAGCAGAGCAACGCCCTGGACTTCGACGACCTCCTGCTGCGGACTCTGGACGTGTTTCGGCAGTGTCCCGCTGTCCTGCAGGACTACCAGTGGACCTACCTGCACGTGCTGGTGGACGAGTATCAGGATACCAACCTGCCCCAGCACCTGATGGCCCGGGCCCTCCAGGGCAAGCACAGGAACATCACGGCGGTGGGCGATCCGGACCAGATGATCTATAGCTGGCGGGGTGCGCGGCTGGAGAACCTGCTGGAGTTCGAGGAGGATTTCCCGGGCGCCAGGGTGGTCAAGCTGGAGCGCAACTACCGCTCCAGTGCCAACATCCTGCGGGCCTCTTCGGCCTGCATCTCCAGAAACGAACTCCGACACGAGAAGGAGCTGTGGACCGACCGTGACGGCGGCGAGCAGGTCGTTGTCCGGCAGTTCAAGGACCCATACGACGAAGGGCGATGGGTGGCCCGTAAGGCGGAGGAGTTGATCCGGGAGGGCGTGGACCCCGGCGAGGTGGCCGTCTTCTATCGCACCAAGCAGCAGTCCCTCCCTTTGGAAGACGCTTTTGCGACCCTCTCGCTGCCCCACCAGGTGGTCGACAGCGTGGGCTTCTTCGACCGCAGGGCGGTCAAGGACCTGAGGGCTTACCTGCAGCTCATGGTGAATCCCCTCGACGACGCTTCCTGCGCACGGATCATCAACACCCCGTCCCGCGGAATAGGGGCCAAGACGCTGGAGAAGCTGCGCGAGGGTGCCGAGGAGCATCGCCTGTCGCTGCTGGAGACGGCCGAAAGAGCGGCCGACCTGGAGTCCCTCGGCACTCGCGCCACCCGGGTGGTCAGTGAGTTTCATGACCTCTACAGGAAGCTGAGCGCCCTCGAGACCGAGGGAGTCTGTGACCTGATCAAGAAGGTTATCGAGCTGACCGACTACGTGGATGCCCAGCCCACCTCCCGGCGCGAAGACACCCGGGAGATTGTCGATATGCTGCTGGGCTATGCCGCGGAGTATGACAAGCAGAACCCGGAAGGCAGCCTGATGGCGTTCCTCGAACAGGCCGCACTGATCAGCGACGTAGATGGGTGGAACTCCCGGGCCAGCGCCGTCTCCCTGATGACTCTTCATTCGGCCAAAGGCCTGGAATTCGACGCGGTCTTCATCGTGGGGGCCGAGAATAGTCTGCTGCCCCATCGCCGCGCGGTGGAGGAGAACGTTCAGGGCAGCGAAGGCGCCGCGCTGGAGGAGGAACGCCGCCTTTTCTACGTGGGCATGACCCGCGCTCGGGACCGACTCTTCGTCACGCACGCCAGCCGCCGAACCATCCAGGGCCGCAGCCAGTCCGTGCAGCCTTCCCCCTTTCTGTGCGAACTGCCGGAGGATTGTGTCGATCGGGATGGGGGCTCCCGTGCGGGCGGCGGCCGGTTCGCCCGGGAGATGGACCGGGTGCTTCGCCGCAAGCGCGCCACGCTCCGCGTACTGGGCGTGCCCGGCGAGCAGGAACGCCGCCTCGTGCGGGGCGCTCAGGTGAAGCACCCCCGTTTCGGCGCGGGGAAGGTGTTGGAAGTGGTTGAGGTCGGCGCGCGCTACATGGTGCGCGTAGATTTTGAGAGCGAAGGCCCCATGGCGCTGCTGCTGACCGCCGACAACGTAAGCCCGGGCTGAGCCGGGGGGCGGGGCAGTGGCCCTCAGATGAGCTGAGGGGCGGTGCGCAGGAACACCGAAGAGGCAACCATTAGTCCCCCGAGCAGCGCGCCCGCCAGCAGCCCGGCCACCGAGCCCCAGGCGTCGGTCTTCACACGGCGGTAGGCCTCCGCCGGCTTCTTCTCCAACTCGTCGATGCGTTCGAACACCGCCCGCAGCGCTCCCGCGTCGGCGGCCCGCAGGAACGCTCCCCCGGTGATCTCGGCCGCCTGCCGGAGCGTCTCCTCCTCCAGCGGGTAGTTTTTCATCTGCATGCGCATCCGGCCGGATGGGAGCCGCGCCGGTATCGGGACGGGTCCGGCGGACCCGACCCCCAGGGAGTAAATTCGCACGCCCCTGGCCGCCGCCGCCCGGGCCGCCTCCGTCGGGGCGGTCCGCCCCGCCGTGTTGCGTCCGTCGCTCAGCAGCACCAATGCACCGCCTTCCGGCAGACGAGCCACGCCGAGGGCGATGCCTTCGCCCAGGGCCGTCCGCTTCCCCAGCATCTCCGGTTCGACGTAGGCGAGAAGGGTACGGGCGACGTCACGGTCGAAGGTCAGGGGACACTGCGTAACGGCGCGGCTGCCGAACGCGACGATGCCGACCCGGTCGCCGCGGCGTCCCGCTATGAACCTGCCGGCAAAGTGGAGGACCGCCTCCATGCGGGAGGCGGGGGCGCCGTCCAGCTCGAAGTCCCTGCCGCGCATGCTCTCCGAGGTGTCGATAGCCAGCACGATGTCGCGGGCGAAGCGGCGGTCGGGGACTCGACGGGCGCGGACCAAGGGGCCCGCCGCCGCAACTATGGCCAGGCAGGTTGCGGTTGCGCCGAGAACGGGGGCCAGCCAGAGAAGCCGCCTCCTCAGGGAAGGCTTCCCGTCCGCCTCCCGGGGCAGCAGACAGAATTCAAGGCCACGCGGCCTGCGGAGCCACAGCAACACCACCGGCAGCAGCATCAGGAAGTAGGGGTGCGCGAGATGCAAAAGCGCTGTTCCTCCTCAATCGGTCCCGCTCTTCTCCTGTTCGCCGCGCTGGCGACTGTGCCCGGCAGCCCGTTCGCCCAGCAGGGCTCCGGCGAAGTCCAGGTCCTCCGTGCGCTGCTGCTCTTCGACTCCGGCCCCGGCAAACTCGGCTCGCTCCGCCCGCCCGCAGAGCGCCCTCCATCGTTCCGCCGCGTCCTCGCCGCCGAAGGCCCGCGGGGCCGCGTCGGCAAGCTCCCGCGGTGTCATCGTCCGGGTCGGAAGGTCCGTGGCCTCGGCCAGGCCCTGCCGGACTGCCTGCATGAGACGGGCGTAGAATTCCGGTGCCTCCCTCCCGGCAAGGTTTTCGGGCAGGGCGGGGCCGTTCGGCCGTTGGGGCGGGGATGGCGAATTCCGCGCGCGCAGCAGCAGGTAGAGTGCTCCCAGGAGAACACCGCCCATTGCCAGGCCGATCAGGCCGATCCGCGGAGCAAATCCGGGGCTCCCCGCCGTGATCGGCCCGAGCGGCCCCAGGATGTCGCCGGACAGGCCCATGGTGTCGGCTCCGGATCGGACGGTTGAGCGAACCGGTGTCAGTGTACGTTGGGGGGGGCGTATCCGCAAGCCTGCGGCTGTCCCCTTCGGTTGGCACGGAATGCAGACACAGATCGACACTGATGGACACTGATGGACAGAAACGACAGAGCGAACGAAAGACGCGACGGCTCTCTGCGTCTGTCAGCGGTTCTTACCCGGTCGGGCGTCAGCCGATTGGAACGGAAAGAAGACACAGATCGACACTGATGGACACTGATGTACAGAAACGACAGAGCGAACGAAAGACGCGACGGCTACCTGCGTCTGTCAGCGGTTCTTACCCGGTCGGGCGTCAGCCGATTGGAACGGAATGAAGACACAGATCGACACTGATGGACACGGATGTACAGAAACGACAGAGCGAACGAAAGATATGATGGCTCTCTGCGTCTGTCAGCGGTTCTTACCCGGTCGGGCGTCAGCCGATTGGAACGGAATGAAGACACAGATTGACACTGATGGACACTGATGTACAGAAACGACAGAGTGAACGAAAGACGCGACGGCTACCTGCGTCTGTCAGCGGTTCTTAATCTGTTCGGGCCTGTTCTTGCCCCGCCCTGCCGACAGGTTGGATTCACGGCGGGGTTGCGGTATATTGACGCGGATGGAACAAAACGCCCCTTGAGCCGTCTAATATTCGGAAGCAGTGATGGGAGAAGCTTCACCCAACGATGCGCAGCTCGTCCGCCGTTCCCGGGACGGAGACACGGCCGCCTTCGGGCGACTGGTTGAGCGGCACCAGGACTACATCTATAACGCCGTGTTCCACCTGGTGGGCGATGAGTTGCGGGCCGAGAGCCTGGCCCAGGAGGTCTTCGTCCGGGCCTTCGAGGCGCTTGACGGCTTCGAGGGGCGGGCCAAGTTTACCACCTGGATTTACGGGATCATGCTCAACACGGTGCGTAGTTTCTGGCGGCGCAGCGGGCGCCGGACCGTCTTCAGCCTGGACCGACCGGCCGGGGATGACGCTCCCAGGCCGTATCTGCCCGCCGAAGGTGACGGGCCGGTAGAGGCCGCGCTCCGGCGGGAAGACCTCCAGGCGGTGCGCGGGGCCATCGGCGACCTGGAGGACGAGATGCGGGAGATCATCGTGCTGCGCGACATACAGGGGCTGAAGTACGAGGAACTGGCCGAGGCGCTCGATCTGCCGCTTGGCACCGTGAAAAGCCGGCTCTACCGGGCGCGCAGGAGCCTGAAAGAAAAGCTGGAAGACTACTACGGCGATCGAAATGAATCCTGATTGTGAACAGTTCCGTGAACGCTTCTCTGAGTATATCGACGGAGAACTCGACGAACGCCGGCGCGACGCCCTGGAGGCACACCTGGAGGGCTGCCCGGCCTGTCGGGAGGAACTCGAGGGCTGGCGCCGAACTCTCGACGCCGTTGGGGGGCTGCCCCGACGGGCGGCGCCGGAGGGTTTTGCGGACCGCGTGACGGCCCGCCTCGGCGAAAGCGGCGGCCGGCCTCAACGCGGAAAGGTTCTCCAGCTCTGGACGCGCGTTCTGCCGGTCGCGGCGATGTTCCTGCTGGTGCTGGGACTGGCCTTCCTGGTCCACAAGAACGGGCTCTTCGAGCATGTCACGAAGCCGAAGCAGATGGCCATGTCCCGCGAGGTCCGCGTCCGGGAGGAGAAGCCGACGGAGGCGGCTCCTCCGGCCGCGCCGAGGCAGTTCGGAGAAGGGCAAGCCGGAGCGGCAGGCGGCCGCCCGGAAGCCGCGCCCGAGCCACCCTCGCGTGAGGAGACCCTCCGGTCGGTTGCTGCGAAGGCTCTCAAAGCTTCAGCCGACCGGAACGCCCGCGAACCCCTGAGCCGGCCGCGGACCGAGGAGGAAAAACAGCTTCTGTTCCGGCCTTTGAGGGCCAGAACTGCCGCCGGGCTCTCCTCGCCGGACCAGGTCCTGACGATGGAGGCGGAGAGCCCGCTGCGGCTGATGAGCCGGGCTCTGGCTGCCGCCGATGAGCAGGGGCTCCGGCCGGTCGTCAGTTTCCCCCGAGAAGGGTCGGTTGAGCTATACCTCGAGGTCCCTGCCGAGAGCTACGGCCGGCTGCTGGGTGAATTGAGTCGCATCGCCCACCCCGAAAGACAAAGCTTGCGGAACAGGGCCGGGGATGAGGACCGGTTCTTCCGGGCCGCGCTTGCGGAGTATCGGCGCCAACTGCGGCACATGTCGCGAAGGTGGAAGGAGACGGCGGAGGGCCGTGCGTCCGCGCCGCGCAGACCCGTGAGCCTGGAAGCCGGGGCGGCCGACGCGACCGCCGACATGCTCGGGAAGCCCTCCCTGCGCGAAGCGGACAAAGCCCCCGGACGCCGCTCACGGCCCGTGACCCTGCGCGTTTCGATCCGGACGAAGGCTAACCGCCAGTAGTCCCGTCATCCCCGCTGGAGCCCGACCCGGAGCCGCTCCGAAACAGCCATCCGAGCAGGCAGCCGGACTTTTCCTCGGCCGGTTCGGAGGTCATGAACTCCTTCTGCTTCTCCCGCGCCAGCATGGCGGCGACCAGGCCCTCGATGTCCTCGTAGCGGCGGTAAACCGCGGGGAACTCCTCGGCGAGGGCGAGCACGTTCTCGGCCTGGCGGCGAAGATCGCGGTACTTCCCCTCACCCGTCTCGAGGTATTCGCGCAGTTTCTCGCGCAGGTCTTTCAGATGGAGTTCGAATTCCTGCGCTGTCAGTGAACTCTTACCCACGGGGGATGCCTCCGAACGGGCGCTCTCTGCCGTCCCGTCAATTCTATCGCACTTGTTTCCCGGAGCAAACGGCGGCCGGCCCGGCTACGCGGAGTTGAAAACCCGTGCGCGCCTGGGTATACCGTCGTCCACCGGAACGGTCCGGTCGTTGTCGCCTGAAAACCCGTGCATGCCTGCGAGACTGTGGAGGAGGAAGATGGGGATGATAAAGACTGCCGGGATTTACCTCGTGGCGGCGGCTCTGTCGTGGTTTGTCGTTTCCCTCACCTGGAGCGCGGCCGGCCTGGTCCTCGGTGGCGCGGGCGTGGCCGGGGACGAAGCAGTCCGGGAAGAGATGCGCGAGATACTCCAGCGTCACGGCGTGCCGGTGGAGGACTTCCCGGAGACTACTACGGAGAGGATCCGGTGGGTCAGGGAGCTGCCCCCGGGAGCGCGAGAGGACATGCAGGCGCTGATCCAGCGAGAGGTCCTTTCCCGGACGAACTGGTTCGTGCCGGCGCTGATTGTCAGCGGCGTGGTGTTCGGGGTTCTGGGACTGCTGGCGGGCTTTTTCAGCAGGGAGTACGTGCTGGTAGGGGTCGTGCCGGTCCTGACGTTCTTCATCCGCAATCCGCTCACTTACATGGAGCCGGCGCGCGGGCTGCCGTGGGTGCGGCAACTCCTGATAGTCGCGGTCGGGCAGTTCGGCGCCGTTTACCTGTTCGGCTGGCTCGGGGCGAGGCTCGGCCGCAAGCGCGACCGCCGGCGCTGGGAACGGGACAAGCCTTCGCAGCGGTGACGGGCTCCCGGGACACGTTCTGCCTCACAGTCCAGCCGGGCTACTGCGGCTCGCCGTGCTGCGTCCGACGATGGAACTTTGCCTGGAGTTCCGGGCAGACAGTGTCCTCCTTGATGGCGCGCATCTGCTTGACCACCTTGTCCACGCAGGCGTTGAGCATGAACTCGCCCTTTTCGGCGGTGGCCCCCCGGGCGTCGCCGGCGTAGTGGGTGGGATGGTCGGCATACCAGCTAATGGACGTGTCCAGGTCGGGCAGGTGGGCCATGCGTTCCCGCGAGCGCCCGTGCTCCGGGTCGCCGAGGTCCTCCATGTGGACCAGTTCGGGGTAAAGGTGGAGCATCACGCAGGTCTCCATCTCATCGGCGTGCCCGCCGAAATCGCTGTCGCGTATCTCGTGCCACTTCTGCCGCGGCCCCTCCTCCATCTCGTAGTAATCCGAGGAATAGACCACGTAATCGCGCGGCTCCTCCAGAAGGGATCGGAGGAAGAAGTGGAGCATGCTGGTATTGCCGCCGTGGCCGTTGACGATGAGGATCTTATCGAAGCCGTTCCGCGCGATCTCCTCCATCGTGGCCTCCAGCAGCGGCATCAGCAGGCGGCGCGTCAGGGCGACGGTGCCGCGGTAGTGGCGGGCGGTGAATATCTTGCCGAAGTAGTAGGAGGGGAACACGACGGCCGGCTCGATCTCCGCTGCTCGTTCGGCGACGGCGTCGGCCACCATCTGGTCGGTCCCCACCGGCAGGTGAGGCCCGTGCCGTTCGACGCAACCCATCGGCAGCAGGCAAAGCCGGTCGGCTTCCTCAACCGCCGCGTCCATATTCTCGGAAGTTATGTGCAACCACAGCATGTGCTCTCTCCAACCTGGGAAACCGCCCTGAAATGCCTCTGCCATCGAGCCGGGCGTCTCAGGGCGGCGTTTCTGCCTCACTGTTCCGTCTTCTTGTCACCGGCCTTTTGGGTGACCGGGTGCTCGAGATCGCCCACGCGCAGGGCGCCTGTGCGGGCGGCGCCCTCGGCGTTGGGCAGCACCTTGTACTGGACGGCGCCCATGCCCCGGCCATTTCCTTCGCCCTCAACGACCAGCCAATCGCGGTTGCTTACGGCGACCCATTCCCGATTCCGGGAAGCGGGCACACCCACCCAGAACAGGCCGCCATCAGGCCCGACGCTCCGTTCAGCCGGCACCAGCCGGTGACGGCCACGCCGCCGCTGATGACCGGGTTGGGCGCCGCCTCGGGGCCGTACGCGCCGAAGGTCATGTTGACCGTCTCGTCGGCCGGGTCCTCGGAGCCGAAATCGGCGGTCTCCCGAAACACTTCGCCGCGCCGCAGCAGGATGGTGTCCCCGGTGCGGGCGCTCCGGTGCGCCCGGGCCAGCGTGCGCCAGGCCGTCGACGGGCGCAGGCCGTCGCGGCCGTCGTCGCCGCCGGTGGAAATGTAGTACGTGGTGCCCAGGGCGGTGGCGTTCACGCTCCAGGCGGAGAGCAGCGACGCCAGCAGGCAAGCCCCAAGGATGGGTTTGCGGTGCATCAGAAATCCCTTCAGTTCCGGTGTTCGCCGCGGCGGCCGGCTCACTGCATCGAGTCCAGTTGCTTGCGCAGCATCTGGTTTGCCAGGCGCGGGTCCGCGTTGCCGCGGGTCAGCCTCATCACTTGCCCCACCAGCGCGCCGACGGCTTTCTTCTTCCCGGCCAGGTAGTCTTCGACGGGATCGGGGTTCTCCTCGATGACCTGTCGGATGATGGGAGCCAGCTCATCCTCGTCGCTGATCTGCTCGGCCCCTTCCTGTTCGACCAGGGCGGCGGCTTCCTTGCCGGTCTCGGCCATCTTCGCCATGATCTTCCGCGCCGCCTGGGCGTTGATCTTGCCTTCATCGAGTAACGCGACCAGTTCGGCCATCTCCGCCGGGTCAATCTCGAATTCGTCGATGCCGATTTTCCTCTCGTTGATCCGTGCCAGCACCTCATTGATGATCCAATTGGCCGTGCTCCGCGGGCTGTCGTGGTGGCGGAGGCATCCCTCGTAGTAGTCGGCCAGTTCCCTGGAGTCGGTCAGCACGCCGGCGTTGTATTCGCTGATGCCGTACTCTTCTACGAATCGTCGGCGCCGCCGATGGGGAAGCTCCGGCACGGTGCCCCGGAGTCGCTCCAGCATGTCGTCGGTTACCTTCACCGGCAGAAGGTCCGGCTCCGGGAAGTAGCGGTAGTCCTTCGCCTCTTCTTTGGTGCGCATGGGCGCGGTGCGGTCCCGTTCCTCGTCCCACAGCCGAGTTTCCATCGCCACCGGCTCGCCCTCCTCGAGTCGCTTGGTCTGGCGGCGTATCTCGTATTGCAGGGCTCCCCGGACGGCCTTCATTGAGTTGAGGTTTTTGATCTCGACCCGGGTGCCGAGCCCCTCGCTGCCGGCGGGCCGCATGCTGATGCTGGCCTCAAAACGGAGCGAGCCCTCCTGCATCTTGCAGTCCGACACCTCGGCGTAGAGCAGCAGTTGGCGGAGGGTTGACATGAAGGCGTCGGCCTCATCGACGCTGTGCATGTCGGGGGCGGTGACGATTTCCAGCAGGGGGGTGCCGGCGCGGTTCAGGTCGACCAGGCTGTTGTCGGCGCCCGGGTAGTCCACGTGGAGGTTCTTGCCCGCGTCCTCTTCCAGATGCACGTTCAAGATGCCGACCTTCCGCGTATCGCCGTCGAGGGACACCTCGAGGAAGCCGTCCTCGCCGAGGTTGCAGTAGTTCTGGGATATCTGGTAGTTCTTGGGCAGGTCGGGATAGTAGTAGTTTTTCCGGTCGAAGAAGGTCGGCTGGTTGATGCTGCAATGCAGCGCCAGGGCGGCTCGCAGGGCCAGCTTCAGGGCCTCCGCGTTCAGAACGGGCAGCACGCCCGGCATCCCGAGGCACACCGGGCAGGTCTGGCTGTTGGGCGGCTGTCCGAAGCGGGTGGCGCACGCGCACCACAGTTTGCTCTCGGTCATCAGCTCCGCGTGCGTTTCCAGTCCGATGACCGGTTCGTAGTCCATCACGTCTCCTTGGCCCGTGTAGAGTTGGGCCTGCGCATATTAACAGTCCCCCGGCGGGCTGCCAACCGAAAGGTCTCGCAGGTCATTGCTGAGGACCGCCGGTTCCGGAGGCCCTCCGGAGGACCAGGCTGAGGTAATCCCAACTACGGGCGGTTTCGGCGGGTTCGGGAGGGCGCCACTTTCGTCCCGCCCCCAGGTAGAAAGTAGCGCAGGGCGGTCGCTGGAGCGCGCGGCCCCGCTCTCGCGCCGCGTGCGGATGAACGATTCGGAAGTCCCTCTCCCCCCGGCCCAGCAGCGCCCACAGCGGATATTCCCAGTCGTCGCTTCCCGTGACGATCCCCACGTTTCGGCAGGGGGAATCGCGCAGCGACCGGACCGCTTCCCGGTACTGCCCTTCGAGCCCCGGCCGCACGGCGAAGTACTCCCCCGGCCTGGAGGTCACTATCACGGATGGCGCGCGGCTGAGCCCAGGAATGGGAAAGAGCGGCCTGGTGGCAGAACTCAGCAGGTAGGGCAGGGCCGCCGCCACCAGTGTCCAACCGAGCACCTTGACCGCCCGTCGTCCCATAACCTTCGCCGCGGTCAGACCGACGGCCGGTGCGGCCAGGACGAACAGAGGGAAGTAGAGCCGCTGCCGGAAAGGGTCCCAGCGCAGTGCGGCGCACAAAAGCACGTAACCGCACGCAATCAACCCCAGGTGCGCCAGCAGCGCCTTTCGCTGCGGCACATCCCGACGTGCCGCCAGCAGCACCACGCAGAGCACCGCCATCAGGAAGTGGAGGGGGTTGCCGCTGTAATCCTCGGAGGTCACCTTCCCGTGCAGCGGCAGATGGTAGGCGGGTGAGTACCGGGCCGTGCTGTCGGTTTCGTTGACGCCGAGCCCCAGGGCCTGGTGGAAATTCCTGACTCCGGCGGCCACCGTCCGCCGGACCACCGGCACGCCGGAGAACTGCAGGGAGGCGTTCCGCACGAAGTTCGAGAGGGTCACGCCGGGGCCGAACCGGGCGTTCAACTGCTGATGTCGCTCCTGCTGCGGCGCCAGGGGAGTGCCGAACCAGCCGACGTTCCGCCGCCAGTGACCCAGGTTGAGAACCAGGGCAAGCCCCAGCACCACGGCCGCTGTCCGGGGCAGCCGCCGGGGACGCCGCCGCAGGACCCCCAGCAGGTACCAGAACAGGAAAGGAAGGGCGAAAAAGTAGGCGGTGGCTTTCGTCAGCAGGGCAAGGCCGAGGGCCAGCCCCGCACGGGCCGAGTCGAAGGCATCTGCCCGGCGGAGGTCCATCAGGGCGAAATACACGAAGCAGACCAGCCAGAGCGTCACAACGTAGTCGGTCTGCGTGCTGTGCGACTGGAGGATGCCCGTGGGGAGGGTCGCTGCGAACAGCGCGCACCAGGCGGCCGTTCTCCGGCCTGCTCCGAAGTCGCGGGCGAGCAGGGCAACCCCGATCAGGCAGCCCGCCATGCTCAGCCACTGCACCAGGTTTGCAAACCAGTCGCCGCCGGAGAGGACCTGGAAGTGGAGAACAGCGAACTCGGCGAACGGACCCATGAAAAGCTGGCGCGGAATGTCCGTGGGATAGTGCCGCACCGTGCCGTTCTGCGCCCAGTTGGCCACCCGGCTCATGTGGTAGGTCATCGAGTCCCACGTATTGGGCGCCGCCGTGAGTGCGATCAGGAGCGTGAGGGCGGCGACGGCGCCCACGGCGACCCGGAAGGCGGTCCCACCCTTCAGGTATGCGCGCAGGCCCTCCCGGAACTCCTCCGGCCGGGGCCGGCGGTTCTGCATCAGCCACGCCCCCAGACCGACGGCGAGCGCCAGCCAGATCGCTGTGAGCCACGGCCACCGTATCAGCCGCGGTATTGAGAGCACCTCGGTCAGCAGGACGATCGCCCCACCCCAGCAGATCAGCGCGCAAAGGAAGGCTTCTGCAGAGGAGCGGCACCTGCGGCGGACGGCGAAGAAGAGGAGGGGCAGGCTGCAGAGAGGAATGAGCCCGAGGGCAACCATCGCCGCTGCTCCCAGCCGGGGTTGAGCGGTGCAGGCGTCCGAGCGGATACCGGCACAAATCTACCTGGCGGCGCCGGGGAAGTCAATCCCGCCCCTGCCGGCGGGAGGCCAGGCCGCAGGCGCCGCAGTGCAAGCACCCGGCTTCGCGGCAGTCGGGGGTCATCTCCCCGCGGTAGGCTTTCTCCCGCTCCTTGAGGAGAAACTCTCGATCGAGGCCGAAGTCGATGTGGTCCCAGGGGAGCGCCTCCTCGGTGTCCAGTTCCCGCGTTGCGTAGAACTCGATGGAGAGGCCCTCCTCGTCGAAGGCCCGCTGCCACCTTTCGAACGAGAAGTGCTCGTCCCAGGCATCGAACTGCCCACCGGCCCGACGTACCCGTCTCAGCACGGCTCCCAGGCGCCGGTCACCGCGCGCCATGACGGCCTCCAGCAGGCTGCGCCGAGGATCGTGGAATTTGTAGCGGACGCTGCGCAGCCGGGCCTTCACCAGCAGGCGCTCTCGTATCTCGCGGAGCCGCTCGGGGGGTGCCATCGGCTCCCACTGGAAGGGCGTGTGCGGTTTGGGGACGAAAGGGGCGACGGTGACGTTGACTTTTCCGGGACCGCCCGCCACCTCAATGCGCGCCCGGCTGACGCGCTCGCTCAGTTCGACGATTCCCAGGGCGTCCTCCATGGTCTCGGTGGGCAGCCCCACCATGAAGTAGAGCTTGATCCGCGGCCAGCCTTGCCGATAGGCCTCCCGCGCCCCTTCCAGCAGCTCGGCGTCGGTGACGTCTTTGTTGATGACTTGCCGCAGCCGCTCGGAGGCGGCCTCGGGGGCGACCGTCAGGCCGGTTCGGCGGACCTGGGATGCAGCTTCCGGAACGAGGGTGAGCTGCTTGCTCACCCGGAGGCTGGGCAGGGAGAGGCTGATGTGCCGCGGCTCGGCGAAGGCGTTGACCGTCTCCAGCAGCTTCTCGAAGGCCGGATGGTCGCTGGATGAGAGGGAAGCCAGCGCCACCTCGTTCTGACCGGTTGCACGGTAGGTATCCTCCAGCAGTTTTCGCAGTTGGTCCACTGAGCGGGACCGGACCGGGCGCCGCAGCATGCCGGCCTGGCAGAAACGGCACCCTCGCGTGCAGCCCCGCATGATCTCCAGCGTCATGCGATCGTGAACCGCTTCCACCAATGGCACGATGGGCGCGCCGGGGTAAGGGGCCGCTCGCAAGTCGGACACCTTCGAGGCCACCACTTCGTCGGGAACACCGTCAGTGACCGGTCGGATGCTCTTCAGGACCCCGTCGGGGTAGTAGTCAACCGCGTAGTGGGCCGGTGCATAGACGCCTTCCAGCCGACGGGCGGCTTCCAGGATGATCTCGTGGCGAGCCCGGCCGGCATCGCGGAGCCGGCGCAGAAGTTCAGCGAATTCGACGATGATCTCCTCGCCCTCTCCGGGGAGGAAGATGTCGATAAACTCGGCCATCGGTTCGGGGGTAGCCGCTCCCGGCCCGCCGGCGATTACTATGGGATCGTCACCGCTCCGGTCGGCCGCTTCCAACGGTACGTCGGCCAGCTCCAGCATGGCCAGCACGTTGGTGTAGAGCATCTCGTACTGGAGGCTGAAGCCGACGACATCGAAGGTCCTAACCGGCCGAAAGCTCTCCAGCGCGTAGAGGGGAATCCCATGCTCGCGCATTTTCTCCTGCATGTCCGGCCAGACCGCATAGGCTCGCTCGGCCGCGGCCCAGTCCAGGTCGTTGATGACGGAGTAGAGTATCTGCGTTCCCAGGTGCGAGATCCCCACTTCATAGACGTCGGGGAACAGAAGCGCGAAGGAGACCTCCACCTGTGAGGCGGGCTTCCGCACGGCGTTTCTCTCCCCTCCGAGGTATCGCGCCGGCATGCGCACCTGCGTGAGAACGCGTCGATGGAGCAGTTGCCGTATCTGCGTCGGCTCTGTGATGTGGGCGTCCATACAGTCGTCAGTCCCAAAAAGTGTTCGTCGCGACCGCCGTTCGGCCCTGTACGCCTCTGGTGTTGCGACAAATCCGGTTCCGCCGGGACCGGCGGGACCTCCCCCGACGGCCTGTCGGCCGCCGCAGACCGTAGAGATGGCCACGTGCCAAAATAACAGTGTACCACAGCCCGTCCGGCCGTTCCAGCTTCGCCATGCCGCCGGGGGCCGTCCCCGACGGCCGGTCCCGGGCTGGGCGCTGAGAAGTTGCTCAAAGATAAGGGTTGCAAAGTATTCGTTCGGGCTCATACAATATAGCTGGAGGAGGGGAGGGATGCCCGAGACAACGGTTCCAAGAAACACGATCAGGATAACCTGCCTTTGTGGCGAGGAATTGCTCATTGGAGCGGAGCTGATGGGGAGGGTGCTGCGCTGTCCGCACTGCCGAAGGCACCTGCGTCCGGGTCTGCAGTTCGTGCTTGCCGACGAGTCGCTGGCTCCCAACTTGACGGTTCAGTGCAGTTGCGGCCACTTCGTGGTGGCCGACGTCGGCGCGAGCGGAAAACGCGTCCGGTGCCCCGTCTGTAACGGCCACCTGATTATGCCTCAGCCCGTGGTCAAGTTTGACTCGCCCGGGATGCTCCGCGTGCCGCGACACGTGCTGGAGAGACAGTTGCGGAAAGTCCAGCGCAAAAAACAGCGGGCCTCCAAGGAGATGACCCGGCTGGAGAGTGCCGCACATCGAGGGCGCATCAGTTTGGGACCCGGAGAAAGAATTTGCGCGAACCTCAACTGTGGTGCTCTACTTCGGCCCAGGGCCAACGTTTGTCCCAAGTGTGGGACAAATCGACTGACGGGACGCCGATACGACGGGCCGGGACCTGCCAAAGACCCCGAGGGGAAGTGGGAACAGGTCTGACCACACGGCGGTTGGGCCTGTGCTTCAGCGATCCTCACCGCAGGGGCGATGTCCCGTGCTGTCGTGCCAGGGCTACTCCGCGGGGGCTGTTGCAGTTGTGTGCGTGAAAGTGTATGAGCGGGTTGTGCCTTTCGCCTGAGAGGAGGGGGGCTATGGGTTTCGGTGTAGCGCTGGGGGCCGGCGCACGGCGGCGGTTCAGCCTGCCGCACGCTTTCTGCCTCATGGGAGAACAGCAGTACCTCCTGGGCACCTCCGCCATCCACCTCGCTGGCGGCTGCCGGACGCAAGTGGAGGTCTATCAAGCACCGGAGGGGCCGGCTTTGTCTTTCGATGGGGCATCACTCGATCGGCGGGGAAACCGGACGGAGGACCTGGCCGGACAGTTGAAAGACTGCTGGCAAGAGCGAATGGCTACGGGGGGCCCGTCGGCTGGCATCGAAGACCTTGGCGTCAGTATTCACTTTGACGATGTCCTGGAGCCCTGCCCGCCGCAGATACTGGTTGAGTCGCCGGCGGTGGGGGCTGCCCTGACGGTGGTGGCTTTGCTGGAGGAAGGTCGTCTCAGCTCCCTGGGCGAGACGGAGGTAGCCGAGCTTGCCGCGCACCTGCTCCGGATGAGCGACTCCGACAAGGAAAACCCGTATCGTCACTACGGCCCGGCGCTGACGAGCCTGACGGGCGGAGTAGTGTGCGTTGGACCGGAAGAACCTCGACTCAACGTCCAGCAGTTGGTCCCCCCGGAGTCGCTCCTGCTGGCTCTGCTTCCTGGTCTGGAGGGACAGACCCGCGGAGTCGATCATGACAGGGAGGCCGCCCGCGCCGTCGAGTCCGCCCTGGACGAGAGCAACGACGTGATGCAGCGGGGCGACAGCGGGTTCTCCGAGTTATTCGCCATGGACGGCCAGGTGCTGGATGAGCGGCAGACAACCATGCTCTACGGGCTGCTGAGGGTCCGCCAGATGACCGAGGAGTTCCTCGAGCACCTCGGGGAGCCCTTCGTGGACAATGACCGGCTGGCCGAAATCTGCGATGAGGAGAGCGAGATTCTGACGGATTATTTCGGCTTTCCGGCCGAGCCGTTCGCTTCCCTCCGCCAGCGCGCCGCCGAAGCAGGCGCCCTCGGGTTGAAGCTTTCCTGGGCGTTCGGAGGCTATCCGGCGGGCCTGATACTGGCTCCCGGCCGTCGCGAGGAGGTCCGCGAGCAACTGTCCGACCAGTTCCCCGAAGCGGGGTTCATCCCTCTCGACATGGACCCCGCCGGCCTCCGCTGGGAAAAAGGCCCGAGAGACTGAGTCATCCCCACTTTGCCCGGCTGTGGACGCCTCGCGGGCCTCGCCCGCAGCAGGCAGAGCCGTGGTCAGCGTTCACACGTGCCGCAACAGGCGGCGCATATGGAGGCTCGCGCTGTTCCCCCCTCGGCCCGGTCTTATTTGCCTGTGCAGCGGTCAGATAAGCCTGGACCGGCTTCCGACTCAGCCGTTTCGCTTCCCAACGGCGGTCCTGTTTGCGGGCGGACCTCATGCACCGGACCGAACGGCGACATCACGGCCGGAGGTGAGTAAACGCTCCCGAGACGGCCAAACTTCGGACCTTATCTCAACCCGAACCAGCTACGATGGCTGATTGTCTTGTCCGCGAAAGCCGGAAAAGGGCCTTGTGCATTAGCTTAGACCGACGGGGCAGGTTTCGCAGGGCTCTGGGATGCCATTTGGGGACTGTGGGTGGCCAACGTACGCACGGATCAGAATCCACGACCGGAGACGGCGCTGCGCACCGGTGGGCACTCGCGGGTTCTCACCCGCTGGCGTGCGTCCACGTGGTGTGATATACTCGGAGACTGTCGGGGGTATGGGGGAAACCGGGCAATACGCCGCCGGAAACGCACCGTTTCAGAACCTGGAGGGACTGCGCCAATGCCCGATGCCGATTCAGGTGAAGCCGCCCGGGCGGACGTGGAGACACAGGACTGGCTCGATTCACTGACCGAGCTGCTCGAGAGGGCGGGGACGGAGCGGACGCGGCGGCTGCTTAAGGAACTGCTCGATCACGCATATGCCCGGGGGGTGCGCGTCCCCCCGAGCCGGAACACTCCATACCTCAACACCATACCGGCAGGCCGGCAGCCCGCCTATCCGGGCAATCGACAGGTGGAACGCCAGATCAAGAACCTCGTCCGGTGGAACGCCATGGCCATGGTCGTGCGGGCGAACCGAGAGGAGGCGGGGATCGGCGGCCACATCTCCACCTTTGCATCAGCCGCGACGCTTTACGAAGTCGGGTTCAATCACTTCTTCCGCGCCCCGACCGAGGAGCATCCCGGCGATCTCGTTTACTTCCAGGGCCACGCTTCCCCGGGCAACTACGCGCGGGCTTTCCTTGAGGGACGTCTTTCGGTGGAGCAGCTTGTCAACTTCCGCCATGAACTGCACGAGGAGCCCGGCCTCTCCTCCTATCCCCATCCCTGGCTGATGCCCGGTTTCTGGAACTTCCCCACTGTCTCCATGGGACTGGGACCGCTGCAGGCCATCTACCAGGCCCGTTTCATACGGTACCTGGAGGACCGCGGTATCAAGGCACCTTCGGGCCAGAACGTGTGGGCCTTCGTCGGGGACGGAGAGACCGACGAGCCGGAGGCCCTCGGTGCGATCTGCCTGGCCGCCCGGGAGAAACTCGACAAGCTCATATTCGTGGTCAACTGCAACCTGCAGCGGCTGGACGGACCCGTTCGGGGCAACGGCAAGGTCATCCAGGAACTCGAAGCCGCCTTCCGCGGGGCCGGATGGAACGTCATCAAGGTCATCTGGGGCGACGACTGGGACCCCCTTCTCGAGCAGGACGAAGAGGGCCTGCTGGCCCGACGCATGGACGAGGTCGTCGACGGACAATACCAGAAGTACGCCGTCGCCGACGGGGACTACATCCGGGAGGACTTTTTCGGTGCCGACCCGCGGCTCCTCGAGATGGTCGAGGACTTCTCCGACGGCCAACTGGAGCGGATGCGGCGGGGCGGCCATGACCCCGAGAAGGTTTACGCGGCCTACAAGGCCGCCGTCGAGCATGAGGGGGCGCCGACCGCCGTCCTCGCCCAGACCATCAAGGGCTACGGCCTCGGGGCCGGAGGCGAGGGCCGCAACGTCACCCACCACCAGAAGAAGCTCAACGAACAGGAACTCCGCGACTTCCGCTCCCGCTTCAACATCCCCCTGAGTGACGAAGAAGTGGCCGAAGTGCCGTTCTTCCGGCCGCCCGAAGACAGCCCGGAACTCCAGTACCTCCACGAGCGCCGTCGCGAACTCGGCGGCTACCTCCCCGCGCGCGTACCCATGGAGGAGGGTCTAAAAGCGCCGGACGACGAGTTCTTCCGTGAGTTCCTCGAAGGCAGCGACGGCCGGCCGGTGGCGACGACCATGGCGCTTGTCCGACTGCTGGGACGCTTGATGGAGCACGAGCGGATCGGCGACCTGATCGTGCCCGTGGTGCCCGACGAAGCGCGCACCTTCGGGATGGACGCCCTGTTCCGGAAGTTCGGCATCTACTCCTCCAGGGGACAGCTCTACGAACCCGTAGACATCGAGAATCTGCTCTACTACCGGGAGGCCACCGACGGCCAGATACTGGAGGAGGGCATCACCGAGGCCGGCGCCATCTCGTCTTTCATCGCGGCCGGCACAGCCTACGCCAACCACGGGATCAACACCATCCCGTTCTTCCTTTTCTATTCGATGTTCGGATTCCAGCGGGTCGGCGACCTGATCTGGGCGGCCGCCGATTCCCGAGCGAAGGGCTTCCTCGTGGGAGGAACGGCCGGCCGCACCACGCTGGCCGGCGAGGGTCTCCAGCACCAGGACGGCAACAGCCACCTGTCCGCCTTCACCGTGCCCAGCATGCGCGCATACGATCCAGCCTACGCCTACGAGATCGCCGTCATCGTGCAGGACGGCATACGCAGGATGTACGCCGATCGGGAAGATGTTTTCTACTACCTGACGATGATGAATGAGAAGTACCCGCAACCGCCCATGCCCGAGGGCGCACGTGAAGGGATACTGAAGGGTATGTACCGCTTCCGTTCGGCCGAAGGCGGCGAGCCGCAGGTCCGCCTGCTGGGCAGCGGCGCCATACTGAACGAAGCCGTCAAGGCACAGGAGATCCTGGCGGACACCTACGACGTGCACGCCGACGTCTGGTCGGTGACCAGCTACAAAGCGCTCTATGACGACGCCCACGACGCCGAAAGGTGGAACGCGCGGCATCCCGGCGAAGAGCCCCGCTCGCCCTTCGTCACCGAGGCCCTCGCCGGCGACGAATCCCCCGTTGTGGCCGCCAGCGATTACGTGAAGGCCCTGCCCGACACAATAGCGCGCTGGGTGCCCGGAAGGCTGGTCACACTGGGCACGGACGGCTTCGGCCGCAGCGACGGACGTGACTCGTTGAGGGACTTTTTCGAAGTGGACGCCCGGCACATAGCAGTAGCCGCCCTGTATGCTCTGAGCGAAGAAGGGGCCGTTTCCGCGGAGGTCGTCCGGAGCGCCCTCGAACAGATGTACATCGACCCCGACAAACCGGCCCCCTGGACACAGTGAAAGGAGAAGCGCCGACATGGCAACTGAACTCAAGCTCCCCGATCTCGGCGAGGACATCGAGTCGGGGCAGGTCACGCGGGTGCTCGTGCAACCCGGCGACGCCGTCGAGCCGGAGCAGTCGGTGATCGAACTCGAAACGGATAAGGCCACCGTGGAGGTCCCCGCCGATCTGAGCGGCAGGGTGGCCGAAGTGCTCGTCCAGGAAGGGGACGAGATACAATCCGGCGACGTCATACTAACCCTCAAGGAAGGCGCAGAAGCTGGAGGCGCCCGCCAGGATGCCGAGACCGCCGAAGAGGAGGCAGACCAAGAAGCGGAACAGGCCGAAGAGAAGCCGGCGGCGGAGGAGAAGCCCCCTGAGAAGGAGGATGAAGCGGAGTCAGAGGCCGCTCCGGAAGCCGAGGGTGAAGAGGTATCCCCCTCGCCTCCCGAGTCGAAAGAGAAGGCGGAGCAACCGGTTCCCGCCGAGGTCGAAGAGCAGGTCGGCGGCCGCCTCGGAGCAGGTGCCGAAGGAATGCCGGCCCTCGATGTCCGCGCGGCTCCCTCCGTTCGCCGCTATGCGCGGCAGGCGGGAGTGGACATCGCCGACGTTCCCCCCGGTCCCGGAGGTCGCATATCGCGTGAAGACGTCGAGCGCTACGTCGGGCAGAAGGGCGCGGAAGAAGCAGCCGCCCCTCGGCCATCGGCGGTAAGCCTGCCGGACTTCGAGAAGTGGGGGCCTGTCCGGCGGGAGGAGATGAGCCCGGTCCGCTCTCGCATCGCCGAGCACATGCGATTGTCATGGTCCCAGATCCCCCACGTAACCCAGCACGACCTGGCGAATGTCACCGCCCTGGAGGCCGCCCGGAAGCGCCTGGCCAAAAAGGCCGACGAAAGCGGGGTCAAGCTGACCGTCACCGCCGTCGCCCTCAAGGTCGCGGCGGCGGCGCTGGCTGAGTTCCCCAGGTTCAACTCTTCGCTGGACCCCGACGCGGGGGAGATCATCTACAAGGAATACCGTCACGTCGGGGTCGCAGTGGCCACCGAACGCGGTCTGCTGGTGCCGGTCATCCGCGACGTCGACGAGAAGGGGCTGGCGCAGATCGCCCGGGAGTTGTCCGAACTTGCGGAGAAAGCCCGTGACGGCAGCATCGAGCCCGGAGAAATGAAGGGTGGCACCTTTACCGTCACCAATATCGGCGGCATCGGCGGCACATACTTCACGCCGATCATCAACTTCCCCGAGGTGGCCATACTCGGGCTGGGAAGAATCTACAAGGAGCCGGGCGGGGCGGCTGCCTCTTCGCGTCTGATGCTCCCCCTTTCGCTCTCCTACGACCATCGGGTGATCGACGGCGCGGAGGGGGCGGAATTCCTGCGATGGATCGCCGATGCCCTGGAGGCGCCCCTGGCCCTCCTGATGGGAGAATAGCGGCGGGCGACCAGACCCCACGGGAAAGGACACTACAGTGAGCCGGTCCGAACAGGCAACCTCACTGGCGGTCATCGGCGCCGGTCCAGCCGGCTACCCCGCAGCCTTCCGGGCGGCGGACCTGGGGATGGAGGTCACTCTAATCGACCCCGAGCCCAATCCCGGGGGAGTTTGTCTCTACCGCGGCTGCGTGCCTTCGAAGGTGCTCTTGCACGTCTGCAAGTTGATCCGGGAGATCGAGCGGGCCCCGGAGTGGGGAGTGAGCTGCCCCGGCCTCGACGTCAACGTGGACCGGGTCCGCGAGTGGAAGGAGGCCGTGGTCGAGAAGCTGACCGGAGGCGTCGGCCGGCTATGCGAGCAACGCGGAATAGACTACGTGCGGGGCATGGCCGCCTTTCGGGACGCGGGAACGCTCGAGGTGGAACTTCACGAAGGCGGCCGGCGTACTGTTCCCTTCGAGCAGGCGGTCATCGCCACCGGCTCGCGCCCTGCCGGCCTGCCCGAGTTGCCCGATTCTCCGCTGGTAATGAGTTCTGAACGCGCGCTCGACATAGAGGATGTCCCGGAACGGCTGCTGGTGGTCGGGGGCGGCTACATCGGGGTGGAGATGGGCCAGGTCTACGCGGCGCTCGGCTCGCGCGTCACCCTGGTGGAGATCACCCCCGACCTGCTGCCCGGCACCGACCGCGACCTGGTCAAGCCGCTGGCCGACGCGGTCGAAGAGCAGTTCGAAGCCATCTACCGGGAGTCCCGGGTCGCCGAGATGACCGAGCGAGAGGGTGGCCTGAGGGTGGTCCTGGAAGGAGAGGCCGTCGGAGAGCCGGAGCAGCAGTTCGGACGCGCGCTCATCGCGGTGGGGCGACGGCCCAACAACGAGGATTTCGGACTGGAGAACACCGGGGTCGAGCTGGACGACAGGGGATTCATCAAGGTCGATCAGCAGTGCCGCACCGCCGAGCCCGACCTCTTCGCCGTCGGCGATGTCATCGGCCCGCCCATGCTCGCCCACACCGGAACCCACCAGGGGCTGGTCGCGGCGGAGGCCGCCGCCGGCAGGGAAACCGTCTTCGACCCGCACGCCATGCCCTGCGTCGTATTCTCCGACCCGGAGATCGCATGGACCGGCCTCTCCCGGACCGAAGCGGAGCGCCGCGGGCGGGAGGTGACGGTGCTCCGGTACCCCTGGGGCGCTTCGGCCCGCGCGCTTACCCTGGGCCGGACCGACGGGTTGACCCGCCTCATCCTCGACCCGGAGACGCAGCAGATATTGGGCATGGGCGTGACCGGCGCCGGAGCGGGCGAGCTGATAGGGCAGGGAACCCTGGCGGTCGAGATGGGCGCCGTGGCTGAAGACCTGGCGCTTACCATCCAGCCCCATCCCACCCTGTCGGAGACCATTATGGAAGCCGCCGAGCGCGCGATGGGCCAGAGCACCCACTTCTACTCCCGCTGAGCCCCGCCGAAGGCAAGGGACTCCAGCGTGTACCCGTCGTGCGTCCCCTGGCGGTTGAATGTGCTTTGGGGAAAGCATCCGTCCGCACTCACATCGGCCCGGCGCCTCTCGCGCCGTCATGCTGAGGCGCCTTACCTCCAGGCGCCGAATGCATCTCGCCGTTGCGCTGCGCCGTACCTTCCCGTACCGGCCGCCCCGGCCCCGCAGGGGCCATGTAATGGAGGCCAGGGCTTCAGCCCTGGTTGGCGGTCGACCAACCGTAACCATGCGCCCCGGAGGGGCGCGGTCGGGTCACAGATGCTACAGGGCCAGGCTGTAGCGGGGGCATCTTGTCCCCGGCCTTCTCTTTCGGCCCCG
>CAZEAP010000029.1:0-44812 GCA_964510315.1 uncultured candidatus Brocadiaceae bacterium
CACGGAAGCACCGATAGCGACCAGTTCGCTCACGCGGGGGTCCAGTCCACTTTGACCATCTTGATCACGCTTCATTCTTGATCCTCCTTTGTCTTCCGGGCGGCCACAGGGGAGAAGTCATTCCCGCGAAGGTAGCAGCCTGGCTCCGGCGGGTAGCCGCCAGTGGGTTCAATTCTCCTGAGGTCCATGACGGTTTCAGTCCTCGAGCGCCTGGGGCAACTACGCCACGCAAACGCGAACCTCGTCGCATCCATCTATTGCTGTTCTTGTCCTCTGCCGCCGGTCTTCCGGCTTCCGAACCAAGCGGGGCGGCTAGGTGGCGGGGCGGGTCGCGCTTATCATCGCGGAGGTAACCCACGCCGCACTGTCGTCTGCGGGTCTGTCCTTCTGCGAGGCGAACTCGACACGAACGTCGACGAAGCCAGCCGCGTCTAGCCAACCTTTGATCTCTTCCGCATTCGCCGCGCCGGCCACGCAACCGCAGCGCTTGTCTAAGTCGTTCCGAACGGATTGCGGCAGTGGGGCGAGCGTCACGATGTCGGAGATGACCATGCGCCCGCCCGGCTTCAGCACACGAAACACCTCCGCCAAGACGGCAGGCTTATCCGGGGACAGGTTCACAACGCAGTTGGAGACCACCCGGTCGGCGCAAGCATCAGGCAGGGGCAGGCTCTCGATGCGGCCCAGGCGGAACTCGACCGTCTTGAAGCCGCTCGCCGTTGCGTTGTGGCGAGCGAGGTTGACCATCTGTTCTGTCATGTCCACGCCAATCACCCTGCCCTCGGGGCCGACAAGGCCGGCGGCGAGGAAGCAGTCAATACCTCCCCCGCTCCCCAGGTCCACGACGGTGTGGCCGGGACGGATGTCCGCGACGCGCAGGGGCACGCCGGACCCGAGTCCCATGTCGGCTCCCGGCGGCAGGGCCTCAAGCTCTTCGCTCGTGTATCCAAGCCTCTCGGACTTGCTGAGCGACGGAGCGCAAGAGGGGCAGCATTGGGCATTCGCGCCTCGGTCTCGCGCAATGTCGCCATAGCGCCGCCGCACGGCCTCGCGGATCGTCTCGGGGGATAGCTCGCCCATCTTGGCACCTCCTACTAAGAGTGTTTCTCGGCAGCCTGCCCGAACCTCCCGCCGCCCGGCGGGTCGGTGAAGGTATCGGGCAGCGTCTCGACGTAAGCCCGGACCTGGTCGCGGATGCGGCGGTAGTGGGCCAGGGCCTCCTTTTCCGTGGGCGCGTCGGCCGCCAGCCGGGGCGGGTCCTCGAAGCTCTTGTGTACCATCCGCGTCTTGCCGGGGAAGACGGGACATGCCTCTCGCGCGCTGTCGCAGACGGTCACCACGTAGTCGAAATCCATGTCGGCCAGCTCTTCCACGTGTTTGGACCGCTGGCCCGAGATGTCCACGCCGGCCTCGGCCATGACGGCTACCGCGCGCGGGTCGAGCCCGTGGGGTTCGACGCCCGCCGAGTAGGGCTCGATCTGATCACTCTTCAGCTCCCGCGCCCAGCCCTCGGCCATCTGGCTGCGGCAGGAGTTCCCCGTGCACAGGAACAGCACTTTCAGCTTTTCCTCTGCCGTCGACATAGCTCCTCCGGCTCGTATTGCACGATGTTCTTCAGCTCTTGCTCGTCGCGGCTGGCCCGTTCGGTTGTGCTGAAGGCCTCCAGGGCCCAGTCCAGCGCCCCGGCAGCCACCGGCTCTGGCTCCTCCGGGAGGCGGTAGTAGACCCAGCGGCCGTCCTTGCGGCTCTCGACCAGACCGGCACGCTGGAGCACTGACATGTGCCGGGAGACGGTTGAGGGCGCCAGACCGGCAAACTCGGTGATCTGGCAGACGCACAGCTCGCCTCCGCGCAGGGCGTAGAGCACCCGCAACCGCGTCGGGTCGGAAAGAGCCCCCGCGACAGCCGCAACCGTGCCGGCGCGTATACGTGTATGTTTCGCCATACATCGAATTATATCCGCCGCACTAAACCTTGTCAAGCGAGCCGGGGGCGCGTGACGCACTCAAACCGTCCAGACCCGGTAGAGACCCCCTGAGAATGACGAGGACGCCGCACTCCAGGGACAGTCATCTGCCTGTTGCACAATCAGGACCTTCTATTCGGCATTGACCGTAGAGCGCGGAAACGTGGGTAAAGACAGGGGGGCAGGATGCCCCCGCAATGCGGGCAGGGCTGCCCGCGCCGAGGCCACCTTTCGCAGCGGGAGCCGCCTGGGGCGGCCTGCGACCCGGCTGGGCGGGCTCACGCTACAGGGGGCCGGCTTTGGGCCCGGCAGCCCTGTTTCGCCGTACGGGGAATGCATGCCACGCCGCATAGACTTCCAGCGCCGCCCTCTCCCTTTGCAGGCCGTGAGGCGGCAGGCAGTTCAACTGGGCCAAAACCGGGGGTGACGGGCGCCGTGCAGAGGTTGAGCGGGACTCGGCGGGGTATATAATGGACTTTTGGAGCGCGAGTTGTGGAATTTGGCGGGACCCGGCAACCGGTAGTTGAGGCCGAGGGACATGACGAGACAGCGACGAAACCGGGGCGTGGCGCTGTTTGCCGGCGCCTGCTGCGTGCTGGTGGCGGCCGCGGCAGTTCAGAGCGGGTTGTGGGCGGGTTCCGGCGGGGGCATGCGCAGCGGAACGAAGCGCTACGAGAGGCGCTTTACCGCCATGGGCACCGACGGCCGACTGCTGGTGCTCGCGCCGACGTCGAGCAGTGCCCACAAAGCTATGGATGCGGCGCTGGGGCAGATCCAGATGGTGGAGCGCCGGATGAGCCCCTACCGGGCCGACAGCGACGTCAGCCGGCTGAATCGGGGGGGGCATCCGGGCCCCGTGAAGCTCTCGAAACCTACCCGGGAGGTGCTCCGGAGGGCAGCCGAAGTCTCCAGGATGACCGACGGCGCGTTCGACGTAACCTGCGCTCCGCTGACGGAACTGTGGAGAAGGGCGGAGTCCACCGGCCGGATGCCGGGCGCCGAATCGGTGCGACAGGCGCTGGCGGCGGTGGGCTGGCAGAAGCTGCGCCTCACCGACGGCGGGGCGGCCCTTGCCCGACCGGGCATGAAGGTGGACCTCGGCGGCATCGCGAAGGGCTACGCCCTGGACCTGGCGGCGGAGGCGCTGAGAGAGGCCGGCCTCGAGGCCGGTCTGGTGGACATCGGCGGGGACCTGCGGCTGCTGGGGCGTCCGGCCGACGGGCGGAGGTGGCTTGTGCAGGTGCGGCCGCCCCGCGGCGAGGAGCCGCTGATGCTGAGGCTGGGCGGCTGCGCGGTTGCGACCAGCGGGGATTACGCCCGCGGCTTCCGGGTCGGGAGCCGGTGGTTCTCCCACATCGTCCACCCCCGCACCGGACGCCCCGCCGGGGCGGCGGCGAGCGTCACGGTGGTGGCCCCGGAAGGGGCTGCGGCTGACGCGCTGGCCACCGCCCTCAGCGTGATGAGCCCGGAGGAGGGCATCGAACTGGCGAACTCGCTATCGGGCGTGGAATGCATGATAATAAAGGCCAGGGCGGCCGGCGGGCCGAGGCGGCGGATGAGCGGCGGATTCGGGCGATATCTGGAGAGTTGAGGATGGCCGAGAAGGCGGACCTGAGGATCGAACCTTCCGAGCTGGCCCCGCGCGTGGTCGGGACGGAGGCCGCCGGATCGAACCCCGAGACGGCGGCGCGGGCCATCCGGCGGTACCTGGAGCGGCGGCGGCCGGCCCTGCTGAACATGGTGGAGGTCGGCGCGGAGGAGGGCTCTCTGGTGGTGAAGGCAGAAGGGGAGACGCCGGAGCAGACCCTGAAGGAGGTCCGGGAGCTGCTCCGGCTGGACGAGGACCTGACGCCGGTCGGAAAGATAGAGGTGGACGCCGAGGAGTTCGTCCTGAAGGACACGGAGACGGAGGTCGATTCGTGGACGGAGACCGAGATACTGCGGAGCCGGGCGCGTTATTTTCCCCACCCCACCTGCGAGTGGTTCGAGGTCTGCACCGGCGAGCTGACGCTGACCGAGGAGCGAGTGCGCTTTGAGCCGGAGTACGAGATGGTGGGGGACGAGACCGGCGGTCGCTCCGAGCAAGTCATTCTCCTGGAACGCATCACGGAGGTGCGCCGGGGGGACTGGCTGGAGGTGCCGTGTCTGGAGCTGGTGACCCGGCGGCAGGTCTATCGCTACGGCTGGCCCGCGCGCCGGGGGGAACCCGGCACGATCCTCGACGTTGACGAGTGGATCACGCACCTGAGGACACTTTTCGCACGGCGCGCATCGGAGACCTCATGAAACGGTTCGGTCTCCCCCGCCAGGCACGGCTGACCCGGTCCCGGGACTTCAAAGAAGTGAGTCGCCGGGGCAGCCGGCTGCGGGCGCCCCCCCTGCTGGTGAAGGCGCTGGCGCGGCGGGAAGGCAGAAGCCGGATGGGTCTTGCGGTGAGCCGGCAGGTCGGCTCGGCGGTGGTGCGCAACCGCTGGCGCCGGGCCATACGGGAGGCCTTCCGGCTGAACAGGCATCGGCTGGGCCGGCCCTATGACCTGGTGTTCTCGGTGTTTCGAGAGGCGGAACCGGACGAGGTGAAGGAAGTTGAACGGGCATTCCTGGAGGTCGTCGAACGGCTGAATGCCGATGATGCAGAGGCTGCTCCAACCGATACGACTGATTGAGCGCGGCCTGGCCCGGCTGGCCGTTCTGGTGGTCAGGGTCTACCGCCGCTGCATCTCGCCCTACCTGCCGCCGGTCTGCCGTTTCCGGCCGACCTGCAGCCAGTACATGATCCAGGCGATAGAGAAGAAGGGCCTGGTGGTGGGGGTTCTGAAGGGGCTGTGGCGGATCGTGCGCTGCAACCCGCTCTTCCCCGGGGGCTACGACCCGGTGGACTGAGCCACGCCGGTTCCCATCTCGTCCCGGGCGACCTGGATGTAGAACAGCACGTCGCCGTGGCGGCCTTTCAGCTCCTCGATGACGGGGGCCCGGAGGTGGTAGTCAACCACCCGGCGGTTCTTACTGAGGCGCTCGAGGAAGCTTTTCTCAGCTCCAGCGGTCTCCTGGAGGAGGGCCGCCGCTTTCGGCCCGCCGATACGCCCCAGGGCGACGGCGGCGGTCCAGCGGATGAAGTGCGGGTACTGGTAGATTTCCAGCTTCTCCGCTATCTCCCGGACCGTCTCCTCGTCGGGGTTCTTCCAGTTTTCCAGTTGGATTTCCCGGCTGAGCTTGCCCTCCTGGCCGACACCGATCTCCGGCTTGCGGCGTTTCCGCAGAAGTTCGCCCAAAAACGGCACGGTGTCCTCGACTCCGAGTTCGCCGAAGGTCTTGGCGGCGGCCCACAGGATGATGGGTCCGGCCCCCTCCTTCCTGACGCGGCGGCGGAGGAATTCGACCACGAAATCCCCCGACTGGGTGAGCGCCTCCTGTGCGCGGATTCTCAGTTCGGTCAGGCTCTCCAGCTCCGCCTCGCTGATCTTGGCGCCCTCGCCCACGATCTCCTGAAACTTGTCGAGCTGGTCCAGCAGATAGGCCACGCCGTTGCGCTGCCTGAGGCGGCACAGCGAGATGGCCGCGCCGATGCGGACGGCGTGCTTGACGCCCTCGTCGGCGAGTGTGTCGCTGAGGACGCGGATGATCTCGGTCTTCTGGGCCGGTTTCGTTCGGGGATTCAGACCCGCCCGTCCCAGCCCCCGGGTGGCGGCCACCCGCCAGGTGCTTTCCAGTCGGGTGTCTCGCATGTCCTTGGCCAGCTTCTCGACGCTGGGAGCGTCGGCGACAGCCCCCAGGGCGTCGAGTATCCGGCCCGCCCGCTTGGTGTCGAGGATTTCATTGAGTTCCTGGATGAGGCTGTCCCGCACTTCCGCCAGCAGGTCCTGCACCCGCCTCTCCCCGGCGTTTTCGTCGGCGAACTCGACCAGCGGCTCGATGATCTGGTCTTTCAGTTCCTTTATGCTTTCCAGGGCGGCCTTCCGCCGCGCCGGACGGTTGGACAGCAGGGCCTGCAGCAGCCGGTCGGCGTACTGCTCAGAGGGACGGTGTTCGTAGAGGAAGCGGGCGGCGTAGATGGACTGCACCCCCGGGTTGTTCTGGAATTTCTCCCGCAGAGCCTCGGTGGCATCCACATAGCGCATATCGCTGAGACCTTTGGCGGCCTTCTTGACGCATTCCGCGTCTTCGTCCTCCATGGCGGCGGAGAGAAGCTCTATACTCCTCTGCTTCCAGACCTGTGAAAGGTCCGAGATCGTCTGGATGGCCTGCAGGCGGACCTTCTTTTCGGGGTCTTCGATCAGGGGAGCCACCTGCCGGACCGAACTCATGCGGCGCACTTCGGCCAGCACCTTCAGGCAGCCGATGCGAATGGCCGGGGCCTCGTGGTCCAGGGCCTCCCGGATGGCGGGCATGGCCTTCTCCCGCATGCGGCCGAGTTCCTGCACGGCGCGCGTCCGTTCCTGTTCCTTTTCGCTGCCGAGACGTTCGATGTAGTAGGCGGGGTCGTCGCTCTTGGCGCAGCCGGTCAGCAGGACAAGGGTCGCCAGCAGGCCGAGGAGTGCTGCACGCCGAGACGGAACGCGGGTTTCCGGTCGCTTCGATTCCATCCTTGGGAAGTCCTCTTTTGGGAACGTTGGGGGTCTGTATCCGCCGGGCGAGTTCGGCCTCCCGGCCTTCAACATTACCGTAAACCCGCCGCGCGGCGGCGTCAAGTTCACAGGGGGATCGGAGGGCCGCGCCCGCCCCGGTCCCGGACGAACTTACCCGAAGTTGACCATCGTCTTCAGCGCCTCCCCGCGGTTTTCGGCGGCGAAGATCACCGCCTCTGCCGCTGCGGGGAACTGGAACCGGTCGGTGATCAGGTCCTCGGTCCGGATCGCTCCCGAACCCAGAAGGCTTACGGCCGTTCGGAAGCGGTTGGCGTATCGGAAAACCCCGGTGACCAGGGCCTCCTTGGCCTGGAACTGTTGGAAGGGCAGCTTCGCCGTCTCTGCCGCCATCCCAACCCAGGCCACCCTCCCGCCCGGTCTGATGATGTCGATCCCCTCGTGGAGGGTCTCCTCGACGGCCACGCAGTCGAGGAGGACGTCGGCGGAGTCCCGCAGTTCGGCGGAAACGTCGACCTGGTCGGCGTTCACCGCCCGTGCGGCGCCCATCCGGCCGGCAAACTCCAGCCGGCGGGGCATCATGTCCACTGCCGTGATGTCGGTAGCTCCGGCCGCGCGGGCGGCGCCGATCGCCAGCAGTCCGATGGGCCCGGCGCCCAGAACCACCACTTTCTCGCCCGGCCGGAGGTCCACCAGTGCCACCGCGTGGAGCCCGACCGCGAGCGGCTCCACGGTGGCGCCGGCCTCCATGCTGACGTTTTCAGGCAGGACGTAGGCGAAATCTTCCGGCACGGTCACGTATTCCTGGAAGAATCCGTCGTGGGGCGGGGCGGAGAGGAACACCACGTCCCTGCAGAGGTTATACCGCCCGCTGAGGCAGTAGTCGCAGCGGCGGCAGGGGATGCCGGGTTCCATGGCCACCCTGTCGCCCAGCCGGAGTGACCGCACCTCCTGTCCGGTTTCCACCACCTCGCCGGCGGCCTCGTGGCCGAGCACGAGGGGCTCCTTGACCACGAAGTCCCCGATTCGTCCCTTCTGGTAGAAATGGATGTCGGACCCGCAGACGCCGCACGACCGGACGGCGACCAGCACTTCGTGCGCTGCGGGCCGGGGAACGGGGACCTCCCGGGTGGCGAATTTGCCCTTCTCCACCAGATAGACGGCTTTCATGGTCTCTGCGGTACCCATCTGCATCTCCTCTTGGATCAGCACATTCGATCGGACAGAGTCTAATGCGCCGCGCAGGGGCAAGCAAGAGGGCAGAAGTGCTTCCCGCGGCCTCCAAGGGCTTGAAACGGGGTTCCCTGTCCGGGCATGATGTAGACTGGATTGTCGGCGCACGGCCCCGGCCACGCCGGCCGGGGGCCGCAGCGCCCGGCTCCAGGAGAAGCGCGCATGAGTAAAGAGACAAAACAGAATGCCGATCGGCCCGAGTCCCGGCTGGAGACAGCGGCCGCGGAGACCGACCGACAAAGGGGCGCTGAGACGTCTCTGGAGCAGATCCGACGGATGTTCGAGGAGATGCTGGCGGCCGAGCCGCACGCCGTGATACTTTTCGAGGCCGAGACCCTCCGGGTGCGCGAGGCCAATGAAGCGGCTGCAAAACTCTATGGCTACAGCCGATCCGAACTGGAACAATTGTGCTTCACTGATTTGTCCGCTCGACCGGACCAAACCAGGGAGACGGTGCGTGAAGCCCTGGAGGCGCGGGGGCGGGTCAGCCGTGCGGATAAACACAAACGCAGCGACGGGGAGACCTTCCCGGTCGAGATGTCGCTGCGCGTCCTCGGCCCGGAGGGCGAGCCGAGGGCATGGGCAGTGGTAAGAAGCGTGGCGGAGAGCCGCTACACCCGGCAGGAACTCCTGCGCATCCGGGCGGCCATGAGCAGCGCCTCGGAGGCGGTGCTCATTGCCAATCTGGAGAATCGGGTCCTCTACGTCAACCAGGCGTTTGAAGACCTTTTCGCTTGTTCCAGGGAGCAGGCCGGGGAGCTGGAAGTGGGGGGCTTCTTCAGTAAGGCCCGGATGGCCGACAGGGTGTTGCAGGCGGCGCTGTCGGGTCGGAAATGGGAAGGGGAGGCGGACGTCACCGGCGCGGACGGCCGCACCTTCACGGCCCACGTGCGTGGTAGCCCGGTGATGAACGGGAGCGGTGAGACAATGGACGTCCTGCTGCTGTTCTCCGACATCACCGACCAGAAAGAGGCGCAGGAGCGGCTCATCTACGAGGCCACCCACGACGCGCTGACGGGGCTTCTCAACCGGCGCTACCTGATGGCCCGCCTCGACCAGTTCGTCTATTCCGCGCAGCGCTACCAGCACCCGCTCAGCGTCTGCCTCTGCGACGTGGACGGATTTAAGCGAGTCAATGACACCTACGGGCACACCGTGGGTGACCGGGTGCTGAAGAGATACGCGCAGATCGTCTCCGATGACTCGCGCGCCAGCGAGATCGTAGGCCGCTACGGCGGCGACGAGTTGTGCGCTCTGCTTCCCTACACGCCGGCCTCTGCCGCCGCAAAATGGGCGGAGCGGATCCGAGGCGTCCTGGAGAGAACCAGGCTGGAAGGCGAAGAAGGGGAGGTCTTCTCGATCACCGCCACGTTCGGGATCGCTGAGTTCTCCTCGGAACTCTCCGAGAAGAAAGCCCTGCTGGTGGCGGTGGACCGCGCTCTCTACGCCGCCAAAGACGAGGGCGGGAACTGCGTCCGGATTTACTGTGGAAAGACGACCTGAGGACCGGAGGACGACGAGGCCCCCCCAAAGAAGCTTGACGGGGCCCCGCCGAGGGTGTACAAACCGATGTGGCGCGCCGGCCTGCGACGGTCGGCTTAACGACATTATGGCTGAGCCAAGGGAGCAGGCAATGGGCAGGAGAAGAGCTGTTCTACGCGCTGTGCTCGTCTGCGTTGCGCTGGGGACCCTGATGGTGGGTTTCAGCGGATGTGGATACGCCAGGAACGTGCGGGACGACCTGATGGACTGCGGCACCTTAGCGGTGGGCGTGGTGCCCCCGGTTGTGCCGGGAGACGACACCACCGTCGTCGGGCCACTGCCGCCCGCTATCGGGGCTTACGCGGAAATGACGGAGTTCTTTCATCTCGGCGCCCTGTTCAAGGCCACCGGAGACCTGGAGTGGGACCGCCGGGGCCTGTCGGCCACCGTGGATGTCCGGCGGAAGCTCGGCATAGGTCCGTTCCACGACGTCTACATCCAGCAGACCCCTGCGCTGGCCAACCCCTATAAGGAGACCGGCAACCAGATGGACGGCTGGCGCCGGCACATGGCCGATTTGGAGGATCCCCTGTTCAACAGTCCGGCCAAGGTGCTGATCTTCGAACCCGAGGATGTCAGCCTGGCCTCCGGCTACGGGGAAGAGCAGTTTACGTGGAAGGCACTGCCGTGGATGTCGAAGGGCTGGCAGGACTGGGAGACTTTCAGCCTGGAGGTGGCCGTGCCGGAGCCGTTCATCCTCCACAGCGGGCTCTACTTGCGGGCGGGGGTGGACCCTTCGCAGGTCTTTGACCTGGTGTTGTCGGTGTTCGGGGTGGACTTCTACCAGGACGCCGCTTACAACGCGGAGGGCACCCTGAAGTATTGAGGCTGGGCGGTTCTGCGCTCACCTGCGGCGTGACCGAGCGCAGTTCTTCAACAGGTTGCTATGGAGGCTGCCTGAGGCGTGGCAGCCTCCATTTCTTTGCGTTTTGACGCTGCTTCCCGAGTCCCCGCGAACATGGCGACACAGCCTGCACAGTATGCGGCGAAGACCGACCTGACCTCCGGCCGCCTCTCGTGGAACCTGTTCCGCCTGGCCGCGCCCATGGCCGCCCACAGCTTCCTGCACGGGTTCTATTCGCTGGCGGACGCCTTCTGGTTGGGTCATTGGAGCAAGACGGCTCTGGCCGCTCAGGCTGTCTGCTGGCCGTTTTTCATGCTGGTCTGGGCGCTGGCCATCAGCTTCGGCACCTCGGCCACCGCCCTGATATCGCAGTTGACCGGGGCCGGCCGCCACCGGGACAGCGAGCGCGCCTCCGGCCAGACGATGATGCTCCTGACGGTGATGGCGCTCTTCCTGGTGGTGCCCATCCTGCTTTTCTCCCGGCCTCTGCTGCGACTGGTCCAGGTGCCGGGCGAGGCGGTCGAACAGGCCAACATCTACCTGCACATCTCCATGCTGGCCTTCCCGGTCATTGGCTTCAACGTGGCATACGCCGCCACGCTGCGGGCACGCGGCAACGCCGTAACCGTCCTGTTGATCGGCCTGGCGGGCAACCTCGTGAACATCGCTCTGGACCCGCTGCTGATCTTCGGGGTGGGGTTCCTGCCCACTCTCGGCACCGGGGGTGCGGCCTCGGCCAGTCTTGTCGCCCGGGTGGTGGAGGCCCTGGTGTGCTACGCTTTCCTGCGGCGGGGGCACTCGGGCCTGAACATCGCCCTGAGCGACCTGATGCCCAACTGGCGGATGCTGCGGAAGATGTTCGCCGTGGCCCTGCCACTGACGGTCCACCGGAGCAGCGATTCGATCGGCTTCATGGTCTTCCAGACGATGATCAACACCCTGGGCACGACGGTCATCGGGGCGGTCACCGTGGGGTTCCGCATCACCCACTTTTTCAACCTGCCGGCGCACGCCATGTCCCTTGCGGCCGCTCCCGTGGTGGGTCAGGCGCTGGGGGCGGGGAAGAAGGACCTGGCCCGCCGGGCCGTGCGTTTCAGCGCCGTCCTGGTGGCCGTTGTGATGTTCGTGCCGCTGCTGGTCCTGGTGGGCTACGGGAAGTCCATTGCGCGCCTGTTCATCCAGGACCCGGCGGTGGTGGCTGAGGCGGGCAAGTTTTTCCTGGTGGTGCCGGCCAGCTCCTATTTCTTCGGGGTGCTGATGGTGCTTCTGGCGGCCTACTTCGGCTCCGGCCATACCATGCCCGCGATGGTAGTCGGCATAATCCGCCTATGGGTGCTGAGGGTGCCGCTCGCTTACCTGCTGGCCTTCATCTTTGACTGGGGGAGCATGGGGATCTACGTGGCCATGGTGGTGGGGAACGTGTGCTGCGCGCTGCTGGCCCTCGGGCTGTTCCTGCGCGGAGGCTGGGCCTCCGCCGTGGTCGAGCAGATCGAATCCGAGGAGGAGGGCGAAGCCGCTTCGGCCGACGAACAACAGGCGGCCTCCACGGAATGACCCGTTGTCGCAACCCTGCGCCGCGGGGACCTTTCGTACGCGTTCAGCGTTCACGCCCCGCAGCTTTGAGTCGACCGACCCTGCTGCGTACCGCACAGTAAAGCCTTGCAGGGATGCCCGCGCCACAGGCCGCTACAAACGGGCGGAGGGAACGAAACGGCAGCCCGCCGAGTGAACGTTGAACGGGTGCGACGTTTCACAGCCGGTGGGCCGGGGTGGAGGGGACGGCTCGGGAGCGGTGGGGTATCAGAACAGCACGGGGCCGCCGGGGCGCTGCTGGTCGGCCTCCCTCAGGCGGGGCATGGCGTCCTCTATCAGGTCGGCAACCCGCTCGTCTTCGGCGAGAAGCTCCAGCGTGTGGATAACGTACTTCTGCATGAATTCGTCGGGGTCTTCGGCCCGGTGCAAATCGTAGCGTGATTTGTTCTTGACGTAGTCCATGCCTATTCTTATCAGCAGTTTGGTGCACTCCTGCATGCGCCGGTCGTTCGCCGCCCGCATGATCCTCTCGTGCTCTTCCCTGGTGAGGCGGACGGTTTCGACGGCCATCACGGGATTTATCCTCGTCCTGGAGGCAAAGCGGGAGATGAAACGGGCGCCGAAGTAATTGTGGCGCAGCATCCACAGCCCATCGGAGATGTTCTCCCGGACTTTGTCGAAGCGGTCCCCCAACAGCGTGATAAACTGGTAGATGTGGGGATGGTCCAGGAAGATGTCCTGCTCCAGTATCTCACCCAGCATGATGGTGGAAGTTTTGGACAGCAGTTCCATCCCCTGTCGATAGAGACCTTCCCAATGATCCGCGCGCCTGGCGCAAAGTTCCGCGCCCTCCGGGCTCAGGGAGGTCTTCTCGCCTTCGAGCATTTTCTGGAATGCTCCCGCGGCCTCTCTTTGGACGGCTTTCGCACTGGTGGACCACTTTTCCATAAGCGCCAGAAGTGCCGCCGCATCCTCCGCGACGAACTGCTTTTTCTCGTATTTTGCCAGCAGTGATTGCACGCGTCGTTTCTCCACGCCCGTCGGCTGGGTCTCTGCGCCCTTCACCAGCCAGTCCATCACTTCGGTGATGCGTCTCTGGGCGTACGTCATTTCCGGGTCCCCTCGACGTTCCTGCACCATCTCTCGGAGGATGTCGATCGTTTGTTCGTCGAGGGCTGCTGCGTCGACCCTCCCTTCCTCACCCATGGCGGCGGCAACTTTGCGGAGAGCGTTTCTTCTGGTGGAGATGGTTCCCCATTCGATGGCCCTTCGCAGGGCCAGGGCCCGGGCCATTCGTGGGTCGGTGACTTCGTCGCGCACCAGTTCCTGGTTGCAGTAGAGGAAGGAGTCCCGGGGGTGGCGTTTCAACGTCCGAAGCGCCTCCTGCGCCGGCCCGCTCTCCAGGCTGGAGGGGTGCCTCTCCAGGCCTCCGACGATGGTCTCGACGGCGCCTGTGACGCGGCGCTGGACGATGAAGGAGTGGCTGACGTAGGCGACGGCGGCCAGGCAGAGGGCTCCGAAACTCAGGTAGAAAACCACCTTGAACCATCGCGGCACCAGCGGGCCGGTCGCCCGCTCTCGCATGGCCGGAGCTTCTTGTTGCTCTTCGAGCTCTTCCCGCTCTTGTGTTTCGTTCGCTTCGCTCATCGGAAAAGACGCACCGTCAGAACGGAACCATGGTGACAGCCTTGGCGATCAGGCGCACGGCGATAGACCCCATACCCACAAGACCCATGCCGCACGCGAATCCGGCCGACAGGATCGGGGTGTACTCCGACCACCGCTCCCTTCCGAAAACCCTGGCGAAGTAGTATCGGCCCAGCACAGCCCCGAAGAACATGGGGAACCACATGGCAGGGTCACCCACGACGCCGGTGATCGAACCGTAAACGAACAGGGTGGGGGCGCCGACCAGACGCAGTATGGGATACAGGATCAGTCCGTAGCCGGCTCCGGCGCCGATGAAGCGCCATTTTATGGCCTTCAGGAAGAAGGCGTTCCCCGTGGTGGTCGCCGTCATCCAGAAGGCCCTCACTGTGGCGTTGCGCGGCCAAAAACGCATCGCGTAGGGGTAGTCTTCCGGAATGTCGCTGATTCGGTAGAGGAACGACCAGAAAAGAAGGCTTGTTGCGACGGCCAGAGGCAGCAGGAACACCTGCGCCTTGAAAATACTGGTGAATTTAGTGCCCGTCAGCTCGACCTCCCGGAAGTGCGCCGCGCCCTGGCCGGCGTCGCCCATGGGCACGGGCGCGAACCAGATGTCCACTCCTTTGTAACCGCTGAGCACGAAGGCGGCCTCCCGCACGTAGGGTATGCCCACGCGGTGGCCGGTCAGCCCGTTCAGTCGGGCGCTGACGTAGGACATGAACGGGGTGTAAAGGAACCCGAACCCGGCCAGTATCCATATCGGGAATTTAGGCACCAGGATGTGGCACAGCAGTATCATCCAGGAGGTCTTGGTGAAGTAGAACAGCAGCGCCACCGCCACCGGCACGTCGCCCCGGCCCTTGGGCGGGGCCATGGCGTGGGCCACGAAGAAGGAACGCTCCTTTTGCGCCCGCCAGGCCCGGCTGACCGCCGTGTATATGCCCAGGACGGCCACGGCGACGGCCGTGCCGATCTTGAAACTCAGCCAGAAGTCGAACTGATTGGCCAGCCCGGTCTCGATGTAGTCCATCCCCGGCTCCCACATCCCCAGGACGCCCGTGCGGTACAGGATGGGGTTCAGGACCAGCCGGCCCAGCACCCCCGCGGTGAACTGCCCCATCACCACCCAGAAGGGCAGCACGAACCCCCACAGCACGCCGCCCAGGTTGGTGCTGATCGCCAGGGGCACGGCGCGGAAGTAGCCGATGTTCTGCAGGCTCTTGGTAAAGTCGTAGAACGGCACCTGGATTAGATACAGGGAGCGGCGCAGAAATACCCCGCTCAGCACGGGCACGGCCACGTAGATCAGACCGAAACCCACCCCCAGGGTGCTGCCCACCGAGAAGCAGCGCCACCGCCAGGTCTCCTCGTCGCTCTCTGCCAGCGCCGTCACGCCCTTGGCCCGGATGGGCGCGAGGGGATAGGGCAATTTCTCCACGTCGCTGGTCAGGCGGAAAAGCGCGTAGCCGAGGCTGAAGAAACTGAGCCGTCTCCACAGGATCAGGAAGCCCATCAGCGCCAGGTAGGGCCACCAGTCCCGGTGCAGCAGGCTCCGGACGGCGTATGCCTCACTGCCCGGCGGGGGTGCCCGCCAGAAGGGTATCTGGCTGGCGATCTCGAACTGCGCGGCGGCGTCGCTCCGCACGAAGTACTGCATCCAGATGAACGTCATGCCCTGGCGCATGACCGCCGCGCCGAGTATGCCCCAGGTGACGCTCCAGATAACGAACATTTCCTGGCGCGACAGGGTGGTGCGACAGCGTTTGGCGATCTCCAGGAAGATGATCAGGGTGACCCAGACGGCCGGCGTCCCCAGCCGCTGCCCCAGCATCAGCCACATGAACATCGAGCCGGGCATGACGACGAATGCGACGAACAGCCCGGCCAGGATGGCCTTGATGCCGAACCCATCGGCAAACTCGGTGGGCTCGCCCTGCTCTTCGCGTATCCTTAGATAATCTTCCTCTTCGCCCATGTGCGGAAGCCGCTTTTTGGTGGCGCCTCACGGGTTTACCTGCGGCCCGTTCGGCGAGATGCGCCCAATGACTGCCGAGACCGCCTTGAGATGTTGCCGTTCACCGGGAGCGTCAGTCGGGCTTCCGGCTCAGCGCGAAGCCGTTACTCAGCGGCGGCGACAGCCCTTTGCTCCAGCAGTTCCTCTCCTTCTTCGGTCAGCCGTTTTTTGGCCTTCGCGGTCACGAGCCGCCAGATCAGAAGCTGCTTGCGCAGATCCTTCAGGAAGCCCAGGTTCATCCGATGCCAGGTCTGAAACTCTCCGCTTTTGCGGGTGATGGTGAAGAAAAGGTAGCTGATGTCTCCTTCCTCTGGATCCGGAATGGAGGCTATCTTTACACGCTGACTCACACCCATGTCAAGCGGGGCGACCCAGACGTCGGACTCCAGGCAGATTACTTCCCTGCCCTCCTCCATCTCGGAGTAAAACTCTATGTTGTCCGCCGTGAAGCTGCCCACGGCGTCCTCGTCGTTGCTCTCGAAATACTCCCTCAGGTAGGACATCACCCCGAGGGCTTCCTTGGAGCTAACCGTGAAGGGGAACCATATCTCCCACACGTCGCTCTCCGGCTTGGGGATGCTTATCTTGCGTGTTTCGTCCGGCACACTCAGCTTGCCGGCCATCCTCGCCGGATAGGCGGTGGAGGCCAGCACCACGATCACCACGAGCACGGCCGACCAGACGGCGCTGATGCTGGAGTAGTTCAGCGAGATGCCCTCCATCAGGAACGGCAACTGCACCAGCACCTTGCTGACGATCTGGCCGAAGATGTAGCCGAGCATGGCGCCCATCACCGCGAAGACGCAGCTCTCGGCGAAGAACAGGGCGCCGATGTGCATCGGCGCCAGTCCCACCGAGGCGTAGGTCCGGATCTCGGTGATCCGTTCGTAAACCGCCCCGAGCATGGTGTTGAACACGATGAGGGCGGCGATGATGATGGGGACCAGCAGGCCCTTGATCCCTCCCATGCTCAGCCGGCTGCGGGTGGCCACGCGGTGGACCAGGGCCGGCCCGTCGGGCGTTTCGCTGTAGCCGGCGTAGAGGGCCAGGTTTACACGCCCCAGCAGGCGCTGAAGCACCTGCCGGAACGGCTGGAGCACCTTCTCGGCTGCGGTGGCCTGCCCGGGTCCTGCCGCGATGGAGCGGATCGTCCCGCCCAGCCGCAGGTTCAGCTCGTTGGGCACCACCAGCACCCGGTCCGGCTCCATGTGGATGTACTGCTCTTCCTCTTCCTGCTTGGCGGACTTTTTGTGCACGAACGTTTCCACGTCCACCTCGCCGGTGGCGGTCAGGGCCAGTCCTCCACCGGCCTGCCCCCCCGCTCCGGCGCCGCCCTGCTTGAACTGCTGGGCCACGAAGTCAACGGGGGTGATCTCCTCCCCGTCCATGTCCTCGAATTTGAACAGTTCCTCACTGTTGAGGATGCCGATTACCCTCAGCTCCCGGCCCAGCACTCTGATCTTGGTCTTGCCCAGCTCGCCGGTTTCCACCCGCAGGCCCTCTTTCATCCGGGACGGCAGGATGCAGACGAACGGCCAATCGGGGGCGGAGGAGTCGAACCATTGTCCCCGAAGGTACTTCTCCTCGTTGATGCTGGAGAAGTATTTCTCCGAGGGGCTGAGCCCCAGGATGGAACTGGCGACGGCCTTTCCCCGCCGGCCGTCGGCGCGGACGATCCCCAACTGGAGTTCCTCGGATTTCTTCCGGTTCACGAACCAGCTCCGCTGAGCGGTCCGCATGCCCTGCACCTCGAAAAACTGCAGCATGTCGTAGACGACGAACTCCGAGAGCGGTCCCCAGCCGAGACCACGCAACAGGACCCCTTCGTAGGGGGCCCGCCGGCTGGAGGTGTACTCCAGCATCCGCGCCGGCATGGTCTCGAAGCTGGTGAAGGACAGTATGGTGAAGGTCAACAGTATCAGGGTGACCGCCGTCAGTCCGGTGCGCACTTTGCGCTTGCGCATGTTGGAGATGCCCAGGACGAAGGCGGCCAGAGTGGCGCTGGCCCGCGCCACGTCGGCGCGGTGAATCATGTCCACCTTCTGACGGATCCTCTCCATCACCACGCTGAACTTGCCGAGCAGGTACCAGATCGTGCCCACCGCGGCCACCAGCATGAAGAAGCCGTCCAGGATCACAAGGGGGGTGCGAGAGAGCTGGAAGGCCGGATGCACAAGCCGCAGCACCAGGTAGGAAAGGGCGAAGAGTCCGGCGACGGCGGCCAGCTTTTGCCGGATGTCAACGAAGTTGATCAGCAGCCTTTCGGCGAACAGCACGAAGGGCAGCAGAAGCGCGAAGTAGAAGATCACGCCCTTGACCACGTCTGTGGCGGTGTCCCTCACGTCCGGATAGACCCGGTTCTCCAGGCCCCACGCCATGCGGGTGTGGTAGTAGAACTCGTCGAAGCGCAGGTTCTGGAGCGCCCTCTCTGCGGCCCCGATGTGGGTTCCGGCCTGCTCGAACAGCTCCCAGACGGGCTTTTTGGAGACGCCGCTCTCCTTCAGGCGGCCCAGGCGATGGCCGTCCAGCCCGTGCATGTCCTTTACCACGTGGAAGCCGGTGCGGTAGATGAAGTTCTCCGCTTCGTCGGTTCGATAGCCCAGCCCGGTCTGTTCTTTTTTCTCCTCGGTGGTATCCGGCTGCCTCTCAAAGTTCAGCAGCAGACCCTCGTAGCCGACTTCGGTGGCGGCCAGCAGGAACTTCACGTTGTGGTCCCGCTCGGTGAAGAACACGGCGCAGGGCTTGCTGTACTGGTCTGAGGCAGACTCCTGGCCCACGTAGCTGACCACGTACTGCAGCTCGCTGTTGGACTCGCCGCGCCGGGCTGTGCTCTGCCCGAGGGTGCGGAGGGAGAGGGGGTCGGTCAAGTCGAATATCGTCGTGCAGACGGCACGGAAGAAGTTGGCCCGAACGTCGGTCTCCCGCTCGACCCATTCGCTCACCCGGGGCCGGTCGGTGGCTTTCACCAGAGTGGATTCGGCCACCTTGGAGACCACCCCGTTCTTCGGGGAGAGCAGGAACCCGTCCACGCGGAACTGTTTTTCCTTCGCCAGGCCGAAGACCTCGAAGAAGCCCTGCACGTTGCTCAGTCGGAAATCGTGGGTCTGCACGCCCATCATGCTCTTGGCCGCGTTGGGCAGGTCGGCCCGCAGCATGCTGACGGCGGCCACGCTGTTGGGGACGGAGACCTTCGGCATGTAGGGCAGCCGGCTGAACTCCACCGCCCTGCCGAACAGGCTGGCCACCTTGCGGTTGTCCCAGACCGTCTTCCTGTCCACCGGCAGGACCGGGGCGTCGGCGGTCATCTTCACCAGGTGGGCGCTCCCCATGGCCTGCCGCCGCACGTTGTCCAGAAACGGTTCCAGCCGCTGGAAGGTGTCCAGAGGGGTGTTGACGCTGTTGCGCGGGTCGCCGGTGGTCGCCAGGGTGATGCTCGGGTATCCGGAAAGCGAAATGGCCTCGCTCTGGTAGGCCACCAGGTCCGGCAACAGTGAGCGCCAGTCCCGGCCCTGCTGGGGAACGATCCCGCTGTGATAGGTCAGGCTCTCCGCCGGCGCTTCCGGGCCGGTCACGTTATCCGCCCAGTCGATCAGCATGGATGAATACTCGCTGTAGGCACGCTGCAGATCGACTTCGCTGTTGCCGCCTGCGGTTGTGAGCTGATCGTAAAAGTTGCCCTTGTAGAAGGCGGCAAGGCTGTTGTGACGGCTCGACAGGTCCAGCCCGATGAAGAAGTAGGGCTCCCCGGTGCCTTCGCCGGCTGCTTTGTCTGCCTCGTGTCGACGGGGGTAAATGGTGCTACCCGCGTAGTCGCGCGCGCCCGCGAGAGCCTGGAAGTGGCCGGGGGTGGCCAGGAATTTCACCTTCCGCCGCGGGGGATGCTTCCTGAGGTACTCCGCGATCTCCAGCAGGGCCGATATGCCGCAGGAGTTCTCCGCGCCCGGGCTCAGCGCCGGCACCACCGAGACGCTGTCGTAGTAGGCGGAGACGACCAGGGTCTGATCGGCCAACTGCGGGTCGCTCCCGGGTATCTCCCCAACGATCCGCGAAGCGGTGACCTCCTCCCATCTTTGGCGGGCGCGCAGGTTGACCGGGGCGGCCGGCACCTTCTCGGTGCCAAGGGCCGAGAGATGCTCCAGGGCCTCTTTCTGTCCCAGCGCTTCGGCGCTGTCGTCGGTGAGCGCTCCGGCCAGCATGGGCAACTGCTCACGCTGCAGGTAGAAGCGCGGAATCGGTATGGGAAGGTCCGTGTACTTCTGTTCCGCATCGGAGCGGAAAGGATGGGTAGGTTCGATGAAGATGACGGCTTTCGCCCCGAGCTTGGCGGCGTTCAGCCAGCGGCTCACCGAGTTGAACCGCATCAGGACGATGTTGCCCTTGATGTCCTTGCCGCTGAACTCGCTGAGGTATCCGCTGCCTCCCCACACCAGCTTCCCTTCAATGCCGTCCCGATCGGTCATCGGGCAGCGGGCGTAGTTGGGCATCACGCAGTAGAGCGGAATCTCCCGCCCGCCGACCCGGAGGTTGCCGCCGTGCTCCGCGCGTCCGGTCTCCTCGACCTTCTTGCCCCACCTGTCACCGGAGGGCACGATGGGAACCACGACCTGGAAGAGCTTGGAGTCCACGTTGGCCAGGCCGATCTTCTGGAACTGCTGCTCGATGTATTCGGCCGACCTCTCACAGCCGGGGTATCCGGTGAAGCGGCTCTGGTGTTGGGAGAAGAACCGGATGTGCTCGGTGGGGTCTATCCGGCGCAGGTCCTGCTGTTGGGCCTCCGGGAGTTCTCCGAAGGTCGCCCCGAAGGCGGGGGCGCTGATCAGACAGAATAGAAGCCACAAGTATTTGGCCAGCTTGTATTTAGGATTCATTTCCGGTACCGTTCACGGAATTCGGCCCTCCCTCCGGGCCATTATAGGCCGTCGGGGACCCCTGTCAAAGAAAAAGCCCTCTCGGTCCCCGAAGCCCCCGTAGAGGGGAGCCGTGCCGGACGGCATCGAGTGGGACCGCCCCGGGGTCCGGGCTGTTTTCACGCCTTTACTGACCGTCGCCGGCCGTGGTAGAATGCCGACCTCCAGCACCCCGGCGCAGCAGTGTGCAACCATGCAAGAAGCCATCAAAAAGGCCGGCGCCCTGATCGAAGCGCGCCCCTACATCCAGCGATTCTCCGGACGCCCGGTGGTCATCAAGTTCGGGGGGAGCGCCATGACCGACGCGGCCACCCTGGACGGAGTGTTGCAGGACGTTGTCTTCCTGGCCACCGTCGGGATAAAGCCCTTGATCGTCCACGGGGGCGGCCCCCAGATATCGCGCGGGATGCAGGAGGCCGGCCTCCGGTCCCGATTCGTGCGCGGCCATCGGGTCACCGACGGGGAGGCGCTCGAGGTGGTGCTCCACGTGCTGGTCGAACAGATCAACGCGGACCTGGTCGAGCGGATTCAACGCCACGGCGGCCGGGCGCGCTCCGCCTTCCCCGGGGAGCGCAGCCTGCTGCACGCCCGGAAGAAGCTGCTGCCCGCCCGGAGCGATTCGCAGGAGCCGACCGACCTCGGTTACGTTGGCGAGGTGGACAGCGTGGAAGCGGAGGAACTCCTGGGGCTGTGTTCGGACGGGACCGTCGCCGTGATGCCCCCCATCGGACAGGACGCCTCCGGCCAGCTCTACAACCTCAACGCCGACACCGCCGCCGGGGCGGTGGCCGCCGCGCTGCAGGCGGAGAAAGTCGTCTTCCTCAGCGATGTCCACGGCATCAGGGCCGACCCCGCCGATCCGGACTCTTTTCTGTCCACGGTCACAGAAGAGCAGATCGACCGGCTCATCGAACAGGGCGCGGTATCCGGCGGCATGCTGCCGAAGGTCTCGGCCTGCATCGAGGCCCTGGAGGCCGGCGTAGGCAAGGCTCACATCATCGACGGGCGCCTTCCACACAGTCTTCTGCTGGAGATCTTCACCGACGAAGGCGTGGGGACGCAGATACTCCACCCCACCGGGGCTTGAACCATGCCCCTGCTCTACCTCGAACGGCCGGCCGTTCTTCTTGCCCTTGGGGGCCTCCCGGTTCTGGCCCTTTTGTGGTGGACGGGGGTGAGCCGGCTCGGTAGGGCGCTGAGCGTCCTTGGGCGCACTTCGGGTCCTGCCGGGAGGCATTGGGGGCGGGGGAGCCTCCGCCTCATCGCGCTCGCCTCAATCATCTTCGGCCTGGCCGGCCCGGCGGCCGTCCGAAGGGGCAGGGCCGCCTCGACCGCCACACCGGTCGTGTTCATCCTGGACGTCTCCGACAGTATGGCCGCCCCGGACGCATCCCCCAGCCGCCTGGCTGCGGGGCGGGAAGCAGTGCGTGCGCTCTGCCGTATACTCCCCTCCGCGCGGACCGCCCTGGTGGCGGCCGCCGGGGACTCCGCCGTGGTTTGTCCCCTGACGGCCGACCGCGCCGCGTTCCTTAACCTGCTCGGCCGGGCAAGGACCAACTGGTTCGGGCAGACGGGTTCCCGGCTTCTCCCCGCACTTCGCCGCAGTGCGGCGCTGCTCGGCAAGGACGCCGGTGGCGCCGGCGCAATGGTGCTGGTCAGCGACGGAGAGTTCCACGACGCTCCGTCACCGCAGGAGGTAGAAAGCATCTGCCCCCCCGGCGCGCTGCTGCACACCCTCTGCGTGGGCACGCAGGCCGGGGCAGTCCTCCCCGCCGGACCGGACCGGGAGGCCGTGGTAACGCGCGCCCGACCGATGCGGATGGCGGCGTGGGCCGAGGCATGCGGAGGCCGCGCGTGGTCGACGGGGGCGGCGGGACGGAGGATCCCGCAGAAGGGCAGGGAGCTTGTTCCTGCCCGTCTGGCCGGCGCAGTGGCCAGGGAGAGGGGGAGGGACGTCCGCCTCAGCCCCTACCTGTACCTCGGGGCCGCCGTTCTGCTCGCCCTGGAGAGACTGCTGCTGCGATGAAGTGCCGGGAAGCAGGCGGGCAACCTTCGCTCGAAAAAAGCGCGCCCGCTCAGAAGGACACTTTTGGCGGTGGCCCGCCCATTGTCATGCCGAGGCGCCTTGCCTTCAGGCGCCGAACGCATCTCGCCGTTTCGTCGCGCCGCCCCCTCCTCGTTCGACCTGAGCGGCGAGGCGGGCGAACTGCCCCCCGATGCGCCTCCGCGCCCACGGCAGGGCTTCGTCCGAGGGGATGAGGGGATCGCCGGCGCCGAAGTCGCTGTTGACGGTCCCGAAGGTCTCGGCCGCGCGCTCCGTGTTGCCGGCGCCGCTGATGTGGCACAGGCCGTCGCCCCAGCGGTAGACGTAGCTGATGTCGGCGTCGCCGGGGTTCCAGGTCTCCAGCTCCCCGACCTTACCGAAGGCGCGCAGCAGGTCCTTCGCCTGGCCGCTGTGCTTCGGGGGGTAGCCGCCCAGCTCGAGGGCGCGCTCGCGGCGGAAGACCATCTGTCCCTCGAACACGTTGTGTTTCGGCCCCTTCACCCGGAAGGCGGCCGGTGGCCCGACGGCCCACCAGGCGGCTCGTGGCCTGGCGCAGCCACTGTCGGTCTCCAGCAGCCGCTCTACGCACCGGCTGAGGTGCCAGGGCAGGTAGAGGTCATCGTCGTCCCAGTGGGCCACGAGCGGCGTATCGGCGATCTCCAGGAGGGCCTGCCGTTTGTCCCCGAGCGTGGCGTAGCGGGGCTGCACGTTGCAGACGGTCACGGGCGCCCGGGCGCCCTCCCGCCGGATCGGCTCGGGGGCGTCGTTCAGGACCAGGAGGTGCTTCTCACCCGGGTAGTCCTGGAGGAGGAAGCAGGCGACGGCGTCCCGCAGGCGCTCGAAGCGCCCGTAGGTCGGACAGAGGCACGTGCAGGGGGGGAAGTCCGAAGTGCGAAGTGCGAAGGCTGAAGTTTCAGGCATCGGGGTTCTCCGGGTTGGGGTCCGGGGGTGTCCAGCCGCGGTCGAGACGGTCCACCAGATCGCCGCCGGGGTTGTCGGCCATCATGAAGCGCTGGCCCCGGCGCAGCTCCTCGAGGATGCAGTCGGGCAGCGGCGGGGTCCGGCCGAGGGACTCCCCGGCGTCGGTGTAGCCCCTGCGTATCCTGTCCTGGCGGCTGCGCAGCAGGATGTCGAGCGCCCGGCGGTGGATTTCGCGTTCGGGCATCTCGTCGAGTCGGGCGAATTCCGCAACGGTGCGGGCGGGCCGACCGGCGGAAAGCCACCGGCGGATGACCTGCCGCTCCACCAGCCGCCGGTCCGGCTTGACGCCCTTGCAGTGGAACAGCAGCGGTCCCGGACTTTGTCTGGCCAGGACGGACGTTGCGGCGCCTTCGGCCGGACTCAGGCCGGGCTCGGCAGCGGAGCCGCCGCGCCAGGCGAAGTTCCGCATGCGCCGGCGGTCGACGAACACGTGACAGCGGTCGTAGTGCCGGAGCCGCTGGGTGGTGTGGCAGAAGTCGCCCCACATCTCGCAGAGCCGAAGGCGAACGACCGGATGCGGCCCTTCGGCGATCTCCCTCAGCAGGCCCCCCTGCCGCTCGCAGAGGACGTCGTCGGAGTCCAGCCAGAACAGCCAGTCGGAGTCGGTCTGGGCGAGCAGGGCGTTCCGGGCGCCGATCCAGCCGAGCTGCCGGCCCTCGTGGCGGCAGTAGTGGACGTGGGCGTAGCGGCGGGCGAAGCCGAGAGCGACCTCGGGGGTGTGGTCGGTGGAGGCGTCGTCGAGCACGCGCACCTCGTCGAAGGCTTCCACGACGCTGGCCAGGCAGAAGCCGAGGATATAGTCGTCGTTGTGGAGGGGGATCAGTGCGGTTAACCGGGGCATCCTGCGACTCCTTTCCGCGCTCAAGACAGGCCCTTCGAGTTCGCTCAGGACAGGTATCCGAGGGCTTCCAGCTTCTGCTCGACGGTGGTTCCTTCGCCGGCCGGGGACAGCTCCAGCCATGGCACGCGGCGGAGTTCCTCGAAATCCCAGTGGCATTCGTGTCCGAACTTGCCGCCGTGCTCGCCGAGGACTTCCCCGTGGTCGGCGGTCAGCACGACCCGCCCCCCCAGCCTTCCGGCCAGGTGGAGGGCGGCCCGGCGGGCCAGCCGAAGGTTGTCGCGGTAGGCCCTGCGGACCACGCCCCAGGAGAGGTCCCCTCGCCCGGCGAGGTGGTCGGGACGCCGCAGGCGGTGGCAGGCCCGGCCGAGCCCGTTCTCCGCCGGACCCCATCGAGCCATCTTCAGCGGTGTGCGGCCGATGTACGGGCTGTGCGGCTGAAGGTAGTGGACAACCACGCGGCGTTCCTCCAGGCGACCGGCCTCGCGGTGGGCGAGCACCGTGCCGTTGACCGCCCAGGGGTGGACCGACGGAATTCGCTCGTCGGTGAAATGTCCCCAGAGATCCCGCCAGATGCTGACGGTCCGGAGATCGAGCCCCGCCGCCTCCGCCTCCCTCTCCACGACCGGATTCGCGCTGAAGTAGAGCACCCCCTGTCGTGCCAGCCAGGGGCCGACCCTCCGGACCCAGAGCTTCGTGCAGGGGGCCGGCGAACGGCACGCCCGGGGTTCGCCATCGGCGGAGGGCAACCCGGGGGCTTCGGCGCCCGCGGTCTCTGCGAAGAAGTCCGCACGGCAGGCGTCCAGCACGATCAGCACGTCCCACGACGTATGGCGCAGGAGGGCGAACTGGTCCTTCATCGTTTCCGCTCCGGTTGATCGGCTTCGTCGGTGACACCGTATTTCCGCCGCAGGTGCTCGACGACGTCGCCGGCGGTCTGCCGGCGCGCGTCGCGGTAGAGCACCGTCATCATGCGCTCCGAGATCAGGTATCCACTCCAGGGGGCGGTTTGGCCCTTTCGGAGGAACTCAATCTCCATCCGCGTCGCCGGTGATGTGGTGCTGCAGCCGACGGCGCTCAAGATCAGCCAGCAGAGCAGCAACGCGATCCACCTGGTGCGTGCGGGCCGCTTCGGCGAACTCATCGACGTCCTCCCTCCATGCCAGAGTCAGCTTCTCAATGGCCTCGGCGTAGGCGAGTTGCGGGTTGAGCCGGTGGCGCACCAGCAGCAGCACGATTTCCAGCCCCAGTCGCAGCGCTCCGGCCAGGCTCATTGGACCTCCTTTCGCCGGAGGCGGCCGACGGCCAGCTCGATGACCCACTCGAGGGCGTCCTCCCCGTAGAAACGGAGCAGTTCGGGCCCCTCGGCCCGCATAAGCTCCTTCAGCCGGGCCGTGGCCCGCCGGCGCGCCTCAGTCACTTCCCCTTCGGTCAGGTGCCCGTCCTCGCGGCCCCGTTTGAGGCCCTGGACGTACTGCACGTAGGTTTCGGTGGCGGCCCGGACGCCGAGTTGCAGAGCCCGGTCCCAGCGAGTCCGGCGCACGCCCTCCCGCCACTGCTGCAGGCGGGGCAGCGCCCAGATCACGGCCACGGCCGTTGCCAGCACTTCGAGGAAGGCCGGCGAGGTGAGCAGGTTTTCCAGGAACCCTCCGATGCTTGCCAACATCTTCATCCTCCCTTCTTGGAGTAGAAATCCAGAAACGCGCGGACCATTCGGCCGCGCTCCTCGTAATGACCCCTCTGTGCGGCGAGCGAGGCGCCGCGCTGGTCCAGTTCCCTCCAGCGTTTTCCCAGCACGCCGGGGACCAGGTGGGCGCCCGGTCGTCCCCGTCCGATGCAGAAGTTCAGATAGACGTCGTCTGCCCGTCCCCGCAGTCCGGGCGCGACTTCCAGCACCGGATGTCGCAGCGGGACGCGGCGGAGCAGGTCGCAGCGGAACAGCATGAAGCGGCCCTTGATCAGGTCCACGCGGCGGTCCCGCCGACTGCCGTTGACGTGGCGGGACCGGCGATAGCCTCGGCCGTCCACCTTCTGCCATCCGAAGAAGCCCACGATGCCGTCCGGGCACTTCTCCCGCTGGGCGGCGACCGCGTCTTCCAGGACCCGTTCGTCGGCGAAGGCCAGGTCGTCGTCCAGCGAACAGACGAACTCGGTCTCCGCCATGCTGGCGAGCAGCCAGCGGGGCCAGCAGCGCAGATTCCGGCTGGACTCGACGACGAGGTCCACCAGCGGATGCTGCTCGATGGGTTTGGGCTGGTCGGTGCGGGGCTCGCGGAAGATCAAGCGATCGGCCCCCTCGTTGTTGTCCCAGATGAGGACCCGCGCGGGCACCGTCTGCCGGCCGATCGCGTCCAGCACGGGGCCGATGTTCTCGGCCCGCCGCCAGTTCAGGAGGCAGACCGTCACCAGCGGGTCCGGGGCGCCGGCCGTGGCCGAGGGCCCGCCGCCGGTCGGGCCGGCGTCGGAGCCGTCGAGCATCTCGCGCTCCTTCCGGAGCCGGTCGCTCTCGATCAGGAGTCGGTCGGCGGTCCGGTTGACCACCATCCGCCCGCCGTCGCGGAGGAGTTCTTCCGCGAGCGCCGTGCACTCCTCCTGCGCCTCACCGCCCACCAGGACCAGGTCGAACCCGGCGGCGTCGGATGCGGCTTCCGCCGCGCGGAGGTAGCCGTCGCCGAGGCCGGCGCGGTGGAGTTTCACGTCGTTCCCCTCACACCATCCGGCCCAGACGTCGGCACGGTGTCCGGGCAGCTCGACCGCGTGGATCTCCGCCCTGGGCAGGAGGCCGCGGGCGCGGACGGTGGCTTCTCCGGGGCGCCACTGGAGCAGGCGGGCGCCGCGGCCGGCGGGGTGTCGGGCGGCGACTTCCCGGCAGGCATTCTCTACCTCCGGAAGCCATGCGTGGCTCTCGTGGACTTCCGTGACGGGGCCCTCCCGGCCCAGCAGATGGGTGAAGACCTGCCCCCTGCGCCGTTCCAGCTCATCGGGGGTGAGTCCGGCGCGTTCGGGGGTTAGCTCGTGCCCGGCGGCTTCTTCGGCTATCTCCTCGATTTCCTTCGGGCCGAGCCATTTCTCGCACCACCCCCGGAACCGATCCTCGAACACGTCACGGCCGAACAGGACGGCACAGCAGCGCGCGCGGTTGCGCCAGGTCTGTCGGTGGGCGTCGGGCACGGGGTTTTCGCTCCGGTAGAGGTGGCCCGCGCTCAGCTCGGCGCTCTGGAGGACGGGAACGCCCAGCAGGAACGCCTTCACCGAGAGGGCCTGTTCGCTGAAACCCCACCGGCCGGCCACGTCGTCCCACAGATAGCCGGTGGCGCGCTCCAGCCGGTCGGCCGTGCCGGCCGCCAGGGCGTAGCAGGCGCCCATCATGCAGGGCACCCGGTACCAGGGTTCCTCCGGCCTGCCGGTTATCCACTTCGGCTGGAGGCAGTAGTGGTGGTTGTAGTGCATCCAGCAGCCGCGGAGGGTGCCCTTGCTGGGGACGTGGTGGCTGGCGGCGGTGGTGACGGCGCCGCTCCGCAGGGCCTTCACGGCGAGCCCCTCGAGGGTGCCCGCCGGGAAGCGCATGTGCGCGTCGTGGAAGGTGACCACGTGCGCCCCGCCGTCGCGGGCGACCTCCCAGCCGTGGTTGCGGCTGCGGCCGACGCCGCGGGACTCTTCGTGCCGGACCAGCGTGACGCGGTCCATGCCGGCGGCGAACGCGCAGGAACCGTCGGTGCCGGCGTCGTCCACGAGGATCACGTCGAGGTCGGCGTGCTCGACCGACGCCAGCAGGCTCTCCACGGTCTTCCGGACCTCCTCGCCCTCGTTCCAGGCCGTGACGACGGCGGCGATCTTCAGGTCCTCCGGCGGCACCCGGTCGGGGCAGCCGGCCGGGCAGCGGGGTCCGTGGAACGTGCGGGCCGGGTGGGCGCAGCGGACCTGCCACCTGTGGCAGCATCCCTCCTGGAAGCGGTCCGCGTAAAGGCAGCGGGCTTTGGTGGGCTGCGGGGTCCCCGCCGGCCGCCGCTGTGCCCTCGCCCAGCGGCCTTCCGGGCAGTTCGAGTCGGGGCCGTTCCAGAACTCCGGCGTCATGTTGGTCCAGGTGGCGGGATCGGCCGGTTCCGCGTCGCCGCCCGCGCAGAAGCCGAAGAACCGGCTCCCCCGGCGGTCGGCCTCGGCGGCGTACTCCAGCCAGTGTCCGCAGTGATCGTGGACGCATCGCCGTCGATGCTGCCTGCCTCTGTCCGTCAGGGCCATGTGGTCACCTCAGGCGATGGTCAGGGTGTTGGAGCACGGCACATCGGCGGAGCAGTTGTCCTCGTAGACCGTGTAGCTGCCGGTGGGGCAGCTCCCGTCGCCGTATGCCTCCGGCCCCACGTAGGCACAGTACGTCCCGAACTCCGCGACCCAGTGGCCGGCGTGGTCGCCGGTGGTCTCGCAGTTCACCATCCAGTCGGACCCGGTCCACGCGCAGCCGTCGCCCCGGGTGATCGTCACGTCTTCGCCGGTGCAGTACTGGCCCTGCTGGTCGGGGCTGAGGGTGTAGGTGTCGTTGCAGGTCGAGCAGTCCGCGGGGCAGATCGGGGTGGGGGTGGTGGAGGTAGTGGGCGCCGCGGTGGTGGTGGTCGTCGTCGTCAACGGCCGGGGGGTGGTGGAAGTGGTGGGCTTCGCGGTGGTTGTTGTGGTCGGCTGCTCGGTGGTGGTTGTCGGTTCGGCGGTCGTCGGCTCCTCGGTGGTAGTGGGAGCGGACGTGGTAGCCGTCGCCGTGGTGGGGGGGGGTTCGGTGGTCGGAGCGCTGGTAGTGGTGGGAGACTCGGTGGTGGGGCCGATCGTCGTGCTGGGTTCCTGGACCGCCGGCTCCCGGCTCTGGCAGCTCAGCAGTTCTTCGCTGAGGTTCAGTTCCCGGCGGGCGAACAGATTCATCTCCAGGCGGCGCTTCAGTTCGCTGTACTCCTCGAGCATGAAGAAGGTGTTGGCCACTCTCAGCTCGGTGACGTCCTCTTCGAGGTTCCACGTCACTTCCACGGCGTTGATCCGGAGGTCTTCCCAGCAGGTGGGGTCCTGGGTGCAGGGCGGCGGGGCGGGGGTGGTCCAGCCGGCCTCGGCGCCGAGGTTTCTGACGCTGTAGCGGCCCTCGAGGCCGAACTTCCCGAAATCCACTTCGTCACAGACCAGCCGGCCCTGCCGCCGCACGTCGCTGTAGAGGCGCAGCAGTCGGTGGGCCAGCACCTCCATCGCCGACTCGTCGTCGAGGGTGCCTGCCTGAGGGTAGGTGGTGGGGTGACGAAACGCCGGGTCGTAGACCGTGCGCGTCCGGCGGTAGCCGTAGCAGTGATAGGCGTCCCCGTCAGGCCCCGCCGAAACCGTGAAGGGCATCCGCGCCCAGTACCAGCCCCAGAGCTTCTCCCCGGGCTCGAGGTCCGGCACCTCGTGGAAGCCGATGATGCCCGATGCGAGCATCCAGGTCGGGAACCTGCGATACGGAAGGTACAGGTACTTCGGCCCGCCGTCGGCGCCCCGGTAGACGCGAGGCGTGCAGCCCATGCTGGCGAAGCCTTCCGGCGGGGTGTAGTTCCCGTCCTCGTCGATGGGCTTCGCGCAGGGATGGCGCTTCGGCTGGCAGACCGCGCGGTAGGCCGCCGGATAGTCTTTCCACGGAGAGGCCACCAGCTCCAGCTCCCCCAGGTCTCCCTTTCCGGGGTTGCCGGTGCCCTCGATGTCGGCGGGCATCTCCTCGACGGTTCTGTCGGCGCCCTGAACGACGACGGTGGAGCAGACCCCGTCGAGGCTCCATTCCAGGCGGTTGTCGACCAGGCGGTAGTCGGTGCCCTCGGCGTCCTGCCACCGGCCGAACTGCCCGGCCTCGATGTCCGTGACGGGCAGGGCGTCCATGTCCACCAGGACCAGCCGGCCGGTGCCCGGGTCGATGTACCATCCGAAGAACCCTCCGTTGTAGCCGAGGAGCATGTCGATGGCCCGGGCCACCGGCGTGTTGTCGACGCTGAACTCCCCCAGCACGCTGTCGCGGGCCAGCCAGTCGGCCGCCTCGTAACCGGCCACGTCCCCGGCGGTGAGGTAGGTATCGGTCACGCAGCAGGGATCGCCGTGGTGGCCCGGAATGGCCGACCCCGCCGCCGGGACGCCCAGGGCGTGCTCCAGGATGTCAACCGCTATCTCCCCGCAGGTCCATTTTCCGCCGTCCCGCCCGGGGGAGTCCTCTCCCCCTTTCCCTTCCGAGCAGGAGTGGCCCCTCCGGTTCCACACGTAGAAGCTCCGGCCGTTGATGCGGACCGGCTCGTTGTCCAGCCGGAAGCGCCTGCCGCGAGCGACCAGCGTCGTCCCCTCCCGGGCTATGCCGTGGGGACGCAGTTCGGCGACATCGCCGCGGAAGCGGACCGTGCCGTTCTCCTCCTCGATTCGCACTTCGTCCCACAGGCCGATGCCCAGGGGGGCGTCGTGCCGGCCCGGCCAGAAAAGCTCCGCCTCCCAGGGAGCGACGTAAGAGGCGCGCACGTAGTTGACCTGCAGCCGTGAGTCCTCGACTCCGCCGATGTAGACTTTCACGCTCAGTTTTCAGCCTCCCGTCGGTCTCGTTCGCAGAAGTTTCATCCGGCTGCCTTCTCCCGGTTCACGCGGAAGTTGTGGTCGTGGTGGTCGGCGCCGCGGTTGTGCTGCAGGTCACCGCGGAGCCCAGGGACATCACGAATTCCGCCTCAAAGCCGGTATGGCGCAGGTCGGTGTGCGCGGGCTCCAGCCTCTCCAGCAGCACGTCCCGGTAGATGTTGCCGTTGGCGGTCAGCTCGACCGGGCGCGGGCCGATCTGCCGGGCCAGCTCCTCCAGGTAGTCCCCCAGGTTCCGGGCGGCGACCCGGGCGTGTGCCCGGATGACGAACCGGATCTGCGCCCCCCGGCGGGGCCCCCGCGGCCGGGTTCCCCGCGCCCTTGGAATCCGGCGCATCGGATAGCGGCGGGTCATCTCCAGCTCCATGCCCACCGGATGGTGGCCGATCGTCACGTCCCCGGCGGCGTAGTCCCGGAGCGTGTCCGTTCCGGGGTAGGGGGCCGGCGGGGCCGGAGCCGACTCCCAGGCCGGCTCGGCGGATTTCTCCGGGCTGTAGAAACGGAGACGGAGTTCGGCGAAACGGAACGCCTCCACCCGCCCCACGGCTCCGACACAGACGCTGCTGCCAAAGGTCGCACGGCGGCCCAGGTCGTCCCGGCACCCGAGTCTGCCCGGGTCACTGGTGCCCAGGGAGTGGAGCCGTTCGTAGAGGTAGCGCTCGGCGTCGCCCAGGTTCTGGCGCAGCCGCCGGCCGGTCACCTGCATGTCGAGCACGCCCCCGCCGGCGTCGAGCACCACCGCGGGGCGCCGGTGGGGAGAGAGGATCACCCCCGGACGCACGGCCCTGGGCGTGGCGAAGGCGTGGCTTCCCAGCTCGATGTCCACCGTGCCGTCTTTGAAGTATCCGCCGGCCATGGTGTGCCTCTGTAGGGGGTGTCAGGTTCTGGCGGTCGTCAGCCGCTTGAGTCGGCGTCTGAACTCCTGCATCTGCTTGTTCATCTGCCGCAGGACCTGTCCCGTCCGCCGGTGAAGGCGCAGGTTTTCCTCGGCAAAGTCGCTCAACAGGCGCTTCAGCACTTCGAGGGCTTCCTCCTGGTGCTGGATCTGTTCGCGCGCACGCCGGTAGGCTTCCCGCACGTTCTGCACTTCGCTCCGGCCGTCCGGTCCGTTGTCTCTCACTTTCGACTCTCCCCGTTCAGGCGCTGAGGATGACTTGGCAGGCAACGTCGACTCCGCTTCCGTCGGTGGTCGCGCGTGCCCGAGTGGCGGCGCGCGCGAGCCGGTCCGCCGCGGCCGACTCCTGGTTGCTTTCGGCGCGCAGGGCCGGCAGCGAGACGGTGAGGGCGTGACCGAGGGGATGGGAAAACTCCGCTTCCAGGGAGAAGCCCTCCCCCGAGCGGACGGCGCTGCTGAAGCGGTCGGTGTTGTCCAGCTTCTCCAGCACCACGGTCACTTCCCGCCGGCCCCCGGCCAGAAAGCAGATTCTGTCCGGCCCCTTCGGCCCGGCGGCAACGTTGTTCTCCACGGTGAGGCTGAACCGCTCCACGCTGCTGAGCGCATCCCCATCGACCGTGACCCGGGCCCGGCGGAGGGCGAAGGGCATCGGGCTGAGATAGGAATAGTCGAACTCGCCCTCCACCAGGCTGTCGTTGGGGATTTCCTCGGCGGCGATGAGTCCAAGCTCCAGCGTCAGCCCTTCCCCCGTCGCGCCGAGCACGAGGCGGTCCGCCACGGCCCCCAGGATGCGCCGGGGGTCGGCAGGGGTGTAGAGGTCCAGGCAGTAGCTGCCCGGCTCGCCGTCCTGCCGGTCGAGCCCCATCCCCAGCAGCAGTTCCGCGGCCTCCGGGTAAAGAGGGGCCCCGAACGTCCCGGTGACCTCCGGCGCGAGGGGAAGCTGAATGGAGGGCCGGAACCCGGTGAAGAGGCCCTCGGGACGGAAGTAGGGGCGCTCCGCACGGACCCCGAACCCGTCGGGCCGGACCGGCACCGCGTGCCAGGAGGGTTCGGCCGGGCAGGCGCCCCATTCCCCTTCGGCGCAGATGCGCAGATGACGGCGTTCCGGATAGTGCCAGTTGCCGGCGGGACCGCTCATCTCTCAGCCTCCTCCCTCTATCGGCGTCGCCACGGAAGTTCCACGCGGACCGTCGCCCTCCAGCGCAGACGGGAGCCCTCCGGTCGGGGCAGGGGCCGCCATTCCACCGAACGGACGCGCAGGGTCGTCAGTCCCCGGTCGGCAAGCCCCAGACAGGTCTCCCCGGCCGCCCGGACCCGCTGCAACACCAGGGAGACCAGTTCCTCGCAGGGGGCCACGTCCTGTCCGTCGGTGGTGATCTCCACGCGAAGCGTCTGGGGCAGCTCCCGCTCGAGGTTGGCGACCGGCTCCGGGGCCAGGCGCGCGGGCAGCACGCTGAGGGCCGGGCAGGCGGCCGGCTCCAGCACCGAGCGGCGCTTAAGGCCCGGACCGAACTCGACCCACGTCTTGACGCGGCTCTGGATCTCGGCGTCGCCCTTCAGGGCGTCCATCAGCGCCAGGCGTCCGTCGGTCAGGTAGTTGCTCATTCACTTGCTCCAGCTCAAAGTGGTTCGTCCCGGCCGAACAGCCGGCTCTCCGACCGATGACGCACTTCCGTTGCACCGGGGGATTCGGCCGGTGCCGGCTCGACTCCCAGGCCGCCCTTGCCGGACGCCACCAGCCTGAGCCACTCGACGTCGGCCTCGTGCTGCGCGCGGGCGTCCTCGGTGACGCTGTCGCGGGCGAGCCTCAGGAAATAGACGGCCAGGTTGACGGCACGGGTCTTGAGGACGGCGGGCGCACGTCCCTCCTCATCCAGCACGGGCACGGCGAAGCGGATGCCCAGGTAGCTGTCGATGATGGCCTCGGCGCTTTCGACGGCCTGCTGGACCACCGCCTGGTCGGCGGCGCCGTCTCCGTCGTAGTCGGCCAGGGCGGCCAGGTCTTCAGCCCCCAGGCGCGTCTCCAGGTCCTCGTAGGTGCAATACACTGTCGCCTCCTCCGTGGGTTAAGAGGCAGGGGCGGCCCCGCGTCAGCCGCCCCCGCCGAAAGCGCCTCAGGCGCCGGCGCTGGCCTGAATGAGCCAGGGCGCCAGGACGGCCACCGCGCAGCGGCGGCGCGCCTTATAGGCGTAGAGTTCCCGGTAGAATGCCTCGTCGTCGTCGGGGGAGTCCTTGGCGGCGAACTCCGGTCCCTCCCGGTCCTGCAGGACGAGCGGCCGGACCGGGTCGGTGTCCATGACCAGCCATGCGGGGTCGGAGCCGAAACGGCTCAGCACCAGCAGGTCGCACTTCCCGTAGTGGCGGTTGGACTCACCGCCGCTGAGGTACTCGACCTGCAGGATCTCCTCGGCGGCCGCCCGGTTGGTCGGGCCGCAGACCAGCAGATCGGCGCTGAGTCCGAGGGGCGCCCCGTCGGGGCCGGTCCGGGTCTCCAGGGCGCTGACCGCGTCGTCGAAGTTGTCGGCCGTCAGAGCCACGTCCGCGCGGTTGGACCACGCCTGGCCCCCGACCCACTCGTGGCCGTCGCTGTAGACGGTGGTGCCGTCTATCCACTGGTCGGTGAAGCCGGCCAGCAGGGCTTCCGCGGCCAGCCGGAGGGGATAGAGTGCCGCCCGACGGCCCAACTGACGGACGCCGGGGCGGTAGACCCCGATGTTGTCGTCGGCGATGTCGTCCCGCTTCACCTGCACGATGCGGGCGAAGGTGCGGTTGGGCACGCTCTGGACGAATGTGCCGATGCTGGTGATGGTCACCTCATCGAGCACCTCTTCCAGGTCGCCCAGCAGGGTCGCCACGGGGTATTGCTCGGTGCCCCCGGTGCTGGGCACCACTTCCATGAGTCGTTCGATCCGCTCGTCCTCGCTGGCCTGCACGGCCTCGCTGAAGGTGGCCTTCAGGCCGGTGAAGACGGTTTGGAGATTTCCCTGAGTGATTTCCATCTGTCAGACCTCCGTTGAAATGGTAGTTGCCTTCTCAGGCCTCAGACCGTTGACGGGGCGATCAGGCCGCCGCCGTCGTGGTCGTCGGCGCCGTGGTCGTGGTCGTCTCGTTCCAGGCCCTGCCGGCCAGGACGGCCGCGTCGATGGCGACCCAGCACTCGCCGGGGCCGGCGATCTTGTCGATCACGCCGACCTCCACGTCACCGGAGACGCCGTCGGGGGCGTCCACCGTGTGATCGTCCGCGGCGTAGACGGTGGCTCCCTGGGCGACCTGGGTCAGCGAGCCGGCGTAGTCCAGCTTGTAGCGACCCCGGCGGCGCACCACCACGCTGCGGTCCCCGGCGGAGCCGGTCGAGTTGTCCGCCTGCGCCGTCGCGACGCCGACGAACAGCAGTCCCGCCGTGTCCGCCGCGGGCACCGCGTAACCTTCTGCGTTCACGCACACCAGCGACCCGGCGAAGATGCGGGTCGCCCCGGCGACCGGAACGGACAGCAGGTCGCCCAGGCTGTACTCCGTGTTCCTGTCAGACGTCAGAGCTGCCATCGTTAACCTCCTCAGATTGATGGGTTGCGAACCCCGCACGCGCGGGGCCCTGCACCGTTTCGATTCCGCCGCAGGGCGGAATCAGCTCCTGAGCCAGTCGAAGGGCTAATCGGCCGCGCTCAGGTACGCTTCCGGCGAGAGGCCGAGCTGGCCGCAGACCGACCGTTCGGCTTCCGTGAGTGCGCCGGAGCCGCCCTCCTCCTCGGGCGAGGGGTTGGGCTGGGGGGAGGTCAGCACCGGCATGGCGTTGATGACCCGCCGGGTGGCCTCCAGTTCGTTGACCGCTTCCCGGAGGTAGAACTCCCGGTGGGCGGGCGGAATCTTGCCCGCCGCCACGGCCTGTTCGACCAGCTTTTCGGCTTCCTCGTCGCGGCGCTGCTGCTGCAGCTCGGCGATGGAATTGAGGATGTCGCTCCGGGTCGCCGACTCCGGCAGGCCCAGGGCGCTGCGGACCGGTTCCAGGGCGGCGCCGGGGGCCTTCAGGCCGATGAGGGCGGCCTTGACCTCCGTCTCGTCGGCCTCCGGCGGCACGCCGAGTGCGTTGGCCACTGCGGGGCTGACCGGGGGAGCGGACTCCTCCAGTTGCGCCTCCAGTTCCTGCACGCGGTCCGCGTTGGCCAGGAGCGCCCCGGCCACCTGCTCGTCCTCGAAGCGCCCGGTCTGCTCCGGATCGTCGCCCCGGGGGGGCAGCCCGATCCTGGAGGCCACGCGATCGGGCTCCAGGCCGAGCGCTTCGGCGAGGCTATCCAGCAGAGACATGTGATCGCCTCCTTCTGCTATGGGGACTTCTCCGGCGCCGTCCGTAGCGCCGGCTTCATTGAGACTCGGCAGTTCGGTAAGAAACGGCGTGTTGGTCAGTCCCACGCTGTGGATGATCATCGGCGTGGGCTCTCCGGTGACGCGGTCGGGCGCGTTGAAACGGAACACCGGGCTGAGGTAGCGGAACCGGCGCTCCGCGACGGCGTTGGCCGCGTCGGTCGTCCACTGCACGCGCCCCCAGAGTTCGGTGCCCTCGGCGCGCAGCTCCATCTTTTGTATCCAGCCGGCGGCCGGGGCGGTTGCTCCCCCCGCGGGGGCCAGGATGCTGGCGTGGTGGTAGTCGATCACCAGGTCCGCCTCGTTGGCGGCGTAATGGCGCTGAAAGTAGTCCAGCGCGCTCCGCAGGTGCTCCCGCCCGATCACCTCCGGCATGGCGGGATGGCCGAGCCAGGCCCCGACGCGGGCCAGCATGACCCACTCGGGGACCGTCCCGGCTTCCCGCCCGGCGGAGGGGAAGGGCAGGGCAACGACGCGCACGGAGCTTTCCTGCTGTGCTGAAGCGGTAGTCATTTCATCCCTTTCTGTTGCGGTCGAGGACGGGTTCGCCTTCGGCGGGCCTGGGTATGCCGAACTTCGCGTAGGCCCACTGGACCGGTATGTCCAGGCCGGCCTCGCTGAGAGTCTTGACGGTGTCGGCCAGCGCGCCGAGGTCCTTCGGCTTGTCGGCGTGGAAGTGCCAGCGGGGCACCGGATGGTCGGGACCGAGGTTGAGCCGGACGATGGGCCGGAGCAGTTGCTCGCTGAGGGTTCTGCCCAGGGCGCGGGCGTCCGATTCGATCAGGTCCCAGCGGACCTGGTTGTGGACGTGCCCGAGGGCGTAGGAGCCCCCTTTCTCGCCTCCGCTGGTCAGCAGTTGGCCCAGCACGGCGAGGGTCATCTCCCGGCCGGCCCGCTCCAGGATGCGCTCGAATATCTGGCCCTCCCCGGCCGAGCGGGTGTCGAGCATCTCGATCCGGTTGCCCTCCCGCACCACCGCGGCGGCGTCCATGCCCAGCGCCTTGACGGCGCGCCACAGCTCGCGGGCCTCCTCGGAGTCCCAGGGCACCCCCTCCCGCAGCCAGCCCAGCCGCGGAGGCATGCCGTAGACCTCCGCGAAGGACATCCAGTCCTTCCACGCGAAGTGCCGCACAATGAAGGCCCTCACGCAGGAGCGCAGCAGGCTGGTGCGGGCGCTGAACCCGCTGCGGGCCCGCACACGGTGGATCAGGAAGTTCAGGGGATTCAGCTCCACACCCCGGCCCTCGTCGTTCCGGAGCAGCAGCTCCCTGCCGTCCGGGCCGATCTGGAACCAGCGCTGGGGCCTCCACAGCAGACCGCGGGGATGCCAGCGGTCGGCGCCGGTCGCCCAATCGATCTCCAGGGCACTGAACCCCTTGGGTATGGCGTCCAGCAAGTCGAACAGCGCCTGTGGCAGGTCGGGCAGGTCCGCCGCCGCCCGGCGGCAGAACTCCGCCGCCTCCCGTCCGTCCGAGCTTTCGTCGCCGGGCTGAATTTCCCAGCGGAGGCGGGTCACCCCGGCCTTCCGGGTGCGGAGGTAGGCGTCCAGTTCGCCGTCTTTCTCCTCCATTCGCTCGAACAGTTCGGACTGTGCTGCGAGGTCGCCGGTTTCGGCGGCCAGCAACATGCGTTTGATGCGGCGGGGGCTGAGCGTCTCAACGTCCAGGTGGCCCACCACCGTTCGGGCGCCGAAGCGGGACGGCTCGGCCAGGGTCTGCGTGTCGGGTGTCTGCATCTTCGGATATTCCTTCTTAGAGGGCGGAGAAATCGGTTCGTTTCTGCAGGCCGCGGTAAGTCGTCGCTTCGCCGGGCTCCATGAAAGTTTCCGGCAGCAATTCGTCGCACCCGGCCGCCGCGTCGGGGCCGTCCACCCAGCCCTCCGGATAGCTGAGGAACTGCTCCTGGAGCGTCTTGACCCCGGCGCCGGGGTTTCGGGGGAACTTCCAGCGCCCCCTCTCGAACTGGGAGCAGAGCGCCTCGATCCGCAGCTCCTTGGGGCGGCTGTGATGGACGTAGCGCACGGGGAGGCGCTCTCGGCGCTGTCGTTCCTGCTCGGCCAGCAGAGGCTTGATGAGGGCATAGCCGCCGTTGGACTCAACCCCGATCAGCCGGGGCCGGAAGCGCCGGTTGTATTCGAACAGCTTCTCGATCATCTCCATGGGGCTGCCCTGCTCGATCCACGCCGCCAGCACGTGCCGAACCCGGCTCTTCCTGTCGGCCCCGACGGCCACCAGGGCGCGTGGGCAGCCGTTGCTGCTGACCGCCGGGTCGAGGAAGCACACGACGTCCAACCTCTCCAGCTCCACCTCCGAGCGCCGGTACCAGCCCATCCAGTCGGCCTGGAACGGCCTGGTGGGGTCGTCGGGCTCCAGCGCGTAGTTGCGCAGCCAGTTCCGCAGGCCGATGGTGGCCCGTATGCGCGCCAACGCCTGGTCACTGAACTTTTCCGGCCACACGCTGCTCCCCTTGAGGGTGGCCCTCTGGGTGAAGAGCCGTCCCAGGGCTCGCCCGTTCCCGTCGCGTTTCTCCGAGAGGGCGCGGGCGCGCTCCATCATGCAGTGCGGTCCGAACATCGTGCCGAGCACGGTGAACACGAAGCGGTCGGGATGGAGTGCGGGGAGGACCTCGTCCATCAGCCAGTCCCACAGGTTTTGCTCACGCCGGGGATTGCGGGCGAGTTCGGCGTCCTCCAGGTCGTCCCCGACGAACTCCAACGGGCGGCGTTCGCCGTGGCGGCGCCCGCGGGGGCTCATGCCCGTCCCGAACGCCTCGAACTTCGTGCTTCCCCGGCGACCGGGCAGGCTCACCGTCCAGCAGTTCTGAGACCCCTCCGGTCGGCTCGGGTCGTAGTCCCCGCGGATGCGGGGGTTGTGCTCCAGCTCCAGCCGGACGCAGTCCATGTTCTCGGCGGCCAGTTTCCGCACCTGGCTCCCGTAGAGGAAGTAGGGCACTTCCCCCCGCAGGCAGCGGTAGAGGGGCCGGGCGAGGGTGAGCAGGACGCTCTTGCCGGCCCCCCGGAAGGCGCAGACGAACGTCGGCATGGCCGCCTCCCCCACCGCGTCGGTCATCCGATGGTGAAAGTCCGCGAACGGCGCATCGAAGTAATGAGGCAGGTAGGTTCGGCACCACTCGAGGAAAGGGCGGTTCATCCGCTCCTCGCGGGCCGCCTTCCCCGTCCGGGGGAAGGGAGTGGTCATCTGCTCGATCAGCTCCAGCAGCTTCGCGCGGAGCTGTCCGTGCTTTCTGGACCACTTGGGCACTTGCTTCTCCTCAGGGGGTTGGCGACGCCTACAGCAGGAGACCCCGGACCTGCCGGGCGAACTCCTCCAGCGCGCGCAGCCGCTCGGCGGCGTCGGCGAAGGTGTCGGCGGTTGCCCGCACCTGGTCGGTGTCCACCTGCTTCAGGGGGGTCATGCCGCTGACCAGCCGGGCCAGTGCCTCGGCGGCGTGGCCCGCCTCCGCCTCGGCCTCGGTGCGGCGGCGGCGCAGGTCGGCCAGAATCTTCTCCACTTCCTCTTGTTTCACCACTGGGTCTCTCCCGTGAGTTTTCTCTCCGGCGAGGGTTGAAGGACAGGGACGGCCGGCGGCCCGCCGGGCGCGGCCTACTCGGCCTTATGTCTCCTGTTGCACTCCTCGTGGGTGACGAAGCGTTTCCGGTCCCCTCGAAGTTCGCCCTTGAGGGACCGCAGCTCTTCCAGCACCAGGTCCAGCCGTGCCTGCAGCACGGGGACGCTGTCGATCGTGCGCCCCCCCTTGCGCAGGCGGGCTTCGATGCTCTCCAGGTGGTCCTCGACGCGCTGACGCCACCGTCCGAGCCGAAAGGCCACCACCCAGCCGCCGACGAATCCCCCGAAGAGGGCCGAAACGGCGGAGACGGCGGTCTCAAACCAGATCATGAGTACTCCTCTCGCAGGTGGTCGACGAACAGGCGAACGGCCTTGCGCACCGGCGTCATCTCCTCTTCGGTGAGGTGCCGGAGGCAGAACTCGGCGAACTTCCGCAGTGCGCGCAACTGCGCGCCGAGGTCATCCTGCTGTTTGCGCAGGTAGTCCAGGACCCGGCACAGCTTCAGGATGCGGTCCTCCAGCTTTGAATCCTCCAGGTTTTCCTCGGCCATCGCCATTAGTTGGTCGAGGCGCTCCTGAACCTTGCGGCGGAGGGTTTCGCCGAGCGGCTGTTGTCCGGCAAGGAGCGTGGCTCCGGGGTCGCTCCCCTCCCTGCTCCAGGGCCGACCGGCCTCCTCCTCCCGGCGGGCCCAGCGGCGCACCGTGCTCTGTGACACGTCCAATGCCGCCGCTACCTCCCGCGTGGAGAGCCCCTCCGCATAGAGGAGCCGCGCCCTCGGCAGGAGTTCTTTCTTCTTGTCCGTTTCCATGTTCGTCTCTCCGGTGAAGCGGGCTTGTGTCCGAACGGGCGAAGATTGTAGACGTTCCGGCTCGGTCGTGTGTCCGGGTTGGGCGTTATCGGGGCATGCTTTTCTTCTGAGGGCCAAAATTCGCATCCTCAGGGCGTCTGGTACAGGGATTTTCGGCCCGCCGGGCGCCCGACGTGGGCGAATTCGCGGTCCGGGAGAGGGGAAAGACACCGAAGAGGCGGGGGGAGCGCTCGTTTTGACTAAGCGCGATGGAGGGGTATAATGGGCTCCCAGAGGTGCCCCGTTAGCTCAGCGAATAGAGCGCTGGCCTCCGGAGCCAGAGGTCGCAGGTTTGAATCCTGCACGGGGTACCATTTTTTTTGCCGCCGCCGGCGGAGCGGAAATGGTAGAGCAGTGGAACAGGGGACCAGGAGAGCAGGGGAGAAGCACGGTGGGGCGCGGTTTTCTGCAGTTCCGTGGCTTGCACTGGAAGCGACCTGGCGGTATCGTTCAAAGGAAAGGAGTCGTCATTTGCGGCGTGAGGGTGCCGGGAAATCAGGTGTGCAACCGGTTGGTGTGACAACACGTGACAATGGGCCAAGACTATGACAGGCCGGCGGCAGAACGAGGCAAAGTTCGAGCCTTGGCGCGATTTGCCCGGCGGGGGCCGCAGATACTGGCTGGAGGTGGCTGGCCATCACGGCTGGTCGGCACGCTATGTTAAGGAAGTGGACGCAGACGAAAAAACCACGCGCTTCTGGCAGGAGATACGCGACGAAGCCGGGAAAGTGGTAGAGATTCACGAGAAGTGCCCCGAAGACAAGGGACACAGGAAGGTAGAGCCATGAACGAGAGAATCACGGCACAGACCGTGGCCGCGAAGCTGAACGGGTACCTCCATCATGAGCTGTGCATAGAGGAGCTTGTGGACTGGGCCGAAAAGGCTATGATGGAGGGGGAGTTTGAAGGGCCTCGGGCACAACAGGCCCGGGATGTTGTTGCCCGGCTCGGCGTGGCAGACGTGCGGGCGTTCGGCCTCACCTGGGAGGATTGCGAGGAGCTGCTCAGAAAACTCGGCTATTCAGCAAAGGTTGAGGTGAAGGCCGATTGAAACCCATTGGTCCATCAGTTCCAGGCCGGCGGACGTAGTTTCTCTCTGCTTTGATTCGGAATTCCGGGCATGAGCGTCAACGCACGCAGTAAACCATCCGATGCCTCATACCGAAGGCAAACGGACCAGTAAGCCCATGATCGCCGCGTTGCTCCTGGCGGCATTCTCGCCGGTGCCCATCCTTGTATCGTGGAAGCTGTTCAGCTATTGCGATAGCTACCGGCCCACCATTGACGACTACTTTTTCGTCGCATTCTGGGTGAGTTTGGGGGTGTTCTGCCCTACACAACTTGGTACATCGGCGTATTTGCTCATTCGCAGCCGGACAGTTCGGCGGAGCGTGCTTCTCAGGGCGGGACTTTTCGGGTTCAGCGGCGCCGTGCGGCTGGGCCGGCATGATGGCTGAACGGTTTGGCAAAGATGGGAGCCTTGGAGTGGCCGGCTTTATGGCTTTGGCTGGTTCTCGGCATGTTTGGCTCGCTCCTCTGGTACCTATGGCTGGGGCTGTGCGCGGGGGTAGTAACGGCCGGCAGTCGGAAGCTATTCCGTCTGGAGAACCGCTGGGTGACTCCGGTCATTCTGGGCTCGCTCTTGGCTTTGTTCTGGACCGCAAATCTTCTTACCGCGGAGCTTTTCCGCTTTGATTCAGAGGAATAAGGCCGAACCCCGGCTGCGCAGTGTAGGTCAGCCCCTGCTCTGTGAGCTTTCTGCGGAAAAGCGAGCTATTGCCCGAGAGTCTCGAAGGGCTTTCGCTTTTCCGAGCAACGACTTCTCTGGATGCTCCTCGTGTGGCATCGTTCAGATATTGAGGATGCTAACTGGGCGCCTTCACCGGCGTCCCCCTCGACGGCAGGGGAGGAATTCGACGGGCCTGAGGAAAGTAACCACGAAACCGATCAGTTCCCAAGAGCCGCCGAAGAGCTGCGAAGCCGTTTTTCTGGTGGGCACGGGCTCTACTGACTCCCTCGCTCCGGCTGAAGAGCTGGATAAGATCGGCGTCGGCGTTGAGGGGGAAAACGTCGCATGAGCTGGCCGACGGCACAGTCAAGGAATACCCCTGTGGGTGGGTCCGAGGGCTTACTTGCCATCTGGAGCCGGCAGTAGTAGCGTCTCATGCCGTTGGCAGGGCAGACAAGCCGGAATGGACGCCCGTCGGGGGGCTCACAGGTCACTCAAGGTAGCCGAGCGCCCTGAGGTGTTCACGGACGTGTTCATCCACCTGCTTCGGGCTGCGGACCGTCGAGTAACTCGTGCGGGGCGGGCCGTAGCTTTCCACCGGCTCGGGGGCCGGATGGTCCTGGAGGAACTCATCGGTGAGCAACTCCTCCAGGCAGCGCCCTTCCATTTCTTCCGAGCACGGCAGGCCCAGTATCCGGAGCACGGTGGGCGCCACGTCGTAGATGCAGGCGTCGCTGACGGTCTTGCCGCGCCGCAACTCCTTCCCACAGGCATAGATGACACCGGGGGGCTTGCCCCGGCGGTGCCCGTATCCGCCGCGCCCCGGCTGCCATCCGAAGCCGTGATCGCTCACCACCACGAGCGCGTCGCTCTCGTCCATCCGCTCCCGAATCTCACCCACCCGCTCATCCATCAGCCGGTAGACCTCGGGAACGACGTTGCCGTAGCGCCGTCTTTCCTGTGCGGTTGCGTCCGATGGATCAGCCCACGGCACGTACTTGTAGGCGCAGTGCTGGGCAATGTCCGGGCTGCGGAAGTAAGCCGCCACGAACTGCAGGTCCGGATATCTGTCCAGGCACTGCCGAAGAACCCGGTGGTGGGTGGCATGGGCGGAGATCATGAATGCCAGCTCGCCCCGCAGATCATGGTGGTTGTACGCCACGTCGGTGAAGCGCCGAAGCTCCTCGGAAGGCACGTTCACGAACCGGCGGATGACATCCGGACCGACTTCCCCCGGGGAGGCGACGAGGGGCCGGACCTCCTCGTGAAGCTCGTCCGGGAAAACCAGCCGATCTTCCTTGCGTTCCTCCTTGCCGCTGGCCAGGAGCCGCCAGTAATGCAGCCGGTCGGACACGACGAAACCGTTGACCGGCTGTGTGGGCCAGGTGTGCCACCAGTTGACGACCCCCACGGTGCCGCCGGTCTCACTGTAGATCTCCCACAGCCTCTTGGCCCGGACGTGGCGCGAATCGAAGAAATGGCCCTGCATCAGCCCGACCTTGCGCGCCAACCGTATCGGCAGGCGCAGCCCCAACCTCTTGGCCCTTCGCACCGCCGAGCGGCTTATGCGTCTGCCCAGCATGCGGTAGAACTCGAACCCGTCGACTTCGTGGAGCCGGTGATGGCAGCCGGTGGCAATGCTGGTCCAGATGAGAGGCGAGTTCGTCGGTTCGATAGTGGCCAGAGGGCCGAAGCACCCGTCGGAAGCCAGGCAGGCGAAGTTGGGCAGTTCGCCCCCCTGGAACATGCGCTGCATCAGGTCGTGGCTCAGGCCATCGATCCCCAGAAGGTACACCGTCCCCTCACGCTGCCACTCGGCGCGCACGACCTGCAATGATGCGTTTTCTGCCAATGATGCGTTTTCTGCAGAAGACTGCACGGTGTCTCGGCCTCCGACGTCTATTCAGACTGCAAGGCGGCACACGGCGCAGAGGAGATGCTAACCGAGATCACCCCTTTACCGTAGCGAACTGACAAGTTCGCCTCCATCGTGACAGGGTACCCCCCTGTGCTCTCTGGCGGCCGTTTGTCTCGGGGGACATGGCAGCCCGAAAAGTGTTTTTCGACCATCCAAATGCACCTTGACTGTCGAGAAGCCGCGAAGTCGGATTTTTCTGCGGGACCCACCGCCACCCGTCAGGTCGGCACGGGTGAGAGCCGCCGAATCCGCTCCAGTATGGCTCCGAACGGCTCCCTCGGCACCGCCACCTCCGCGATCTGGAACACGATGTAGCGCGCGTGCCGGACAACCTTGGCTCCGATCTTCACCAGTTTCTCCCGCAGCGTCGTCAGGGACCAGTGCTTCAGCGGCTCGGGGCCGGCAAGCCGAAGGCCCTTGCGCGGGGCGCTTTCGGCCATATCGTCTGCCGGCCTCGCCCTCACCTGCGCCCTTTGGCGGCGTCTTCGCCCACCGGCGCCTGCCACGCCGTACCTTCCCGTCCGCCCGGACACGGATGAAAAACTCCTGACAGGCGAAAAGGAAACGAAAAACGCCAGACACTGATTAACACTGATAAACACAGATGGGAGACCCACGGAAGTTCTGGAACTGATTTGTAGAAAGCCTCCGTCGGCACGCAAATCGGCCCGGTGCCTCCCACGCCGTACTTTCCCGTCCGCCCGGACACGGATGAAAAACTGCCGACGGGCGAAAAGGAAAACGAAAAACGCCAGACACTGATTA
>CAZEAP010000030.1:0-42271 GCA_964510315.1 uncultured candidatus Brocadiaceae bacterium
TCAGGTGCCAGTAGCCGGTCTCCATGCCCATCGAATGGCCGCCGTAGAGGCCGTAGACTTCGTTCTGTATGCAGGTCAGCGCCTGGGTGGCCCGGACCCAGTCGGCCACGCGGTCCTGCACGTCGGGGTCGTCCATCTGGCCGACGATGCGGTGCGTACGGATCCCGGCCTGCCGCAGGGCGCCGTCGGTCGCGAGCAAGCCGACGTTGCCGGGGTACTGCCCGTTGTTGTTGCTCAGGCTGAGCACGGGCACGTTACGTCCCAGCGAGTTCAGGAACGGCCAGGCCAGGAAGGGGAAGTTCCATACGTTGTAGCACATGATCACCGACCGGCAGCCGGCCCGGCGGAGCTGCTCCCCCATCTGCTGGGCGGACCGGACGCCGGTGATGATCTCATCGGCTGCGACCACCTCCGGGGAGGAGCCGTCGACGTTCTGGACCTGCTCGCCGATGATCTCCGCCCACTGCTGTACCACCTGCTGGTTGACGGGGTTGTTCTGCTCCCACACGTGGGGGCGCTCGTCGTTGAGCATGGCGATCCCGACCGGCGTACTCTTCATCTTCGGCCTCCTTCACGGTTCGCGGGTATCCCCCTGTATATTGCGGACCGTCCGGTGCTGCAACCGCATCCGGCGGTTCGCCGCCGCCGCCGACCCGCCGGCCGAGACCCTCTTCGTCCGAGAAAGCCGGTTTTCGGCGCCTCCGTTTGCGGAGCCCCGCCCCGCGGAGCATCCTGTAGCCCTGCACCGAATGAACGAAAGGAGCCGCCGCATGAACCTGATCGTCATCTGCACCGATACGTTCCGGGCCGACTACATGGGCTGTTACGGGAACGACTGGATCGAAACGCCCTACCTGGATGATTTCGCGGAGCAGTCCCTCGTGTTCGAAAGCGCCTGGGGGGAATCCCTGCCCACCGTCCAGGCCCGGCGGGTCTATTTCACGGGGCGTTCGCTGCTGCCTTACGACGAGGAGGAGGTCCAGCCCAAGGGCGTGTATCCCGGCCTGCCCGGCTGGATGCCCATGGAACAGGAGGACGTCGCGCTGTCCGAGGTGCTCTCGGAGGCCGGTTACTTCACCGGACTGATCACCGACGTGTGGCACTACTTCAAACCCAGCATGAACCTGCACCGGGGCTTCGACACCTGGGAGTTCATCCGCGGGCAGGAGAAAGACCCCTGGAAGAGCGCGCCCGCCGACGAGTTCGACACCCGCGATCACGTGCCCCCCCATCTCTGGAACGAACGGGTGCACCAGGCGCTCCAGCGCTACCTCCGGAACACCCAGGATTTCCACTCCGAGGAGGACTACTTCTGCGCGCGCTCCTTCCGCGCCGCCGTCCGCTGGCTGGAGAACAACGTGGACAAAAAGCCGTTTTTCCTGTGGGTGGACACCTTCGATCCGCACGAGCCCTTCGACTGCCCCCCGGAGTACGCCGCCGGATACCACGACGACTACCCCTGCGACCGGTTCATCTTCCTCTACGGCATCTCCCAGGAGAAGATACGGCCGGAGGACGTGCCGGCCATCAGGGGGATGTACTGCGGCCTGCTGAGCCTGGTGGACCGGTGGGCGGGACATCTTCTGGACGCGATCGAGCGGCTGGGCCTGTTCGATGACACGCTGGTGGTCTTCACGACCGACCACGGCACGGAGTTCGGCGAGCACGGGCACGTGCAGAAAGCCGCCCACCTCCTTCACCCGCCGTGCGTCAGGCTGCCACTGATCATCCACCACCCCGACCCGGAGCTTTCCGGGCGGCGCGTGGAGGGACTCGTCTCAGCGGTGGACCTCATGCCGACCGCCCTGGAGCTTGTTGGCGTGGAAGGCCCGGACCGCATGACGGGCCTGAATTTCTGGCCCGCCGTCGAAGGCAACCCGGTTCGGGACCACGTGGTGAGTTCCTTCGGCTGGTGGGGCTCGGTCAGGACAAAGGACTGGAACTACCTGTTCCCCACCCGCCGGGACGCCGAGGGCGGCGCGAAGCTCTACAACCGGAACAAGGACCCGGAGGAGACGGAGGACGTTTCCGGCGAGCACCCCGAGGTGGTGGCCGAGATGGAGGAGCTGGCCGCCCGCACATGGCCGCATCGTGGCTCCGCGGGCTGAGCGGTGAGATACCCCTCCGCGGCGGGATCCGTTCCTATCCGTCGTTGGCCGACTCGTCGTCTTCGGCTTCCTGCTCGCCCTCTTCGCTGATGCCGCGGGCGCGGCGGATGGCATCCAGGCGCTCCTTCATTTCCTTCTCGCGGCCCTGCTCGGTGGGGCGGTAATAGATGCGCGTGGTGGGGATGTAATCCTGGTCCACCCAGTGGCCCTCGTAGGAATGGGCGTACTTGTAGCCCTCCCCGCGCCCCAGCCGCTCGGCGCCGGGGTAGCCGGCGTCCCTGAGGTGTTCGGGGACGGGGAGCGTCCGGCCCTCCTGCACGTCCTCCTCGGCGGCCGCGATGGCCTGGTAGGAGGCGTTGCTCTTCGGGGCGCAGGCGATGTAGGTGACCGCCTGGGCCAGCGGAATCCTGGCCTCCGGCATGCCGACGAACTCGACGGCCTGCTGGGCGGCGGTGGCCAGCGTCAGCGCGTAGGGGGCGGCGTTGCCGACGTCCTCGGCGGCGCAGATGACTATGCGGCGGGCGACGAAGCGGGGGGCCTCCCCGGCCTCCAGCATCTTCGCCATCCAGTAGAGCGCCGCGTCGGGGTCGCTGCCACGCATGCTCTTGATGAACGCGCTGGCGGTGTCGTAGTGCTCGTCCTCGTCCCGGTCGTAGACGACGGCCTTGCGCTGAATGGAATCCTCGGCGAGAGCCAGGTCGAAGTGGATCAGCCCGTCCGGGCCGGGATCGGTGCTCAGGACGCCGACCTCCAGGGCGTTGAGCGCCCGGCGGGCGTCCCCGTCGCAGATCTCGGAGAGAAACTCCAGCGCCTCCTCCTCCATCTTGACCGGCTGGTCGCCCAGGCCGCGTTCGGCGTCCTCCAGCGCGCGGACCAGGAGCGTGCGGACCTGTTCGGGCTCCAGCGGTTTGAACTGGAATATCTGCGAGCGCGAGAGCAGGGGGGAGTTGATGGAATGGAACGGGTTGTGGGTGGTGGCCCCGATGAGGATGACGATCCCGTTCTCCACGTCCGGCAGCAGCACGTCCTGCTGGGTGCGGTTGAACCGGTGCAGCTCGTCGATGAACAGGATGGTTCGCCGGTCGGAGCGTCGCTTGCGGTCGGCCGCACGGGAGAGTATCTCCCGCATCTCGGCCACGTTGGAGCTGGCCGCGTTGATGCGTTCGAACCTGGCCCGGGTTCGGCGGGCGATGATGTAGGCAAGGGCGGTCTTGCCGGTGCCCGGCGGCCCGTAGAAGATCAGGGACGCCAGTCGGTCGGCGTGGATCATCCGCCACAGCAGCCGCCCCTCCGCGAGGAAGTGTTCCTGCCCGACGAACTCCTCCAGCGTGAGGGGCGCCATGCGGCGCGGGAGGGGGGCGTCTTCGGGCGGCGCCGGCGCCCCGCCTTCCTCTTCCTCGAAAAGCGACATATGCTCTTCCTTACCGATATCTCGGCGGGGTGAGGTTCCCAGAGGCCATCCTACGGGATTGAGGCGCCCTTTACGAAACAAAACCCCTCTTCGCTCGGAACACTTCGCCTCGCACGGGCGGTGTCATCCCTCTCCTTCGGAGGGCGTAAGGAGCAGATACATGGTGTTCGGGGGAAGCTGTACGCTGATCGCGTCGTCCTGCGCCGTCACGGGCACCTCATCGGCGGCGAAGCCCATCTCGTCCAGCCGGGTGGCCTTGCGCAGATGGGGGTTGCGCAGCGTGAGGCCGACCTTCGTGTTCCGGACAAGCCATGGCATGCGGCCCGTGGAGACGATCTCCATTCCTTCGGTCCTCTTGCCCTTGATCTCACGGACGGCCGGCTTCGCTTGCCAGCCGGTCGGTCGGGCTGTGGTGCCCACCTGGACGAGCACCTTCCGGGAGGAACTCAGTGGCCGCCCGTCCATAGCGACCGCCGTTACCGCAGCGTACTCGTTCTCGGAGGAGACAGTCAGGTCGGGCAGCTCGAAGCGGCCTCCGGCTTGCCTCAGGAAACCGACCACGCCCTGCGCGGCGGGAGCCTTGATGCGCAGGAGGCCGAGTTTGTGGTTCAGTTCGAGCTGGCCGTGGGTCGTCCGGATGGTTCCCGCTTCGAGGTCGACGTGCTCCGATAGGTCGGCTACCCGCGTGCGCTTCGGGTCGCCCCCGTAGAGGATCTCCACGCGCCCGACCAGGAACGCGGCGGGATCGGCCTTCGCCATCAGGTTGCGCACGTCCGGCCCGGCCTCCGCCTGGTGGGTCTCCGGTTCATAGTCTAAGGACTCGGTCAGCACGGGGGCCCGGCGGGCCAGTAGGTCGTCGAGGGTGCGCTCTTCGTGGACGACCGTCTCGGCCCGATCCACCAGGCCCAGCCGGTAGATCAGGGCGGCCGCGGGGAACTGGGCTATGAAGCCCGGGTGGGAGACCGTCCACTTGAACATCGGATGGCTGCCTTTGACAGTGGCCCACGGCATGTGGAGGCCGGTGTCGTAGGTCGGTGCGCTTGCGGCGAACCAGAACAGCCCGTCCAGGCCGTTCATCGCGCTGTAGGCGGCGCCGAAAAGCGGCCCCTCCGCCGTGTAGAGGTTGGGCAGCTTCCATGTGGTGCTGGAGAGGTTGAAGGGATGCCCGACCACCTGCTTGCGGGCCGGCGGGATGTTCGGGCGCCGCGTGGCGGAGGGCCTGGTGAAAAAGTGGCCCGCCTCGATGCGCCAGGCGGAGTTCGGACCCTTGCTGACGCCGCCGTAGAAGTTGTTCAGCTCGATCACGTCGGCCGCCGTCCAGGCCCATCTCTGAAGATCGTCCAGGCGGACGGCATCGGCCGAGTGGAAGTTGCTGGGTCCGATAAGCTGCCGGGCGCCCACCTCTTCCGTGAGGAACTCCTTCATCTCGGCGTAGAAATCACGCTCCAGACGCGCCAGGAACTCCAGCTGGTCGCGCAGCCGGCGGGAGTTGCCTCTGCCCGGCCAGAGGGTGAGGTTGTACATCGGATACAGGCCGAGGCGGCCCTTCGCCGGCGCATCGCCCTCGACTTCCGCACCGTCCCATGCCTCCAGGGCCGCGTCGATCGAGCCGTGCTTCTCTCGCGCGAACCGGTGGAAGCGGCTCTGCAGCTCGCGGAGTGGCCCGCCCTTCACCCGGTCCAACCACCAGAACATCAGACTGTCCTCGCTGACGATCTGGACGATGGCCAGGGCGGCTTCGTCCTTCAGAGGGATCCCGGTGTAGGGGTTCTCCTCGGTGAGGAGTTGATTCATCCAGTTCTTGTAGGCTTTCTGGAGCTTGGGCTCGAAGAACAGCAGGCCGTTCAGGCTGTCACCGCTGCTGTAGCCTTCCAGTTTCCAGTCGGGGTTGATGTACTTAACCGAGCCGTGATCCCAGAATGGTGAGATGCGCGTGTATATGCCCTGTTTCTTCATCTCCGCCACGGCGCGCCATATCTGGTCCATGAACTGTCGGTTGGGTTCATCCAGCGGTGCGCCCTTCTGCTGGGGTATGAGCCCCGGGCCGGCGCCGCCGTATCCGTTGCGATAGCCGCGCGAGCGATCCAGACCCCCGTGGCCAGCGCCGCCAAACAAGCCGCGGCCGTCAAACAATGCAGCGTCCTGCGCAAAACGGTGCACATCTCGTTTCCCTTTCATGTCAGGTGGAGCGGCGGAACCGACGGGGCAGGGGAGTATCAGAATGCTCCGGCGGCCGCCCCGGATTATAGCGCGCGCAGGGCCCCCGGCAACGTGAACCGGAGCTACCTGGTGAAGCTGATGTCGCGGAACTGGACGGTCCAGGGCTGGCGCGCATCCGGTGGGGGAGCGTCCTCCCCGACTTCCAGGAAAAGGGAGGGGACAAAGTCGGACAGCTCGAGATTAGGGATCTCTGTTTCTTCTCCGTCCAGAGAAGCAGTAAGGCGTCCCTCTTCGAACGAATAATGCAGGCTCAGCCGTTGCCATCCCTCCGAGCCGGCGGGGCGCAGCTCCCGGACTTCCGCTTCGTCGGTGCCGGGCCGGCGGAGCAACAGCCGGCCGCCCTCCCCGTCGAAGGAGATTTCGGCCGCCGTGCCCCTGCCGTCCCTGACGGCGATGCCCGCTCGGGCGCGGCCGGGGTCCCCCACCAGTTTCGCTCCGGCCTTCATCTCCACCTCCAGCACGAATCCTCGGTTCCGCACCGGTTGCACGGTTCGCCATCTGACCGTTTCTCCCTGCCGGCAGCTCAGCCGCATCGCCTCCGTGTTCTGTGGCATTTCGCCGGCACTGTCCCATACGGCGCTCTGGAAGCCCTTCTCGCCGAGTTCACCGGCCAGCCGGTCGGGGTGCATCGGCTCGGTGCTGAGGCGATCCCGCAGCTCTTCGGCCTCGGCGCGTGCGCGGCGCTCAATCTCAGGTCCCCCGCGCCGTGCTACAGCAGCATACCACCGGAGGGCCTCCCGGTAGCTGCCCTCGACCCGGTAGGTTTCCGCCAGATGGAGTCGGAGTCGGTCCAGCAGGCCACCGTCCGGCAGATCGGAGTCGTCGACTTCAGCGAAGAAGGTCTCCAACTCTTTGCTGCGAGGTGTGTTGCGCAGGAGATGATTCGCCCATTTTTCCGCGATTTCCCGGCGGCTTGCCCGGAGTCGCGCCGCCTGGTCGGCCTCCGGTTCCCGGACCTGCAGCATTTCGGTTGTCCGGTGAAGGGCCTCCGCGTACCGGCCTTGCGCCACCAGTTCCGTGATGGGCCGCAGCATCCGTTTGGCGCCCCCTTCGGCGGGCGGTTCGGGCCTCTGCTCCTCGAGGGTGGCTTTCATCCGCTCGGTGATTGGGGACAGGGGAAAGCGCCGCTCCACGAACTCGACCATTGCCTGCGCCTCCTCGAAGCGGCCCTCCTCCAGCATGCGGCGGGTTCGCTTCTCTGCCGGCACGGCGAGGCTCTGCTGGACGGCGCTCAGCAGTTCGTCTCGGCGGTGTTGCTGGTCCGGCCCAAGCTCTTGTCCGGTCGCGCGATTCAGGAGAGCAACCGCCTGCCACCGCCGCCCGGCTTCGGCGGCTTCCTCGGCATGCTCAAGCAACTGCGGTGCCTCGGAAGGGAGGGGCGTCCCGGCGGCCGGGCGGGGCCACAAAAGGGCCACCGCCACCACGGCCATCACGACGATGCCCGCGGCCACGCCCCAGGCAGCGGGCGCGATCGCCTCGAGGGTAGCCGGCTGTTGTTCTTCCTCCGGCGCCGGCGGCTCGTAGAAGAGGGAGGCCGGGTTGGTAGTCTCCACCATGGGGGCGCCGCTGACCAGATGCTGGTGAGCCAGTTCCAGGTCCCGGGCGAGGGCCTCGGAGTCGTAACGTTCCTCCCTGTCCTTGGCGAGCATTCGGCTGACGATGTCGCCGAGGAAACCGGGCAGTGCCCCGTCAAACTCGGCCAGCGGCCGCGGCTCCTGCCGCACGTTCGCCTTAAGGTAGCCGCGGGATTCCTCGGCGTGAAAGGGCTTCTCGCCGCTGAACAGCTCGTAGGCCACGATACCGAGTCCGAACACGTCGGAGCGGCCGTCAAGGGGGCGCATCTTGATCTGTTCGGGGGAGAGGTAGCGGGGCGTGCCCGGGACCCGCCGGTGCGTCTGCTCCCGGACGATGTCGGCCTCCCGAACGTTCTTCGCTATGCCCAGGTCGGTCAGCTTGACGTGTATGGCGCCGTTGGGATCCTGGTCCAGCAGGATATTCCCCGGTTTGACGTCCCGGTGTACGATGCCCTGGTGGTGGACGGCCGCCAGGGCGCTGGCGGTCTGGCGCAACAGGTGAACCTTGTCGACCAGGGACAGCTCCTTCCCGCTGCGCAGCCAGAAAAGCAGGCTGTCCTCCACGAACTCCATCACGTAGTAGAAATCGTCCTCGACGTGCCCCGACTCGAAGTACTTCACCACGTTGGGGTGCTGGACGCTGATCAGCATGCGGACTTCCCTGTCGCGCAGCTTCCGGCTCATCTCGGGGGAGCGATCCTCGTCGGACTCGAAGGTCTTGAGCGCCACAATCCGCCCGGTACGGTTGTCGGAGGCCCGGAAGACACGCCCCATGCCCCCCTTGCCCACCTGCTCCAGGAGGGTATAGTTGCCGAACTCGCGTGATTCCATGGGGCTCTCCTACTGCTTGCGGTTCTCCGCGCGCGCTCGCCCTATCCGGAGGTACTTCGCGATGTTGGCCGAGGGATCGAGAACCGGTTCTATGGTTCCCTCCGTGCTGGTCATCAGGGCCGTCAGGCCGGGCCCATGCCCTCCCTGGGTGCATCGAGAATGGACGACCACCCCCACGCTGACCGCCCCCTCCCTGTAGGAACGGCCGTAGGTATAGTCGGCGTCCCGGACCGCTACCAGGTCACCCAGCCGCAGGGACCCCAGCCCGTGCCCTTCGATGGTCCGCCGGTCGAAGACCTGGATGTCGTGATCGCCGCTGAAGGCGTGAGACCGGCCGCTGCCACTCCCCATAAGGGTCGCCGGTATGACGTGGGTCACTGCTACCCGGAGGGCTTCCCCGCCGATCTCCGCATCCATGCGCTCCAGCAGGCGGGGGGCGGCGTTCATCAGCTTGACCGAGGGGAGGTCCGTGAACTCCAGCCCCAGTCCCCTGGCACGGATCTGCACCTTGTCGCCGATGACCAGGCTCTCCAAAGTGGAATCGGGAAAGTCCATCAGGACGTGTTCCACGCCGCCGTGCTTCCCGGTGACCACTCCGGTTTCGCCCTTGGCGTCGCCGGAAGCGACGGTGCCCACGTTGCCGACGCAGGCCAGGGTGTTAAGTGCCGTGTTGGCGTTGGAGTCCTCGTTCTTCACCGACACGCCGGGTTCCACGTGGTCCGCCTGCCAGTCCAGGGCGCTGTCCCCCACCTTGCAGTTGTAGGTAATGCCGCCGACGCCGGGGAGCATGGAAGGGACGCCGTCGGGGTCGAGGCGCCACCTCCGGCCGCTCAGGGGAGCGGTCACCTTCCCGAGCACTGCGATTTCCACCAGGTTTTCCGCGTTGGTTCTCAAGCTGGTCGACTCCGTTCAGGGGTTGGCTTTCAGACGGGCGACTCTGGCGCTGGCCTCCGCCCGGAGTTCCTCCAGACCGAGGCGATCCTTGATTTCCATGTAAACGCGCAGGGCCTGTTGCTTTTTGCCCTCTTCCAACAGGCGCTCGGCCCTCCGGTCGGCGTCCCGCAGGGCGGCCCGTGCCAGCTTCTCGGTCTGCCGCCTCCGGGAGCGGTAGAGCTTCGCGACCGCCTCCGGGAGGTCCAGCTTCTCCAGGCCCGAGTAAGCGGCGATGGCGGCCTTGTAGTCTCCTTCCCCCTCGGCTGCGGCGGCGGCCGCAAAACAGTCTTCCACCAGCCGCCACAGCTCCCGGCGGTACTCCTGCGCCGCCCTGGCAACCAATGGCGTTCGCGGGACGCGTTCGCTGAGGCGTCGCAGCTCGCGGAGACCGGCGACGGAGCGTCCCTCCTGCAGTGCCGATTGGGCTTCGCCCCAGGCGGACCGGCCGGACCATTGGGTGTCCCCGAGGGCTCCGGACGCACGGCGGTGGGCGTAGAAGAGCAGCGCGGCGGCAAGCAGGACGCTAATTCCGGCCACGGCGCCGAGGAAGAGGAGGTTTTTGCGAAGCGGATACGTCTTGCCGACGGCGGCCTTGCGGGCCGCCTCGGCGGCCAGCCGGGTGCGGGCGCGAATGTCGTCCAGGGAGCCGGTCGTCTCCCCCCGGGTGCGCAGTTTGTGGTCGATCTCGGCCTCTTTTATGGCCACCAGAGCGCCATCCTCATGGGGGCTCTCCGCTACCAGATCGAAGCGGAAGACCACGGAGCTGAGCCGGATGATGTCGCCGGGCCGGAGCACCTTTCTGCCCTTCAGGGACTCCCCGTTGACGATGGTCCCCTTCTTGCTGTTCAGGTCGGTCAGGACCCAGGCTCCGTTTACCCACCCTATCTCACAGTGGAAGCGACTGACGCTGGGGTTCACCACACGGAGGGTATTTCGGGAGGAGCGCCCGATGGTGGTGACCCGGTTGTCCGGCAGTTTGCAGTAGCTGCCGGGTTCGGGGCCCTGGATCATGATGAGGGCGGGCTGTCCGGGCATCAAAGAAGCTCCCGGCGAGGTCGCCATGGGACGGCGAACGAAAACTCCAACTTAACAACCATCTTAACGCTTTTGCAATGGGGAACCCGGCTCCGCGTCCACCCGCCGCAGAAGCTCCAGGAACTCCTCCATTTCTTCCGGCAGGGGGGCCTCGCGGCTTACCCGCTCTCCGCTGGAGGGGTGGTCGTAGCTGATGGCACCCGCGTGCAGGGGGCAGCGGTCCAGGACAATGCTGTCGGCACGGCATGCCCTGGAGGAGAGTATCTCGTTCAGCTCCGCCCCGCTCAGGCGGCTCCGGCGTCCGTAAAGGTGGTCCACCGCCAGGGGGTAACCGGCGGAGGCCAGGTGCACCCGTATCTGGTGCTGACGACCGGTGCGGGGCCTGAGGCGGACCACGCAGAAGTGACCGAAGGTCTCGGTGCGACGGACCAGGGTGAGGGCGGGCTTGCCGTCCTTCCGGGCGGGGCGCATCTCGATGACGCTGCCCGGCTTGCGCTCCAGCGGTGCGTCCAGGCGCACCTCGGGACGCGGCAGTACGCCCTCCACCACTCCCAGATAGGTTTTCTCCACCTCTCTGTGCTGGAACTGCAGGCTGAGTTCGCGGGCGGCCAGGTAGTTTTTGGCCACCAGCAGGACGCCCGAGGTCTGGCTGTCCAGCCGATGCACCACGTGCGGCCGGCAGTAGGGTCCTCCGGGGGGCGCGTCGCGGTTCAGGAAGGCCACCAGGGATTCATAGAACTCGGCGCCGCTTCCGCCGCGGCCCGGCAGGACGGGGTGTCCGGCCGGTTTGTTGACGCACAGGTGGTCGGCGTCCTCGTGCAGGACGGCGATGGCCAAGGACTGCTCCGGCGGCGGGGCCGGCTGCAGCCCGGGGGGCAACTCAACTTCGTCTCCCTCCCGCAGCCGGGCCGAGGTGGAGACGGCGGAACCGTTCAGCCGCACTTTCCCCTCCGCGATGAGCCTGCGCAGGGAGGTCTTCGACTCGTTGATCAGGCGCCGACTGAGGAACTGCAGGAGGCTCTGGCCCGCCTGCGCCGCATCGGCACGGAGCACGCTCCCACCGTTGTTTTGACTGCACGGGGACGCCATTTGCTTAACTGTATGGGATCGCCTTCCCGGACATGCGCATACGCTGGAAAACCCACTTCCCACCGTGTTTGTTGAATATCAGCTTGAGGTCCAGCATCTCCGGCTCCTCGGCCGGTGCGCCGTGCCAGATATAGGGGATCTGGTAAGCGACGGCGACCACGCCGGGGGACAGATAGACTACCTCGAGGGGCTGACCGGAAGCAGGCCAGTTGATAAACCTCAATTCCTTGAATATCTCCAGATCGGTGTAGATCGACATCGGCCCGGGGCCGCCGAACAGCCCCTCCAGGAAGGAGACCTCCGGGAGCCGGTAGTGGCATTCCCGCTTGTCCGGCAGCGCGTAGTACACGTCCCCGATGCGGCCCTCGCGCAAGGCCCTCATGATGGGTTCGGTCTGACGCCGCAGCGCCGCGCGCACTTCCGCCGGCGGATCGACCCGGTCGCCTTCTTCCGGCTGGTCGAGCCGGAAGTTCGCTACCGCCCAGCCCTCCGGTTCCTTTACCAGCTCCAGCACGGGCGCCTCGGTGGTTTCCTCGCCGTGGTAGCGGGGTGCCGGCAACTTCAGTTCGACCCGCCCCGTCAGCAGGTCTTCCGCGTCCATCCCGGCGCCCACCTCTTCGGCCGAGGGTTGATACGCTGAATAGCCGGGCAGCCAACTGGCCTGCTGGAATTGTACGGTCAGATGCATCGCGGGGCTCGGGGACACCGAGGAGGCCAGGAGCGAGTGCATCTCTGCGGGCGTTCCCTCCCGGAGGGCGGCGGCGAAACGTTCCACCAGTTCCAGGGCCCCCTCCCGTGCCTCGCGGGCGGCCTCCACCTGGGCCGGGCTCATGGAGGCGCACCCGACCAGGAAGACGAGCGCGAACAGGACGCCGATTATGCAGGTTCTCTTGCGCACTTTTGGATTCCTCCTTGAGTATCCTCACGAGACCGGCCGGGTGAGAAGGCAACGCCCTTCGTTCAGGACGCCCTCGAGGGGCTCCCGCGCCAGATTTGCTTCGAAAGTATGTTAGCTTCCGGTGCCGGCCGGTTCAACTGCACCGCTGCCCCGGTCCGTGGAAGGCGACTTGCGGCCGGCCGGCGTAAAAACGAGCCGAAAAACGGTGAAAACTCCACCCAGAATCTCTCCCAGCGACATCTTGGAGACCCCGCCCCGACGGTCCACAAAGTGTATGGGTACCTCGGCGATGCGGAAGCCGCGTCCCGAACAGTGCCACAGCATCTCTTCCTGGAAGGAGTAACCCGTGGCGACGATGTTCTCCAGCGCTATCTTCTCCAGCACCGACCGGCGGAAACAGCGGAAGGCGCCCGTGCAGTCGGCCGGCCGGAGCCTGAGGCAGACTTTTGCCACCAGGTTGGCGGTTGAACTGAGGAGGACGCGATGAAGGGGCCAGTCCTCGTGCCCTCCCCCCTTGCAGTAGCGGGAGCCTATGACGACGTCGTTCTCCAGGCTGGCCTCCAGCATGGCAGGGATGCGTTCCGGCGGATGAGAAAAGTCGGCGTCCATGGTGATAATACGCTCGTAGTCCCTGCTCAACGCCCAGCGGAACCCGGCAATGTGAGCGGTCCCAAGCCCGAGTTTACCCGGGCGGCACAGCAGGTGCACGCGGGGGCTGCGGCGGGCCCGCCGGGAAACCACCTCCCCGGTGCCGTCCGGAGAGTTGTCATCGACGACCAGCACCTCGATGCCCCGGCCCTGGCCGAGCAGCTCCCGGAGGAGGTGCTCGATGTTCTCCCGCTCGTTGTAGGTGGGGACGATGACGAGCGTTTTCAGGCTGTCGGCGGCCACGGTCACTTGGCCCCTCCCTGCGGGTTGGCCGTTCCGGTCATTCTGAACCCGAAGGCCGGCAGGATAGCTCCTTGATCGATACGCTGGTTTCGGCGATGTAGAGCTGGCGGTCGGCGAAGGGCAACTCCTCCGGATAATGAGTGATGGTCAGCACAGTCCTGTCGCGCATGAGGGACTGCAGACCTTCGATCGTCCGGTCCCTGGCTTTGGGGTCGAGGGAGACCAGGGGCTCGTCCATGATGAGAATGCGGGGGTTTTTCAGAATGACCCGGGCGATCATGAGTCGCCTTTTCTGCCCGGCTGAAAGCTGCACGCCGCCCTCGCCGATCAGCGTCTCGTAGCCTTTGGGAAGGTTGTCGATGAACTCGTGGGCGTAGGCTTTGTGGGCGGCTGCCACGACCTGCTCGTCGCTGGCCTGAGGCCAGGCATAGCGGATGTTGCCCATAACGCTGTCGTTGAACAGGAAGCAGTCCTGGAAGACCAGCCCGATCTGGCGGCGCAGCGAGCTGAGGGTGAAGTCCCGCACGTCGTTGCCGTCGATCAGTATACGCCCCTCCTGTGGGTCGTAGAAACGGGGTATCAAGCTGACGCAGGTGCTCTTGCCTCCGCCGCTCGGACCGGTGACCAGCACGTGCTCTTCGGGTTGGATGGTGAAGCTAACTTCCTCCAGCACGTTCTCGTGGTTGTATGCGAAGCTGACGTTCCGGAACTCGATCTTGCCCCGCCGGATCTCGATGGGCAGGGCGTCGTTCCGCTCCACCACGCCGGGCCGGATGCCCAGTATCTCCCCCACCCTGTCCACCGAAGTGGCCGTGCGGGTGAACTTGCCGGCCTGGGAGACCAGCTTCAGCAGCCGGGGATACAGGATGCCCACCCACAGGAAGAAGGCCAGGAACTCTCCCCCGGTCAGGCCCTTGTTATAGAGAACCATGTAGCCGCCGACCCCCAGAATCAGGATGCGCCCGAGGCCGACCAGCAGGTCGGCGCTGACCTTCTGGAGGGTGTAGTATTTGTTCTGCTGGATTTGAGCCTGCATGCTCTTGCGCATGCTGCGGCGGAACTTCTCCTGCTCCAGAAGCTGTGTGGCCGCCGCCTTCACCGTGGCCGCCCCGCCGGCGTAGAGCTGTTCCACCAGGTCACCGCTCACGTCGGCCGCCCGTTCGCTGGCGCGTCGGGCGTAGGTGGCGATGGGCTTGCGGAACAGGCAGTAAACCAGCACGTGAAAGGGCATGACGGCGAGGGTCAGCAGCGCGAGGAACCAGTTCATGTGCAGCATCAGCGCCGCCCCCACCAGCAGCATGAGCGCGTTGATCATCATCTGGGCCAGCTCGTCCTGGATGAACTGCTTCACCCGCTGGACGTCCCGCAGCACCCGGCTGGATATCTTGCCGGGGTTGTTCCGCTGATAGAAGTCCACCGACAGGGTGTGGAGGTGCTGGATGAGCCTCTGGCGCAGGTCGAAGGCGACCTTCTCTCCGGTGACGATCATGCGGGGGCGGGAGACGTAGTAGAGCAGGTTCCTCAGCAGGTAGATGCCCAGCACAACCCCGAGAACCTTCACCAGCAGGAAGAGCCGGGAACGGGCCATCTCCGCGCTGAGCGGCTCGGCGCTTTTGAAGATGTTGTCCACCACGTAGCCCAGCACCTTGGGCATGGCCAGCTCCAGGACGGCCAGCACGATCAGGCACACCAGCACGGCCGCCAGGACCAGCTTGTGGGGCCTCAGCAGCTCTATCATGCGGCTGAGGGCGCTGCGTTTCTCTTTCTCTTCCATGATCTCTGCGCCGCAGGGCGAACCCTGTTACAAAAACGAAGCAAACTGCCTCAGGAAGAGGGGTATCTCTCCCCCTCGCCCGCCCATCCGCTCGGTCCCGGCACGGCCGCCCGCCCCCTGAACTGCACCCTGCCCTCCCGCAGGATAACGATCCAACCGTTCTCGTAATACCAGGTCTCCGTCCCCGGCTCCTGTTCCTGCTCGATTGCCGCCGGCTCCCCCAGGATGTCGCGCACCCGCCGGGCCGTCATGCCGACCTCGACCCTCCGGAGGGGCGTCTCGAAGCGGGGAAGCCGAGGCTGCGCGCGCTGAGGGCCGGCGCATCCCAGGCAGATCAGCAACCCCGCCAGAACGTAAAGTTTGTTCACCGGCTTTCCTCGGCCAGTGTCTCTTCGATGATCCGGTAGCCCATCTCGAGCCGTTGCTTCAGAGCGTGATAGTAGTAGTCGCTCTTGAAGAAGTATTCGGCCACCGCCCGGTCCACCAGGAGAATCCTCTCGTGGGGCCCCTCGAACTCGGGAATGATGATTCTGCGCCCCACCCGGAAGTTGCTCAACCGGACCAGTTCGCCGAAATCGTTCACTTTCTCGATTTCCCGGATGACGAGGGCGTCCTTCAGCCGCACGAGGTCCCCGGGCTGGGCGAGTGCCAGCGCAACCTCCTGGCGGAGGTAGTCGTCGTTCAGCCGGTTTATCTCCAGCAGTTTCTGCCGCACCTCCGGCGGTGTCCCGCCCGGCTCCTCCGGTGCGGTGGCCGGGATCCACTCTACTTCGGTCACGGGAGTCTGGAGGGCGGCCTCCAGCCCGCCTTCCGGATTGGCCTTGAAGCGCAGCAGCAGTATCTCTTTCGGGTACGGCCGGCCGAAGTAGCCCTCCACGGTGCCGTCGAGGCTTTTCGGTTTGAGGAAATCGTCCGCCAGCCACTTCACATCGAAACCGCCCGGCTTGGATTCGTCCCGGCCGAAAAGGATCAGGTTTTCCGTCTTGATCTGCTCGTGCAGGGCCAGCTTGTATTTTACCACCTCGTAAAGCATGCGGATCACGACGGCATCCTCGCCCGGTATGACCCCCTCCACCATCTCCTTGAACGGCGAGCGGTCGGCGTATTCGGGATTCCGGTTCACAAAGCGACGGGCCCGCTGCATTGCGGCCCGGACGCTGCGGTTGTCCTTAAGGAAGCCGAGGTCGAAGACGTCCTCGGCTTTCAGCCGATAAGAATTCCTGAACAACCGATTGTTCAGGAAGTCGAACCGCTCGGTGTCCTTGGGCAGCACGGGGCGGTCCGACCCGCGCGGCTTGATTACCCGAGGGGTCAGCACGATGATGACTTCGCGCTTCTCCTGTTGGTTCTGCCGGCGCTGGAACAGCCACCCCAGAACGGGCATGCGGGAAAGGAACGGTATCCGGTCGACCTTGGTGCTGCGTTCGTTCCGTATCAGGCCGCCGATGATGAACGGGGTGTTGCCGCGGACTCGGGCGATGGTGGTGACCGTCCGTCGGTTTATCAGGGGGGCGATCTTCAGCACCTCGCCGTTGACCACGCGAGTGAGGAATTCGGGCGCCTCGCTGACCTCGGCCCGGACCTGCATGGCCACCGCCGTGGCCTTCCGGTCGATGCGGGGCTTGATGTTCAGTTCGATTCCAACCTCTTCGAACCGGACGTTGAATTTGCTCCGGTTGTCCTGAAGAAGGCTTTCCTCGATGATGGGTAGCTCCTCGGTCACCGCTATCCTGGCGTTCCGGTTGTCCACCACAAGCACCGACGGGCTGGAGAGTATCTCCCCGGTTCCCTCCTCGACGATCATCCGCAGGCGGGCCTCCACCCGCTCGCGCCAGTCCGCCGGGGGCGCCACGTCGGGATCCCAGCTCAGGATAAAGGGCAACTGCTCCTTGAAGGCGGGCTCTCCGACCGCCCCGAAGCTGATCTTGCGCCGCTCGCCGCCCTCGATTGAGAACTCCGTCCCCAGGTCGCGCAGCGCGTCTTCGTTCAACTCGATGATCATCCCTTCGATCAGAACCTGGGCGGCCGGAACGTCGACCACCGTCTCCAGGGCGTGCTTCACTTTTGCGACCAGTTCGCTCTGGCTGCAATGGTAGAGGATCATCAACCGCTCTTCGGGACCCGTGATCGTGGGCTGCTCCAGCTTCTGCGATTTCGCCCCGCTGAGAGTGCTTCTCATGGTCTTCTGGTCGAGCCCGAAGACGGCGGGCAGTTGGTTGGCGTTCAATTCGCCCTTTGGCGGGCCGGTGCTGTATCCCAATCTTCCGAGTATCTTCAGCGCCGTCTCCACGTCCACGTAGCTCAATTGGAAGACCTCGCGGCTCAACTCGCGCGCCGTGAAGGACCGAGGCGCCTGCGTGGCCTTTTTCGCCGCAGCCCCGGCGGCTTCGGCGAGATCCTGGAGGTCCGGGTTGTCGGCCTTTTCCTTCTCGGCGACGGCCCCCTCCAGATACAGTCGCGGCTCCTGGGTGGCGAAAATGTCCAGCCCCAGCGAAAGGGAGAGCGTCCGCCCCTCTTCATCCTCCCTCAACAGCCGGCAGCATCGGTCCAGACCAGTCTGTGCGCTCCCCGGGGCCCGGCCGGTCTCTTCATACCCCAGGCCGACCATCGCCCGCCGCCGCACCACCCGGTAGACTTCACGGGCGGCCTCGTCGCTCAGGCCCTTCAGGACGACCTCCCGTCCGGCATTTTCGCTCTGTTCGGGGGCCTTCTCAGCCCCTGAGAGCTGCGCGCCGCAGAGCACAGACAGCAACAATACTCCGACGCACACAAGGTGCGTGGCGTACGCGTTCGGGCGGGGGCACCGGCTGTTAGGACTTTCCGGGCGGGGTTTCGCTGCCATATCTGACTCCGGAGTGGCACTCAGAGGAAAAGGGCGGTGCTTCTGGACGCCGCTGTGGCCTAAAGCTCCGTGCGAGACTGTATGATCCTCGTTATCAGGCCGTAATCCAGGGATTCTTCGGCGTCCAGCCAGTAGTTGCGGCGGGTGTCTTGCTCGACCTGCTCCAGCAGCTGGCCGGTCTCCTCGGCGATAAGGGAATTTATTCTCTGGCGGATTTTCAGTATCTGGTCGGCTTCGATCTCGATGTCGGCCGTCGAACCGCTCACGCCGGCGGAGGGCTGGTGGATCAGAAAACGGGAGTTCGGGAGGGTGAGGCGGTTCTCCTTCTCCGCCGCCAGCAGCACGATTACCGCCGCGCTGGCGGTCAGCCCCGTGCAGATGCAGCGAACGGGCGCGCCCACGAACCGCGCCATGTCGTAGATGCCGAATCCCGCATCCACACTGCCGCCCGGGGAGTTGATGTAGATGTCGATGGGCTCCTCGGGGTCCTCCTCGTCCAGCAGCAGCAGCCTGGAGGTGACCTTCTCGGCCACCTCGGCGGTGATCGGCTCGGCCAGGATGATCGTGCGTGAGTCCAGCAGCCTCTCCTCAAGGCCCCGTCCCTCCGGCTCACCCTCTTCCTCGTTGCAGACCACGCGGCACTGAAGCTCGTTTTTCATCGGACTCCTTATCGAGATTTTGTATCCAGTCCGAATGCATTTTAGCCCAAGGGCATGGGCTTTTCAAAAAATACGGCCCCGCAAGCGCCTTTAAGCGCCGGAAAAGCCATGGAGCGGAACAGCCCACCGTCCGGGGGCTCCGCCCGGACCCCCGCCCCGCCCATTTGACGGCTTCACCTCAGGGATGTAGATTCGATGAAAGCAGCAGGCAAAAGGAACCACGGAGCGAGGCGGACGGAAAAACGGGAACCACGAAGAACACGGAGGGCACGAAGGACACGAAGATAGACAACGGCAAAGATGGGCACAACGGCCGGGGGAACCGCAGAGGACGCAGAGGGACGCAGAGTAAAGCAACGGTCAAACGGAACTACGGAGGGAGGCGGACGGAAAAACGGGAACCACGAAGAACACGGAGGGCACGAAGGAGAAAGACGACAAACAAAGGGCACAACGGCGAACGAAACCGCGGATGCTTGCGCGCCTCGGGCGGGGCCGACGAAGGAAGACAACGAACAGCCCGACAGCTCAACAACCGGGAACTCTGTGCTGCCTACTGCTCACTGCCTACTGACTACTGGATCCACCACGGAGGGCACGAAGGACGCGAAGGAAGACAACGAACAGCCCGACAGCTCAACAACCGGCGTTTTCGAGCTGGCCACTCGTCACTGGCAACTGGCCACTGCCGTTTGTCCACCCCGTTGGGGCCGGGCCAGGATGGCCCGGCACTGCGGGCAGGGATGCCCGCGCCACAACGCTGACTACTGGATCCACCACGGACGGCACGGAGGGAGGTACAACCGTTCGTGGAGCTTTGATCCTTGGGCCTTGAGCCCTACTTCCGTTACTTCCGACTTCAGCCTTCTTTAGTTTAACGCTCAGCTCTTCACGGTATATGCGGCAAAACGTTTTCGAGATCGGATGATTCCTCCAGGGGGCGTCGGTGGCAAAGAAAAGGAACCTGTGGCCGCGGCGGGCGCGGCGCATCGTGCAGGCGCTGGCGTTTTTGCTTTTCCTCGTTTTCATCATCCGGGCACCTTCCCTGGCGGCCCCCCACCGGCGGGCCGACTGGCTGATGCGGTTCAGCCCGTTCAGCGGGCTGGGGGCCTCGATCTCGGCATGGGACCCGATAGCCGCCTTCTGGCCGGCCTTGATTCTCCTCGTGGGCGCTCTCGTGCTGGGACGCTACTTCTGCGGGTGGGCCTGCCCCCTTGGGACAACCTTTGACGTCGTCGACCGCGTTGCCGGCCGGGGTCCGAACACCCGGAAGCCTCTCGGAGAGGAGGTCGACTTCGAGCACCGGCGGGGGCGGCGGGTCAAGTATTACCTGCTGGCGGGTTCTCTGGCGGCGGCCTTCGTGGGGGTCTCCGCTTTCGGGCTGCTGGACCCGCTTTCCATCGCGACGCGCAGCTACGTGCTCGTCGTCCACTCCTACCTCACAAAGGCGGTCACGGAGCTGCTGGCTGCGGTGGGCTTGTCCGGCGCCGCCGAAGCCGCCGGCTCTTTCCTCGGGGCCGAGGCCGAGCCCCTCTTCCAGCTCCACCTGCTGACGCTGCTTGTCCTGCTGGGCCTGCTGGGCCTGGAGCTGGTGCGTCCGCGGTTCTGGTGCCGCTACCTCTGTCCGCTGGGCGCTCTCTACGCGCTGGCGGGGAAGGCCGCCCTCACCAAGCGCCGCGTCGGGGAGAAGTGCATCGAGTGTGGCCGCTGCGCGGAAATCTGCCCGATGGACTGCATCTCGCGCGACGGGCACCGCACCCTGAACGGGGAGTGCATTCTGTGCCTGGACTGCCAGGCGGTCTGCCCGACGCAGGCGGTCAGTTTCTTCGGGCGTGCTCCGTCCGAACAGAAGGCGGAAGTGGACCTGACGCGGCGGGGCGCCCTGGCGGCCGTGGCTGCCGGCGCGCTGACCTATCCCCTTTACCGGCTCAACCCGGCGGCAAAGCGCGCCAAGGGCGATCCGCTGATCCGCCCGCCGCTGGCCGGACGGGACATTGACGAGTTCCTCAGCAAATGCCTCCGCTGCGGGCAGTGCATGCGGGTCTGCCCCACGCAGGTGATCCAGCCCGCCGGAATGGAAGCCGGCCTGGAGGGGCTGTGGACGCCCCGGCTGGTGCCCCGGCTCGGCTACTGCGTCTACGAGTGCGACGCCTGCGGGAAGGCCTGCCCCTCCGGGGCAATCCCCGCTTTCGACTTAGAGGAGAAGCACCGCACCGCCATGGGCCTGGCCTACCTCGACCGCACGCGCTGCATCCCCTGGCGGGGCGACCAGCGGCGGGACGAAGAAGGTTTCGTGGCCGATAAACACAACTGCGGCGTCTGCGAGGAGGTCTGCCCCGTCCCGGGCAAGGCCATCCATTTCCGCCGTGTCTATCCCGGCGCGGGCGGGGGGCGCGGCGAGGGTCGCCGGGAAGGCGACAGAAGCCAGGAACTCCGACTCCCTTACGTTCGGCAGGACTCATGCGTGGGCTGCGGTTTCTGCGAGTCCGCCTGCCCCGTGCAGGGGAAGGCCGCCGTCCGCGTCACCGGCGGATTCCGGGAACTGCCGGAACCCCCGGCGGCCGCGGCCAAAGCCCCCGAGACCGCCGAAGCACTTCCGGAGAAGACCGACGGCCTCCGGCTGGCCGGCCCCAAGACGACCTACACCGGCGGAGACGAGCTGTTCGAATACATCAACGGCGGCGCCGATCCCTACCTGACCTTCAACTTCGTGCGGGTCACCAACGCCCAATACACCGACGGCGCCAACAAGCTCAGCGCCGACCTATGGGAGTTTGAGACGCCGGAAGACGCCTTCGGTGCCTTCGCCAAGGACCGCCGGGGCGAGGTCGCCGACATCGGCGAGGAAGCCAGCATGCAGGGCGCGTCCCTGTGGGCCTGGGCGGGACGCTATATGCTGGCCGTCCTCGACATGGGCGAGACGCCGCCCGCGCGGACCAGAGAGCTTGCCTACCGGACCCTCGAGGCGCTCGATGCCGAACCGGCTTCCCGGCCGGAGATCTGTCGGCGGCTGCCCGAGGGCGACCTCAAGACCGCCGAGGTGCTCTTCATGCGGGACGCGGCTCCGCTGTTCAACGTGAAGCTGGCCGAGAACTGGATACCCGACGGCACGTTCGGCATCACCGGTGGGGCCGTGGGCGCCTACGGGCCATACGACGTTCGCTCGGACGACCTGCCGGCGGCCCTGCTCCTCGTGCGGCACCCCCGGCCGGCTCCGGCGCGCGAGGCCGCCGAACGCCTCGCCAAGTTGCGCCGGGAGTGGGGCGACGAAGAGGTCGCGGGGCAGCCGTGGGTGGTCTTCCGTGCCTCCGAGGCCAACTACTGCGCAATCGGCAGGGAAGGCGACCTCTTCGGTGCCGCCTTCTTCATGCCCACCCGGCAGGCCGCCGAGGAACTGCTCGAACGGGCGCTCCGTTGAGCCCTGAGCCCCGCCTCATCCGGCGCGCACGTGCACAGGCTTCTCTCCCTTGAGCCCCCAAATGCCTGGACAAGGCACCCGAAGATGGCTCCGATACGCCCTGATGGGGGCCATTGTGATCGGGCTGGTGGTAATGGCTTTGCTGGCCCTGCGGATGGTGGCTTCCCATTGGGGCCGCGCCGCAACGGATCGGAGAGCAGGTCTCTACGGAGAGGGCTCCGCCGGGGCGGGGCTGACCCCCGAGAGCACCCCCGGGGAGGTTGTGGAGGTCTTCCTGCGGGGCCTCCGGAACGACGATGAGGAGCTTATCGCCTCCCTCACCCCGGCCGAGACGGAGGCCGAGGTGCTGAGGGAATATACCCGCAAGCGCGGCTTTGGGGCGAAGGTGACGCCCGGCGCGGCTGCGCGGCTCAACGCCGCCGCGCTCCGCCGCAAAGCCGCGCTTTTCGACCCGTCCGGCGCCGAGATAATCTCCGCCACCATCGGCGGCGAGAGGGCCACGGTCGTCGTCCGGGGCAGGAACGTGCGCACCGGCGAACCGTCTCTGCTGCGGGTGCGCCTGATCCGAGAAGACGATGTGTGGCGTGTCCATCGCGCCGAGACGGCCCGCCCGGCGTGGGCCCGGTAGCACGGCTGACGACCGCTCAGAGTTGCCCCTCTTCGAGCATCAGCCGGAGCGGGAACTCCTCCTGCTCCAGCGGCGGCTCGATGCGCCGATGGGCGCGGGCGGACTCGTAGATGGACATCACCACCTCGTGGTCCTTCAGGGCCGACTCCATCGACAGGGGGTGCGAGCCGCCTTCGCGGAGGAACCGTGCGAACTCCCGCCAGACCGTCGTCATGGCGCCGCGGCGCTCCTCGGACTCGATCTCCACTTCCCTGTAGCCCCCGCCGGCCTCGTCCTGTATCAGCAGGGGCGGATCGTTCCTGTCGCCCGGCCGCCAGAGACGTCCCTCCGTCCCGAACACCTCGTAGTCCTGATACTGCCGCGGCCACGGCAGGCGGACGTCCCCGCAGAGGACCTCCGCCCGGACGCCGGATTCGAACTCGAAGACGCCGAATCCGCCGTCCTCGACCGGATGGCCGTAGCGGTAGCTGCCGGAGCGCTTGTGGCCCATCCCCTTCGGCTCGTCGGGGTCGGGTTTCTCCCGGTGTATTTGGCCCAGCAGCCAGCTCACCTCCCCATCGGCGGCCAGCCAGCGGACCGAATCCACGGCGTGGGTTCCGTCGCTGAGGACGTCGCCGGCGCAGCTCGCCCGGATCAGCTCGATCTCGCCGATCGCCCCCTGTTCCATGAGTCGGCGCATCTGCACCATGACGCGGCTCATCCGGCGCTGGTGGGTGACGACAAGGCGGCAGTCGTTCGTCCGGCACGCTTCGGCCATTGCGCGTGCCTCGCCCATGGAGACGGCCATGGGCTTCTCGCAGACGATGCCGGCGGCGCCGGCCTCCGCGGCGGCGATGGTGAGTTCCGCGTGGGAGGAGTTGTCGGTGGCAACGCCGACCACCTCCGGCTCCTCCGCCTGGAGCATGGCTTCGTAGTCGGTGTAGGCGGCCGCGCGGCCGAACTCCTCGACCAGTTCCTGCGCCCGCTCTTCTATAAGGTCGCAGACGGCAACCAGGTCGAACTCGCCGGTCTCCGCCATAGCCGCGGCGTAGGCCGTTCCCCTCTTGCAGCCCACAATGCACGTTCTGAACGGTGCTTCCGAAGTGCCCATCGGATCAACTCCTCGGACTTGAGAAAAACGCCTCGCCGACGCGTCAGGACGGCGATTCACCCCGCCCGAAGTCGGGGTCCAGGCTCCGCGCGAAGTTCAGCGCCTCCGCCAGGGCTTCCTCCCGCGTTTTGCCCTCTACTGGATCGATCTCGAACACCATGGCCAGCCCGTCGGGGTCCGGGGCGTTCTCCGCCAGCACTCGATAGACCTCCTCCAGCTCGGCGTCGCCCCGGCCGGGGACCGCTCCCCTGATCGTCAGGCGGAGCGGGCTGAACCCCGGCGCCACGTGGGAATCCTTGAAATGCGTGCCCACGACGTAGGGAGCCATCGCCTCGGCGGCACGGATGGGCCGCTCGCCGACCAGGAAGGGATTGGCGGTGTCGAAGAACACGCCCAGGTGCGGGGTGCGCTCACACAGCTCCGCCAGGTCGCACCCGTAATGGCCCGTGTTGTGGATGCCCAGGGGGCAGCCGGCCCGGTAGGCCGCCTCCGCCAGGGGCGCCAGAACCTCCGAGAAGCGATCGAGCTGCTCCTTCAGGGACGGCTCCCGCATGAAACGATGACAACGCCCCAGGCCCGTGGTGCACGCGGGCGCGCGCATGTCGTCCGCAAGCTCCTCCAGGGCCTCCAGCACAAAGTCGGTTCCCCGGCGGACTTCGTCCGGATCCTCCGACAGGTAATCGAAGCCGACGCCGAGGGTTGCGCGGGCGTCGAACTCGCGCAGCCAGCCGGCGAGTTGCTCCCGGCGGCCGGGCTCCATTCGCATCAGCCGCCGCGCGCTCCAGCCGGTGACCTCCAGGTCGTTGGAGGCCAGCAGCTCCAGTTGCGCGCGGTATCGGTCGTCCGCTTCGTAGGTAAGGCCACTCATCCATCCGCCGCCTACTACGCCCCAGATCATCTGTTGCTCCTGCATTGCGTCCCGGAATCGTGACGGGCCGCGATGGCCCGCCGTTCTAAACAGTGCGGAGGCTATCGGTCCGCCCGACGGCACCGCAAACGAATCGGGGGATTCCGGGCCGAATTGCTCGCCCACGGCCTGAGTGAAAGGAATCGCCCCTGCCACGCGCACCACAAGGCCGTCCCGAGACGGACGCGCGCCCCTTCGAATGTTGATTGCCGGCATGCGAAGGTCTACCCTCCCGGAGGTATGACATGGAGGCTCCGGCGACGCATGTTCATCTATGCCGCAGCGGCGGTGGGCCCTTTTGGCGCGTGCCCTCCAGCGGCCGACCGGGTACGGGGCGGCGGCGGCGAGCAATTCCCCGCGCGTCCGCGCGCCCGCCGCGGGGCGAGTGCGACCCCGCGTTTTCGGAACCTTTTTCTTCCCGGCGAGGGTGGGTACCATGTGGTGGCAAAGAAACTGTTCCGCGTTGACGGCGTGTTCCCGATGGCCTATAATGCCGTTTGGGTTCCGGGGGACGCAGGGAACCCGAACACGTCGTTTCCCGCGCACGGGGGACTGTGCGAGCCGGACAGACCGGGCCGAAAGTTTGTTTTTCTCTTTTCCGAGGAAGGGAGCTGCACATGTGCGCAAAGGCCAGGCCTGAGCAGTGCGAGGATGATCTGTTCTGCGGAGTCAACGTGGTAGCCGACCCGGGCGATATGACCGACCTGGAGAAGAAGCACGTTCCGGTGATCAGTGCGCCCGACTCGGTCGCAAAAGGGGAATGCTTCGAGGTCACCGTCGAGGTGGGCAAGCACCTGGAACACCCCAACGAGACGGGACACTTCATCCAGTTCGTGGAGCTCTACGCGGACGAGACCTACCTGGGGCGTCAGCACTTCACCGCGGTGAAGACCTGTCCGGTCGCCACCTTCTGCGTGCAGCTCGAGCACGTGCACGATAAGCTGCGCGCCTTCGAGCGGTGTAACCTGCACGGGACCTGGGAAGGGGGCAAGCCGCTGACGGTGACCGGCTGAAGCGCGCCGTGGGCGGTTTGCTTGACAAAAGGCGGCCGAGAGTGTATCTCAGGCAGGCTGCGGCGTTTGCTGGAAACGCCGCCCGTGTGAACTCTTTACCTGCGAGGAGTCCGATGAAGGTAGAGGTTACCGAAGACTGCATCGCGTGTGGGCTGTGCGTGGACACCTGTCCGGAAGTTTTCGAGATGGGGGACGAGTTCGCCGAGGTGATCGTCGACGATGTGCCCGAGGAATACGAAGACGCCGTGATCGACTCGGCCGAAGAGTGCCCGACCGAAGCAATCATCGTCGAAGAGGACTGACGCGGCCGGCCGTCCGGGGGGACGGGACCGGTCAGGCACAAACAGAGGGGGGCAACGATGACGGAAGTGCCCATCCGTGAAGAAAGTCCCGACATGCCGGATGCCGGGGAGCGCACCGACTGGCTTCTGCGGTGGCTGACGGGCCGCCCCTTCGCCACCATGAAACGCGAAGGGCTGTGGCATCCCACCATAGACGTCCACAACCGCGAAGAGGACATCGTGGTGGAAGCCGAACTGCCGGGCATGAAGGGGGAAGACGTGGATGTGTCGGTGGAGGAGGGCCATCTCCTGATACGCGGTTCCAGGCCGCCTTCCCCGCTGCAGGAGGAGGGGGAGACCTACTACCGCGAACGCCCGGTGGGTAAGTTCCACCGCGTAATCCACCTGCCGGTGGACGTGGACCGGGAGGAGGCCGAAGCCACTTACGAAGACGGCGTCCTGACCGTCACGCTGCCGAAGGTAAAGAGGGAACGGCCCCGCAAGATCGAGATTCGCTGACTCCCGTTGCCGTTTCCGCGGCGCACTGCGGGAGTTCCATGTCATTTCATCCGGGGGACAGAAGACGATGGCAAAGTGGGCGGAGTTTTCCGACGGCGTTTCGGTCTCGGACGAGGTCTTCCGGACGCTGGCGCACTACGCGTCCGACGGAACCATGGACGTTTTCGCCTCCGACCAGCACAGCTCCTACCTCCGGATGCTGCAGAGCTTCCTGGCCCACGTCGGCGAGGAGAGGGACGCCGAAGACGACGACGTCAAGGAAGTGTGCCGCCGGTTCGCCGCCGCGCTGGAGGAAACTCCGTCGGCGGCCCTGTTCAACCACCTGGCCTACCTCAGCCCCGGATTCCGGGAACTGCTGGGGGAAGGGACCATGCTGATCGGCCGGCTGGAGGACACCAACACCGTCCAGATAGACGGGGGACGCGGCCACCTGGCCCAGCTCGCCGTCCAGCCCGAGGAGGTGGCCGACCGGGTGGACGCCTTCAAGACCCTTGTGAAGCTCGACCCCGAGCACACCGAGAGCTGGCAGCGGAATCTGGAGTGGCTCCAGGAGGTCTTTGAGACGTGTGGAGAGCTGGGGAAGCCGCTGTTCAACGAGACCTTGATCGCCCGGCGACCCGATGAGACGAAGGCCGAGATGGCCCGGCGGCTCCCCGAGGGAGTCGCCCGAATGGCCGAGGAGTTCGGCCCCTACGGCCATTTCTACAAGACCCAGGTGCCGGTGCTGTGGGCCGAGGACGAGGAGGGAGGCATCGAGCTGGTCAGCTCCCCGGACGAGATCCGCAGCGCCGCCGCCACCATGTTCGAGACCGTCGACCGGCCGATGCTCCTGCTGAGCGCGGCGGTGGACTTCGAGCAGTACGCAGCGCAGTACGGGCTGGTCTGCGACCTGTTCAGCGGTCCCATGTGCGGGCGCGCCTACTTCAAGGAGGCATTCACCGTGCCGGAGACCAGCGATTGGGACACGCTGGCGGAGTCCTTCGCCCGTATCGCCCTCCCCAGGATGCGCCAGATCAAGGGACTGGCGCGCAAAGTGAGCCGGCCGTGGTGGCACCGGTTCGACTGGATGGCCGAGGAGGCCCTGGATGCCATCGAACCGGACGCCAAGCCGGAGGCCGGGGTGCGGGCCGATTTCGGCTACTGACCCGGTCGGCACAGTCCGGTCCGGCGAATCCAAACAGGGGGAATTCGGGATGGCCGAGGTTCAGGACAGCCAGGAAAACTACGAGGAGTGCCTCAAGAACCAGTGCGGGACCTGCCCCAGCTATCCGGAATGCGGGGAGGAGGCCCTCTACTGCGCCCGGGGCGGCAGCGAAGCGACGATCGAGAGAAACGGCTGCGACTGCCCGGAATGTCCCATCTGGCAGGCCGCCGGCCTCACAAGCATGTACTACTGCGCCAGGTGAGGCGCCGGATATCGCGCTTTACTCACCGAACAGAAGGAGGATCCCATGTCTGCCGAAAGTCCGAACGAGGTAACGATGAAGGGAGAGCCGGTCTCCCTGCGGGGACCGGAACTGGAGGTCGGGCAGGAGGCCCCTGACTTCACGGCCGTCCACAGCGACTGGTCCGAGGTATCCCTTGCCGATTTCTCCGGCAAGGTGGTGCTGATAAGCGCCGTGGTCAGCGTGGATACCAGCGTCTGCTCGCTGCAGACCCAGCGGTTCGATCGCGAGGTCGAGGAACTGCCCGATGGGGTGGTCGTGCTGACCATCAGCCGCGACCTGCCCTTTGCGCTCGACCGATTCTGCGGCGCCCAGGGCGTCGAGCGAATGCACGTCCTGTCGGACCATCCCGCCGGGGAGTTCGGCGAGAGCTACGGAGTCCTCATAGAGGACATGGGGCTGCTGGCACGGTCGGTGTTCGTGGTGGACAGGGCGGGGCGCATCGCCTATAAGGAAATCGTGCCGGAAGTCACCGATCATCCCGATTACGAGGCCGCGCTGGAGGCGGCCCGGAAGGCGGCGGAATGAGCGAACGCGCGGAGGCGCGGTTCTACCGGAAGGCCGAGGAGCAGGCGGTGGACTGCCACCTGTGCGCTCACCGCTGCCACATCGCCGAGGACAAGCGGGGCTTCTGCCGGGTCCGGGAGAACGACGGGGGAACGCTCTACAGCCTGGTGTACGGGCGGCTGATCGCCCGGCACATGGACCCCATCGAGAAGAAACCCCTCTACCACTTCCTGCCCGGCACGAGGGCCTACTCCATCGCCACGCCGGGATGTAACTTCCGCTGCTCTTTCTGCCAGAACTGGCGCATCTCCCAGACCGACGTGGCCCAGAGGTTCGAGTCACTCGGCTACGCGGAACCGGAGCAGACCGTTCAGGCGGCCGTCCGGGGAGGGGCGGCCAGCATCGCCTACACCTACACCGAGCCCACCATCTTCATGGAGTACGCGCTGGACTGCGCCGAGCTGGCCCAACAGGAAGGCGTCAGGAACGTGTTCGTGACCAACGGCTACGAGACCCCGGAGGCGGTGGAAGCGATGGCCGGCCTCATCGACGCGGCCAACGTCGACCTGAAGGCATTCACCGATGAGTTCTATCGCAACTACTGCAAGGCCCGCCTGCAGCCGGTGCTGGACAGCATACGGAACATGCACGAGGCGGGGATTCACGTGGAGGTCACCACCCTGGTCGTGCCCGGCCAGAACGACTCCGAGGAGGAGCTGCGGGGGATAGTGGAGTACCTGGCGGACGTCTCGCCGGACATACCGTGGCACATCTCCCGGTTCCAGCCCAGCTACAAAGAGACCGAATTGCCCGCCACGCCGGTGGCCACCATGGAACGCGCCGGGGAGCTGGCGGAGGAGGCCGGGCTCCGCTACGTTTTCCTGGGCAACGTGCTGACCGCCGAGGGTCAGAACACGCGCTGTCCCGGCTGCGGGAAAGTGCTGATCCGGAGGTCGGGTTTCGCGCGCCCGGAGATGGCCGTCGAAGAGCCGGAGTGCCCGGACTGCGGCGAGCCTCTGCCCATCGTGTTCGACTGACTCACTTTGGGGGGAACCCATGCGCCACCTGGGGGAGATCGCCGGAAGGCCCTACCCGGCCTTCGACGACCGCGCCGGCGCCGGACGCAGGCTGGCGGATTTCCTCGCCGGGGAAGGCGCCGAGCCGGATGCCGTGATAGGGGTGCCCGGCGGCGGCGTGGCGGTCGCCCGGCCGGTGGCCCGTGCCTTCGAAGCCCCCATGGGTGTCGTGCTGGTTCGGAAGCTCCCCTACCCTCGGAACCCGGAGGCCGGCTTCGGCGCGGTCACCCTCGACGGAGAAGTCGTGCTGAACAGGTCCGCCGCGGCGCTGGCGGGCCTCGGCGACGAACAGATCGAGAAGATAGTGAACGAGGTGTTGGAGAGCCTGAAAGAGCGCGCCGAACGGTTTGCCGGCGTCCGGGAGCCGGTGCCGCTGGAAGGCCGCGACGTGGTGGTGGTGGACGACGGCCTGGCCACCGGCGTCACCATGCAGGCGGCGCTGGGTGAGCTGCGGGGCAAGGAGCCCCGGGCCCTCGCCGTGGCCGTTCCCGACGCCCCCATGGGCACCATCGAAAAGATAGAACCACTTGTCGATCAACTCTACTGCCTGGTGGCCCAGAGGGGCGGATCGTTTGCGGTGGCCTCTTACTACCGGCGCTGGCGGGACCTGACCGACGCGGAAGCGGTGGCCATCCTGCGGGAAGCCGTGGCCGAGAACTCACCGGGCTCCAGTTGAAGGGCGACACTGCCATGCCTGAACCCGAACGCAAAGACCGGAACGACGCGGCGAATCGCCTGGCCGACTCTTCCAACCCCTATCTTCGTCAGCATGCCGACGACCCGGTGGACTGGTACCCCTGGGGGGAGGAAGCCATCGAGCGGGCACGGGAGGAGGAGAAGCCCATCCTGCTGAGCATCGGCTATTCCACCTGCCACTGGTGCCACGTGATGCAGCGGAAATGCTTCCGGGACCCGGAGATTGCCGAGCTGATGAACCGGAACTTCATCAACGTCACAGTTGATCGGGAGGAGCGCCCGGACCTGGATCAGCTCTACATGCGCGCGGTGCAACTGATGGCGGGCCGGGGGGGATGGCCTCTTACCGTCTTCCTTACCGGCGAGCTTAAGCCCTTCTACGGGGGCACCTACTTCCCTCCGGAGGACCGTGGGGAAACGCCGGGCTTCCCCAGCGTGCTGCGCTCGGTGAAGGAAACCTGGGAGGAGCGCCGCGAGGAGGTGAACTCCAAAGTTGCCGGCCTGGTGGAAGACATCGAGGAAGGCTTTGCCCTGCCATCCTCCGAAGAGCCCGTCCGGCAGGACCTGCTGGACGAAACCCTGACCTCCGTGGTCAGCAACTTCGACATGCGGACCGGCGGGTTCGGCACGGGCGCCAAGTTCCCCCAGGCCGCCCTGCTGGACTGGCTTCTGGGCCTGTGGCATGAGGAGCGGGAAGACCGCGCCGCCCTGATCGTGAAGACCAGCCTGAACCACATGGCCGCGGGAGGCATCTTCGACCACGTGGGCGGCGGATTCCATCGCTACGCGGTGGACCGGGCCTGGCGCATCCCCCACTTCGAGAAATTGCTCTACGACACCGCCCAGTTGACGGGACTCTACGCCGACGCCTCCCGGGCTTTCGGGAACCGCAACTACCGCGCCACCGCCCAGGCCGGGGCGGACTACCTTCTCCGGACCCTCCGCAGCCCGGAGGGGGCCTTCTTCTCCGCCCAGGACGCCGATACCCCCGAGGGAGAAGGCGTCTACTACGCCTGGAGGAGGGAGGAGATATTCGACTGCCTGGAAAGCGAAGACGCCGAACTGGTGGCGGAGCACTTCGGCATTACCGAAGAGGGAAACTGGGAGGACGGGCTGAATGTACTCTACGAGGCCGTCCCGCTCAGCGAGCTGGAGGGCGTCGGCCAGGAGGAGGCCCGGCGCATCGTGCGCCGTTCCCTGGAGGCCCTCCGCGAGCGCAGACAGCAGCGCCAGGCCCCCGCGGTCGACCACAAGGTGCTGACCGATTGGAACGGGCTGGCCGTCAGCGGCCTGACCCGGCTCTACCGTGCCGCCGAGGAGACGCCGGAGCGTTACCTGGAGGCCGCCCGGGAGGCGGCGGAGTTCCTCTGGGAGGAGCTTCGGCACGACGACCGCCTGTGGCACACCTGGCAGGAGGGACGAGGGCGGGTCGAGGGCTTCCTGTCCGATTACGCCATGCTGGCCGCCGGGCTGCTGGACCTCTACGACGTCACCCTCGACACCCGCTACCTGCGGTGGAGCTGGCCGCTGGCCGCAACGATACTGTCGGAGTTCTGGGACGCCGGAGACGGCGTGTTCCACGAGTGCGGGCCGGAAAACGAGAAACTCATCGCCTCCGCCGACAAGCTCAGCGACGAGCCCGTGCCCTCCGGCGCCTCCACCGCCTGCCACGTCTTCTTCCGACTGGCGGGGCTCGGCCACGGCGACCGATACCTCAAGGTCGCCGAGGAGGCCATCAACAATGCCGCCGGAGTGATGCGGAGCAGCGCCCTTGCCACCGGCCACATGCTGGCGGCGGCGATGCGGCATCTTTCGGAGTCGAGAGAACTGGTCATCGTCGGGCCGGAAACCGAGGTTTTCCGGCGGGTCAGCGATGAGTTCTACCTGCCTTACCTCCTGACACTGGCCGCCGGGCCCGAAGAGGTGAGCGGGCTCGCCGGGGAGGTCGACCTCCTGGAAGGCAAAGTGGCCGAAGAGGGCACCACCGCCTTCCTCTGCACCGCCGGGGCCTGCCGGGCACCGGTGGATTCACCGGAAGCCCTGCGAGAGCAACTTCGTGAGGTGGTCGGGGAAGCATGACCGAACTCTCCCTGCAATGGCAAGAGCTGGAGCTGGCTTCCCGCGGGCTGGTGACCGACTACCTCAGGCGGGACCCGCCGCAGATATCCGAGCACACTTTCACCAACCTGTTCGTCTGGCGCGAGCATCGCCCCATCTGCTTCGCCGAAACCGACGGGACGCTGCTGATCGCGGCGCGGCGGGGGGAGACGCTGAAACTGCTGGGGCCCCCGCGGGGGGAAACTCCGCTGGCGGAATTGACCGAGGCCCTATCGGGCGCCGGCGTCCGCGCCTATCGACGGCTGCCCACCGCCGCGGCGGAACACCTCGAGGAGGTCGGCTTCTGCGTCGAAAAAGACCGGGACAACTCGGACTACGTGTATCGACAGGAAGACCTGAGCGAACTGCCGGGACGGCGCTATCACCGCCAGCAGAACCTGGTGAATCGCTGCCTGAGCCGCTACGAATGCGACTACTGCGAGATCACGCCGGGGATGCTCGAGGAGGTCGCCCGGATGCAGGACCGCTGGTGCTCGGAGAAGGACTGCGGGGAAGACCCGGGGCTCCGCGCGGAGTGGCGGGCCATCCGTCAGACCATCGAGCACTACGGCGAGCTGGACCTGCTGGGAGGAGTAGTTCGCATCGACGGGGAGGTCCAGGCATACAGCATCGGCGAGGCCCTGGCCCCGGATACCGCCGTGGTCCACTTCGAGAAAGCCATGGAGCGCTACGACGGGCTCTATCAGGTGATCAACAAGTGGTTCGCCGAACGCGCGCTGGGGGATTTTGAGTTCGTCAACCGGGAGCAGGACCTGGGAATTCCCGGCCTGCGAAAGGCCAAGAAAAGCTACCATCCGGACCACATGGTGGAGAAGTTCTCGGCCGCCCGCGATCCCGCCCTCGTGGCGCCGGCCGAACCGGCCGCCGAAGGACGCTGCCAGGAATGAAATCGGAGACGCTTATGCCCGGACCCACGTTGCCGTCCAGCAAGGACAAGGTGGAAAAACTCGGCGAACTGCTCTCGTCTCGCACGCGGGCCCTCATACTTCTCCACGACGGCCCCGACCCCGATGCAATGGCCGGCGCGCTCTGCCTGTACCGGCTGATCGAAGCCCTGTGGCAAACCGAGACGCACATCCTCCACGGAGGGGTCGTGGGCAGGGCCGAGAACCGCTACATGGCCCGGAAGCTGAGCATCCCCCTGGAGACCGTCGACTCCGTTGAGACCGCCGGCGATGACGCCCTCATCATGGTGGACACCCAGCCGGGTTTCGCCAACAACTCCTCCCCCGAGGACCTGAGCGCCGCCGCCGTGATAGACCACCACGAACCCGCCGGCGCCCTGGAGGCGCCGCTGGTTGACCTGCGGCCCGAATACGGTGCGGTCACCACCATCCTTACCGAGTACCTCGTCAGCGCCGAAGTGGAGATGGACGTCCGCCTGGCCACGGCCCTCTGCTACGGCATAGCCAGCGAAACGCAGGACCTCGGGCGTGAGGCCGCCGAGGCGGACATCGCCGCTTTCCTCGAGGCTTTCCCGCGCTCGGACCAGCGGCTGCTGGGCCGGCTGCACCACCCTCAACGACCTGCTGCTTTCTTCGCCACCCTGAAGCGAGGCCTCGACAGGGCCCGCGTGGCCGAGAACCTGCTGATCTGTCACCTGACCGACCTCGGTTCCGGGGCAACCGCCGCCGAGATGGCCGACACCTTCATCGCGGTTGAGGGCATCGAGTGGGTGCTCTGCACGGGCGTCAGCGACGAAAAACTGGTGCTCTCCCTCCGCACCACCCGGCGGGACGCGCGGGCCGGTGATTTGCTCCGGGAGGTGGTCGGCACGAGGAGCCTGGCCGGCGGTCACGACATGATTGCCGGCGGAGCAGTCCCGCTGGAGGAGCAGCGGGACATCGAGCAGATCCGTGCCGATATGGACGCGAGCCTGATGGAGGCGCTGGGGCTGACGCGCGGAACCGAACTGAAGCCCCTGATGCAAGAAGCCGGCGGGCCGGCCGGCTGAGAGAGAACCGCCCAGAGGCTTAACCTTCCTCCTTCTGCTCCCTTCGTACTGTGAGGGCCTCCTCGATGGAGCGGACGTGCACGTCCGTCTGCGGGAATGCAATCACGATGCCCGCCTCCCGGAACGCCCGGTCGATCGCCATGTGCAACTCGTCCTGGATTCTCAGCCGGACCTCGACGCTGGGCACAAACACCCGCAGCTCGAACAGCAGTGCGCTGCCGCCGAATTCCAGAAACAGCACGTGGGGTTCGGGCTCATCCAGCACCTCGGAGTTCTCCCGGGCCACCCGCAGGAGTATCTCCCGCGCTCGCTCCGTGTCCGAACCGTAGGCTATGCCGACCGGCACGGTCACCCGGAGTATCCGGTCCGAGAGGGTCCAGTTGATCAGCCGTCCGGTGATGAACTCCCTGTTGGGCACCACCAGTTCCTTGCGGTCCCAATCGGTAATGGTGGTGGCCCGTATGCGAATCTTGGAGACGGTGCCGGTGACGTCGCCGACCGTCACCGTATCCCCCACCCGCATGGGCCGCTCGAACAGGATGATGAGCCCCGAGACGAAGTTGGCGAAGATCTCCTGCAGTCCGAAACCCAGCCCCACGGTGACCGCAGCGGCCAGCCACTGCACCTTGTCCCAGGTCACCCCGACGGCGCCGAAGGCCAGGATGATGCCGACCACCGTGATGGCGTATCTGCAGATGCGCGTTATGGCGAAGCGGACCGCCGGTTCCAGGGGCAGGTGCTGCAGGGCGACGATCTCCAGGAGGCCCGGGATGTTTTTGGCCGCGACGGCGGTGACGAGGACGATTATCAGCCCGACGACCGCGGCGCCCAGGGTTATGTCCCTCCACAGCGGCGCCCCCCCCACGACGCCGAGGGCGGGAATGATGTCGCTCCAGACAAGCCAGACAACCGCGATCAGGGCAAAGCCGAACAATGTCGTCAGCAACTGCTGGGACTGGGCGCCGATGGAATGTATCGACATCTCGGCCTCTTCGGCCGGCGGCGGCGCCTCCTCCGGCTCCTCCCCTTCCGCTTCGGCCTCTTCACGGGCTTCTCGTCTTCGCCGCGCCTCCTCCAGCGCCAGCTTCCTTCGGGTCACGAAGAGCCACCGCCGCATCAGCTCGTAGAGCAGCAACACGGCCAGCAAGAGCCAGAAAGTCAGCAGCAGCCGGCGTGAGACGACCAGGGCGCCGTAGGAGTAGCCCATGCCCGCGGCGGCACCCAGCCCCAGGGGCACGGCAACCGCCAGCGGGTACCACAAGAAGCGGAGCTTGTCGAGCCAGCCGCCTTCCCGCCGGGCCAGCACTTCCTCCAGCACTCCGCCCCGCCGACGAAGTATCCGCTGGGTGAAGACGGCCAGGACCGCCATGCCAAATACGAAGGCGATCCGTCCCAGGGCTTCCCGCTCGGGATCCTCGTAGAAATGCAGCATGGCCACCAGAAATACCGAAGGCAAGATGAACCATCGCAGCCAGGCCAGGGCCCCTCGGAGCGCCGTCACCGGCCGCGTCCGCCAGCGGAAATGCAGGTCCGCCAGCCCCCCGTCCCGGCACAGCTTCCGCAGGAAAGCTATCGTCGCCAGCACCACACCCGCCGAGAAAAGACCGCAGCCCACGGCCCTGGCGAAGTCTGTGGCCCCGACCGCACTCCACATCAGCGCACCCACCCCGATGGGCAGCAGAGGCCGCATCGCCGACACCAGAACCGTGGCCAGCAGCGCCCGGAGGGTATGAGCCATGCTGTCGGTTTCGATGTCGCGGGCCATTTCACCGCTCCGCTCCAGCACGCGGTTCAGCCTCCTGCGGAAGAACAGAACAGCCAGGAAAGCCAGCGCGAGGAGCGCGTAGGGGACCGGCCGTCGAGCCACGTTCCCCGCCAGCGAGGTCACCGTCCTGCCCCACGCCCCCGGCCGGACCAGCCAGCGAAGCGTGGAGCCGAGTCCCAACAGATCCCGCACGCCCAGCGGCCGGTTGCTGCGGAACCACAGAATGTGTTCGTCGATGTAGGCCGCGAACTTTTCGGTGGTGCGGATCAGCTCCCGCTCGGTGGTGTCCAGCTCCTGAAGCCGGTCGAAGTATGCATCGTAGTCCCGGGTGATGGCCTGGAGAAGTTGGAGTCGGCTCTCCAGCAGTTTCCGGGCCTCGGTGCGGAGCTGCTGCCGGCGCTCCTCCGAAAGGGCACCGTCCAGAGTGTCCACCACCTGGTCCAGCCGCGCTTCCAGGTCGGCCATCTCCGCCCGTCGCTCCTCCAGCTCGAGCAGTTCCAGTTCGACCTCGGCGATCTTCGGTTCCCTGGCGTGGATGTGCCGCCGATGGTCGGCCACGCGGGGCAGTTCGGCGGACTTTTTCCGCAGCAGCAGCCCCAGTGCCTTGGTGAGTCCGGGAGACTTCTCCACTCGTTCGCGCACGCGTTCGAAATCCCCGTTCAGCGTTTCGACCCGGCTCTCCAGCCTGCGGAGCGTGCCGGTGGCATCTTCGATCTTGGGGATGATTTCCTCGGCTCGCCGGACGGCAAGTTCGCTGTTCTCCTCGGCAATATTTCGGAGTGGTTCGGGGACCTCGGTGGCTTCCCGCGCGGCTTCTTTGGCGGCCTGTTGGGCTTCCCGACGCCTGCGTTCCTCCACGATCTGCCGCCAGCGAGCGGCGATTTTTTCGACACGGGCCAGCTCGCGCTCCGCCTTGTCCCTGCGGGCCAACAGGAGTTCGCCCCGAGCATCGTAACTCAGAAGCTCCTGCCTCATAGCCTTCAGCCTGCTCTCGAGGGCCCTCTTGCGGGCCCTCAGGAGGGTCTGGTCGGCGGCGGCTGCGGGGGATATCTCCTCGGGACCTTCCCCCGCCAGCTTCTGCTCAACTTCTTCCAGTTTCTGTCGGGCTTCCGCCTCCAGCTTCGGGATTTCCGTCCGGCGTTCGGCCCGCCTTTTTTGATCGGCCTCCAGGGCGACGGACTTCTCCCTTGCGGCCACCGCCTCCGCCTCGGCCTCGGTGAGATACTGACGGAGTTCGGAGACCGGCACGTCGGGAACCTCCACTTCCACCTCCGGACTTTCCTCGGCCAGCTCCCGACGCAGTTCCCCCAGCTTCTCAGGGGCGGCCTTGCGCAACTGCTCGAACCGCCCGGCGTCCTGCTCGGCGCTCGCCGCCTCCTGGACGTTCCGGAGGGCCTGCCGGTAGAGTTCCAGCAGCCTTGTGCGCTTCTCCTCCGAAAGGCCCCTCGCTTCTTCCACAGCTTCTATGCGCTTTTGCAGGGCGCTTTCGGTTGGTTCGACGGGGGTGCTGAAGGCGCTCTCCTGGGCTGCCGCCGGCGGGCACACCGCGAGCCCCGCCAGAAGGATCCCCATCAGAAAAACGCTCACCCCCTGCGCCTTCGCTGTCATGATCTCTCCCCGCGTCGGATTCCTCGGCTACCCACGGCCCCAGTTTACCATCGACGTCCGGCCGGTCAAATGGGACGAAGCCCCTCAGCGAGCGCGGGAAAGCCCCGAGAGCGGCGCACAGGCCGGCGGAGAGCCGAGGAACCCCGACCGCTAAAACCACGGAAGAACGCAAATTGGACGCCTCAACAAGATCGGCGGGTTCGGCCGGGATGCGCCGCGGAACAAGGCCCCATTCCAGCCACTCAAGCCGGTTGTCCGGAGCGCGCTGAGGCCAGCAGACGGTCCAGGACCCGCAGGTTCCGCACCGCGTCTTCGGGCTCGATGGCCGGCGGGCGGTCGTCCAGCAGCCCCTGCGCAAAGTCCTCGATAACCAGTGCCCACTGGTCGGCCGGCGGCACCAGGATTTCCTCTCCTTCGTATTCCCGCCAGTATCGGATGATGCCTTCGGCATCCGCATTGGGCACCACGCCCTGAGGCACGAAGATGCGACCTTCGGTGCCGTAGACATCGTAGGTGCAGCCGAACTCCGTCAGAAGGGCGCAGCCGAGGCAGCCCACCACCCCCGAGGGAAACCGCAGCGTGCCCGTAAGGGATTCGTCCACCCCGTTTTGCGGGCCGAACAGAGCGGAGGCGGCGACCTGTTCGGGCTCCTCCCCGGCGATCAGGCGCATCACGCTCACGCAGTAGCACCCCAGGTCCAGCGTCGCCCCTCCCCCGAGGGCCTCGACCAGCCGGAAGTTGCCCGGGTCCCTGGCGGCGGCGCAGAAGACGCTCTGGATCACGCGGACCTCGCCCACCGCCCCGTCCTCCACCATCTCCACCACCTTCCGGGCGAGCGGGTGGAAGCGGTACATGAGGGCCTCGGCGAACGGCACGTCCCTCTCCGCAAAGGCGGTCACCATCCTCTCGGCCTGCTCCGCGTTCTCCGCCAGGGGTTTCTCGCAGAGGGTGGGCTTTCCCGCTTCGGCACAGCGAACGCCCCACTCGGCGTGGAGGGCCGTCGGCAGCGGTAGATAGACGGCGTCCACCGCCTCGTCGGAGAGAAGCTCCTCGTAGGACCCGAACGCACGGGGAATGCCGAATTCTTCGGCGAACTCCTCGGCCCGCTCCCCCGAGCGGCTGGCGACGGCGAAGACCTCGCTGTTGTCCAACCCCTGCGCGCCGGGCACGAAGTGCTTCCGGGCGACGTCCGCCGTGCCCACTATTCCCCAGCGAATCACTTCAGCCATTTGCTGATCCCTCGGTGGATGTCGATCAATCTTGTTTCCAGCGCTCCTCGCCGCCCCGCCACCAGTCGTGGGGGAACTCGTCGGCGAAGACCTGCTTCCCCGCTCGGGCCTCCCGGCAGGTACCGAGCTGGCCCCAGCCGTCTACCCCGAGAGTGGCCCCGTCCCGTTCCGGCACCACGTAGCGCTCGAACCAGCGCTCCAGCCGGGAGCGCAGCTCTCCGACCAACTCCTCCCTTCCGGGCTCCCCATAGAGGTTCGTCCCCTCAGAGGGATCGCCCTCGAGGTCATACAACTCGTAGGGTCCGTCCGGCAGGCGCTGGACGTACTTCCACCGGCGGGTGCGGATCATGCGGGCGTAGCCGTACTCGTCGAAGACGACCACGTCACCCCGCTCGCCGGGTTCACCGGAACGCAGCAGCTCGGCGAAGCTCCGGCCGGGCAACTCGTCCGCCTCCGGGTTGGCTATGCCGAGGTAATCCAGAAGCGTGGGCATGAAGTCGTAGTGGCCGAGCATCTCCCCGGAGACCATCCCTTCCGGGAGGTGTCCCGGGCGGCTCAGGATTGCCGGCACCTTCACGGAGGTGTCGTACATGTTCAGGGGGCGGGTGCCGTTTCCCTTGCCGCAGATGCCGTGGTGGCCCATGTTCATGCCGTTGTCGCTGGTGAAGAAAACCAGCGTGTTCTCCCTCAAACCGTTTTCATCCAGCCAGTCGAGCACCCGCCCCACCCCCGCGTCCATCGCCTCGATGGAGGCGTAATACCCGCTGAGGTACTCCCGCCGCTTCCCCGGTTCCTCCAGGAAAAGGTGGTTCGCCTCCGCCCACGGATGCGGAGCTACGTCCGGCACGGACTCGAACGGGCAGTCGTTGTAGTAAGGGTCGAAATACTCGGCGGGATGCTGCTCACGATCCCAGGGGCTGTGGGGCGCGGTGTAATGCAGGCTCAGGTAGAACGGCCGCGACGAATCGAGCTGTCCGTCCAGGAACTCCAGGGCGCCGTCGGTGAAGGCGTCGGTCACGTAACGCGGCTCGAAGCGGACGGTCGACTCCCCGGAGACCAGCGGAGCACCGTAATACTTCCCGCCGGCGCGGGCGTGCGCATGCCAGAAGTCGAAGCTTTTCTGGGGGTGATGGCAGTCGCCGAGGTGCCACTTGCCGCTGAGGCCGCAACTATAACCCCGCGCGGCCAGCAGATCGGTGTAGCCGATCTGCCCCTGCAGGTAGGGGATGAGCTTCCCATCCCGCTCCGGCTCGACCACGCTGTTGCCCGCCCGGATCCAGTCGTGCACGCCGTGCTGGGAGGGGATACGCCCGGTCAGCAGGGAAGCCCGGGCGGGTGAGCAGACCGGCGAGGTGCAGAAGAAATTCTTAAAGCGGATGCCTTCGGCCGCCAGGCGGTCCAGGTTGGGGGTTCGCAGCTCCGAGTTGCCGGCGCAGCCGAGCGCCCAGCAGCCCTGGTCGTCGGTGAGGATGACGACGACGTTCGGGCTGTCAGGATCGTTGCCTGCCATCGGCAGCCATTCGACGAAGGGCTCTCCGGGGGATGCGCGGATTGGGCTCCGGACGGTTGCGTCTCGGTGCCTACTCGATGCGGACGCTGATGGACTTTCTCTCTTCTTTGATGTTAATCAGCTCTCCGCTGGCCCCCTCCTCGATCATGTCTACGATGAGGTCGGGCTCGATCCGGCCCAGCTTGCCCTCGGGAACCATCCGGAGGCCCGCCTCGGCCATGGCAACCGGCACCCGGATGTTGACGTAGGACTCTTCGCCGGTCCCTTCAATGACCGGATTGTGATCGACGACCGTGATGCAAAGATATCTTCTTTCGGCCACGGCTGGTTCTCTCCTCTCTGGTCTTGACGGCGCTTCCGGTTCAGGTTCGGGCGGTTCCGAAACCTCGAAAGTCTCCAATCCCTCGTCGCTCATGGCACCCTCCTGGGAGTCCGATTGGGGGTTGGCTGAATCCCAGGTGTGTTTATAGCGGAAAGTTCCGGCGTGTCAACTGAAACCCGCCCCCCGCTCCGGTTGCGCGTTCCCCGGCGCCGCCTTAGAATCCGTCCGGTCCCCTGATCAGTTCTGCCTGCCGGGAAGGATGACCGAGATGGAAAGCGACGATCTGCCGAAGCATCCCGACACGCCGCCCTTCAGCACCGAGGATGTGCTGGACGACTTCCAACTGCTAGACTCCGCCAGCCAGAGGAGCGATTTCGTCAGAAGCGACACCTGGCGCATCTTCCGGATAATGAGCGAGTTCGTCAGCGGCTTTGAACAGCTCACCAAGCTCGGACCCGCCGTCAGCATATTCGGAGGCGCCCGCATGAAGGAGTCCGATCCCTACTACGACGCCGCACGCCGAACCGCCAGGCTGCTGGCCGAAAGGGACATCGCCGTCATCACCGGGGCCGGCGGCGGCGCCATGGAAGCCGCCAACCGCGGCGCGCAGGAGGGCGGCGGCACATCCATCGGACTGAACATCGAACTTCCGCACGAGCAGAGACCCAACGATTACCTGGACCAGCTTTTGAAGTTCCATTACTTCTTCGTCCGCAAGGTGATGTTCCTGAAGTACTCGGTGGGCTTCATCCTGTTTCCGGGCGGCTACGGTACGATGGACGAGTTGTTCGAATCCCTCACGCTGGTGCAGACAGGGCGCAATCCCAACTTCGGGCTGGTTCTCTTCGGGAGAGATTACTGGGAACCGTTGATATCGTGGGTCCGCGGACCCATGGCGGAGCGGGGCTATATCTCACCGGAAGACCCCGATCTGTTCGAGGTCACCGACGACCCACAACGCGCACTGGAGGTCATCCTGGAGCAGCTTCACGAGGTGGCGGCCGCCGCCGAAGCCCGCCGCCGGAACGAAGAATAACACCCCTCCGCCGAGGCATCCGCGGTTTCGTTCGCCCTTGTGCCCTTTGTTTGTCGTCGTTCTCCTCCGTGTCCTCCGTGCTCTCCGTGGTTTCCTTTGTCTTTCGTCTCCGATCTGCGCCATCTGCGTGCATCCGCGGTTTCGTTCGCCGTTGTGCCCTTTGTTTGTCGTCGTTCCTCTCCGTGGCCTCCGTGCTCTCCGTGGTGGATCCAGTAGTCAGTATGCAGTGAGCAGTAGGCAGCACAGAGTTCCCGGTTGTTGAGCTGTCGGGCTGTTCGTTGTCTTCCTTCGCGTGCTTCCTGCCCTTCGTGGTTCAAGTTCTCCCGTTCGCCTTCCTCCGTGGTTCCGTTTGGCCGTTGCTTTACTCTGCGTCCCTCTGCGTCCTCTGCGGTTCCCCCGGCCGTTGTGCCCATTTTTGCCGTTGTCTTCCTTCGTGTGCTTCGTGGTAGATCCAGTAGTCAGTAGGGAAACAGCAGTGGCCAGTTGCCAGTGGCGAGTGGCCAGCTCGAAAACGCCGGTTGTTGAGTTGTCGGGCTGTTCGTTGTCTTCCTTCGCGTGCTTCCTGCCCTTCGTGGTTCAAGTTCTCCCGTTCGCCTTCCTCCGTGGTTCCGTTTGGCCGTTGCTTTACTCTGCGTCCCTCTGCGTCCTCTGCGGTTCCCCCGGCCGTTGTGCCCATTTTTGCCGTTGTCTTCCTTCGTGTGCTTCGTGGTAGATCCAGTAGTCAGTAGGGAAACAGCAGTGGCCAGTTGCCAGTGGCGAGTGGCCAGCTCGAAAACGCCGGTTGTTGAGTTGTCGGGCTGTTCGTTGTCTTCCTTCGCGTGCTTCCTGCCCTTCGTGGTTCAAGTTCTCCCGTTCGCCTTCCTCCGTGGTTCCGTTTGGCCGTT